>DASVDV010000009.1:0-58575 GCA_036380895.1 Gaiellaceae bacterium | reverse complement strand
GCTCGCCGCGGTCGGGCTCGCGGCCGCGATCGCGCTGCTCGCGCTCGGCCACCTCGTCGTCGGGCTCGTGCTGCTCGCCGCCGGGCTGGCCCTCGCGGCGCTGTGGGCGGAGCAGGCGCTGCGCTTCCGCGAGTCGCCGCTCGACCGCGCCGCCGCGACGACGGCGGAGCGCGCCCGCGGCCTCGCCGGCCTGGCCGTCGTCGCCGCGCGCGCCTGGGCCGAGCAGGGTCACCGCGTGGTCGGCCTGCGGCTCCGCGCGCGCCTGCTCGCGCGCCGCCGCCGTCCGCTCCTCCTCGAGCTGGGCCGGGCGGCCTGCCGCGACGATCCGGCCGAGGTGGCGGAGCTCCGACGCCGCCTCCGCGAGCTCGAGCTGCAGGTCGCCGACTGCGCCGAGCAGGAGCGCGCCGTTCGCGACGTGACGCGGAACCGGATCCGTGAAGAGCGCCTCGCGGTGCAGGCCACCGAGGCGCATCAGCCCCTGTCCTAGCCCGCGTGCAGTGGGCGATCCTGGATTCGAACCAGGGACCTCCGCCTTATCAGAGCGGCGCTCTAACCAGCTGAGCTAATCGCCCGCGCGGCGGCATGCTAGCGCACGCGTTTGGCTCGGAGGCCGGGGGTAATCTAGGACCTGATGGTCGAGATGACGATCTACGGCGTGTCGTTCGACCTCGTCGGCAAGCAGCCCATCGTCCTCCTCAAGACGGCCGACGGGAACAAGTACCTGCCGATCTGGATCGGCCACCCGGAGGCGGCCGCCATCCTGATGAAGCTGCAGGGCGCGACGGCGCCGCGACCGCTGACGCACGACCTGCTCGTGAACATGCTCGGCGAGCTCGACGTGGAGGTCGTGCGCGTGACGGTGACCGAGCTGCGCGAGAACACCTTCCACGCCTCCATCACCGTTGCCCAGAATGGAAACGAGCTGGAGATCGACTCGCGCTCGTCCGACGCGATCGCGGTGGCGGTGCGCGCCCGCGTCCCCATCTTCGCCGCCGACGACGTGATCGAGGAGTCCGCCATCGAGATGGAGGGCGACGAGGTGAACGAGGAGGAGATCGTCGACGAGTTCAAGCGCTTCCTCGACCGCGTCTCGGCCGAGGACTTCGCGGAGGCCGAGGTCGAGGAAGTCGAGGGCGAGGACGTCGAGTCCGACCTCGACGACCTCGAGGACGACTCCTAGGGCGTCGCCGGCGCCGCTTCGACGGACCGCGCGCCGCGAAGAGCAGCCGGAACTGCCGCTCGCGCAGCGGGCCGAGTTCGGTCCCCCGCATCTACCCGTGCGGGACGACGGCGACGACGAGCGCCACCAGGTTGAACGTCCCGTGCAGGACCATGCCCGGCACCGCGCTGCGCGTGCGGGAGCGCACCCAGGCGAGCGCCCAGCCGAAGACGACGATCACCGGCAGCGACACCACGAGCCCGTGCGCGAGCCCGAAGACGATGCCGACGACGGCGATCGCCGGCCATCGCCCGAAGCGCTCGAGCAGCGAATAGCCGAGCCCGCGGAAGGTGAGCTCCTCGACGAACGGGATGAACGTGCAGATCACCACCCCGTTCACCGCGTAGGCGGCCGCGTGGCGCGGCTCCCAGTGCGACGGCGTCAGGCCCTGCTCGTTGCCCGGGTGGGCGAACGCGGTGTAGATCCCCTCCCAGACGTAGATCGCGACCAGCACGCCCAGCAGGAGCAGCGCCGTGCGCGTGAGGTTCACCGGTCGCCGCAGCGCCAGCAGCCGCCGGCTGCCGCCCGCGATCGCGAGCACGATGCCCAGCACCACGGCGTCCTGGACGACCGACCCGACCGCGGTCGAGTAGCGGTAGAGCACCTGCGGATCCGGCTTCCCGGCGGCGATGCGCGACGAGTAGCCGACCAGGACCAGCAAGCCGACGAGGACGCTCCAGGCGACGAGGCGCGGAGTCGACGCGGCCCGATCGCCGGAGCTACATTGCTGCGGCGACGTGCCCGCTCGCCCGTTCACTCCTGCCGAGGCTAACAGCGCGCTCGTCGACGTGAGGCCCGTGGCGGAGCGGCTCGTCGCCCTGCGGGCCCGGATGCGCGAGCTGGAGCACGACCAGGGCGCTCTCCTCGGCGCCATCGCGGGCAACGGCGGCGGTTACTCCGGCGGCGACCTTGCCGAGGCGCGGCGCGAGCTGGCGTCGCTCGCGGAGGCGGCCGCGGCGTGCGTCGAGCGGCTCGACGAGCTCGGCGTCGTGCTGAAGGACGCCGACTCGGGCCTGCTCGACTTCGTCTCGGAGCGCCACGGCGAGATCGTGCTCCTCTGCTGGCGCGTCGGCGAGGACGGCGTCGCGTTCTGGCACACGCCCCAGGCCGGCTTCGCCGGCCGGCGGCCGATCGACTGGGACGACTGAGATGGCCGCGCGGCGGGAAGGGCGAGGGTCGGAGTGAGCCGGCGCGGCGACGACCTCGATTTCGTGCTTGCCCATCGCACGCGCAAGCGCAAGCGCGACGAGCGGATCCGGCGTCGCCGGCGCGCGGGCGTGATCGCCGCGATCGTGCTGGGCGTGGTGGCCGCGATCGTGGCGACCGCAGGCATCGGCGCCGGCACGGCGCTGACCGCGAGCTGCGACCTGAGCTCGCTGCGGCCCGTGGCGATCGGCCAGAACTCGTTCGTCTACGCCCGCGACGGCTCGCTGCTCGGTTCGATCCCGGCGGTGAAGAACCGCGAGCCGGTGACGCTGGCGCAGATGTCCCCGTGGCTGCCCAAGGCGACGGTGGCGATCGAGGACCGCCGCTTCTACGAGCACGGCGGCGTCGACTACGTCGGCATCGCGCGCGCCGCGTGGAAGGACGTCACCGCCGGCAAGACGCTCCAGGGCGGCTCGACGCTGACGCAGCAGCTCGTCCGTCAGCTGTACACGGGCGACGAGAAGACCTTCCGGCGCAAGCTCGAGGAGGCCTGCCTCGCGATCAAGCTCGCCGGCCGCGAGTCGAAGCACCAGATCCTCGACCAGTACCTGAACACCGTCTACTACGGCAACCACGCCTACGGCGTCGAGGCGGCGGCGCAGACCTACTTCTCGAAGCACGCGAAGGACCTGACGCTGCTCGAGTCGGCGCTGCTGGCCGGGCTGCCGCAGGCGCCGTCCGACTACGACCCGTTCCACGACCCGCAGGCCGCGCTCGCGCGTCGCAACGAGGTGCTGCACGCGCTGGCCGTGAACGGCGACATCACGCTCGCGCAGTACCGCGAGGCGATCCGCACCACCTCGCTCGGCCTGCACCCGGGCCACATCTACACGAAGATCAAGGAGCCGTACTTCTTCTCCTACGTGATCGACCGGCTGCAGGAGACCTACGGCATCAACACCGTGCGCCAGGGCGGGTTGAAGGTCTACACGACCATCGACCCGCGCCTGCAGCGCGCCGCCCTGAAGGCGATGAGGCAGATCCTGCCGTACCGCACCGACCCGGCCTCGGCGATCGTCTCGATCCAGCCGGGTACCGGCGCGATCCGCGCGATGACCGCCCAGATTCCCACCAACTCGGAGAACCTGCTGCCGGGCCAGCACGGGACGCAGCTCAACCTGGCGGCGCAGGCGGCGCGGCAGGCGGGCTCGACGTTCAAGGCGTTCGCGCTCGCCGAGGCGATCTCGGAGGGCATGGACCCGAACTCGACCTACTACACCTCCGCGCCGTTCACCTGCACCACCGGCGCGTGGTGCAACCCCGAGAAGCCGTGGACGGTCGAGACCTACGAGCACACGTACCTCGGCACGGTCTCGGTCACTCGCGCGACGCTCGCCTCCGACAACACCGTCTACGCCCAGCTCGCGCTCGACACCGGGCCCGACAAGATCTACGCGCTGGCGAAGCGGATGGGCATCCACTTCCTGCCGGACAAGAGCCAGCAGCATCCGGTCGCGTCGATCGAGCTGGGCGTGTACTCCGTCACGCCGCTCGACATGGCCGCCGCCTATGCCGCGTTCGCGTCGAACGGCATCTGGGCCGAGCCGATGGCGATCACGAAGGTCGTCATGCCGGACGGCAGCACCGACAAGCGCTGGGGCAAGCCGAACACGAAGCGCGTGCTGCCCGACGGTGTCGCCTGGGAGGTCAACCAGGTGCTGCAGCAGAACGCCGAGTACGGCACCGGCACCGGCTCGTGCGACGGCGTGCACCCGTGCGCCGGCAAGACGGGCACGACCGACAACCACGCCGACGCCTGGTACATGGGCTACACGCGCCAGCTCTCGACGGCCGTCTGGATGGGCTACCTGCGCGGCGACAGCGAGCGCTACGCGATGACCGACGTGCACGGCGTGCCGGTCGCGGGCGCCACCTTCCCCGTGCCGATCTGGCACGCGTACATGGCGGCGGCGCTCTGGAAGCGACCGGCGATGGGCTTCATGGAGCCGAAGAAATACCCGGTCTTCAGCTACTGGCACAAGGGCTACTACGGGTCGCTCGGCTACTCGTACACGCCCTCCTACAACTCGACGCCGACGACCACGACCACCGAGACGCCGACCACCACCACCACCCCCACCACCGCGCCGCCGAAGGCGCCGCCGGTGAGCATCCCCGCGGGCCCGCCGGTCGGTCCCGGGGCGCGCTGACGGCGCCGCTCAGGGCGTCGTGGTGGTGGTGTCGAAGCCCGCCGAGGTCGTCGTGGGCGGGGGCGCTGTCGTGGTCGGCTCGAAGGCCGTCGTGGTCGGCGCCGTCGTCGTCGCGTAGGTCGTCGTCGGGAAGGCGGCGGTCGTGGTGGGGGGCGCAGACGTCGTCGCGGGCGCCGTGGTGGTCGGCTCGGTCGTCGCGTGGGCGGTCGTGGTCGGCTCGGTGCGGGTCGTCGTCTGCTCGGTCGTGGCCGGCTGCGTCGTCGAGGAGGTGGCGGGCTCGGTCGTGGCCGGCGGCGTGTAGGCGCTCGTGGGGGCGGTGGTCGAGTCGAGCGTCGAGCCGGCGGGCACCGCGGGCAGGTGGAGCGGGGCGGGCGGCGTGTCGGTGCGGCCGGAGCTCGAGTCGGAACGGGTGGCGAGCCAGGCCGCGGCGCCGCCGGCGGCGAGGAGCGCGGCGACGAGGGCCGCGATCGCCAGGGCCGGCACGCGCGACCGGTTGCGCGGCGGCGGGCCGGCGGGCCGGAGCAGCTGCGTCGCCTCCTCCGCGACGGCCGGGGCGGCGATCACCGTCGCGGCCGTGTCCGCCCCCGCGATCGCCGCGAGGAGCGCGGCGCCGTCGCGCGGCCGGGCCTGCGGGTCCTTGGCGAGCGCCGCGTCGGCGAGCGCGGCGAGGTGCGGCGGCGCGTCCGGGCGCACCGAGGCGACGCTCGGCGCCGGCTCGTCGCGGTTCAGGCGCACCAGCTCCATCGCGTTCGACGCCGAGAACGGCAGCCGGCCGGTGAGCATCCGGAAGAGGATCGCGCCGAAGGAGTAGACGTCGCTCGCGGGCCCCGCCGGCGCTCCGGCCGCCTGCTCGGGTGAGATGTACGCGGCGGTGCCGAGCACGGTGCCCGTCTCGGTCAGGCCCTCGCCGCCCATGCGCGCGATCCCGAAGTCGGCGATCTTGGCGCGCCCCTCGCCGTCGAAGAGGATGTTCGCCGGCTTCAGATCGCGGTGGACGAGCCCGCGCGCGTGCGCCTGGGCGAGTCCTGCGGCCACCTCCCCTGCGATCCGGTCCGTTTCCGAATCGGGCAACGGAGCGCCGGAGCGGAGCCGGTCCTCGAGCGTGCCGCCCGGCAGGCACTCGAGCACCATGTAGGGCCGCCCCTCCGCCTCGCCGTAGTCGTAGAGGCCGCAGACGTTCGGGTGCGAGAGCGACGCGACGGCGCGCGCCTCCCGCTCGAAGCGGGCGCGGTCGGCGGTCGGGGCGAGCGTCTTCAGCGCCACACGCCGGTGCAGCTCCTCGTCCTCGGCGAGCCACACGGAGCTCATCGAGCCCCGCCCGAGCGGTTCGATCAGGCGGTAGCGGCCCGCGAAGATCTCGTCGGCCATGGGAGAAGTATCGTGGCGGCGACGTGGCCCCATTGCCGAGCATCGACGAGGCGCTGGAGGGGATCCTCGCGCGCGTGCGCCCGCTGGCCGCCGAGCGGGTGCCGATCTCGGCCGCGCACGCACGCGTGCTCGCGGCCGACGGAACAGCCGTCGTCGACCTGCCGCCCTTCCGCAGCTCGGCCATGGACGGCTACGCGGTGCGCTCCGCCGACGCGCCGGGTCGCCTGCGGATCGCCGGCCAGTCCGCGGCCGGGCGGCCGAGCGAGGCGCCGCTCGCTCCGGGCACGGCGATCGGCATCTCCACCGGCGCGGTCGTGCCCGACGAGGCGGATGCCGTCGTTCCCGTCGAGATCGTGCGGGTCGAGGGCGACGAGGTCGTCGTCCCGGCCGCCGAAGCCGGTGCGCACGTGCGCACCGCCGGCAGCGACGTCCGGGCGGGCGCCGTGGTCGTGGCCGCCGGCACGCGACTCGGGCCCCCGCAGGTGGCCGCGCTCGCAGCCGCCGGCCGCGCGGAGGTCGACTGCGTCCGCCGCCCGCGCGTGGCGATCGTGCCGACCGGCACCGAGCTGCGCGCTCCGGGCGATCGGCTGGCGCCCGGCGAGATCTACGAGTCGAACGGGCTGCTGCTGCGCGCCCAGGTGGAGACGGCCGGCGGGACGGTCGAGCTCCTTCCCCCGGTCGGCGACGACCGCGCGGCGACGCGGGCAGCCCTCGAGCGCGCCCTCGACGCCGACGTGCTCGTCACCTCCGGCGGCGTCTCCGTCGGCCCCCACGATCTGGTGCGCGAGACGCTCGCCGAGCTCGGCGCCGAGGAGGTCTTCTGGCGCGTGGCCGTGAAGCCGGGCAAGCCCGTCGCGTTCGCGGTGCGCGGCTCGACGCTGGTGTTCGGCCTGCCGGGGAACCCCGTCTCGGCGCTCGTCGGCTTCGAGCTGTTCGTGCGGCCGGCGCTGCGCGCGCTGCAGGGCGTGCGCGAGCCGCGCCCGCCGTTCGCGCCCGCCGTCCTCGCCTCCCCGGTGCGTCGCAGCGAGGGCCGGGACGCGCTCGTACGCGCCGCGACCCGGCTGGTCGACGGGCGGTTGGAGGTGGAGCCGCTCCGCGGCCAGGAGTCGCACATGATCGTGCGCGCCGCGGCGGCGGACGCGCTCGTGCTCGTTCCGCGCGGGAGCGGGGAGCTGGCGGCCGGCGCCCAGGTCAGCTACCTGCCGATCTGACGGTCGCTCCGAGGGTGGCGGCAAGGCGCGACGGCGCCGCGGGAACGGGTTTCGCGGCGCCGGCGGGCGTCACCGAGACGAGCTTCGCGTCGACGATGTAGCGGTGCGTTGCGAAGAACCGCGGGTGGCAGGCCTGCAGGCGCAGGATCTCGCCGTCGTGACCGTGCAGCACCGCCAGGTCGTCGGCGCGGACGACGTAGTGCCGCGTGACGCGATAGTGGAACGTCCCGTACGGCACCTCGAAGGTGACGTAGTCGCCGACGCGGATGTCGTTGATGTAGGCGAACGGCGCCAGGAACGTCGTGCGGTGCCCCGCGACGTAGATGAGGCGGCCCTGGCCCGGCAGCCCGCTGGCCGCGTAGTGCCCCGGGCCCTTGCGGAGCGAGCCGTCGTCGGTGCCCTGGACGACGACGATGTCCAGGCCGATCCGGCCGATCTTCAGGCGTCCGATCGGGTCGCCGCGGTGCAGCGACCGCCCGTAGTCGGCGGCCTCCGCCGCGACCGACCGACGCACGCTCGCGGCGTCGGCGTGCGCGGGCACGTGCGGTGCGAACGCCGCCGCGCGCCGGTCGTACGCATCGGCGAGCCGCGTCTGCTCGATGTGCGTGTAGACGGCGGTGAACGGGTCCTGCCAGCGCCACACGACCACCACCCAGGCGAGCGTGAGCACGCCCGCCGCGATCAGCAGCGTGCCGGCGATCCGGATGAGACGCCGCCGGAACGCGCCGTTACGTGCGGGCGGGGACACTACCCTCCGAACGCGCGCCGCCGCTCCCTGGTTACGCGGCGGCTCGAGCGCAGCGTCAGCACGATCTGCCGCACGAGCTCGCGCAGCGGCCCGCGGGCGGGCCGCTCGCCCGCCGGCGGATAGGGCGCGTACCGGCCGGTGGCGACGGCCGCCAGCTGGGCGGCCGCGGCGCCGCCGACGAGCGTGATCGCGACGGCCGGCAGGTGGACGTAGCCGAGTGCGACCAGCTCGAGCAGGTACCAGGGAGCGTCGAAGCCGAGCCCGTAGCGGATGCCCAGCGAGAGCAGCACCAGCAGGGGGCCGATCAGCCCCGCCAGGAAGACGCCGGCCCGCGCGGGCCAGGGCGACTCGCGCACCTGCGGCAGCCACAGCCACGCGTGCAGCGCGGGCAGCGCGAAGAGCAGGGCGAACGGGTTTGTTGCCACGATGAGCAACGCGACGATCCCCAGCACGAGCAGCGCTCCGGTCTGGCCCGCCAGCTCCTCCTCGGCCGTCACGGCGCGGCGGGGCACGAGGCGCTGCCGGCCGACGAACCAGCCGAGCAGGATGACGACCGCGAGCCCGACGAGGGCGCCGAGCGGCCAGTTGCCGGCCACCGGCGTCGCCGGGTTCGGGGGGCGCGCGGCCCCGGACGGCCAGGCGCCGAGCAGGTCGAAGAGCCAGAAGGCGCCGCCGGCGAACAGCCAGACGCCGATGCGGCTGCGCAGGGCCAGCAGCGCGGGTCGCAGCGGGATGCGCCGCCGCCGGCAGCGGGCGAACAGGTCGACGGCGCCGACGAAGAAGGGGATCGTCAGCGCCACCAGCACGAGCTCGACCGCCCAGCCGCGCACGATCCGGTCGCCGAGCCAGAGGTAGCTCGTCGTCCCCTGCGCCAGCTCGATGCCCTGGTCGAGCGAGCCGAGCAGCTCCTGCGAGGCGCGCCCGAGCTGCCCGAGACGGGCCGTGCTCAGCCGGCCGGGCCGGTCGGTGTAGGCCGTGGGCGGGCGCTCGCCGGCGGTGGTGAGCGTCACGGCCGGGATGCCGCGCGCCACGAACGGCCCCTGCTCGTACAGGGTGTACGGGAAGCCGAGGTCGATCAGCTGCCCGAGCAGACCCGTGCGCCGTGGCGCCTGGGAGGTCTGCTCGAGCACGCGGCGCGCCAGCGTCGTCACGTAGGTGGCGGCGGGCGAGCGCGGCTGGTCGCCGGTGATCACGAGCCGCGGCGGGCCCGTTCCGGCGACGGCGTCGAGGTCGAGCACCGCCACGACCCGGAACGGCAGGTGCGCCGCGAAGCGGGCCGCGCCGAGCCCGCCGTAGGCGCCGCCGTCGGTGGAGAGGAAGACAACGGTGTGCGTGGTGCGGACGCGCTGCTCGTCGCCGCCGCTCGGCTCGGCGTAGCTGCGCGCGAGCTCGACGAGGGCGGCCGTGCCGCTGGCGTCGTCGTCGGCGCCGGGCCCGACCCCGGTGTCGTCCCGGTGCGCCAGCACGACGATCGCGTCCGACGACTCGCCCGCCGCCAGGGCCCAGACGTTCTGCAGCCGCACGCGCCCGAGACCCGGCACGTTCTGCTGCCAGCTGTCGGAGGCGATCCGCAACCCGTACTGGCGCAGCTGGTCGCGCACCCACTGCGTCGCGCCCAGCGCGCCGGCGCTGCCCGGCACGCGGCTCGGGAACTTCCGCGACAGCTCGCCGGCCAGGTCGGCCGTCGAGGCCTGGTCGAACGCCGGCGGCAGCAGCGGCGCGGGCAGCGGCGCCGGTCGCGCCACGCTGAACGCCGCCAGCAGCAGCGGCAGCGAGAGGACGAGGAAGGCGCTCCGCACGAGACGGCCGTTCACCGGCCGCTCCAGCGATCCGCGCCGGGGCCGCCGGCGCCGCGCCGGAGGGCGGGTCGTCGCCATCGGCGGTCTATAGTAGGCCGCGGAGCCGTTCCCTCCACGGCCGAGCGGCCGTGGGGCTCCGGGCGGGCAGCGCCTGACGCCATGGCCGACAGCTCCACCATCCTGCTGGTCGACGACGAGGACGCCGTCCGGCGGCTGCTCACGTTCCCGCTCGAGCGGGACGGCTACACCGTCGTGCAGGCGGTCGACGGCGAGGAGGCGCTGCGGCTGTTCGACCCGCGCACGATCGACCTGGTCGTGCTCGACATCATGCTCCCGAAGCTCGACGGCCTCGAGGTGTGCAAGCGGCTGCGGGCCGCGAGCGCGGTGCCGATCATCATGCTCACGGCCCGCGACGACGAGCTCGACAAGGTGATCGGCCTGGAGCTCGGCGCCGACGACTACATCACGAAGCCGTTCTCGATCCGCGAGTTCCGCTCTCGCGTGCGGGCGCTGCTGCGGCGGGCGAAGGCGCCCCGGCTGGGCGAGGAGCCCGCCGGCGAGGAGGTGCTCGATCGCGGCGACATCGTGATCGACGTGCCGCGGCGCACGGTCGAGGTGCGCGGCGAGCCGGTGCAGCTCACGTACGTCGAGTTCGAGCTCCTGCGGACGCTCGCGGCCAGCCCCGGTCGCGTCTTCAGCCGGCGGATGCTGCTCGAGGCGCTCTGGTCGAGCGCCGACTACCGCGATCCGCGCACGATCGACGTGCACGTGCGGCACCTGCGGGAGAAGATCGAGGCGGAGCCGCGGACGCCCGCGCACATCCTGACGGTGCGCGGTGTCGGCTACCGCTTCAGCGACCGGTGACGCCGCTCCGGTGAGCCTGCTCGGCGGCGTCGCCACTCGTCTCTCGGTCGGCCTCCTGGCGGTGGTCGTGGGCGTGCTCGCGATCGTCTACCTGATCGTCGTTCCCTCGTACCGCAACTCGCTCGAGAAGGCCGAGCTGGGCACCCTCGCCTCGGCGGTGCACGCGGGCTCGAGCCGTTACGGGAGCGACCCGCAGTGGCCGACCTCGATGGCCGAGCAGTACGCGGTGCGGGCCGTCGTCTTCACCGTGGCGCCCGTGCCGCTGACGGTGACGCCGTTCGCGGACTCGAACCAGACGACGAACGACTCCACCCTCGTCGACGACCCGATCGCGCTGCAGGCCGCGCGGACGCTGAAGCCGGCGCGCGGCCTCGTCCATCGGGGCGGGCACACGACGGCCGAGGCGGCGATTCCGGCGGCGCCCGCCGAGCCCGGCGGGCCGGTGCTGCTGGTGGCGCGCTCGTTCGACGAGCAGATCGAGAGCGTCGCCGTCGTGCGCCGCCGCGTCTTCTTCGCCGGCGCGCTCGCGGTCGGCTTCACCCTGCTGCTCGGCTACCTGGGTGCGAGCCTCTTCACCGCGCGCATCCGCAGGCTGGAGCATGCCGCGGAGCGGATCGCCGCCGGCGACTTCGATCAGGCGGTGGTCGACCCGGGCGCAGACGAGCTGGCGCAGCTGGCGCGCGCCTTCGAGCGGATGCGGCTGCGGCTGGCGCGTCTCGACCGGGCGCGCGGCGCCTTCATCGCCAACGCCTCGCACGAGCTGCGAACGCCGCTCTTCTCGCTCGGCGGCTTCCTGGAGCTGCTGGACGACCCCGAGCTCGACGAGGACACGCGGGAGGAGTTCCTCGGGCGGATGCGCGAGCAGGTGGAGCGGCTGACCAAGCTCGCGACCGACCTGCTCGACCTCTCCCGCCTGGATGCGGGTCGCATCGCCGTCGCGGCCGAGCCGATCGACCTCTCCGGGCTCGCGGACGAGCTGGCGGCGGAGTTCGGGCCGCGCGCGAGCATGAGCGGCCACGTGCTCTCCAGCGATGCGCCGCGGCCGGTCGAGGCGCGCGGCGACTCCGCGCGTGTCCTCCAGATCGGCCGGATCCTGATCGAGAACGCGCTCGTGCACACGCCGCCCGGCACGCGGGTGCGGCTGGCGACGGCGCGGCAGGGCGGCCGCGCCACCCTGACCGTCCGCGACGACGGCCCCGGCATTCCGCCCGAGGCGCAGACGCATGTGTTCGAGCGGTTCTTCCGCGTCGAAGGGAACCGCGCCTCCGGCAGCGGCCTGGGGCTCGCGATCGCGCGCGAGCTGGCGGAGGTGATGGACGGGCGCATCGAGCTCGCGTCCGACGACGGTTCCACCGCCTTCACGCTCGTGCTCGCCGCGGCGCCCGGTTCCACGTGAAAACGCCCCCGGCTTTCACGTGGAAACGGCTTCGGAGGCGAGGCGAGTGGCTACGCTGGCCGCCTGGTGCGTGCGAGCTCCGCAGCGGCGCTGTCCCTGATCGCCGCGATCCTCGGTGGGGCGGTCGTGCTCGTGCTCGGCAAGGGCGCCGGCTGGCTCGGCGGCGACACGACCACGATCGTCCACAGCCGCCTCACGGACGCCGGCGTCCCCAACGCGGTGGTGGCGGCGCGGCCGCTGGCCGGCAACGGCTTCCAGCCCGCGCAGATCTACCGTGCGCGGGCGGCGGGCGTCGTCACGATCGTCTCGGACTTCGACGCGAACGGCGCCTCGGCGGGCCAGGGCTCCGGGTTCGTGGTCAGCCGCAAGGGCGTCGTCCTGACGGCGGCGCACGTGATCACCACCGCCGGCCAGGGGGCGGTCGGGAACGCGACCGCAGCGCACGCGGTCTGGGTCCAGTTCGCCGACGGCGACCGGGTACCTGCCCGCATCGTCGGCTTCGACCTCTACGACGACGTCGGCGTGCTCCGCGTCGACCCGGCGCAGCACGCGCTCCACCCGGTGCCGCTCGGCCGCTCGGCCTCGGTTGTCGTCGGCGCTCCGGTGGCGGCGATCGGCAGCCCCTTCGGCAACGCCGACTCGCTCTCCGTCGGCGTCGTCTCCGCCACGGGCCGCTCGATCCCGTCCCTGACGACGCACTATGACCTGGTCGACGCGATCCAGACCGACGCGCCGATCAACCACGGCAACTCGGGCGGGCCGCTCTTCGACGCCCGCGGGCGCGTGATCGGGATCAACGCCCAGATCCGCTCCAGCGGCACCAGCTCCGGCTTCGAGGGTGTCGGCTTCGCGGTCCCGATCGACTCCGCACGGCGCTCGCTCGAGCAGCTGCTCGCCACCGGGCACGTCGCCTACGGCTACGTCGGGATCAGCACCGAGGACATCACGCCGTCGGTGGGGCGCCGGTTCCACCTCGGGGTGACGCAGGGCGCGCTCGTCTCCGTCGTCCGGTCGGGCAGCCCCGCTGCTCGCGCGGGCCTGCGCGCCGGCACGCGCGACGTCGCCTTCGAGGGTCTCGACGTGCGAGTCGGCGGGGATGCGATCGTCGCGATCGACGGCGCGCCGGTGCGCAGCGCCGCCGACGTCGTGCGCCTCGTCTCCGGCCGGCTGCTGCCGGGCCAGGTGGCGCGCTTCACCGTCGTGCGCGACGGTCGCCGGCTCACGCTCCCCGTGACGCTGGCCACCCGCACCGGATCGGGTTAGCGCAACGGCGTCTCCGGGAACCCCCGCAGCGAGGCCAGCAGCAGAAGACGCGAGGATTCGACAGGATCGCATAAGGTTTACGCTGCGAACCTTCGGGGCACGAGGAGACGATGGCTGCGCCACACGCGAACAACAACGGGACGCAGGCGATCCGGCTGACCATCCCGGCCAAGCCGGAGTACATCACCCTGGGCCGACTCGCCCTCACCGGGCTCGCCCGGCTGCGCCCCGAGCCGCTGTCGCAGGAGGTGCTCGGCGATCTGAAGCTGGCGCTGACGGAGGCCTGCACGAACTCGGTGCGCCACGCCTACGGCGACGCGTACGGGTGCGTCGAGATTCTCTACGAGATGCACCCGGATCGCCTCGTCGTCGAGGTGGTCGACGAGGGCAGCGGCTTCGGCGAGAGCGGCGTGGGCGCGCGTGCGCTCGAGCGGTCTCCCCACGAGGACGAGGACCTCTCCGAGGGTGGGCTCGGCATCGCGATCATCCAGGCGCTGGCCGACGAGTTCGAGATCGGCGAGCGTCCGCAGGGCGGCGGCTCGCGCCTGCGCTTCGTGAAGCTGCTGCCCGCGGCCTGAGTCGTGCCCGTGCCCGGGGAGGCAGGCGACGCCCGCCGGCGACTCGTCGTCGTCTCCAATCGCGGGCCCGTCTCGTACGCTCGCGGCGCCGACGGCTCGCGGGTCGCGAAACGGGGCGGCGGCGGCCTCGTCACCGCGCTGCGCGGGCTGCTCGCCCAGCACGACGTCACCTGGATCGCGAGCGCGATGAGCGACGAGGACCGGGCGGTCGCGCGCGAGTCGGGCGGCGCCTTCGACGAGACGACGCGGGAGGGCGCGCCCTACCGCCTCCGGCTCGTCGCCCACGATCCCGCCGCCTACGACGGCTACTACAACGTCGTCTCGAACCCGATGCTGTGGTTCGTCCAGCACGCGCTCTGGGGCTTCGCGCGCGAGCCGGAGATCGGCCGCGGCCTGCACGACGCCTGGCGCGACGGCTACGAGCCGGTCAACCGCGCCTTCGCCGAGGCTGCCGTCGCGGAGCTCGACGCGCGCCCGCAGGCGACCGTCTTCTTCCACGACTACCACCTCTACCCGGCGCCGCGGATCGTGCGCGACCTGCGTCCCGAGGCGGCGCTCGCGCACTTCGTCCACATTCCCTGGCCGGGGCCCGACACCTGGACGGCGCTGCCGCCCGAGTTGCGTCTGGCGGTGCACGACGGGCTGCTCGCGAACGATCTCGTCGCCTTCCACACCGCGCGCTGGCAGCGGAACTTCCTGCGGTCGGCGGTCGACCTGGCCGGCGCGGAGCAGGTCGACCCCTCGACGCTCCGCTACCGCGGCCGGCTGGTGCGCGTCGTCCACCACGCCATCTCCATCGATCCGGTCGAGTTCGAGGAGCTGAGCGCCAGCGAGGCGGTGCTGGAGCGGGAGCGCGAGCTCGTCGCCGGGCGGCCCGAGCAGCTCGTGCTGCGCGTCGACCGCACCGATCCGTCGAAGAACGTCGTGCGCGGCTTCCGCGCCTTCGCGCTGCTGCTGGAGCGTCACCCCGAGCTGCACGGGCGCGTCGGCATGCTGGCGCTCCTCGACCCGTCCCGCCAGGACGTGCCCGAGTACGGCGAGTACCTGGCGGCGATCCAGCGCGAGGCCCGGGCCGTGAACGACCGCTTCGCCCGCGACGGCTGGACGCCCCTCGCGCTCGAGGTGGCCGACGACTTCCCGCGCTCGGTCGCGGCCTACAAGCAGTTCGACGTGCTGCTCGTGAACGCCGTCTTCGACGGCATGAACCTGGTCGCGAAGGAGGCCCCGCTGGTCAACGAGCGCGACGGCGTGCTGGTGCTCTCCGAGAACGCGGGAGCCCACGAGGAGCTGGGAGACTGGGCGGTGACCGTGAACCCCTTCGACGTGCTCGGACAGGCCGAGGCGCTCCGGCGGGCGCTGACCATGCCGGCGCCCGAGCGGCGCGAGCGGATCGAGGCGATCCGCGCGCACGTGCGCGCCAACGACGTGTCGGCCTGGATCGACGCACTCCTCGCCGACCTCGATGCTGTATTCCAAGGAGGCAACAGATGAGCGAGCTCTCGCACGTCGACGAGACCGGCTCCGTCCGCATGGTCGACGTCGGCGCCAAGCCGCCGCAGCGCCGGCGCGCCCGCGCGCGGGCGGTCGTGACGATGCGGCCCGAGACGGCGGCGCGGCTCCGCGAGCTGCCGAAGGGCGACGCGCTCGCGACGGCGCAGCTGGCCGGGATCATGGCCGCGAAGCGCACCTCCGACCTGATCCCGCTCTGCCACCCGCTGCCGCTCTCGCACGTCGCGGTCGAGCTGTCCGTGCGCGACGCGTCCGTCGAGATCGAGGCCGAGGCGGCGACGACCGCGCAGACCGGGGTGGAGATGGAGGCGCTGACGGCGGCCTCGGTCGCCGCGCTGACCGTCTACGACATGGCCAAGGCGGTCGACCGGGAGATGCGATTCACGATCGAGCTGGTGGAGAAGGTGAAGGAGTGAACGCGGCGGTGCTCACCGTCTCCGACCGGGTGTCGCGCGAGGAGGCGGAGGACACGAGCGGCGACATCCTCGCCGCCGGCCTGGCGGAGGACGGCTACGCGGTCGAGCGGCGGGTGGTGCCCGACGAGGCGGCCGCGATCGCGGCCGCGATCGAGGAGCTGGCCGAGTCGGCGGCCGTCGTCCTCACCACCGGCGGCACCGGCCTGGCGCCGCGCGACGTGACGCCGGAGGCGACGCGCACCGTGCTGCAGCGCGAGGCGCCGGGGATCGCCGAGGCGCTCCGCGCGGACTCGATCGCGCGCACGCCGCACGGACTGCTCTCGCGCGGCGTCGCCGGCGTCGTCGGCCGCGCGCTCGTCGTCAACCTGCCCGGCTCTCCGGGCGGCTGCCGCGACGGCTACGCGCTGCTGCGCACCGCGCTGCCGCACGCGCTGAAGCTGCTCGCCGACGAGCCGACCGGGCATCGTCAGACATGAGCGTCCTGCCACTACGATCGCGCTGATCAGCTCGTGAGCGACACCACCCTCTCTCCGCTGCCCCTCCGCTACGCGCGGCTGGTGAAGATCGAGCACACGGTCTTCGCGCTGCCGTTCGCGTACGTGGGTGCGTTCCTCGCCGTGGGGGGCGTGCCCACCAGCCACGACCTGTTCTGGATCACGGTCGCGATGGTCGGCGCGCGCTCGCTGGCGATGGCGTTGAACCGGCTGATCGACGCGGGCATCGACGCGCGCAACCCGCGCACCGCGTCGCGGGAGATCCCGTCCGGGGCGCTCGGTGTCGGCGCGGTGATCGCGTTCTGCCTGGTCGCGCTCTTCGCCTTCGTCGTCGCGACCTGGCAGCTGGAGCCGATCGTGCGCTGGCTGTGGCCGATCCCGGTGGCTGCGTTCGTCGTCTACCCGTACCTGAAGCGGTTCACGTGGCTCTGCCACCTCTGGCTGGGGGCGGTCGACGGGCTGGCGCCGGTGGGCGCGTGGGTGGCCATCAAGGGGACGCTGCCCTGGACGGCGTGGACGCTCGGCCTCGCCGTCGCCGCCTGGGTCGCCGGCTTCGACCTGCTGTACGCGCTCTTCGACCTGGCCGTCGACCGGGCGCAGGGCCTGCACTCGTGGGCGGTGCACTGGGGCGAGCGCGGGGCGTTCGCGGGCGCGCGCGGCCTGCACCTGCTGACGGTGGTCGCGCTCGTCGCGTCGGGCGTCGGGATCGGCGCCGGCTGGGGCTACTGGCTCGGCGTCGGCTGCGTCGCCCTGCTGCTCGGCTACGAGCACTCGCTCGTCCGCCCGGGCGACCTGCGCCGCCTGGACGCGGCGTTCTTCACGATGAACGGCGTCATCTCGGTCGCGTTCTTCGCGTTCGTGCTGCTCGGCGCCATCGCGTGATCCGCGCGCGGGGCCTCGGCAAGCGCTTCGGCGAGCGGCGCGTGCTCCAGGGCGTCGACCTCGACGTGCCGGCGGGCGGCTTCCTGCTCGTCACCGGGCCGAACGGCTCGGGCAAGACGACGCTCCTCCGGCTGCTCGCCCGGCTCGCTGCGCCGAGCGCCGGCGAGCTGGAGCTGCCCGAGCGCCACCGGCTCGGCTACCTCGGGCACGACCCGCTCGTCTACCGCGAGCTGACGCCGCTCGAGAACCTGACGCTGTTCGCCCGCCTCTACCGCATCCCCGAGCAGGGCGAGCGGGTGGGGATGCTCTTGGAGCGGTTCGGGCTCTGGGACGTGCGCCACGAGCGGGTGGCGTCGTTCTCGCGCGGCATGCAGCAGCGGCTCGGGCTGTGCCGCGTCCTGCTCCACGAGCCCGAGCTGCTCGTGCTGGACGAGCCGACGAACGCGCTCGACGCCGACGGGCTCGCGCTGCTCGACGGGGTGCTCGCCGACGATCGGCGCACGCGGGTCGTGGCGACCCACGATCCGGAGCGGGTCGGCCGGCTGGCGACGCAACGGCTGGCGCTGGCGTGAGCTACCTCGCCGACGTCGCCGCGCTCGCGCGCAAGGACCTGCTGCTCGAGCTGCGGGCGAAGGAGACGCTGCCGTCGATGCTCCTGTTCGTCGTCGCGGCGCTCGCGATCTTCCACTTCGCGCTCCCGGCCGGCACGTCGCACGCCGCGGCCCTCGGCCTGCTCTGGTCGGCGCTCGTCTTCACGGCGCTGCTCGGGCTGACGCGCGCGTTCGTGCCCGAGCGGGAGCAGGGGCTCCTCGACGCGCTCGTGCTGGCGCCGTGCGACCGCAGCGCGATCTGGCTCGGCAAGGCGATCGCGGTCTTCGCCTTCCTGGCGGCGGCGGAGGTGGTGGCGCTGCCCGCGTTCGCCGCGTTCTTCTCGAGCATCGACGGCAGCACGGTCGCCGCGGTCGCGCTCGCCGACGTGGGCATCTGCACCGTCGGCACGCTGCTCGGCGCGATGGCGGTCGCCGGCCACGCCCGCGAGCTGCTGCTGCCGCTGCTCTTCCTGCCGCTCGCGATCCCGATCGTGGTGGGCGGCGTCGGCGCCAGCGCGGGCGCCGGCCCGCGCTACCTGCTCTTCCTCGTACTCTACGACGCCGTCTTCTCGCTGCTGGCCTGGGGGTCGTTCGAGTACGTGGTGGCCGAGGAGTAGGGGGAGGCGACTACCATGGGCGCGTGGGGTTGATCCGCGCGCAGAACCGGACGACGGCGGTCGCGACCCTCGCCGTGCTGCTCCTCGGCTCGGCCCTCGGGCTGATCTTCTTCTACGCGCCGACCGACGCCGACCAGGGCTTCTCGCAGCGCATCTTCTACTTCCACGTGCCGATCGCGCTCACGTCGTACGTGTGCTTCGCGTGGGGCGCATGGAAGGCGCTCGGGGTGCTGCGGGCGACCGAGGACCCGGAGCGCGTCGAGCGCAACGACCTCGAGAGCTACGTGGCGGTGCACCTCGGTGTCGTCTTCGGCGCGCTGACGCTGATCACCGGATCGATCTGGGCACGCGCCTCGTGGGGCGTCTGGTGGTCGTGGGGCGAGGATCAGCTCGTGCTCTTCCTCGTGCTCTTCCTCTTCTACTGCGCGTACTTCATGCTCCGCTTCTCGGTGGCGCCGGGGCGGCAGCGGGCGAACATGTCGGCCGTCTACGCCCTCTTCGGCGTCGTGCTGATCCCGGTCTCGTTCCTCGCGATCCGGCTCTCGAAGAAGTTCATCCACCCGGTCGTCTTCACCTCGCACGGCCCGCAGATGGCGACCTCGCAGCTGGCGACCTTCTGCGTCGCCTTGGCGGCGATGCTGCTCCTGTTCGCGACGCTCTACCACGTCGAGCTGGCGGGGAAGCGGGTCGACATCCGCCTGCGCGAGCTGCGCGAGCTCCTGACATGACCGTTCCTCCCAAGGCGCCCCCGTCCGAGTGGCAGTACGTGGCCGCCGCCTACGGCGTCGTCTTCGTCTTCGTGCTCGGCTGGGTGGCGATCATCGGCGCCAAGCTCCAGCGTCTCCAGCGGCAGCTCGGCGATCTCGTCGAGAAGGCCCGCGACCGTGGTTGAGGCGCTCTTCTGGCCGGCGGTGCTCGGCTACGGCGAGGCCGCCTTCGCGTACGGCTCGGCGCGCACGAGCCGGCTCGCCACCTGGGGCGTCCGCCTCGGCTGGCTGGCGCAGACGGCGATGCTCGCCCTGCAGGCGACGCGGGCCGACGGCTTCCCGTGGACGAGCTGGTCGGGCTCGCTCAACCTGTTCGTCTGGCTGGTCGTGAGCGCCTACCTGATCTGGGGCTGCCGGCCGCGCTTCCGCCTGCTCGGGCTGGGCGTGATGCCGCTCGCGGCAGTCCTCTTCGTCGTCGCCCGTCTCGGCGGCGGCACCGGTAGCCGGGAAAGCCAGATGCACTACGGCAGCGCCTTCCTCGTCGTCCACGTCGGCTCGGTGCTGGCCGCCTTCGCCGGCTTCACGCTCGCCGCCGGGCTCGCGGGCGTCTACCTCTGGCAGGAGCGGCGGCTGAAGCGTCGCGACGCCGGCATCCTGCGGCGGCGCGTGCCGCCGCTGGCGTCGCTCGAGCGGCTCGCGTCCCGCACGATCGTCGTCTCGCTGGTCCTGCTCACGCTGGGGCTCGTCGTCGGCATCGCGCGGCTGCGCGACGGCGACCACCATCTCGACGCGCTCGAGGCGGTGACCGTGCTCACCTGGGTCGTCTACTCGGCCTACGTCGTCGCCCGGCCGAGCGGTCGTCGCGCCGCGTACCTGGCGCTCGGCGGCTTCGCGCTCGTCATCCTCGTCCGGCTGGCGCTCGCGGGAGGGCACTTCGCGTGAAGCTGGCGCTGGTCGGCATCTCGCACCACGTCGCGCCGGTCGAGCTGCGCGAGCGGGTCGCGTTCGAGCTGGGCGAGGCGGCCGCGCTCGCGGGCACGCTGGGCGAGGCGGTGTGCCTGTCGACGTGCAATCGCACGGAGCTCTACCTCGCGGGCGACGCCGACGAGCCCGCGCTGGCCGCGCTCGAGGAGCGCGCCGGCCGCAGCCTCGACGGGCTCGCCTACCGGCTGCACGACGACGCGGCGGCGCTGCACCTCTTCCGCGTGGCGGCGGGCCTCGACTCGCTCGTGCCGGGCGAGGGCGAGATCCTCGGTCAGGTGCGCTCGGCCTTCGAGGCCGTCGAGCCGGGGCCGCTGCTCGACCACGTCTTCCGGCAGGCGCTCGCCGTCGGCAAGCGCGTGCGGGCCGAGACGGCGATCGGCGAGAGCCCGGCGTCCGTCTCCTCGGCGGCGGCGGCCTTGGCGGCGCAGGTGTTCGGCGATCTCGCCGGCCGCCGGGTGCTGCTGATCGGCGCCGGACGGATCGGCGAGCTGGCCGCGGCGAACCTCGCCTCACGCGGCGCGGTGATCGCAGCCGTGGCCAACCGGACGGCCGAGCACGCCCAGGCGCTCGCCCGCCGCTTCAGCGGCACGGCGGTGCCGCTCGAGGAGGTGCCGGCGCGGCTGGCCGACGTCGACGTCGTCGTGTCCTCGACGAGCGCGCCGGAGCCGGTGCTGCGCGCGGCGGACGTGCCGTCGCGCCGCCGGCGGCCGCTGTTCTTCATCGACATCGCCGTGCCGCGCGATCTCGACCCGACGATCCACGAGCTGGAGGGCTGTTTCCTCTACGACATCGACGACCTGGAGGCGGTGGTCGCGGAGACGCTGGCCGGCCGCCGCGCCGAGGCCGAGCGCGCCGAGCAGCTTGTGGCCGAGGAGGTGGAGCGCTTCCGCTCGTGGCAGGCGTCGCTCGACGTCGTGCCGGCGATCGCGTCGCTGCGTGCGCGCGCCGAGGAGATCCGCTCGGCCGAGCTGGCGAAGCTGCGCGGCCGCCTCTCGGAGGACGAGCGGCGGACGGTCGAGTCGGTGACGGCCCAGATGCTGAACAAGCTGCTCCATCTGCCGACGGTGCGCATGAAGCGGGCGGCGGTGACGGCCGACGGGGCCGCCTACGTCGACGTCGTGCGCGACCTGTTCGGGCTCGAGGACGAGCTCTAGGCGCCGCGCCGGTGCTCGTCCGGATCGGCTCCCGCGGCTCCCGCCTCGCCCTGACGCAGGCCGAGCTGGCGTCGGCGCTGCTGCGCCGCGAGGGGGTCGAGATCGCGCTCGTGCCGATCACGACGGCGGGCGACCGCGACCGCAAGCGGCCGTTCGGCCAGATCGGAGAGCGGGGCGTGTTCGTGAAGGAGCTCGAGGAGGCGCTGCTCGCCGGCCGCATCGACGTCGCGGTGCACTCGGCCAAGGACATGACCTCGACCGACGCGGACGGGCTGGTTGTCGGTGCCTACCTGGAACGCGACGATCCGCGCGACGCGCTCGTCGGAGCCGCCGCCATCGAGCCGGGGATGCGCATCGGCACGGCGTCGGCGCGCCGGCGGGCACAGCTGCTGGCCGCCGAGCCGACGCTGTCGGTGGAGCCGCTGCGCGGCAACGTCGACACGCGGTTGCGGAAGATGCGCGAGCGCGGCCTCGACGCCATCCTCCTCGCCGCGTGCGGCCTCGACCGCCTCGGCCTCGGCGACGTCATCGGCGCGCGCCTCGACCCGGAGGTGCTGCTCCCGGAGGCGGCGCAGGGGGCGCTCGCCTTGCAGGTGCGCGCGGGCGAGGAGAAGCTCGTCGCCCATGCGGACCACGCGGAGACGCGCCGGCGCGTCGAGGCGGAGCGGTTGTGCGTCGCCACGATCGGCGCCGGCTGCCTGTCCCCGGTCGCCGCCCACCACGACGGGACGGCGCTGCGTGCGCTGGTCGCCGACGAGGACGGCCGCTGGCTCGAGCGGCGCAGCGGGGACGACCCGGTCGCGCTCGCCCGGGAGCTGCAGCAGCTCGCGGCCGGACACGAAACCGGCACGAACTCGGCACAGACACGCGCGTGATGCGCCGATAGCGTTTCGTCAGGGGGCCCCGCAGCCCCCCTGAGGGGGGTCGGCGGCAGAGGCGCGTGCGAGAGTTCGCCCATGGACGTCCGGCCCGTCGACCCGCGTGACATTCGCTGGGAGGAGCGCGCGCCCGCGTATCCCGTGTATTTCCGACGTGGGGACGCGTCGAGCGAACATGCGCTGACCGGAGCCGCCGAAGTCGGCGAGGTGCTCCGCTGGGCGCGCGAGCACGCGGACGGCCGCGGCTACACGACCGGCGCCGTCGCCGAGCCGCCGGAGCAGCCGTGCGCGTGATCGTCACCCGCCGCCGCGAGCAGGCCGGGCCGCTCGTGGCGCGGCTCGAGGCGCTCGGGCTCGAAGTCGTCGAGTGCCCGCTGATCGAGATCGACCGCACCTCCGACGAGCCGGTCGACGCGGCCGGCTACGACTGGGTGGTGGTGACGAGCCCGAACGGGGCCGAGGAGCTGATCCGTCGCGGGCGCAACCTGCCGGCGGTGGCGGCGGTCGGGCCTGGGACCGCCGAGACGCTGCGCGCCGCCGGGATCGAGCCGGCGTTCGTGCCGCGCGAGTCGTCCCAGGACGGCCTGCTGCGCGAGTTCCCGCGACCGGCCGGGCGCGTGCTCTTCGCCGCCGCCGAGGGAGCGCGGCGAAACGCGATCGACGGTCTCGGCGCCGACTTCGTGCCGCTCTACCGCACCAGGCTCCTGCGTCCGGAGCCGCCCGGGGGCGACGTCGTCGCGCTCGCCTCCGGCTCCGCCGCCCGCGCGTACGCCGGCATCGGCGGCACGGCGCCGGCGGTCACGATCGGCCCGCAGACGAGCGGCGCGGCCCGCGCGGCCGGCCTCCACGTCGCGGCCGAGGCACGCACGCACGATCTCGACGGTCTCGTCGCGGCGGTCGCGTCGCTCAGGTAGGACTGTCGCAATGGTGATCACCTTCCTGACCGACTTCGGCCTCCAGGACGACTTCGTCGGCACCTGCCACGGGGTGATCGCGCGCATCGCGCCCGACGCGCGCGTGATCGACCTCACCCACGGCATCCCGCCGCAGGCCGTCCTCCAGGGCGCCGTCGTGCTCCAGGCGACGCTCCGGTACCTGCCGGTCGGCGTCCACCTCTGCGTGGTCGACCCCGGCGTCGGCGGCGAGCGGCGCGCGATCGCGATCCGCACCGCCGACGGGCGCCTCTTCGTGGGGCCCGACAACGGCCTGCTGCTGCTCGCGGCCGAGGACGCCGGCATCGAGGCCGTGCACGAGCTCGCCGATCCGGCCTACCGGCTGCCGAACGTCTCGAACACCTTCCACGCGCGCGACATCTTCTCGCCGGCCGCCGCGCACCTCGCCGCCGGCGTGCCGATCGAGCGGCTCGGGCCGGCGATCGAGCCGTCCGACCTCGTCCGCGTCGCGGTGCCCCAGCCGGAGCTCGGTCGCTCCCAGGTCTCCGCCGCCGTGCTCGCCGTCGACCGCTTCGGCAACGTCGCCTCGAACCTCCGCCGCGAGCATCTCGGCGAGCTCGGGCTCAACGCCGGCGACCGCGTCGAGATCCGGCTCACGCTCGACCGCTACCACGCGCTCGTGGCGGACACGTTCGCCGACGCGCCGCCCGGCGAGCTGATCCTCTACGAGGACTCCTACGGCTACGTCACCGTCGCGATCAGCCAGGGCAGCGCCGCCCGGCTCACCGGCATGCACGTCGGCGACGAGTTCCGGGTCGCGCTCGCATGACGCCCGGCCAGCGCTTCGCCCGGCTCGCCGCCACGGTCTCCGCTCGCATCCCCGCCGCGATGCGGCTGTTCCGCGGGCCCCTCCGCTCGCAGTTCGACCGGCTCGCGCCCGAGTGGAACGACAGGCGCGTCAGCGAGCGCTACCTCGCCCCGCTGACGGCCGCCCTCGCCGCCGTCGACACGTCGCCGGCGCGGATCGTCGACGTCGGCACGGGCACCGGCGCCGCGGCCCGGCTCGCCGCCGCGCGCTGGCCCGACGCGGACGTGCACGGCTTCGACCTCTCGCCGGGCATGGTCGCCGAGGCCCGCGCCCGGGCCGGCGCCCGCCAGCGCTACGACGTCGCCGATGCGACGCGGCTGCCCCTGCCCGACGCGTCCGCCGACCTCGTCGTGATGGTCAACATGATCCCCTTCTTCGACGAGCTCGCCCGCATCGTCGCCCCCGGCGGCTCGATCGCCATCGCCTACTCGAGCGGTCCCTCGACCCCCATCTGGGTGCCGCTCGACCGCGTCGGCCGCGAGCTCGAGCGCCGCGGCCTCGGCGACGTCCGCACCTTCGCCGCCGGCGCCGGGCTCTCCCTCCTTGCCGTCCGGCCCCACCTGTCGTAAGCTCCCGCGCCGAGGGACGTTCGCGACGCGGTAGCACCGGTCCGGACGTCTCTTTCTTGTCCGCGCCTCCGTCGAGCCCGAGGCGTATTTCGGTCCCGTCGCCTGTACACTGGCCGGCGCGGCGAGGTAGCTCAGCTGGTAGAGCACACGGCTGAAAACCGTGGTGTCGCCGGTTCAAGTCCGGCCCTCGCCATTCCCGCCGGCGCCCGCGGATATCCTCAGCGCGTGGTCGCCGACGCCGCCTCGCGCTCGCGCATCGCCGACCCCGCTCTCGCCCCCGAGGGCGAACGCCGGATCCGCTGGGTGGCCCGCCACGCACCCGTCCTCACCCGCCTCGCCGAGTCGCGCCTGCGCGACGGCGCCCTGCGCGGCCGCACCGTCGCCGTCGTCGTGCACCTCGAGGCCAAGACCGCCTACCTCGCCGCGCTGCTCGCCGCCGCCGGCGCGCGCGTGGTCGCCGCCGGCAGCAACCCGCGCTCCACCCAGGACGCCGTCTGCGCCGCTCTCGTCGCCCGCGGCGTCGAGGTGCACGCCCGGCACGGCGCGAGCCCCGACGAGTTCACCGCCGACCTGCTGGACGTCGCCGAGAGCGGCCCCGAGATCGTGATCGACGACGGCGCCGAGCTGACCCGCCGCATCGCCGAGCACCGGCCCGACCTGTGGGAGCGCCTCGCCGGCGTCACCGAGGAGACGACGACCGGCGTCGCCCGTCTCCGCGCGCTCGAGGCGGCCGGCCGGCTGACCTTCCCCGCGCTCGCCGCCAACGACGCCCGCTGCAAGCACCTCTTCGACAACCCGTACGGAACCGGCCAGACCACGCTCACCGCGATCCTGCGCCTGACCAACCTCTCCGCCGCCGGCAAGCGCTTCTGCATCGTCGGCTACGGCTTCGTCGGCAAGGGGCTCGCGCGGCGTGCGGAGGGGCTCGGCGGCAAGGTGACCGTCGTCGAGCTCGATCCGGTGCAGGCGCTGACGGCGGTGATGGACGGCCACCGCGTCGCGCCGCTCGCAGAGGCGCTGCCGGACGCCGACGTCGTCATCACCGCCACCGGCCGCGTCGAGGCGCTCACCGGCGCCGCGTTCGAGCTGCTCCGGGACGGGGCGATCCTCGCCAACGCCGGCCACCACGACCGCGAGGTCGACGTGCCCGCGCTGGCCGAGCGCGCCGCCGGGCCCGACGAAGTGCGCCCCGGCGTCGAGCGCTACACGCTCTCCGACGGGCGCCGCATCCACGTGCTCGTCGGCGGCGCCCTCGTCAACATCGCCGGCGGCGACGGCAACCCCGTCGAGATCATGGACCTCTCGTTCTCCGTGCAGGCGCTCGCCGCGCACCGGCTGGCGCAGGGCGGTCTGCCTGCCGGCGTCAACCGCTTCCCGGCCGAGCTCGACGACGAGATCGCCCGCACGAAGCTGTCCGCGCTCGGCATCGAGCTCGACGACCCCACCGAGGCGCAGCTCGCGTTCGCCAGGGAGTGGCGGGCGTGACTGCTGCGGCGCTCGGCGAGCGCAAGATCGCCTGGGCCGCCGACTGGATGCCGGTGCTGCGGCGTGTCCGCGACGAGCTCCTCTCGGACGGCAGCGTGCTCGGCCGCCGCATCGGGATCGTCCTGCCCGTCGAGCCGAAGACCGCCTACCTCGCCTCCGCGCTCGCGGAGGCCGGCGCCGAGGTGACCGTCGCCTTCCCCGGCTCGATGGTGCACGACGACGTCGCCGCCGGGCTCGCCGCCCGTGGCGTCGAGGTGCTCGCCCGCCGCGGTACGACGCACGAGCAGGAGCTAGCGGCCTTCGCGCAGCTCCTCGCGCGCCGCCCCGAGGCGGTGATCGACGACCGCGCCGACGCGATCCGGCTCGCCCACACCGCCCACCGTGGCGCGCTCGAGTCACTCGTCGGCGCGTCCGAGGAGACCACCTCGGGCGTCGCCGCGCTGCGCGCGATGGAGGCGGACGGGACGCTGCGGGTGCCCTGCCTCGCCGCCAACGACGCCCGCTGCAAGCACCTCTTCGACAACCGCTACGGCACGGGCCAGTCGGCCGTCGCCGCCGTCTGCGACGCCACCAACCTGCTGCTCGCCGGCAAGCACGTGGTCGTCGTCGGCTACGGCTGGGTCGGCAAGGGGATCGCCCGCCGCGCGCGCGGCCTGGCGGCGCGCGTGACGGTGTGCGAGGTCGACCCGTTCGCGGCGCTCGAGGCCCACCACGAAGGCTTCGACGTGGCGCCGGTGCGGGAGGCGTGCCGCACCGCCGACGTCGTCTTCACCGCGACCGGCGTGCGCGACGCCCTGCCGGCGGCGGCGGTCGACGAGCTTCCCGACGGCGCATTGCTCGCGAACGCCGGCGCCGTCGACGACGAGCTCGACCTCGCCGCGCTCAGGGCGCGGGCGACCGAGACCCGCCTGGCGCGCGAGCACGTCGAGGAGCTCGTCCTGCCGACGGGCCGCTCGGTGCACGTCGTCGGCGGCGGGATCGTCGTCAACCTCTCGGCCGCCGAAGGTCACCCGGTCGAGATCATGGACCTCACCTTCGCCGTGCAGGCGCTCGCGGTGCGGCACCTGCTGCGGCACGGGAGCGAGCTCGGCCCGGGGGTGCACCGCCTGCCGCACGAGATCGACGAGCAGGTCGCCCGCTGGAAGCTCGAGGCGCTCGACCTCCGGCTCGACACGCTCACCGCGGAGCAGGAGTCGTTCCTGCGCAGCTGGGAGCCGCTTGCCTAGCTCGTCCCAGCCCGTGGCGGTGATCGGCGCCGGGCTCGACCTCGGCCAGGGCCGCCGAGGTGTCGACATGGGGCCGTCGGCGATCCGCTACGCCGGCCTGGAGGCGCGGATCCGCGAGCTCGGCCGCGACGTGGCCGACTGGGGGGACATCCGCGCACCCGTCCCCGAGGCGATCGAGGCGGGGCCGCCGCACGCGCACTACCTGGAGGCGATCAAGCAGGCGTGCGAGCGGGTGGCGACGATGGTCGACGAGGCGGTGCGGGGCGGCTTCCTGCCGCTCGTGCTGGGCGGCGACCACTCGATCGCGATGGGCACCCTCGGCGGCATGGCCCGCGTGCGCGGCGCCGGCGGCGCACTCTGGATCGACGCGCACGGCGACCTGAACACGCCCGGGACGTCGCCGAGCGGCAACGTGCACGGGATGTCGCTCGCCGCCGCCCTGGGCCTCGCCGGCCCCGAGTTCGACTCGGAGGCGTACCCCCTGCCCTCCGTCGAGCGGGCCGCGCTCATCGGCGTCCGCGAGCTCGACCCGGGCGAGCGCGACGTGATCCGGAAGCGCGGCATCCTCGCCTTCACGATGAGCGAGGTCGACCGGACGGGCGTCGAGCGGGCGCTTCGGGAGTCGCTCGACCACCTGCGCGGGTCGGCGTTCGTGCACGTCAGCCTCGACCTCGACGCGGTCGACCCGATGTTCGCGCCGGGCGTCGGCACGCCGGTGCGCGGCGGGCTCTCCTACCGCGAGGCGCACCTGGCGCTCGAGCTGGTGGCCGAGTCGGGGCTGATGGACTCGCTGGAGGTGGTCGAGGTCAACCCGATCCTCGACCGCGCCAACGAGACCGGCAGGCTCGCCGTCGAGCTGGTGGCGAGCGCGCTCGGCAAGCGCATCCTCTAGACCGCCGGTTCCGGCCGGAGTACGGTCAGCGCGTGTCGTTCCTCCGCCGCCTGCGCGCGCGCTCCCGCCCGGTGCTCGTCGTCGAGGACGACGCGGGCCTGCGCGTCTACCTGGCGACGATCCTCGAGCGGCAGGGGTACGAGGTCGCGGCGGCCGGCTCGGGCGAGGAGGCGCTTCGGCTGCTCGGCGGGAGGCGGGCGATGCTCGCCGTGCTCGACGTCGGCCTGCCCGGGATGGACGGCTTCGCCGTCGCCGAGCACCTGGCGCCCGACGTGCCCGTGCTCGTCGTGACCGCCGACCCGCTGGAGGCGCGCGAGCGCGCCGAGGGGCGGACGCCGCCGATCCCCGTGCTCGGCAAGCCGGTGTCGCCCGAGCAGCTCGAGCAGGCCGTCAGCGCTCTGGTCTGACCGGGCCGGCGTCCGCCGAGCGCTCGACCGGCTGCTCGCCGCCGTTCCCCGACGGCTCGTAGTAGACGCGGCCGCGCAGCGGCTCCGGCAGGCAGTCCACCTCGAAGCCGGCCGGGTCGTCGTGCGGGTACACGTAGCCCTCGCCGCGGCCGAGCTTGCGCGCGCCCGGGTGGGCCGCCGAGCGGAGCGCGTCGGGCGGTCGCATGTGCCCGTGCTCGCGGACGTCGGCGGTCGCGCGGCCGAGCGCGACGTACGAGGCGTTCGACTTCGGCGCCCGCGCCAGGTAGACGGCCGCCTGCGCCAGGTTGAGCCTCGCCTCCGGCAGCCCGACGTGCTCGACCGCCTGCGCCGCCGCGACCGCGACCAGGAGCGCCTGCGGGTCGGCGTTGCCGACGTCCTCGGAGGCGAGCACGATCATCCGCCGCACGATGAAGCGCGGATCCTCGCCGCCCTCCAGCATCGCGGCCAGGTAGTAGACCGACGCCTGCACGTCGCCGGCGCGGGTCGACTTGATCCACGCCGAGATCAGGTCGTAGTGCGCGTCGCCGCCCTTGTCGTAGACGAGCGGGCGCTTCCGCGCCGCGTCCTCGACGTGCCGCTCCTCGAGCGCCACGCCCTCCGCCCGCGCCGTCTCGACCGAGAGCTCCAGGATGTTCAGCGCGTTGCGGGCGTCGCCGCCCGCGCGCCGCGCGATCGTCTCCTCGACCGCGGCGGGCACCTCGGCCTCGAGCGCCGCCGCGCCGCGCCGCACCACCTCGCGCAGCGTCTGCTCGGAGTGCGGCTCCAGCTCGTAGATCTGCGAGCGCGAGAGGAGCGCGCTGTTCACCTCGAAGTACGGGTTCTCGGTGGTGGCGCCGATCAGCGTCACGAGCCCCGCCTCGACGCCGGGCAGCAGCGCGTCCTGCTGCGCCTTGTTGAAGCGGTGGATCTCGTCGAGGAAGAGGATCGTGCGGCGGCCGCTCGCGCCCAGCCGCTCGCGGGCCCGTGCCAGCACCTCGCGCACGTTGCCGACGGTCGCCGAGACCGCCGAGAGCTCCTCGAACTCGGCGCCGGTCGTGCGCGCCACGATCCGGGCGAGCGTCGTCTTCCCCGAGCCGGGCGGCCCGTAGAGGATCATCGAGGGGACGCGGTCGCCCTCGATCGCCAGCCGCAGCGCCCGCCCGGCGCCGACGACGTGCTCCTGCCCCGCGAAGTCGTCCAGCGACGTCGGACGCAGTCGCTGCGCGAGCGGCGCCGACGCGTCGAGCTGCCGGCCTGCCGCCTCGCTGAACAGGTCGCCCATGGAACGCGAAGTATGCTCCGAGAAGGTTGGGCGAGATGTGGAGCGCGGACACGACGTACGAGCGGCTGGCGGCGCGCTTGACGCCGGTGACCGACCGGCTCGTGGGTCTCCTCGCCGTCAAGCCGGGGGAGCGGGTGCTCGATCTCGCCACCGGGACGGGCGAGGCGGCGGTGCGCGCGGCGCGCGCGGGAGCCGACGTCGACGCGATCGACATCTCGGCGCCGATGCTCGAGAAGGCGCGCCGCCGCGCCGGCGAGGAGGGCGTCGACATCCGCTTCGAGCTCGGCGACGTGGAGTACCTGCCCTTCGACGACGGCTGCTTCGACGTGCTCGTCTCGAACTTCGGGCTGATCCTCGCGCCCGACCACGCCAACGTCGCCGCCGAGCTGGCGCGAGTCGCGTGCCCCGGCGGCCGGCTCGGCTTCACCGCCTGGAAGCCGAACCCGCGTCTCGGCGAGCTCTACCGCCGCTTCACGGAGGAGCCGATCGACGGGCGCGAGGCGTACGAGTGGGGCCGCGAGGACCACGTCGAGGACATGCTCGGCGACGACTTCGAGCTGGAGTACGACGACGGCACGCTCTGGCTCGTGGCGGACTCGGCCGAGGAGATCTGGGAGCTCTTCTCCACCTCGGCGCCCCCGGTGCGGGCCCTCCTCGAGCGGCTCGAGGGCGACCGCCGCGAGGAGTTCCACCAGGAGTTCGTCGACCTGTACTCGAGCTACGCCGTCCCGGAGGGCGGCATCCGCGCGCCGCGCCGCTACCTGCTCGTGCTCGGCCGTCGCAAATGAACGAGACGGCGCGGCTCCTCGGCGAGCTGATCCGCTGCGACACCACCAACCCGCCGGGCAACGAGACGGTTGCGGCGGAGCTGCTGCGCGACTACCTGGAGGCGGCGGGCGTCGAGTGCGAGCTGTACGCGCGCGTGCCCGAGCGCGCCAACCTGGTGGCGCGCATCCGCGGTCGCGGCGACGGGCCGTCGCTGGCGCTGCTCTCGCACACCGACGTGGTGCTCGCCGATCCGCGCGAATGGAGCCGCGACCCCTTCGGCGGCGAGCTCGTCGGCGGCGAGGTGTGGGGGCGCGGCGCGCTCGACATGAAGGGCGAGGTGGCGGCCAGCGCGGTCGCGCTGGCGACGCTCGCGCGGGAAGGCTGGCGCGGCAGCGGCGACCTGATCTTCGTCGCGGCCGCCGACGAGGAGGTCGGCGCCGGCTTCGGGCTGCAGTGGCTCGTCGAGGAGCATCCCGGCGCGGTGCGGGCCGACTTCTCGATCAACGAGGGCGGCGGCGACCGCGTCGACCTGGGCGGCCGCATCCTCTACCTCTGCGCGACCGCCGAGAAGATGAGCTCGCCGTTCCTGCTGCGCGTGCGCGGGCGCAGCGGCCACGCCTCGATGCCGGGGATCGCCGACAACGCGCTCGTCAAGGCGGCGCCGCTCGTCGAGCGGCTGGGCGCCTTCACGGCGGCGCCCGTGCTGATGCCCGAGACGGAGGGCTTCCTGGGCGCACTGCTCGACCGCGTGCCGCCGCCGGCGGCGGCGCTCGCCGCGGCCGCGGGCATCCATCCGCTCGCCGCCGAGCTGGTGGAGCCGCTGCTCGGGATGACCATCTCGCCGACGATGGCGCACGCCTCCGACAAGCGGAACGTGGTGCCGGGCCTCTGCGAGGTGACCCTCGACATCCGGCTGCTGCCCGGCCAGACGCCCGCCGACGCCGAGCGGGTGGTCCGCGACTGGCTCGCGCCGGTCGCGGACGGCCTCGCCTACGAGCTGGAGAACATCGAGGCGGAGGGCGGCACCCGCTCGCCGATCGGCGGCCCGCTCTGGGATGCCGTCGCCTCGTTCGTGGAGGAGGAGGAGCCGGGAGCGGCCGCGGCGCCGATCTGCGTCGCCGGCTTCACCGATTCGCACTGGCTGCGCGACGCCTTCGGCACCGTCGCCTACGGCTTCTTCCCGGCGCGGGCGCTCGACCCGGAGGTGGCGGCGCGGCTCGTCCACTCGGCCGACGAGCGCGTGCCGGTGGAAGACCTGGAGCTGGGCCTGCGCTTCCTGCTCCACGCCGCCCGCACCGTGTGCGCTTGAATGGCGGCGTGCCCGACGATCCGGTGAGGCTGGGGGGAATGGCGCTCGCGAACGGCGTGCTCGTGCACGGCCCGACCGCCTGGGCCTGCGCTGTGCGCACCGACGCCGGCGAGATCGTCGTCGCCGCGCGGCGCAAGCGGCTCGCGGCCGCGCGCGTGACGAACCCGCTCCTGCGCGGCCCGGCGCGCCTGGCGGAGGCGATGGCGCTGCTGCCGCAGGTGAAGCGCGCGCTGCCCGCGGCGAAGCTCCCGTTCGAGCGGCCGGCGGTGCTGGCGGCGATGGTCGCGGCGACCGCGGCGGGCAAGTCGCTGCGGCACTCGCGGCTGCGGCCCGCGGTGCAGGAGCTGCTCGGCGGGGCGCTCTCGCTCGGCCCGGCCGTGCTCGCGCTGCGCGGGGGCGAGCTGGCCGGCTACCACGGCGCCGAGCACGTCTCGATCGGCACCTACGAGCACGGCGAGGAGCGCCCGAAGGAGCACGAGCGCTGCGGGTCGCACCTGATCGGCCCGATGCTGCTGACGACCGCCGCCGGCAACGCGGCGACGCACCGGCTGCCCCCGCGGCTGCGCGCGACGGGACGCGCGGTCGCCGCGGTCGGCTCCGCGGTCGCGTCGACCGAGCTCTTCGGCTGGATGAACCGCCACCCCGACCATCCGCTCGCCCGGGCGCTCGCCCGCCCCGGCCACGAGCTGCAGCAGCGCCTCGCCACCGAGGAGCCGACGCCCGAGCAGCTCGAGGTCGCCGAGGCGGCGCTCACCGCCTGCCTGAGGCTCGAGGGTGTCGACCACCACGCGTAGGCGGCTCGGCCCGGAGGTCTTCGACCTCCCGGTCGACAAGATGCGGGCCGGCTACTACACGGACGCCTACTTCAACCACACGCGTGCGGCGCTGCTGCAGGACGGGCGCCACCCGCAGGTGCTGATGCAGGTGTTCCAGAAGAACCAGGCGCTGCTCGGGGGGATGGACGAGGCGATCGCCATCCTGAAGCTGTGCGCCGACGACTGGGAGTCGCTGACGGTGCGCGCGCTCTTCGACGGCGACGCGATCGAGCCGTACGAGTCGGTGCTGACGATCGAGGGCGACTACACCACCTTCGCGCACCTGGAGACGCTCTATCTGGGCGTGCTGGCGCGGCGGACGCTGATCACCACGAACGTCGCCCGCGTGCTGGCGGCGACGAACGGCAAGCCGCTGATCTTCATGCCGGCCCGGCACGACCACCACCGCGTGCAGACCGGCGACGGCTACGCGGCGTACGTCGCGGGCCAGGTGCTGGGCGCCGAGATCGGCGTCACCACCGACGAGCAGGCGTCGTGGTGGGGCGGCCGCGGGCTCGGTACGGTGCCGCACTCGCTGATCGCCTCGTACGGCGGCGACACCGTCGAGGCGGCGAAGCGCTTCGCCGAGTGGGCGCCGCCCGAGACGAACTTGACCGTTCTGGTCGACTTCGACAACGACTCCGTGCGCACCGCGCTCGACGTCGCGGCGGCGCTGGGGCCGCGGCTGTGGGGCGTGCGGCTCGACACCTCGGAGTCGCTCGTCGACCGCTCGCTCTGGGAGGAGCTGGGCGACTTCAAGCCCACCGGCGTCAACCCGCGGTTGGTGCACAAGGTGCGCGACGCCCTCGACGAGGCCGGTTTTCCCGACGTGAAGATCGTCGTCTCGGGCGGCTTCGACGCCGACCAGATCCGCGACTTCGAGCAGAACGGCGTGCCCGTCGACGCCTACGGGGTCGGCTCGTCGCTGATCCGCGGCTCGAACGACTTCACCGCCGACATCGTGCTCGCCGACGGGGCGCCTGTGGCCAAGGTCGGCCGGCGCCACCGCCCAAACGCGCGGCTGGAGCTCGTCGAGTAGTGCCGGGGAAGATCCTGTGGGACGTCGACACGCAGGTCGACTTCGTGCACGCCGACGGCAAGCTCGCGGTGCCGGGCGCCGAGGAGGCGCTGCCGGCGATGGCGCGGCTCGTGGCGGCGGCGCGCGCGGCCGGGATCCCGCACGTCGCCTCGGCCGACGACCACGAGCTGATCGACGCCGAGATCTCCGACCAGCCCGACTTTCGCACCACCTACCCGCCGCACTGCCTGCGCGGCACGCGCGGCGCCGGGAAGGTGCCCGAGACGGCGCAGGTCGACCCGGTGCCGCTCGCGCTCGCGGAGGTGCCCGATCGCTGGCTCACGGGGCGCGAGTTCCTGCTGCTGAAGAAGAGCTTCGACGTGTTCACGAACCCGCACGCCGACCGGCTGCTCGCGCTGCTCGACCCGGACGAGGTGGTCCTCTTCGGCGTCGCCACTGACGTGTGCAACGACGCGGCGGTGCGCGGCCTGCTCGCCCGCGGCCGCACGGTCACGGTCGTCGAGGAGGCGTGCCGCGGCCTCGACGCCGACCGCACCGCGGCCTGCACCGCCGCCTGGCGCGCGGCGGGCGTGCGCTTCGCCGCCGTCGACGAAGCGCTTTAGCGCCGCGGCGCGGCTGCCGATAGCCGTTCCGATGGTCCTCGCCTCCGTGTTCGGCTCCTGGGTGCAGAGCTTCGCCCTCACCTGGCTGCCGGTCCTCTTCTTCGGGCTGATGTGCGTGGTCGTCTGGCTGCTCTGGAAGACCGTGCGCCTGATGCCGCGCGTGAAGCCGGTGCAGATCACGCCGGGCTCCGCGTCGAGCGTCACCTGGGACGACGTGGCCGGGCTCGACGAGGCGAAGGAGGAGCTGCAGGAGATCGTCGACTTCCTCCGCGACCCGAAGAAGTTCGAGTCGCTCGGGGCCCGCGTGCCGAAGGGCATCCTCTTCCACGGCCCGCCCGGCACCGGCAAGACGCTTGCGGCCAAGGCGGTCGCGAACGCGTCGGGCGCTCGCTTCTACGCGCAGAGCGCCTCCGCGTTCGTGGAGATGTTCGCCGGCCTCGGCGCCGCGCGGATCCGCAAGCTGTTCGACGAGGCGCGGCGGAACGCGCCCTCGATCGTCTTCATCGACGAGCTCGACGCCGTCGGGATGACCCGGAGTGGCCACTCCTTCAACCGCGAGCAGGACCAGACGCTGAACCAGCTGCTCGTGGAGCTCGACGGCTTCGGCCCGCGCGACCAGGTCGTGGTCATGGGCGCCTCCAACCGCCTGCAGGACCTCGACCCGGCGCTGCTCCGGCCCGGGCGCTTCGACCGCCAGATCCTGATCCAGCCGCCCGACCTGCGCGGCCGGCGCGCGATCCTCGCCGTCCACACGCGCGGCAAGCCGCTCGCGCCCGACGTCGACCTGGAGTCGATCGCGCGCCAGACCTCCGGCCTCACCGGCGCCGACCTGGCGAACATCTGCAACGAGGCCGCGATCGCCGCCGGACGGCACAACCGCGCCAGGGTCGTCGCGTCCGACTTCGAGTACGCGCTCGAGCGCGTGGTCGCCGGCCTGCAGCAGCGGCGCGTCGTCACCGACAAGGAGAAGCGGATCCTCGCCTATCACGAGGGCGGCCACGCGCTGCTCTCGCACCTCGTCGGCAACGACCCGCAGAAGGCGACGATCATCGCGCGCGGCACGGCGCTCGGCTTCGTGCTGCACCTGCCGGAGGAGGAGCGGTACCTGGAGACCAAGGAGGAGCTGACGGACTGGATGGTCGTCGCCCTGGCCGGCCGCGCCGCCGAGGAGCTCGTCTTCGGTCGCGTCACGAACGGCGCCGCCAACGACCTCGAGAAGGTGACGCAGATCGCGCGCTCGATGGTGTTCGAGTGGGGGATGGGCGAGAGCGTCACGTCCCGGACGGTGCGCGCCGACAACTACGCGCTCTCCGAGGAGACGAAGCGGCTGCGCGACAGCGAGCAGACGCGGCTCACCGACGGCGCCTACGCCGAGGCGCTGCGCCTGCTGCGCAAGCACCGCGTCGCACTCGATCGCGTCGCCTCGGCGCTGCTCGACCGCGAGACGCTGACCCGCGAGGAGCTCGTCGAGGTCTTCGCCGGCGTCGAGCGCGAGTCGCGCTCCTCCGAGACGGTCGGCGTCGTGCGCGTCGTCGGGGCCGATCCGGCCGCTTCGGGGTAGGGTCGGCGCCGTGGCCGTCCACGGCATCCACCACCTCGGCGTCGCCGTCGACCACCTCGACGCCGCCGTCGACCGCTACGCCCTGCTCTTCGGCGCGACGGTCGAACACCGCGCCGCCGTCCTCGACCAGGGCGTCGAGGCCTGCTCGCTGCGGGTGGGCGACGGGCGCGTCGAGCTGTTGCGGCCGCTGGGCGACGACACGCCGGTCGGCCGCTTCCTCGCGAGCCGGGGCCCGGGCATGCACCACGTCGCCTACGCGGTCGACGACGTCGCCGCCGAGCTCTCGCGCCTCGCGGCGGCCGGCGTGCGCCTGATCGACGAGCGCCCGCGGCCCGGCCTCTTCGGCCTGCAGGTCGCGTTCGTCCACCCGGAGGCGACCGGTGGAGTTCTGGCAGAGTTCGTCTCCGATGGCTGAGGCCGACCGCACGCGCATCGAGATCGCGTTCGACGGGCAGCAGGTGCTGTCCGTGCTCGTGCCGCTGCAGACCGCGGAGGACCTCGACCGCGCGCTCTCCGGCGACCACGACGGCTCGTGGTCGTTCGAGGCCGAGGACGGCCGCTACACGGTGGCGCTGCGGCGCATCGTGTACGTGAAGCGGTTCGCCCGCGAGAGCCGCGTCGGGTTCGGCGCCGTCGGGTAAGCGGGTTACGGCGCCCCCGCGCCGGGCACCATCCTCGAGATGTCGGAGGCGGCGACGCGCAAGAAGGCGAGCGAGGCCGCGCGCGTGCGCGGCCTCGTCGACCGCGCCCAGCAGGGCGATCGCGGCGCGCTCGAAGAGCTGTACCTGATCCACTTCGACCGCATCTACAGCTATCTGCACGTGAGCGTCGGCAACCGCCACGACGCCGAGGACCTGACGACCCAGACGTTCCTGCGGATGCTCGAGTCGATCGGGCGCTTCCGCTGGCAGTCGGCGCCGTTCTCGGCCTGGCTGTTCCGGATCGCGCACAACCTGGCGATGGACCACTTCCGCGCCAACCGCCGCTGGCAGCCCGAGGAGGAGGTGCCGGAGCCGGACCCCGACGAGTCGACCTCGGCCGAGTCGGGCGCCCTGGAGTCGATCGGGCGCCGCTCGATGCTGGAGCTGATCGAGGACCTCTCGGGCGAGCAGCAGCAGGTGCTGACGCTGAAGTTCGTCTTCGGCTTCTCGAACGGCGAGGCGGCGACGATCCTCGGCAAGTCGGAGGGCGCGATCAAGTCGCTGCAACATCGGGCGCTCGTCTCGCTGCAGAAGCAGCTGGAGCGGCGCGAGCAGCACTCCGAGCCTGGCTAGTCTCCCCGCGTGGCTCTCGAGGTGGGCATCGTCGGTCCGGCCGGCAGCGGGAAGACCGCGCTCTTCACCGCGCTGACGAAGACGGGCGGCGGCGAGTACGGCAAGACGAACGTCGGCGTGGCGCCGATCGCCGACGAGCGGCTCGACGCGCTCGCGCGGGTCGTGTCGGCGCGGAAGATCACGCCGGCGACGATCCGCGTCCAGGACGTGCCCGGCTCCGGGCCGGCGCTGCTCGGCAACCTGCGCCAGGTCGACGCGCTGCTCGTCGTGCTCCGCGGCTTCGGCCCCGATCCCGATCCGGACGGCGACCTGGAGACGTTCAGGCTCGAGTTGCTCGTCGCCGATCGCGACCACGTCGAGCGGCGGCTCGAGCGCGTCGAGAAGCAGGCGAAGTCGGGCGACCCGAAGCTGCGCGCCGAGGTCGAGGAGCTGCGCAAGGTGCTCGCGCACGTCGACGGCGGCGCACCGTTGTCGGAGTACGCGGGCGAGCTGCCGGGCGAGCTGGAGCCGCTGACGACGAAGCCGATGCTCGCCGTCGTCAACGGCCCGGCCGGGATCGACCTGAAGCTCGAGGCCGAGCTGGCGGAGCTGCCCGACGAGGAGGCCGCCGCCTTCCGCGACGGCGGCTCGTCGGCGCTCGACGACGTCGCGGGCCGGCTGCGCGACGCGCTCGACCTGATCACGTTCTTCACCGCCGGCGAGAAGGACACGCGCGCCTGGACGCTGCGGAACGGCGAGACGGCGCTCGACGCCGCCGAGGCGATCCACTCCGACATCGCGCGCGGCTTCATCCGCTGCGAGGTGGTCGACTGGCGCGACCTCGTCGAGGCCGGCTCGCACGCCGAGGTCTCCCGCCGCGGCCAGCAGCGCCTCGAGGGGAAGACCTACGTCGTCCGGGACGGCGACGTGCTGAACATTCGCTTCAACGTCTGAGCCCACTCCGGCGCTTTCGGGCCCGGACGGTCGTACGGGGCCTTGCCACAGACGTCATGGGCTCCTCGGCGCGACTATCCCGAGATCAGCAGGACGCCGACGAGGGTCGTGACGATTCCCACGCGCTGCAGCAGTGCGATGCGTTCCTTGAGGACCGCCGCCGCGAGCGCCACGGTCAGGATCGGGTAGAGCGAGGCGAGCACCGCCGTCAGGCTCTCCAGGCCGGAGCGGGCCGAGGCGGCGTAGAGCGCGTTGCCGAGCGTGTCGCCGATCCCGACGGCCGCGCAGATCGCCAGGTCGCGCGGCCGCAGCCGCAGCGGCGGCCGGGTGACGGCGACCGCCGAGGCGACGAGCACCAGCGTCGTCGCGCGGAAGACGAAGGCCGTCCACCAGAAGTCGACCTCGCCCGCCGCGTGCATCGGCGGGAAGTAGAAGCCGAAGCCGATCGCGGCCAGCAGCGCCAGCCCGACGCCGGCGGCGAGCTTCCGGCTCTCGGCCTGCTGCTCGCGCGACGCGAGCGCCACTCCGGCGAGCGCGCACACCACGCCTGCGACCTGCACCGCCGAGGGCCGCTCGCCGCGCGCGACGCCCCAGAGGACGGGGATCACCGCCGAGGCGCCCGCGATCGGCGCCACCACGCTCATCGCGCCGATCGCCATGCCCCGGTAGTACGCGTAGAGGCCGGCCGTGCCGGTGACCGCCGCCACGGCCGCGAGCAGCACCATCGCGCCGCGCGGGCCCTCGCCACGCGCCGCCACCGCGATCCCGATCGCCACCACGCCGCCCAGCTGCCCCCACAGCAGCACGCGCAGCGTTCCCCAGGTGCGCGCCCACAGCGGCCCGACGAAGTCGGCGAGCCCCCAGGCGGCGCTCGCCCCGAGCGCCAGCAGGAGCGGGGTCACTCGACCGGACGCGTCGCCGCGATCGCGTCGAGCTGGTTCGCGTGGTACAGGACCGCGGCCTCGGCGGTGCGCGCCCCGCGGGCGTCGTGGTGCACGGCGACGCAGTGGACGAGCTCGGCCGTCTGCTCCGGGGAGAGGCCCTGCGCACGCTGCTCGACGAGGCGGACGCCGAGGTGGACGTGGCCGAGCAGACGCCCCTCCCGCGTGGGGGCGAACGCCGGCGCCCGCCCCAGCTCGACCGTGCGGCCGGCGTCGTGCAGCAGCGCCGCCGCCAGCAGCAGGTCGCCGCGCAGGCGCGGATGCAGCTGAGCCGCCTCGCGGCAGAGCGTCGCCACTCCGACCGTGTGCTCGAGCAGGCCGCCGGCGTAGGAGTGGTGCTCGCCGTCCGTGGCCGGGAAGGCGGCCAGGTCGCGGTCGGCCAGCACGGCCTGCACCGTCGCGGTCAGCCCGGGATGCGCGATCTCGGCGACGAGGAAGTCGAGGAAGCCCTGCAGCTCGTCGCGATCGCGGCGGGCGACGGGGGTGAGCGTGCCGGGGTCGACGTCGGCCGCCTCGAGCGAGCGCACGTCGAGCTGCAGCCGGTCGCGGAACCGCTCGACCCTGCCGAGCACCCGGACGGCGTCGCCCTCGGCGAAGCGGCCGTCGAGCAGCTCGACGTCGTTCCACACGCGCGCCTCGATGCGGCCGGTCGGGTCGACGAGCTCGAGCGCCAGGTACGGCGCGCCGCCGCGCGTCCGCAGTTTGCGCTTCGCGCGTACCGCGTAGACGCCCTCGACGACGCGGTCCTCCGCCAGCTCCGCGATCGTCACCGGGCCAAGACTACTCACGGGCCCAGATGCGGAGGCCGCCGCCGCCGCGGCCCTCGGCGACCTCGTCGAGCACCTCCCCGGCGAGCTTGCGACGCCAGCCGAGCGCGCCGCCCGGGTCGGCGGCGGTCAGCTCGCCGGCGGCGTCCGGCACCAGGCCGGCCAGCGCCCGCCGGGCCTCGTCCCAGAGCGACGGCAGCACGACGTCCGCCTTTGCGAAGAGCAGCGCCGGCCCGACCCGGTCGAGCCAGACCGCCGCCTGCCGTGCCGTCCGGACCCGGGTCACGTGGCGAACGCTACGCTCCGTCGGTGCCCACCGTCCGCCCGTTCCGCGCGCTCCGCTACGACACCTCGGTCGCCGGGCCGCTCGACCGGCTCGTCGCGCCGCCGTACGACGTGATCGACGACGCGGCGCTGCGCGACTACCTCGCGCGCAGTCCGTACAACGTCGTGCACCTGACGCTGGGCGAGTCCGCCGAGGAGTCGGCGCGCGACCTGGCCGCCTGGCGCGGCGAGGGCGTGCTCGTCGAGTCGGACCCGGCCTACTGGTGGATCGCGCAGGACTACGTCGGCCCCGACGGCGTCGCGCGCACGCGCGAGGGCTTCGCCGCCTCGGTCGAGGCGGCCCCGTACGAGGCGGGGCAGGTGCTTCCGCACGAGCGCACTCACGCCGGCCCGAAGGAGGGGCGGCTGCGGCTGCTGCGCGCGACCCGGACGCAGCTCGAGCCGATCTTCCTGCTCTACGACGCCGACGCGCCCCTCGCCCGCCCCGACGGCGAGCCGGCCATGGACGTCACCGACGGCGGCGTGCGCACGCGCGCCTGGCCGGTCGAGGCGGGCGAGCTCGACATCGACGTGCCGCTCCTGATCGCCGACGGCCACCACCGCTACGAGACCGCCGTCGCCTTCCGCGAGGAGGAGCCGTCCGCCACGCACACCTTCGCGATCCTCGTCTCCTCGCGCTCGCCCGGGCTGGAGATCTTCCCGACCCACCGCACCGTGCAGGCTCTGGGCGACGTGCCCGGCGAGGAGGTCGACGCCCCCGACGGCGGCGTCACGCTCTACCGCGGCGGCCGCTACCTGCGCGTCGCCACCGACGACGACTTCGGCCCGCGCGTGGTCGAGTCGCTCGCGCCCGAGGGGGTCGGCTACACCGCCTACGCCGACGAGGCGGTCGCGACCGTCGACCGCGGCGAGGCCGCCGCCGCCTTCCTGCTCGAGCCGGTCACCGTCGAGCAGGTGGCGCGCTTCGCGTACGCGGGCGAGACGATGCCGCAGAAGTCGACCTTCTTCTACCCGAAGCTCACCTCGGGCCTGCTCTTCCACCCGCTTTAGTCCTTCCCGTCGCGGGAACGCGGGTCGGGTGCGGATCCGCGTCGGCTGCTCGGGCTGGAACTACGCGCACTGGCGGAACGGCGTCTTCTATCCGCCCCGCTGCCCCGCGCGCCGCTGGCTCGCCTACTACGCCGAGCGGTTCGAGACGGTCGAGGTGAACGCCACCTTCTACCGGCTGCCGCGGGAGAGCAGCGTCGCGCGCTGGGTCGACGAGACGCCGGGCGACTTCGTCTTCGCCGTCAAGGCCAGCCGCTACCTGACGCACGTGAAGCGTCTCCTCGACGTCGCCGAGCACCTGCCGCTGCTGCTCGACCGGATCGAGCCGCTGCGCCGCTCGCCGAAGCTCGGCCCGCTGCTGTGGCAGCTCCCGCCGACCTTCGCCTGCGACCTGGAGCGGCTCGCCTCCGCGCTCGCGCAGCTCCCGCGCGACCTGCGTCACGCTTTCGAGTTCCGTCACCCGTCGTGGTTCCGCCCGGAGCTGTACGAGCTGCTGCGGGCGCACGGCGTCGCGCTGGTGATCGGCGACCGGCCGCAGGTGCACGCCTTCCAGGCGCACGAGCTCACCGCCGGCTTCACGTTCGTTCGCTTCCACCACGGCAGCCGCGGCGCCCGCGGCAACTACTCCTCCGGCGAGCTCGACGAGTGGGCCGAGCGGCTGCGTGCATGGGCGGAGACCGTCGAGGTCTACGCCTACTTCAACAACGACTGGGAGGGGTTCGCCGTCGAGAACGCGCGCGAGCTGCGCGAGCGGCTCGACGAGGATGGTCGAAGGCAGCGCTACTGACAGATCAGAAAGAACGTGTACGGGTGGCTCGTATGCCCGGATGCGTCTCGGAGCACGATCGTCTCCGGGTATCGCCCGCTCCTGCTCGGCTTGCCGTCGGGCGAAGTGCACGACGAGTAGCCGGGCGTGAGATACCCGACGCCGTTGCTGCAGGCGGCCGGGTGCGCGGCATCGCCACCGGCGTCGAAGTCGTGGTTGTCGCCGTTTGCGTCGTGCCACGTTCCGCCGACGACGTCGCACGCAGCGTCGCGATAGTCGACGCGCGGCGCTGCCCGACGTCCGTCTCCCGAGTGGAGGACCAGGTCGGCGATTCCCGTGATCACGAGCGCGCCGCCTCGAGGCGGACAACGCGCACGGGCGCCTTCGTGCTGTCCCTCGGCGCCGCGAAGCTCGTTGATTTGCGCCCAGGTGGCCGGTATCACTCGGGCGCCGTCGGCGACGAGGCAGCTGTAGGTTCCTCCGTCCGGAATCCAGTGCCAGAGCGTGCCGCTCGCTGCGGGCGGGCCGCCGGTCGTCACGTAGTACGCGGTCCCGCTTCCGCCCTCGCGAACGATGTTGTTCAGGATGGCACGCGGATCGAGGGGTATCACGACGGCGGATTCGGGGCAGGTGACCGCGCTCCACTGGATTCCGAGAATCCGGCGCCTGTTCTCGGTGAGACACTTGCCCTTGCGGAGGATGTCGAGCGCGACTGCCGTCTCGTGTCGTGACTCGAGCTTCCGGCCGAGTTGATTGCCGACCGCGGTGACGACGCCTCCGCAGACGAGCTTCAGCGAGGCTGCGAGCGCATGGTAGGTCGCGACCCCGACCGCAACCGCGCCCGGCCCCATGGGTGACGCGAGCCCGGCTGCGAACAGGCCGGCGCTGCCCGCGAAGATGTCGGTGAAGTAGGCACAGCCGACGGTCTTCGCAGCGCCGAGCCAGTGGTGTCCCGCGAGCTGCCCGATGACGTCTCCCGTCTCGCAACCCGTCGAGACCCCCGCGTCCACGACCGGGCCGCCGTAGGTCGCAGCCGCGGCGATGATCGCGCATTGCTGCGTGGGGGTGAGCGTGAACCCCGAGTCAGCGGGTGAGCCGAAGCCTTCGCAGACCTGATACAGGCTCGCCTGCCGGTCGTATCGAGTCGTTCGCCCGACGGTCTTCTGGACGCCGCTCGGATACCGCAGCTGGCAGACATCCGCTCCGGCCTCGGCGGCGCGCCCGGCACGCTTCGCGGCGGCCGACGAGACGCCGATCGCCAGGATCGCGATCAGCCCCAGCAGGCCGACCGCGAGTCCACGACGCGGTGACCATCCCGGCCGCCGACTCACCACCGTCTGGCCAGTGCGCCCGGAGACATCCCGCCGCCCAACGTATGCCGGATCGGATGACGATTCAAGATCGCTCGACGGACGTCTGCTAGGCCGGCGTCGGCTCGAGCAGCAGGTCGCGCACCGCGGCCGTGAGCTCGGCGGTGCCGAACGGCTTGCGCAGGAAGCCCGTGTGCGGCGCCTGCAGCTCGTCGGGCCCGAGCACGTCGGCCGTGTAGCCGGACATGTAGAGCACGCGCAGATCCGGGCGGGTCGCTCGCAGCTTGCCCGCCAGCTCGGCGCCGCTCATGTCGGGCATGACGACGTCGGTGAGGACGAGCGAGAAGGGCGGCTCGCTCTCGACCAGCTCGAGCGCCTCCGGCCCGCCGTGCGCCGAGCGGACGACGTAGCCCGATCCGGCCAGGATGCTGCACGCCAGCTCGCGGACGATCTCCCGGTCCTCGACCACCAGCACGCGCTCGTCGCCCTCGACCGCCGGCGGCTCGGCGAGCGGCCGCCCGTCCTCGCCGACGGCCTCGGCCGTCGCGGGCAACTCGACCGTCACCACCGTGCCGGCACCCGGCTCCGAGCGGATCGCGATCGTGCCGCCGCCGCTCGACACGACGCCGTAGACCACCGCCAGCCCCAGGCCCGTCCCCTCCCCGTCCGGCTTCGTCGTGAAGAACGGCTCCAGCGCCCGCTGGCGCGTCTGCTCGTCCATGCCGTGCCCCGAGTCGGCGACCCGCAGCACGACCCGTCCGTCGGCGGTCGAGGTGGCGATCCGCAGCGACCCGCCGCCGGGCATCGCGTCGCGCGCGTTCAGCGCCAGGTTCAGCACCACCTGCTTCAGCTGGGCCGGATCGCCGGCGACCGGCGGCAGCCGCGGCGACAGCTCCAGGACGAGCCGAACGTCCTCGCGCACGATCCGCTCGAGCAGGTCGGCGGCGCCGCGCACCAGCTCGTTCAGGTCGACCGGCCGCCGCGCCGGCACGTCGCGGCGGCTGAACGCCAGTAGCCGCGCCGTCAGGCTCGCCGCCTCGCCCGTGGCGGTGCGGATGCCGTCCAGGCAGCGGGCGACCGACGGGTTCCGCGTCGTCTCCGACGCGAGGTCGGCGTAGCCGGCGATGCCGGTGAGCAGGTTGTTGAAGTCGTGGGCGATGCCGCCGGCCAGCTGGCCGAGCGCCTCCATCTTCTGCGACTGCAGCAGCTGCGCCTCGAGCCGCTTCTCCTCCGTGATGTCGATCAGGAAGCCGCGCGAGAGCGCCCGCCCGTCCTCGCCGACGACGATCGAGCTCTGGTCGCGCACCCAGACGTAGTGCCCGTCGCGGTGGCGCAGCCGGTACTCCTCGCGCACCGGCTCGTGTGTGAACGCCTCGCCGTCGATCAGCGCCAGCACCCGGTCGCGGTCGTCCGGGTGCAGCAGCTTCTCCAGGAACCGAGGGTCCTCGCGCCACTCCGACGGCTCCCAGCCGAGCAGGTCGCGGACCTGCGGGCTCGTGTACAGGTTCGGCGCGCCCGGCGCCACCTCGTCGACGTACGAGACGAGCGGCAGCGCCTCGACGAGCTCGCGGTACTCCCGCTGCGCCTCGGCACGCTCGCGTTCGACCCGCTTGCGCTCGCCGATCTCCTCGTAGACCACCAGGTAGCCGCCCGGCGGGCCCGCGTCCGGCGGCAGCGGGGTGGCGAAGACGCTCACCTCGACCGGGGTGCCGTCGCGGCGCACGCGCACCACCTCGAGCCCGCGCACGTCGCCGCCGGCAGCGGCCATCCGCTGGTGGTTCTCGTGCGCGCTCTCGCGGTCGGCGGGCGGCACGATCGGGTTCCGCCGGCCGATCACCTCCTCGGCCGTCCAGCCGAACAGCTCCTCGGCGGCGCGGTTCCAGCGCAGGATGCTCGCGTCGGCGCCGAACGCCACCGTCGCCAGCGGGATCGCGTCCAGGAGCCGGCGCTCGGCGTCGCCTGCGCGGCCGACCCGCGAGAGGAGGTGGCGCATGCCCCTCACCGGTCGCATCGTTTCCGACCGAGGAGGGCCGTGCGATCCCCCGATTGCGTCGAGTCGCATCACCCGGTTGCTAGCCTCGGAAGAGGATATGGCCAGTCGCGAACAGGTTCTCGAGGCACTCGGCCACGTGATCGACCCGGAGCTCCGCCGGCCGGTGACGGAGCTCGACATGGTCCGTGCGGTCGAGATCGACGGCGCCGTCGTCACGGTGACGATCGCGCTCACCGTCGTGGGCTGCCCGCTGCGCTCGAGCTTCGAGGACCAGGTGGCCGAGCACGTCGGCGTGCTGCCCGGCGTCGAGCGCGTCGAGCTGCGGTTCGACGTGATGACGCCCGACGAGCGCGCGGCGCTGACGACGAAGCTGCGCGGCGGCGTCGAGCCGCGCGGCATCCAGCTGGACCCGTCCACGCGCGTGCTCGCGATCGCGTCGGGGAAGGGCGGCGTCGGCAAGTCGTCGCTCACCGTGAACCTCGCCGCGGCGCTCGCCGCCCTCGGCCGCACCGTCGGGGTGCTCGACGCCGACATCTACGGCCACTCGATCCCGCACATGCTCGGCATCCACCAGAAGCCGGTCGCGGTCGACAAGATGATCGTGCCCCCGTTCGCCCACGGGCTGAAGCTGATGTCGATCGGCTTCTTCCTCGACGGCAACGAGCCGGTGATGTGGCGCGGGCCGATGCTGCACCGCGCGCTCGAGCAGTTCCTCCAGGACGTGCACTGGGGCGAGCTGGACGTGCTGTGCGTGGACATGCCGCCGGGCACCGGCGACGTCTCGATCTCGCTCGGCCAGCTGCTGCCGCGCGCGGAGGCGATCGTGGTGACGACGCCGCAGCCGCTGGCGCAGGAGGTGGCCTCGCGCGCCGCGACGATGGCGCAGAAGACCGGCATGCGGCTCGTCGGCGTGGTCGAGAACATGACCTCCGACGTGTTCGGCTCCGGCGGCGGCGAGCGGCTCGCGACGCAGCTCGGCGTGCCGCTGCTCGGGCAGGTGCCGCTCGACGTGCGGGTCCGCGAGGCCGCCGACGCCGGCGAGCCGCTCGTCGTTCGCGACCCGGGCTCGGAGCCGGCCGAGGCGATCGCCGAGCTGGCCGCCCGCGTCGACGCGAGCCGCGCCGGGGGCTTCACGCGCACGCTGCCGCTCGTGTCGTGAGCGCGGCCGCGTTCTTCGACCTCGACCGGACGCTGATCCGGCGCTCCTCGACCCTCGCCCTGGCCGGGCCGCTGCGCGAGCGCGGCGTCATCTCGCGCTGGCAGCTCGCCCGCTCGGCCGTCTGGCAGCTGGTCTTCGCCGCGCGCGGCGTCGGCGCCGAGCGCATACGGAGCGGCGCCGAGGACTCGATGCGCCTGCTCGCCGGCTTCGGCGTGGACGAGATGCGCGCCGTCGTCGGCGACGCGATGGAGCCGATCCTGCGCCCGCTGCTCTACGCCGAGCCGCTGCGGCTCGTTCAGCGTCATCGAGATCGGGGCGAGCGGGTCTACATCGTCTCCACCGCGCTGCAGGAGATCGTCGAGCACCTCGCGGCCGACCTCGGCTTCGACGGCGCCGTCGGCTCGACCTGCGAGATCGTCGGCGGTCGCTACACCGGCCGGCCCCTGCGCGCCGTCCACGGCGAGGCGAAGGCGTCCGCGGTGCGGGAGCTGGCGGCGCGCGACGGCCTCGACCTGGCCGCCTCGACCGCGTACTCCGACTCGCACAGCGATCTGCCGTTCCTGGAGGCGGTCGGCCGGCCGCTCGCCGTGAACCCCGATGCGGCACTTCGGCGCGTCGCCGCCGCGCGCGGCTGGCCCGTGCTGGACTTCGACGAGCTCCTGCTGCCGCCGGCCCCGCGCGCCGTGCCCGCCGCCGCGCTGGCCGTCCCGTTCGCGGTCGGCGTCTGGGCCGCCTCTCGCCGCCGTGCTGCCTGAGGAGGCGCGCCCCCGGCTGGCGGCGCTCGGCTTCCGGCCGGAGGACGTCGAAGTGCTCGCGGGCCACTTCCTCGCCGCCGAGCGCAAGGGCGCCCTGGGCCACGGGCTGGCGCGGATCGAATGGCTCGAGACGTGGGAGGAGCTCGACACCGGGGCGCGGCCGCGGCGCCTCGTCGCCGAGGAGGGCTACGAGCTGTGGGACGGCTGCGGAGCCCTCGGCTACCTGACGCTGGCCGCGGTCGTCGACGCGCAGCTGGCCTCGCCGCCCGCCCGGGCGCGTCTCGTCAGCTGCACGCGCACCTTCCCGACCGGACTGCTCGGCGACTGGGTGCGCCGGCTCGCGACCGGCGGCCTCGTCGCCGTGCTCGCCGCCACCTCGCCGCGGCGCCTCGGCCATCCGGACGGCGGCCTGCCGCTGGCCGGCACGAACCCGCTGACGATCGGGATCCCTTCCTCGGACGGGCGGCCGGTGATCGCCGACGTCTCGATGGGCGCCGTCACCTACGGCGACGTGCTCAGCGGCCGCGCGCGGCCCGACGAGCTCGTGCCGTTCGGCGGCCCGCACGCCCACAAGGCGTTCGCGCTGGCCGTGGGCGTGCAGCTGCTGGTGGACGCGCTCGTCCCCGACGACGACTTCGGCGCCGTGCTGCTGGTTGCGCGGCCGGAGGCCGACCCGGTGCCGTCGCTACGCGCTCTCGCCGCCGGCGTCCGCCTGCCCGGCGACGGCTGGGTCGAGTAGGCGCAGAGGCCCGTCAAGCCTCTCTCTCCCGCTCGCGCGGGGCGAACGCCTCGCCGGGCGTCGCGCCGAGCGCGAGGATGGCCGTGCCCGGGTCGACGCCGACCGCCGAGCGGGTCGCCGCGGGGGCGACCGCGACGAGCGTGCCGGCCGGCGCGTCGACCTCGCGGCCGTCGATCGCGAAGCGAGCGCGGCCGGAGAGGACGAGGTACAGCTCCTCGTGACCGCTGTCGCGCTCGTCGTGCTCCTCGATCGCCTCGTCGCCGGGTGCACGGGCGAGCCAGGCGTCGACGCCGACGGGCCCGAAGCCGAGCGCCGCCCGCACCTGCACCCGGCCGTCGCGCTCGGGCAACTCCTCGAGCCGCGCCGCGCGCCAGCCGGGGCCGTCGCCGGGCTCGCGCGGGGGCAGCGGCTCCTCCCGCGGCGGGCTGGAGGGTGCGGGCGGGAAGCCCTGCTCGCGCGCGATCGCGGCGAAGTCGGAGTCGCGCTGGGCCCAGGCTGCCGTCTGCGGATCGAGCTCCACCGCCCGCTGCAGGTGCAGCAGGGCGTCGAGGTGCCGCCCGCCGCGCGCCTCCATGCAGGCGAGGTTGTAGAGCAGCGTCGCGTTCCCGGGATCCTCGCGCAGCGCCTCCTCGTGCAGGCGGATCGCCTCGTCCCACCGTTCCGCGCGCGTGGCGGGGATCGCGGCGAAGATCGTCTCCCAGGCGGAGACGCGGAACGCCTCGCCCGGGCGGCCGCCGAGGGCGAGCACCGTCGCGTCCGGGGTCTGCGCCGTCGCGACGCGGCGCACCCGCGGGTCGGCGAGGTGCACGAACGTCACCGCGGGCGCGTCGACCTCCTCGCCGTCGAGGGTGAACGTCGCCCGGCCGCGCACGACGACGTACAGCTCCTCGTGACGGTAGCGCTCCTCGGTGTGCTCCTCCACCACCTGCCCGCCGACCTCTTCCGAGGTGTAGGCGTTGACGCCGAAGCCGCGCAGGTCGAAGCGGCGGCGGATCGGCCGCCACACGAGCCCGTGCGCGATCGGGATCGTGTCGAGCTCGTCGAGCGTCGCGACGAGGAAGCGGGCGCCGCCCTTCACCGCTTGCGCAGCTCCGCCAGCACGACGGGATCGATGCGCTCCGCGCCGTCGACGCGCTCCTCGAGGTTCTCGGTGCCGGCCCAGGCGTCGAGCGCGCGGGGCAGGTCGCCGTCGTAGCCGAGCCGGGCGAGCAGCTCGGCCAGCTCCGCGCGCAGGGCGTCGTCCACGTCGAGCCAGCGGTCGCGCGGCGTCTTGCCGAAGAGCAGCGCGTGCATCCCGTACAGCCGGTCGAGCTCCACGATCGGCTGCGGGTGGTCGTCGACGCGCAGGTCGACGAGCAGGTCGGAGAGGCCGCCGTAGCCGCCGTCCCGCTCGACCACGCGCAGCGCGGCGGATTGCTGCCCGCGCCGGTCGCCACCCGCCGCCTGCGCGGCGGCGAGGCACTCCAGCAGCCGCTCGGCGAGCGGCCGGCCGGCGGTGGCGGCGAACGCCTCCGCGAGCGCGTCGACCGTCTCGGCGCCGGCGAGGATGTTGCCCTGCGCGGCGAAGCAGGGGCCGGTCCGGCCGCCCGCCCAGTCGAGGCAGCCGCTGCCGGTGAAGCTCGCGCTGCCGCCGCGCGCGTCGACGACGCCGAGCTGCCGCTCGTCGCGGCGCTCGTCGCCGGCGGTCAGCCGGTCGACCACCGCCTGCGCGCTCAGCCCCTCGCGAAGCAGCGCCAGCCCGTCGGGGCCGTAGCGCGGGTTCGCGTACGCCTGGGTGGCGATCGCGCCGACCTGCGGTGCCGCCCACGGCACCACCGAGCCGACGGCGAGGAACTTCGACTGCGTCGCGACGCCCCACTGGCCGGCGTCCAGGTCGCAGGCGGCAATCGAGAAGGTCGCCACCCGCGGCGCGTCAGCCATACGTCAGCTCGGTCAGGTCGAGGTCGAGGAGCGCCGGGTCGGCGACGAGGGCGGTCGCCACCTCGGGGCGCGCGAGCGCGCGGCGCACGTCGTCGGCGCTCGCCGCTCGCACCGCCACGGGCCGCCCGGCCGCGTGCGCCTCGCGCAGTGCGGCCTCGTCGGCGACCGAGTCGAGCACGAGCGCGTCGTCCAGGTCGAGCGAGCCCTCGAGGGCGATCTCGGGCACGCGCCGGCCCGTCGCGCCGAACCAGCGCTCTCTCATACCTGGACGGTGTCTCCGGGCTGGATGCGCTCGACCCGCGCCTCCGTCAGCGACGCGAGCTTCTCCGGCGTGCCGGTGAGGAGCGGGAAGGTGCCCCAGTGGCACGGCACGCAGCGCGGGTTGCCGAGCAGCTCGAGGGCCAGCGCCGCCTCCTCGGGGCCCATCGTGAAGTGGTCGCCGATCGGCAGCACCGCCACGTCGGGGTGGTAGAGCCGCGCGATCAGCTCCATGTCGCCGAACACGTTCGTGTCGCCGGCGAAGTAGACCGTCGTGCCGTTCTCGAGCCGCACGACGAGGCCCGCCGGCTCGCCCAGGTACGTCCCGTCGTCGGCTGCGGAGGAGTGGAAGGCGTGCGTGAGCGTGAAGCGGACGCCGTCGATCTCCTGGCTGCCGCCCTTGTTGATCCCGGGCAGCTGGTCGCCGACGTTCGCGCCCTGGCGGCCGAGCCAGGCCTTCAGCTCGACGATCGCCACCACCTGCGCGTCGGGGAAGCGCTTCGACAGCTCGATCGTGTCGCCCACGTGGTCGCCGTGGCCGTGCGTGAGCGCGATCACGTCCACCCGCTCCGGCTGCTTCTCGGCCTCCGGGGTCTTCGGGTTGCCGGTCAGGAACGGGTCGACGTAGATGCGCTTGCCCCCGTCCGTGTCGAGCCGGAAGCTGGCGTGGCCGAGCCAGGTGAGCGTTGCCATTCGGAGTCTCCTTCGACGCGAGATGTCGGGGGTGCGCTGAGCATAGAAGGACCGTCCGCCTCGAGAGCGAAGCTAGAGAACCGTGGGACGTCGAGTGCTTCCGGCTCTCCTCGCGGTGGCCGCCGCGGTGGCAGACAGCCGGGGCGCGCACGGCCTGGCCTTCGACGCGCTGCTCGCCGCCGTGCCCTTCGCGGCGGTGGCGGCGCTCGCCGCGTTCGGCGAGTACCTCGACCGCGACGTCGAGGCAGGCTCGGCGCTCCAGTCGCTGCTCTGGGCGCTCGTGGTGGCGCTGCTCGTCATGTCGTGCGCGGCCCGCTCGCCCGCCACGCAGACGCATGCGCTGCCGCCGCTCGGCTGGTCGGCGCTCGTCGGCTGCCTCGCCGTCTTCGCGGTGAAGGCGTTCCTCGCCGGTGCGCCGTACCTGCGCCTGGCGCTCCGGCCGGCGAAGCCGTAACGGCTACAGCGGCAGGGCGTGGGCGGCCGAGCTGGCCGCGTCGATCAGCGGCTGCACGGCGAAGAACGAGCCGACCGTCACCGCCAGGCAGATCAGCACGCCGGCGCTGAGCGTCAGCTCCCGCGGGGGCGAGCCGCCGGCGGGGGCCAGCTGCAGCTCGGCGCGGTCGCGGAAGTACATCGCCCGCACGACGGCGAGGTAGTAGTAGGCGGAGATCATCGTGGCGATCACACCGGCGACGATCAGCCACCACCAGCCCTGCCGGTACGCGGCGGCGAAGACGTAGAACTTGCCGATGAAGCCTCCCGTGAGCGGGAAGCCGAGGAAGCCGAGCATGAACACCCACATCGAGACGCCCAGGAACGGGCGCTCCCAGCCGAAGCCCGCCAGGTTCTCGAGCGTCACCGGCACGCCCAGCTCGCGCTCGCGCGCGGCGACCACGGCGAACGAGCCCAGCGACATCGCCGAGTACGGGATCAGGTAGTAGAGCAGCGCCCGCGCGCCGAGCTGGTTCGCCGCGGCGATGCCGATCAGCATGAAGCCGGAGTGCGACACGGCGGAGTACGCGAGGATGCGCTTCACGTTCCGCTGCCGCAAGGCCGCGATGTTGCCCCAGGCGAGCGAGACGATGGCGATCACCGCGATCGCGATGCCCCACAGGTCGTGGTCGGCGGGGAACGCCACGGTCAGGACGCGGTAGGTGACGACCAGCGCGGCGATCTTCGTCGCGCTCGACATGAACGCGGTCACCGGGCTCGGCGCGCCCTGGTAGGCGTCGGGCGTCCACATGTGGAACGGCGCCGACGACGACTTGAACGCGAGGCCGGCGATGATCATCGCCAGGCCGAACACGGTCATCGTGTCGTGCTGGTGGCCGTAGGCGGCGATCCTGTCGAACGAGAGCTGCCCCGTCTCGCCGTAGACGAGCGCCGAGCCGAAGAGCAGCGTCGCCGAGCCGACCGAGCCGACGATCAGGTACTTCAGGCCGGCCTCGAGCGACCCGATCAGGTCGATGTCGATCGCCGTCAGCGTGTAGAGGCCGATCGAGAACCACTCGAGGCCCAGGAAGAGCGTCATCAGGCTCGACGCCTGGACGAAGAAGACCATGCCGGCGCCCGCGGCGGTGAGCAGCGCGTAGTACTCGGAGACGTGCTCCTCGCGCCAGCGCTCGCGCACCGAGAAGAGCACGGTGACGGCGCCGGAGCCGGCGATCAGCACCTGGGCGAGCGCGCTCCAGCGGTCGCGGAACATCGCGTCGTGCACGATCGCCTGCACGTGCGGGCTGCGCACGTCGAGCACGATCGCGAACACGAACGCGGTGACGAAGCCGGCGAAGCCGAAGAACGCGGCGGCGTGCTTGCGGATCCCGCGCGGCGCGAGCACCGCCACCATCAGCAGGACGCCGGAGGCGCCGAGCAGGCTGAGGGTCGGCGCGAGCGCGAACCAGTCGATGTGCGGCTTGGCGATCACGGCGTGTACCTCGTCCAGGCTCCGGGCGACGCGAGCGTGGTCCGCACCGACACCGTGGCGTGGCCGCCGCCGAAGGCGCGGCCGGAGATCAGGTTCGGCCAGGCCGAGAGGCCGACCAGGCACGCGACGAGCGGCACGACCACGGCCAGCTCGCCGATGCGCAGGTCGAGCGTCGAGTCGGCGACGGCGGAGCCGACGTCCTGGTGCAGCGCGGCCGAGATCAGCCGCAGCATGTACATCGCCGCCAGCACGATCGCGACGGCGCCGACGACCGCCCAGCCCCAGCCCTGCTGGAAGACGCCGGCCAGGATCAGGAACTCGCCCGCGAAGGTCGTCGACAGCGGCACGGCCAGCGAGACGATGCCGGCGATCATCAGCGTCGTCGCGAGCGCGGGCCGCCCGCGCGCCATGCCGCCGATCAGGCGGAACTCGCCGGTCGAGGTGCGGCGCTCGATCATCCCGGCCAGCAGGAAGAGCGACGCCGAGACGAGCGCGTGGTTGACCATCTGCAGCACGGCGCCGTCGAAGCCGAGGTCGTTGTTCGCGAACAGGCCGAGCACGATCAGCCCCGACTGGGCGAGCGACGAGTAGGCGACGACGCCGCGGAAGTCGGGCGAGCGGAACGCGAGCAGCGAGCCGTAGATCAGCGAGACCGAGGCGAGCACGAGGAAGAGGACGCGCAGGTCGTGCACGGCGTGCGGGAACTTCGGGATCGCGATGCGCAGCAGGCCGTAGAGGCCGACCTTCGAGATGACGCCCGAGAGCACCGCCGTCACCTCGGGCGGCGCCTCGCGGTAGCTGTCGGGCAGCCAGCCGTGCAGGGGCGCCAGCGGCGCCTTGATCGAGAAGGCGGCGGCGAAGCCGAGGAAGAGCCAGATCGACGAGCTCCGGCCCATCTGCGTCAGGTCGAAGGTGCCCTGCTGCAGGCCGTAGATCACGATCGAGGCGAGCATCAGCAGCGAGCCGACGACGGTGTAGATGACGAAGAGCAGCGTCGCGCGCATGCGGCCGGCGCCGCCCCAGACGCCGATCAGCACGTACAGCGGGATCAGCATCGCCTCGAAGAACGCGTAGAAGAGCAGCAGGTCCTGCGCGGTGAAGCAGCCGACGATCGCGCCCGTGAGCAGCAGCATCAGCGCGAAGTACGCGCGCGCCCGGTCGCGGCCGACCCACCAGCCGTAGATCACGCAGGCGGCCATCACGACCACCGTCATCCCGACGAGCCAGAGCGAGAACGCGTACTGGCCGACGTGCCAGCTCACGTGCAGGTCGCTGAACCAGGAGGCGCGCTGGTCGAGCTGCAGCGAGGAGTCGCCGAAGTGGAAGCGCGACGCGGCCGTGATCCAGAAGCCGACCTCGACGAGCGAGACGAGCGCGGCGAACGGGCCCGCGACGAAGCGGGGCAGCGGCAGCAGCCCCACCGTCAGGGCGCCGGCCAGCGGCAGGAGGATGAGGATCGTCGTCAGCCAGCTGTCCATGTGCGCGCTCCTTCTACCGCACCGAGATGAAGACGGCGACGAGGACGGCGGCCGCGCCGGCGAGCGCGAGCGCGTACGAGCGGACGAGGCCGTTCTGGGCGCGGCCGAGCTCGGCGGATCCGAGACCGAAGCCGCGGATGACGCCGGCGAGCGAGCCGCCGATCAGCGGCCGCTCGACGAGCGCGTAGAGGCCGCGGGAGAACAGGTCGCTCGTGCGGTACCAGAGCACGTCGTACAGCTCGTCCCAGTAGAACTTCTTCTCCAGCACGGCCAGGGCGCGCGGCGCTTTCGCTCGCTCCGCGCCGTAGAGGGCCCAGGCGACGAGGATGCCGGCGACGCCGAGGCCGACCGCGAGCGCCGAGCCGAGCGCCTCCTGGCCGTTCGTCGCCTCCGCGATCGGCCGCACGATCGGGTCGAGCCAGGTCGTGAACGGCGACCAGATCGGCGCGAACTGGATCCAGCCGCCGATCAGCGCCAGCACGCCCAGCACGCCGACGGTCCAGAGCATCGAGAGCGGCCCCTCCTTGCCGTGATGCGCGTGGAAGTGCTCGCGCGCCCACGGGCTCGGCTCGCCGCCGAAGACGATGAAGTAGAGGCGGAACGCGTACACGCCGGTGAGGAACGCGCCCAGCTGCCCGGCCGCGAAGATCGCGTCGCCGTACCAGCCGCGGTCGAGCGCGGCCGCGAGGATCGAGTCCTTCGAGAAGAACCCGGCGAACGGCGGGATGCCGACCAGCGCCAGCGAGCCGACGAGGAAGACGATGCGCGTGAACGGCATCAGCCGGCCGACGCCCGCGAGCTTGCGGATGTCCTGCTCGCCGGTGAGCGCGTGGATGGCGATGCCGGCGGCGAGGAAGAGCAGCGCCTTGAAGAAGGCGTGCGTCAGCAGGTGGAACATCCCGTTCGGGTACGCGCCGAGGCCGACGGCGACGAACATGTAGCCGATCTGCGACATCGTCGAGTAGGCGATCACCCGCTTGATGTCGGTCTGGACGAGGGCGATCAGGCCGGCCATCACGAGCGTCGCGGCGCCGAGGCCCGCGGCGAGATCCTGGACGACGTAGGCGTTCTCGAACAGCGGGTGGCAGCGGGCGATCAGGTAGACGCCGGCGGTGACCATCGTGGCCGCGTGGATGAGGGCGCTGACCGGCGTCGGGCCCTCCATCGCGTCGGGCAGCCAGGTGTGCAGCGGGATCTGCGCGCTCTTGGCGAGGGCGCCGCCGAGCAGCCCGAGCGCGATCAGGTTCGCGACCGCGCCGCCGTGCGGCGAGTGCGCGAAGACGCCGAAGTAGTCGAGCCGGCCCGTCTGCTGGATGATCAGGAACAGCGCCAGCGCCATCGCGGCGTCGCCGAACGCGTTCATGATGAAGGCCTTCTTGGCGGCCTGGATCGCCGACTCGCGGTCCTGGTAGTAGCCGATCAGCAGGTAGCTCGAGAGGCCGACCATCCCCCAGCCGGCGAGCAGCAGGATCAGGTTGCCTGCCTGCACCAGCAGGAGCATCGAGAAGACGAACAGGCTCATGTAGGCGAAGAACCGCCGCTCCTCGTCCTCGCCGTCCATGTAGCCCACCGAGTAGGCGATGATCAGCGAGCCGACGCCGGTGACGATCAACATCATCGTCACGCTCAGCTGGTCGGAGAGGAGGGTGAGCCCGAAGTGGTACGGCCCGGCCGACAGCCACGTCCAGGAGGTGGTGACGTCGGTGCGGGCGTGCGCGGTGTGGCCCAGCTGCGAGACGAACACCGCGATGGCGGCGCCGAACGCGCCCATCGTCGTCAGCGTCGAGACGTAGCCGGCGGCGCGGCGCGAGAGCGCCGTCCCCGAGACGGTGATCGCCGTCGCGGAGGCAAGCGGCAGCAGCAGGCAGATCCAGGTGGCGGCGGTGATGGCTAGTGCTCCGTTCCGGAGGTCAGGTGATGATCCTGGCGAGCGAAAAGCACGTCGGGCAAGGACGCAGGGAGCGTTCGTAGCCGGAGGCCACGGGCGCGACTGAGGACGCAGGCCGGCGCAGCTTTGCAGCCGCCAGGGCGCGCCTGACTTGCGGAATGGAGCACTCTCACCCTCTCAGCGTGGTCAGCTTGTCGACGTCGAGATCGACGCCGCGACGGCCCATGGCGACGATCATGCCGAGCCCGACGACGACCTCCGAGGCCGCGACCGCCATCACGGCGATCGCGAACACCTGGCCGTCCTCGCGCCCGTGCAGGCGGGCGAAGGCGATCAGCAGCAGGTTCGCCGCGTTGAGCATGATCTCGACGGAGAGCAGGATGATCAGGGGGCTGCGGCGCAGGAATACGCCGAGCGCGCCGGTCGCGAAGAGCAGCGCCGCGAGGACGACGTACCACTGGATGTCGGGCCCGTGCACTACTCCACCCGTCCTTCGGCGGCGGCGGGGGCGGTCTGGCGCGCGCGCGAGCCGAGCACCACGCCGCCGACGGCGGCGACGAGCAGCACGATCGAGGTGATCTCGAACGCGAGCAGGTGGTCGGTCAGGAAGAGCCGGCCGATGTGCTCCGGCGAGCCGAACGCGCGGCCGATGCGGTGCTCCTTCGAGAGGAACCCGCCCGCCTTCATCGCCACGACGGCGATGATCTCGGCGAGCACGGCGCCGCCGGCCAGCACCGCGCCGACCGCCTGCCACGAGGGGCCGCCGGCCCACGGCGCCTCCTGCGAGCGGTCGCCCAGGTAGGCGATCACGAACAGGAACATCACCATCACGGCGCCGCCGTAGACGAGCACCTGGCCGGCGGCGACGAACTCGCCCGCCAGCAGCAGGTAGAGCACCGCCAGCGAGGCGAGGTTCCCGATCAGCGACAGGGCCGAGTAGAACGGGTTGCGGAAGCTGACGACGCCGAGCGCGCTCGTCAGGCACGCGAACGCGGCGCCGAACCAGACGATCCAGACGATCACGTTGGCCGCCACTACGAGTGGTCCTTGTAGTACGGGATCGGCGTGTCGTAGAGGTCGCGGTCGGCTACCGGCATCTTCTTGATCGGCGGCGCGAGCAGCATGTCCTTCGTGTAGATCAGGTCGTCGCGGTTGTACTCGGAGATCTCGAACTCGTTGCCGAGGGTGATCGCGTCGAACGGGCACGCCAGCTCGCAGTAGCCGCAGAAGATGCAGCGGCTCATGTTGATCTCGTAGATGCGCGCGTAGCGCTCGCCCGCGGAGACGCGGTTCTCGGCCGTGTTCTCGGCCGGCACGACGCGGATGCAGTCGGCCGGGCATGCGGCGGCGCAGAGCGAGCAGCCGACGCACTTCTCCAGGCCGTTCTCGTGCCGGTTCAGGCGGTGGCGGCCGCGCCAGCGCGGGTACACCGGGCGCTTGTACTCCGGGTACTGCTGCGTGATCGGCTTGCGGAAGACCTGCTTCAGCGTGACGCCGAAGCCCTTCAGCGTGTTCGGGACGACTGCCATTCGGCTCCTACTTGACCGCCACGACGAGGGCCGCGGTGACGAGGGCGTTGACGGTGGCGACCGGCAGCAGCACCTTCCAGCCGAAGCGCATCAGCTGGTCGTAGCGCAGGCGCGGCTGGGTGGCGCGCAGCCAGATGAAGATCGACACCAGGATGAACAGCTTGATCACGAACCACAGCGGCCCGAGGATGTCGAGCGAGTGCACCCATGGGAAGTGGTAGCCGCCGAAGAAGAGGGTGACGCAGAGCCCCGAGAGCGTCAGCAGGTTGATGTACTCGGCGGCCTGGAACAGCCCCCACCGCATCCCCGAGTACTCGGTGTGGTAGCCCGCGACGAGCTCGGTGTCGGCCTCGGGCAGGTCGAACGGGGCGCGCGAGGTCTCGGCGGTGCCGCCGACGAGGAAGACGATCAGCCCCACCGCCTGCGGGATGAAGAACCAGAGCGTCGTCTGCTGCTTGGCGACGATCTGCTGCAGGTCGATCGACTGGCCCATCAGCACCACGCCGAGCACGCTCAGCGCCAGCGACACCTCGTAGGAGACGAGCTGCGCGCAGGTGCGCATCGAGCCGAGGATCGAGTACTTCGACTCGGAGGCCCAGCCGCCGACGATGAAGCCGTAGATGCCGATCGAGCCGAGCGCGAAGACGAGGATCAGCGAGATCGGCACGTCGACGACGGTGCCGCGGATGTAGTGGCCGCCGATCTGCCAGCCGGCGCCCCACGGCAGCACTCCGAAGGCGAGCAGCGCCGTGAACATCGAGACGACCGGGGCGATGATGTAGAGCGGCTCGCGGGCCGCGCTCGGCGCGAACGCCTCCTTGCGGATCAGCTTCAGCAGGTCGGCGATCGGCACGAGCAAGCCCTTGGGGCCTGCCCGGTTGGGGCCGAAGCGCAGCTGCATGCGGCCGAGAAGCTTCCGCTCGAGCCACGTCGTGAAGGCGAAGAACACCATCACGACGTTGATCACGATGAACGCCTTGGGGATCGTGATCCACCACGCCTCGCGGGTCACGGCTTCACGTCCACGGTTGCGTGGAGGTCGCCGGCGTGCTCGCGCGCGATGCGCGCCGTGCCGGCGGAGAGGTCCCCGGCGATCCGCGCGCGCAGCTCCAGGGACGTGCCGTCGGAGCTGACCGTGACGGTCTGGCCGTTGCGGATGCCGCGGGC
>DASVDV010000008.1:0-57959 GCA_036380895.1 Gaiellaceae bacterium | reverse complement strand
GGAGCGAACGACGCCCAAGACCCTGCTCGCCGAGCTGCGCGAGGCCACAAAGACATACGGGAGGCCAGTGACGTCAGTTGAGATGGCAGAACGATTCTTCTGGCCGTACTCCTCGCTGCGTCTCGAACCCGTAGGACTAGCGCTCAGGCGACTCGCGTACGCCGGGGCCGTGGTTCGCACCCGTGAACGACGGCAGACTCATTGGGCGCCGGCCGTCCTCATAAAGCGATGACCCTGCTTCGTCCGAAGACGGCAGTTGGGCAGCGCGGGGCTTTGTCGCGACCGGCGACAGCGATAGGCTCGCGCCTGCGGGGTCGCGAACCGGAGGAGGGCAGGCTTAATGGGCAAGCAAGAGTCGTCGGCCGAGGTGCGGATAGCGCCCGTGCTCAGCTTCGACGGATCGGCAGAGCGGCTGTTGGCAATCACAAGCGGCGCGTCTTGACTGCCGCTGAGGTCTACCTAGCGTGGAAGCAGGCGCAGCGTCCCGACCTCATCCTCACGATCCGCGCCGAGCGAACGGAGCCGCAGCCCGTGGAGGATCGAGGCACCGCGGGCGACCAGGACGACGGCAACGCGGAGGACGCTGGCGACGAGCGGTAGGCACGGCGGGCAGCGGTGCGCCGCGGCTGTAGTAGTCAAGAGCGACAACAGAGCAGCCGACGGGCCGCCGACCCTGGCCGTAGCCAAGCATGGCAACGGTGTTGCGATGCCAGGCGAGACAACGCCATAGTACCCCCAGGGTCGCGAAACATGGCCGTGCGCGGCTCCATGCCCCGCGTGACCCCGAAAGTTACGCGTGCAAGTTGCCCAATATGACAACGGTCTCGAGGTGTAATGCCGGAATAGACAACAACAAGCGGGCCGTTCGCCTCTCGCTGCGAGGTGTAACCCCACACAACGGCCTTCGGCCAGCGGACCTGTACTCAGCCCTCGGGCCAGGCGGGCCGGTCGGCGGAATACCACCCCACCCTTCCAGGCTTGGCTTGGCGCCAGGCGGGGGCGAAATCCCAGGACAGCACCGGGGACAGCACCGCGCGAGCAATCGGGGCACACACGGCAAGCCTGTCCCGCTCAACCATGCGGTTCGGGCGTAGCCGTCAGGGGTGAAATGGCCCCGGGTGGAATCGAACCACCGCACGCAGCTTCGAAGGCTGCCGCTCTGTCCGCTGAGCTACGGGGCCGAGCCCGGTCAGCGTAGACCAGACGCGAGCCCGCCGCACCGCGCGGAAGGGTGGCAGATGGGACTCGAACCCACGACCACCGGGACCACAACCCGGGGCTCTACCAACTGAGCTACTGCCACCGCGCGCCGCGCATCGTATCGGGCGCGCTCAGCGGCCGAGCGGCGTCTCGTCGAGCCGCTCGCGCAGGTCGACGAGCGAGTCGAAGACGCACGCGGCGCCCGCCTCCTCGAGCTCGTGGTGCGACCAGCCGCCGGTGATCACGCATACGGTCGGCAGGCCCGCGTTCGCCGCCGCCTCGACGTCCCAGCGCGAGTCGCCGACCAGCACCGCCTCGTCGGCGCCGGCCTGGCGGAACGCGGCATGGACGATGTCCGGGTGCGGCTTCGACCGCTCCACGTCGTCCTTCGACGTCCAACCGTCGACGACGTCGCGCGCGTCGAGCCGGTCGAGGAAGAAGTCGAGGTCGTCCTGCCCGGCCGACGACGCGAGCACGACGACCAGATCGCGCCGCTTCAACTCGACGAGCAGATCGCGGGCGCCCTCGAGCGGCTCGCACTCGTCGCGCAGCCGCAGGAACTCCTCGTGCGCCGCGTCGCGCAGGTCGTCGCCCAGCCGGTGCTCGACGTCCTCCCCGGCGACCGCCGCGACGAACTGGTCGCCGCCCATGCCGATGTGGCGGTGCAGACGCCACATCGGCAGGACGAGACCGGCCCGCCGCAGGGCGCGATACCACGCGAGGGCGTGCTGGTAGTTCGCGTCGACGAGGGTGCCGTCGAGATCGAGCAGCGCGGCGCGCGTCAGCGCGCGCTCTCCGTCTTCTCGCGCTGCGCCGCGTGCCGACCCTCGGCGAACTCCTCGATCATCTTCGCGTTGAACGACGGGATGTCGTCGGGCTTGCGGCTCGTCACGAGCCCCTCGTCCACGACGACCTCCTCGTTCACCCAGTCGCCGCCGGCGTTGCGGATGTCGGTCTGCAGCGTCGGCCACGAGGTGAGCCGGCGGCCGCGGACGACGTCCGCCTCGACGAGCATCCACGGCGCGTGGCAGATCGCGGCCACCGGCTTGCCCTGGTCGAAGAAGGCGCGCACGAACTGCACCATGTTCTCGTCGCCGCGCATCTGGTCGGGATTGCCGACGCCGCCCGGGATCATCAGCGCGTCGTAGTCGGACGCCTCGACCTCCTCGATCGTGCGGTCGACCTTCTGCTTGTCGGCCGGGTCGAAGTGGTTGAACCCCTGGATCTCGCCCGGCTTCATCGAGATCAGCTCCGTCTCGGCGCCCGCGTCGCGAAGCGCCTGGCGCGGCTTCGTCAGCTCGACCTGCTCGACCATGTCGGCGGCGATGATCGCGACCCGCTTCCCCTTCAGCTTCTGCTCCGCCATCGGTTCCCTCCTCATGTTTTGCGCGGAGGGTTCCCGGCCGGGCCGACGGGAAACGGCCCGGCTAGGCGAACGCTTCGAAGAGGCTGCGCGTCGTCGCGGCGGTCGCGTCGACCACGCGGGCGTTCGCGTCGTAGGAGATCGGCGCGGAGACGAGCGTCGCCATCTCCTCGATCAGATCGGTGCCGGACGGCTGCTGCCCGGCGGGGAGGCCCGGAATCGTCGGCGGCGCCTGCCCCGGCACGACCGTGCCGCTCACGCCCCCGTCGGCCCGGCTGGAGAGCGCGACGTCCTGCGGCTGGAAGCCCGGCGTGTTCAGGTTCGCGACGTTGCCCGCGGCCACGTCGAGCTGCAGCTGCGCCGCGCGCAGGCCGCTGATCGCATCTCCGAGCGCATCCATGCCCTCAGCGCATCGACAGCGGGCGCCGCAGCCTGCATCGTCCGTTCGAGGGAGACGGCGACGCGCCCGGGAGGATTCGAACCTCCGACCGGCGGATTAGAAGTCCGCTGCTCTGTCCACTGAGCTACGGGCGCCCGCGGGCACCCTAGCCCCTTCGCGCGACTACCGGCGGACGCCGAAGTCGGTGGTGACGAGCGTGACCTCGCGCCCGTCGTAGGCGCCCGGCGCCGAGGCGACGTGCACCGCGGCGACGCCGACCTCGCGCCAGTGCGGATCGAGGATGTTCGCCCGGTGCTCCGGCGAGTTCATCCACAGCCGGAGCGCCTCCGCCGGGTCGACGTCGGGCGACGACCAGAGCAGGTTCTCGCCCACCGACCAGTAGCCGTAGCCGGTCGACGGGTACGTCCGCGCGATCCGCTTCCAGAAGGCGGTGCCGTCGGCGGACGGGTGGGCGAAGTAGCCGTCGGCGGCCATCTCGCGCGTGTGCTGCTCGGCGGTCGCCGTCAGCGCCGCGCAGATCGTCAGGCGCGACAGGCCATGCCGGGCGCGGATCGCGTTCAGGTCGTCGAGGACGCCGATCTCGAGGCTGCTCAACGCCACGCGCTTCGCGTGCACCACGTGCGGGCGGGCGGCCGTCGCGGGGACCGTCGCGACCAGCACGCCGACGAGCAGCGCCGCCGCCGCGGGCGTGAGTCTGGTCCACCTGGCCGCCACGCTGCGACCATCGGCTGGTCCGGGCTGGACCTGATGCGCCGGATGGAGGATCCGCGCGCGCGGCCGGGCCTACCGCGCGGACGTCGCGCGGCATCCCTCGAACGAGGGACTACTCCGAGAGCTGCGGCGGCTCGTGCACGCCCGGCGGCGTCTCGATCGCCCGCCCCCGCCGGTGGGCGAGCTGGTCGCGCAGGATCACCTGCAGCGCCCCGGCGACGGGAATCGCCGCCAGCGCCCCCAGGATGCCGGCGAGCTCCGCGCCGACGAGCACCGACACCAGCACCGCGAGCGGCGACAGCTGCACGGTGCGCCCGTAGATGACGGGCTGCAGGATGTGGTTCTCGATCTGCTGGTAGACGACGAAGAACGCCACGGCGACGATGCCGGCCGGCACCGAGTGCAGGAACGCGACGATCGCGACGACGATCCCCGCCACCGTCGCGCCGGCGAGCGGGATCAGGTCGAGGAACGCGACGAGCAGTCCCAGCGCGACCGCGTACGGCACGCCCACGATCAGCAGCACGACCGTGATCGACGCGCCCGCGATCAGGCTGATCAGGATGTTCCCCGTCACGTAGCCGCCGACGGTGCGGTAGATGTCGTGGAACACGCGGCGCCAGCGCGGCCGCGACCGCTCCGGGAGCAGCCCGTAGAAGCGCTCCATCCAGGCGCCGCCCTCGAGCAGCATGAAGAAGGTCAGGAAGACGATCGTCACCGTCGCCGCGACGATCGTCAGGACGCTCTTGGTGATGGAGAGCGCGGCGCCCGAGAGGCCGAGGATGCGGGCGGTGCCGCCCTCCTGCACCTGCTGGCGCACCTTCTCGACCACGTGGTAGCGACGCTCGAGGAAGCCGAGCCGGCCCCGCCCGTGCGTCAGCTCGTGCACGTAGCCCGGCAGCGCCTGCACGAACCCGTTCACCTCGTCGACGAGCTTCGGCACGAACGAGGCGCCGACGCCCACGATCACGATCAGCACGATCAGGTACGCGACGCCGATCGCCACCCCGCGCCCCAGGCGCAGGCGCCGCTGCAGGAGCGAGACGAGCGGGTCGAGGGCGAGCGCGAAGAAGAGCGAGATCACCATCCACGACACGACCTGCCGCGAGATCCAGATCACCTCGAGCACGACCGCGACGGCCAGCACGATCAGCAGCGTCCGCAGGATCGTGCGCGGCCGCAGATCGATGACACGCTCGGCGTTCATTCGAACCGAGCATAAGGCAGGCCCCTGACGGGTACGCGGCCGGCGTGAGCCTCCGATCGACCCCCGCCATCGCCCACGCGACGCTCCCGGGCGGCGGCTCGGTGACCGTCTGGGTCGGCGTGCCCGACGACTCGTACGTGTCGCACGCGGACGAGAGGAACGTCGACCTGCAGCTGCGGGAGGGCGACGAGGTGCTGGCGAGCGTGACGACGGTGCTCGACCCGGAGCAGGAGTCGGAGGCGCACGCGCTCGCGCGCGAGGTGCAGGGCGCCCTCGAGGCGGGCGAGGCGGCGCTGACCGCCGCGGCGCTCGAGCCCTTCGCCGACCGGCTCCGGTAGCCACTCGAGCTCGAGCTCGCGGCGCGTCCAGGCGAGCGCCGGGATCAGCTGGGCGAGCTGGAGCGGGCGGACGGTCGGGGCGAACTCGGGCGGCGGCGGCCCTCCCCTCCCTCCGCCGCCACCAGCCTACGCGGGCATCGTGGCGACGTCGTACCGGCGGACGAGCGCGTCGCGCGTGATCAGCACGAGCGCCTCCTCGATCGCCTGCGCAACCAGCATCCGATCGAATGGATCGTGGTGCAGAGGAGGGAGCGCCGCCGCGCGGCTCGCGTGGCTCCACGTGATCGGCAGCTCGGTCAGGTTCGCTTCACGCGCCATCGACTCGATCGACTCCGGTATCTCGAGCCTGCCGGCCTCGATCTTGATCGCCGTCTCCCAGACGCTCGCCGAGCTGAGAAACACCTCGTTTCCACCGTCCGCGATCGCCGTACGGGCCCGGTCCGCGAGCGAAGCAGGATCGAGGCCCCACCGGAGCGCGACATGCGTGTCGAGGAGGAATCTCAGGTGCCGAACAGCCTCTCGAGTTCGGTCAGCGGCGCGTCGAAATCGTCGGCGATCCGGCCCCGCCCGCGCCACTGCCCCCCGCGCCGCTCCGCCGATGCGGCGGCGATGGGGACGAGCTCGACGACGGGGACACCGGCGCGTGCGATCACGACCCGCTCGCCCTCCTCGGCCAGCCCCACGAGCTGCGAGAGGCGCGACTTGGCGTCGTGCATGTTCACCTGCATTGCCTAGCTAGCCTAGCTAAACTCCGAGAGCGGGTGGCGGGAATCGAACCCGCGTAACCAGCTTGGAAGGCTGGGGCTCTACCATTGAGCTACACCCGCGAGGCGCGACTAGCGTAGCCGTCGATGTTGCTCGCCCACGCCCACTCGCCGTACGCGTGGCAGGCGGACGTCGACACCACCGTGATCGTGCCGGCGCTGTCGCTGCTGTACCTCTTCGCGGTCGGTCGCTGGGGCGCCTCGCGGCGGCACGTCGTCGCCTACGCCGGCGCGATGCTCCTGCTCGCCGCCGCGTTCTGGACGCCGCTCCACCACCTCGGGCTCCACTACCTGCTCACCGCGCACCTGCTGCAGAACGTGCTGCTGGCCGAGTGGGCGCCTGCGCTGGCGGTCGCCGGCATCTCGCCGGGAATGGCGACGGCGGCCGCCCGCTGGCGCATCTGGCGCGTGCTGACCCTGCCCTGGGTCGCGCTCCCGCTGTGGCTCGTCGACTACTTCGCCTGGCACGCGCCGCCGGTGTACGACGCGGCGCTCGCCCACCAGACGTGGCTGATCCACCTCGAGCACGCCTGCTACTTCGGCACCGGGATCCTCGTCTGGTGGCCGCTCCTGCAGAGCATCCCGCACCGGCTCTCCTCGGGCGCCCGCGCCGGCTATGCCTTCGCGGCGTTCCTGCTCGCCTCGCCGCTCGGCCTGCTGCTGGCGCTGCTGCCGCGCCCGATCTACCCGTTCTACGAGCACGTGCAGACGCGCGTGTGGGGGCTCTCGCCGCTCGCCGACCAGCAGATCGCCGGCGTCACGATGGCGAGCGAGCAGGCGGTGGTGCTGTTCGCCGTCTTCTGCTTCTGGCTCCGGCGCCTGCTCGCCGAGGAGGGCGCCGTCTAGCCTAGGCCTTGAGGCAGCCCTCGACCAGGCTCAGATCCTGGTCGGAGGGATGCTCGTGCCACAACATGACCGCGTTCCCCTGCTGGCGCAGGACGTCGGCGATGCCCACGTTCTTCGCGTGGAAGTGCACGTACGCCTGGTCGATGTTGTTCGCGTCGTCGATCGTCTGCCCGAAGACGACCGTCACCTCGTTGTCGGGCAGCTTCGCCTTGAAGGCGCCGCCCGTCGCGGTCGACGCGACGAAGTCGAGCTCGCCGCCGATGTGCACCTTCGCGTCGGCGAGACAGGAGCGCGTCTTCGCGCGGTCGTACACCGAGGCCGCCTTGCTCGTGCCGCCGCACCCGGCCAGCAGGGCGGCGACGGACGCAGCCGCCGCCGGCGCGGCGAGCAGTCTGACGGGGCGGTTCACGGCGGCTCAGTGTATGGAGCGCGTCAAGTCGTCGCTCGTCTAGGCTCGGCAGCGTGCCGGGCCACGACGATCGCCTGCAGCGCTACGCCCGCCTCGCCGTCGAGGTGGGCCTCAACCTCCAGCCGGGGCAGCGGCTCGCGATCAACGCCGGCCTCGAGCACGCCGAGCTCGCCCAGGCGATCGCGGCCGAGGCCTACGCCCACGGCGCCCGCTTCGTCGACGTCTACTACGGCGACCCTCGTGTCCGCCGCGCGCACATCCAGCACGTCGACGAGACCGATCTCGGCTATTCGCCGCCATGGCTCGTCCGCCGCTACGAGGAGCTGGGCGAGACCGGGGGCGCGCTGCTCGCGATCACCGGCGTCGCCGAGCCGGAGCTGTTCGCCGACCTGGACGGCCGCCGCGTCGGGCTGGCGCGGATGCGCGAGCTCGCCGCCGCCTCGCTGAAGCTCACCGACGGTCTCTGCAACTGGACGATCGTCGGCTGCCCGAACCCCGGCTGGGCGAAGACCGTTTTCGGCGAGCCCGACGTGGAGCGGCTCTGGGACGCCGTCGCCACGACGGTGCGCCTGGACGAGCCGGACCCGGTCGCCGCCTGGCGCGAGCACATCGCCCGCCTCGACGCCCGCGCCGCCGGCCTGAACGAGCGGCGCTTCGACCACCTGCGCTACCGCGGCCCCGGCACCGACCTGACGATCGGGCTGCACCCCGAGTCGGAGTGGCAATCGGCGCTCGATCTCTCGAACGGCATCCGCCACACGGCGAACATGCCGACCGAGGAGGTCTTCACCACCCCCGACGCGCGCCGCGTGGACGGCGTCGTCCGCGCGACGCTGCCGCTGCAGATCCAGGGCACGATCGTGCGCGACCTCGAGGTGCGGTTCGAGGGCGGCCGCGCCGTCTCGGTCGCGGCGTCCTCCGGCGAGGACGTGATGCGCACGCACGTCGCAACGGACGACGGCTCGGCCCGCCTGGGCGAGGTGGCGCTCGTCGACGGCAGCTCGCGCGTCGGCCAGACCGGGATCGTCTTCTACGACACGCTCTACGACGAGAACGCCGCGTCGCACATCGCGCTCGGCTCGTCGATCCTCCAGGCCGTCCCCTGGGCGGCCGAGCTCGACGCCGACGAGCGCGCCGCCCGCGGCGTCAACCAGTCGACCGTGCACACCGACTTCATGATCGGCAGCAACGAGCTGGAGGTGGACGGCGTGACCGTGGGCGGCGAGGCCGTGCCGATCATGCGGCACGGCGACTGGTTGCTCTAGCGCTGCCCGATCGGGACGGCCGGATTCGAACCGGCGACTTCCGCCTCCCAAAGGCGGCGCTCTGACCAGGCTGAGCTACGTCCCGTCCCCGGCCGATCCTAGCCTCGCGTCGACGTCGTCGCCGATCGCGGCCAGCCGATCGTCCGCGAGCTGCCAGCCGCGGCGGATCAGGGTCTGCTTCGCCTCGACCGTCCAATCCGGCTGCGAGCGCAGTCCCGGCTCGAGCGAGATGCCGCCCGTGCTGCCGACCACGGAGACGCGCGGCACGAGCCGGTCGTGGCGGAACGGGAACGTGGCGGCGTCGAAGCGCGCGGCGACCCGCTCGCCCGCCGGGCCGTCGCCGACCACCTGCAGGACGTCGCGGCGGAGCGCCCGCAGCTCGCGCAGCGACTGGTCCTTCTCGTTCGCCGCGCGCTCCTCGAGCAGCGTGTTGCGCAGGATCGCGACGCGCGCGAGGCGCACGATCGTGTCCGCGAGGTGCGCCGGCTCACCCCGCTCCGCGCGGGCCTCTGCGTCGTCGAGCTCGGCGAGGAGCGCGCGCACCGGCGGGATCCGGGCGAAGCGCTGCAGCCGCCGGCGCAGGGGGTGCAGGGCGGCCACGCCGAGCCGCGGGTACTGCGGGAGGTAGCGGAAGCTGACGATCAGCTCCACCGCCGGATGCCCGTACGCGTGCGCGAGGGGGAAGTTGCGCACCCAGGAGCCGTCGGTCGCGATCCGGTCGGCCACCCGCACCGGCAGGACGAGCGCCGACACGGCCGCCGACGCGAGCACCGCCTCGGCCATCGTCTCCGGCGGCGTGCGCCGCGACGAGTACACGAGCTCGTAGCCGGTCTCGTCGCGACCGTCGTCGGTCACGTCGGTGGCCAGGACGACCATCTCGATCGGCGCGTCCGCGAGCCGGGTCGCCAGCTCGACCGGGTCGCCGAGGCGCTCCTCGACCGTCCGCGGCAGGGCGTAGTCGTAGAGGCCGAGGAACGGCAGCCGCCACAGGCGGTGCGGCCGGAAGGCCTGCTCGGGCCGCAGCTCGAGGAGGAACGCCTCCAGCTCGTCGAGCCGGTCGAGCGCGGCCATCGTCCCCGACAGCGCGCCCGACGAGGTGCCGAAGATGGCGGCCACCCGCGACCAGAGCGCACTCGCGCGCAGGCGCTGCAGGAAGCCGAGCTCCATCAGCACTCCGTTCACGCCGCCTCCGGAGAGGACGACGCCGACGTCCCGTGGGGTCTCCATACGACAACCTTACGAGCACCGGTACCGTCGCCTCCCGTGTCGGAGGCGCCGCTGCCGGTGGAGTCCGCCCGCCCGCGCCGTCCGCGGGTCGGCTACGCGATGGCGGCGACGGCGGCGCTGCTCTGGGGCGTGAACGGCGCCGTCTCGAAGGTGATCCTCGCGTCGGACGTCCCGTCCGACCGGCTGGCGCAGGTGCGCTCGGCCGGCGCCGCCCTCGGCCTGCTCGCGGTGCTGGCCGTCTCGGCGCCGCAGCGCCTGCGGGTGCGCCGGCGCGAGCTCGCGTGGCTCGCCGTGTTCGGGATCGCCGGCCTCGCCTTCGTGCAGTGGTTCTACTTTCTCGCCATCCACCGGCTCGCGATCGGCGTCGCGCTGCTGCTCGAGTACCTGGCCCCGCTGCTCGTCGCGCTCTGGGCGCGGTTCGCCTACGGCGAGCACGTGCGCCGGCGCGTGTGGGCCGCGCTCGCGCTGGCGCTGGCGGGCGTGCTGCTGATCGTCGACGTCCACGGCGGCATGCCGGTCTCGACCGCCGGCGTCGCCTTCGGGCTCCTCGCCGCGGTCGCGTACGCGCTGTACGTGCTGATGGCCGAGCGCGTGATCGCCGGTCGGGACGCCGTCTCGCTGCTCTTCTTCGGCTTCGCCTTCGCCTCGGTGTTCTGGGCGGTGCTCGTGCCGTGGTGGTCGTTCCCGGCCGGTCGCGCAGCGGCGCACGTCTCGCTGCTCGGGCACCTGCAGGCGCATCGCCTGCCGGTGTGGGCGCTGATGAGCTGGATGGTCGTGCTCGGGACGATCGTCCCCTTCTTCCTGCTCGTCAGCGCGCTCCGCCACCTGTCGGCGACGCGCGTCGCGATCGTCGCGATGCTCGAGCCGGTCACCGCGGCCCTCGTCGCCCGGGTGTGGCTCGGCGAGCACCTCGCCGGGCTGCAGCTCGTCGGCGCGGCGGTCGTGCTGGCCGCGATCGGCCTGTCTCAGACCGCCAGAGAGGAGCAGACCCCGGCGTAGGTCCTGGACGACATCCGTAGGGTGCGGTAGATTCGGTGCCAGAATCCCTCGTTTGGGGGAGGATTCAAACAGGTATCGATGGCAGTTTGACGCCGTGAAATCGCGCCTCATCGCCCTGATCGCCGCCGCTCTGGTGATTGTCCCGGCCGCGTCGGCTGCCACGCTGACCGCCTCCGAGTCGGCCCTCCTCTCCCGCATGAACGCCATCCGCGCCGTGCACGGCCTGCGTCCGCTGAGCGCGGACGACCACCTGCAGCGTGCGGCCGTCGCGCACAGCCGCGAGATGATCGCGACCGACGTGTTCGCGCACGGCGCCTTCGGCGCCCGGCTCGCGCATTTCGACGTGAGCGGGCACGTGATCGGCGAGAACCTCGCGTGGGGTGTCGGCTCCGAGGGCACCGCGGCCGCGGTCGTCGCCGCCTGGCTGGCGAGCCCCGAGCACCGCGCGAACCTGCTCCGCCCGGGCTTCACCCGCGTCGGTGTCGCCTCGCTCTCGGGCACCTTCGAGGGCCACGCCGGCGCCGACGTCGTCACCGCCGACTTCGCGGGCTAGAGGCACAGCGAGCCGGGGCCCGGCCGGGGGGCGGGCTTCGGCGGCGGCCCGGATCTACTCGCGCTCGAGCAGCGCGCGCAGCTCGTTCAGCTTCTCGCGGCGGAGGTCGTCGCGCTCGCCGCGCTCGACGCGCGAGAGCAGGCCCCGGACGAGCGGCGCCAGGTCGACCGGGTTGAACGGCTTCGTCACGTACTCGACCCCGCCCAGGTCGATGCCGCGCGCGCGGTCGCGCAGCTCGGCGCGCGCGGTCAGGAAGACGATCGGGATGCGCTCGGTGGTGCGGTCGTCGAGCAGCTCCTCGGCGACCCGCCAGCCATCGAGCCCCGGCATCATCACGTCCAGGAGGATCACGTCCGGCCGCTCGGACCGCGCCTTGTCGAGGCCGCTCGGGCCGTCGGCCGCCTCCAGCACCTCCATCCCCTCCGCCTCCAGGTTGACCCGGCAGAGCAGCCGGATGGGAGCCTCGTCGTCGATCACCAGGACGCGCGTCAGATCGGTCTCGCTTCCCTCCACCCCGGCATTGATAGCGAATCGTCGATGGCCGCTCGTCAGTCCTCGGCCAGGGGCAGCTCGAACGCGAACCGCGATCCCCGCCCTTCCTCCGAGTCGACCCACATCCGGCCGCCCATCTCGCGCACCAGCCCCTGCGCGATGAACAGGCCGAGCCCGGTGCCGCGCGTCTGCGCGCCGCCTGCCTTGTAGAACTTCGAGAAGATCCGCTCGCGATCGGCGACCGGCACGCCGGTTCCCTGATCGGCCACCGCCACCTCGACCGCGTCGGAGCGCCGCCGCGCCGACACCGTGACCTTCCCGCCGGCGGGTGAGTACTTGATCGCGTTCGAGACCAGCTGGTCGAGCACCTGGCGGAGCTTGTCCGGGTCGGCCTGGGCGCGCAGTCCCGGCTCGTCGACGTCGGCGACGAACTCGTGGCCGTCGGGCTGGACGCCCGCGACGACGTCGTCGACGACGCGGGAGACGTCGGTCGGCCCCAGCGAAAGCCGCACGCCGCCCGAGTCGAGCCGGGCGACGTCGAGCAGCGCATCGACGATCGTCGTCAGCCGCTCGGACTCGCGCGCGATGTAGCCCATGAAGGTGCGGCGGTCCGCGTCGTCGAACGCGATGTCTTCGCGCAGCAGCGTCTGCGCGAAGCCGTAGATCGACGTCAGCGGCGTGCGCAGCTCGTGCGACACCGTCGAGACGAAGTCGGACTTCATCTGCTCCACCGCGCGCTCGGCCGAGATGTCGCGGAAGGCGTAGATCCGGCCGGCGACGGCGCCCGCCGGGTCGCGCATCAGCGCCTCGGAGAGCGACAGCCAGACCTCCTCGCCGCCGCGCATGATCGAGACGAGCCTGCTGCCCGCACCCGCCCCGGACTGCAGGTCGCGCTGCAGCACCTGCAACGGCGTGCGGCCGATCGCCTCCGACGCGGGTACGCCCGTGATCTCGGCCGCCGCACGGTTCCAGACGACGACCTCGCCCTCGCGATCGACGGCCACGATGCCGTCGGCGATGTTCGCGAGGATGGCAACGCTCTGCTCGCGCTCGACGGCGACGCGCTGGTACAGCTCGGCGTTCGCGAGCGTCGACGAGGCGTTCGTCGCGAGCGCCACGAGCGCCTGCACCTCGTCGGGCCGCCAGGCACGCGGGGCCTGGCTCACCACCGACAGCACTCCCTGCAGCGCGTTCTCGCGCCCGACCAGCGGCACGCCGAGGTACGCGCGGTAGCCGGCGCCGAGGAGCGGGTCGGCGTGCGCGAGCCGCCGATCGGCCTGCGCGTCCTCGATCGCCACCGGCGCGCGCGACTGCACCACGTCGCCGGGCAGCCGACCGGCGAGCGGCGTCCGCATCCCCAGCGCGGCCTCGGCGTCGGCGCCGACCGCGGCGCTCACCACCAGCTCGTCGCCGTCGAGCGACGCGAGCGCGGCCCCGTCGGCGCCGAGCAGCTCGGCCGCCTCGGCGACCACCGCCTCGAGCACCGCCGCCGGATCGAGCTCGGTCGCCAGCAGGCTGTTCGTGCGGGCGAGCTGCTGCGAGAGCGAGCGCGCGGCCCGCTCGGCCTCGAACAGCCGGCTGCGGTCGAGCGCGCCGCGGGCAGCGCTCGCCAGCTGCTGCGCCAGCTCGAGGTCGTCGCGCGCCAGCAGCCGCTCCTCGCGGAAGAGGACGAGCACGAGGCCCGGCGGGTCGCCCGGGATCGGGATCGCGAGCAGCGACGCGAACGGGCCGTCGCGCCAGGCCGGGTCGAAGCGCTCGTCGTCGGCCACGTGCGGCGAGGCGAGCACCTGCCCGTCGCTCGCCGCCTGCACGAGCGCCTGCGAGAGCGGCAGCGCGCGGATCCGCGGCGGCAGGTCGTGGCCCCCGACGACCGCGAGGCCGGCCGCCGTCTGCATCAGCACGGCAGCGTAGTCGGCGCCGAGCGCGTCGGCCGCGGCCTGCGCCGCGGCGTCGTAGGTCTCCTCCAGCGAGAGCGGCTCGCCGAGCAGCGCCGCGATGCGGTAGAAGCCCCGCTGCACGCGCGCCTGCCGTGAGCGCTCGGCGAAGCTCTCGGCGTTGCGGAGCGCGAGCGACGCGAGCGACGCGAACGCCTCCAGCAGCTCCAGGTCGGCCGCCGCGAACGCCCGGTCGCCCTCGCGGACGCCGACGCCGAGCACGCCGCGCGTCTCGCCGGCCCACACCATCGGCGCGACCAGCGCGCGCGTGAAGCCGCCGTAGGCGGGGTGCGGGACCGGGTCGGCGATCGTCGCGTAGTCGTCCTGCGCCACCGGGCCCGCCTCCTGCAGCGCCGCACCTGCGGCGCCGCGGTCGGGCGCGAACTCGAAGCCGACGAGGGACGCGTCGAAGCCGTGCACGGCCGCGCAGCGCAGCACGCCGCGCTCCCGGTCGAGCAGGTAGCAGTCGGCCGCGTCGGCCTCGAGCAGCTTCGTCACCTCCTCGACGAGCCGTTGCAGCACCAGGTCGAGGTCGAGCTCGCTCGTCACCACCTGCGCGGCGCCCAGCAGCGCCGCCTGCTGCTCGAGGCGGCGGCGGTTCTCGGCGACGAGGCGCGCCGTGCGCAGCGCGGCGCCGATCTCCAGCGCTGCCGTCTCGACGACGAGGCGCTCGCCGTCGCTCAGCGGCGCCTCGCGCTCGACCCGGAGGACGCCGGCACGCTCGCCGTGCACGTCGACCGGCACGCCGCCCTCGGCCCCCGGCCGCAGGTCGAGCTCGACCGCGTCGAGCCCGAGCGCCGAGCGCAGCTCCGCATCGGCCACATCGACGACCCGCGCCGGATCGAGCTCGGCCCGCACGGCCCGCGCGATCCGGGCCACGGTCTGCTCGCGCGCGAGCGCATCCGACAGGGCGCGCTCCGAGCGCAGCCGCTCGAACGCCAGCGCCGCCTCGCCTGCGACCGCCTGCAGCAGCGAGAGCTCGTCGGCCGAGAACGCGCGCTTGCGATCGGTGGAGGCGAGCACGAGCACGCCGGTCACCCGCTCCTCGGCCACGAGCGGCACGAATGCGCCGCTCCGGGCGCCGACGAGCTGCACCAGCCGCGGGCTGACGAGCGACGAGCTCGCCACGTCGAACACGGTCAGCGGTGCCGCGTCGAAGACGGCCGTCCCGATCCCCGACGGCTCGCCCTCCAGGTCGACGATCAGGTCGAGCCACGGCACGCTGGGCTCGCCGTCGGCCTCGCCGTAGAGGCCGTGCGCCTCCTTCCCGTCGTCGGAGACGAGCACGACGGCGGCGAAGCCGATCTGCAGCAGCTCGGTCACGCGCCGGACGAGCGGGCGCGCCACGTCGAGCGGCTCGCGCGCACGGCCGAGCATCGTCGAGATCTCCGCCACCGAGCGCAGCTCTCGCTCGCGCGCCGACACGCGTTCCTCGGCGTGACGCGTGCGGCCGATGCCGCCGACCACGAGCCTGCGGTCGCGCCAGCGCGACAACAGCAGCACCGCCGGCGCGAGCGCGACGATCGCCGCGGCCAGCGACACCCACACGTGCCCGCCGAACGGACGGCGGTCGCGCAGCACGAGGATCCCGAAGATCGCGCCCGCCAGCGCGACGCCCGGGAAGACGAGGGCGACCGCCCAGTCGAGCACGTGCGAGGCGCGCCGCTCGCGCCAGAGCGTCGGCAGCACCGCCGCCGTGACGGCCGCGTACCCGGCCGCCAGAAGCAGCAGCGGCAGCGCGTTGAAGACTACGGCTTCGGTCGCCTCGGTCACTGCCGGCGACATCGTACGTCGGCCGGCTTTCCGGGACAGCATCCTGCGTTTGCCGCTTGCAAAGATGGGCCGGAAGGCCCATTTCGCCGCACGGGCCTCGCGACTAGCGTGCGCCGTACTGGGCGATGCGATCCGCGGCCCCGTGTCCGTTCTCCGGACCGGTCGCGGTGAGCGATCGGAGGGGCCCGCCGCACGACCCCCCGGGCGGCGGGCCCCTTCGCTCCACGCGCCGCCGCAGGCGGCCGGAACGGAAGGACGACGGGGCTACACTCCAGGCGATGGTCGAGCAAGTGCTCCTCGCCTCGCCCCGTGGCTACTGCGCCGGGGTGGAGCGCGCGGTGGAGACCGTCGAGAAGGCGCTCCAGCTGTACGGGACGCCGGTCTACGTGCGCAAGCAGATCGTCCACAACCTCCACGTCGTCAGGGACCTGGAGGCGCGCGGGGCGATCTTCGTCGACGAGGAGACCGAGGTGCCGGAGGGCGCGACCGTCGTCTTCTCGGCGCACGGCGTGGCGCCGTCCGTGCGCGAGAACGCCGAGCTGCGCCGGCTGACGACGATCGACGCCACCTGCCCGCTGGTGACGAAGGTGCACGTGCAGGCGCGCCGCTACGCCGCCGAGGGCTACACGATCGTCCTGATCGGCCATGCCGGCCACGAGGAGGTCGTCGGCACGATGGGCGAGGCGCCCGACGCGATCCATCTGGTGGAGTCGGCCGAGGAGGTCGAGCAGCTCCCGTTCGACGACCGGACGAAGCTCGCGTACATCACCCAGACGACGCTGTCGGTGGACGAGACGTCGGAGATCATCGCGGCGCTGCGGGCCCGCTACCCGCACATCTACGCGCCGAAGAAGGGCGACATCTGTTACGCCACCTCCAACCGTCAGTGGGCGGTGAAGGAGATGCTCGGCGAGGTCGACCTGCTGCTGGTGATCGGCTCGCGCAACTCGTCGAACTCGAACCGGCTCGTCGAGGTGGCGCGCGCGGGCGGCGTCGAGTCGTACCTGATCGACGACGCGAGCGAGATCGACGAGACGTGGTTCGACGGTGTCCGCATCGTCGGCATCACCTCCGGCGCCTCGGCGCCCGAGAAGCTCGTGCAGCAGACCTGCGACTGGTTCCGCGCCCGCGGCGTCACGCGCATCGAGCCGTACCAGCTGATGACCGAGGACGTCGAGTTCCGGCTCCCGGTCGAGCTGCGCCGCGAGCTCGAGCTCGCCGAGACGCAGGGCTAGGGCTGGGCCGGGGCGGCGGCTCGCTCGAGCCGCAGCTCGCCCTGCTCGACCGAGACGGCGAGCGTCTCGGCGGCGATGCGCTCGGCGAACGCGAGCAGCTCGGCGTCGGGGATCCAGAGGCGGATCCGGTCGGTCAGCTCGAGCCCCTGCTCCTTGCGCATCGCGTTCACCTGGTGCACCAGGTCGAGCAGCCGCCCCTCGCGGCGCAGGTCGTCGTCGAGCTCGGTGTCGAGCGCGACGGTGACGCCGTCCTCGCTCGCGACCGCCCAGCCCTCGCGACCGACCCGCTCGACCAGCACCTCGTCCGCCTCCAGCACGTGGCCGTCGACGGCGAATCGGCCTCCCTCGAGCTCCTCGAACTCGCCGCGCTGGAGCCGCTCGCGGACGTCGCGCAGCGCCGCGCCGAGCTTCGGGCCGAGCTTCGGCAGGTTGGGCTTCACGCGCAGCTCGGAGGTCGCAGCCTCGCCGAACTCGACGGCGCGCACGCGCAGCTCGCTCGCGATCTCGTCCACGTGCGCGGCCGCGCCGCCCGCCGAGCCGGCGACGACGAGCCGCCGCAGCGGCTGGCGGAGCTTCAGCCCCGACGACGACCGCGCCTGGTTGCCGAGCCGGACGACCCGCCGCACCTCGACCATCTCCGCGAGCAACGCCTCGTCGGGCTCGACCGGCTCCGGCCAGCCGGCCAGGAAGACCGACGCCGGCCCGCCCTGCACGAGGTTCCGCCAGAGGTGCTCGGCGAGGAAGGGCATCACCGGCGCGATCGTCCGCACCGCCTGCACGAGCGCGTACCAGAGCGTTTGGAACGCCGCCTCGTCGAACGAGTAGAAGCGGCGCCGCGAGCGGCGGATGTACCAGTTCGACAGGTCCTCGACGAACGACTCGAAGGCGCGGATCACGTTCACGGTCAGCGTCGCCTCGTACGCCTCGGTCGCCTCCGCGACCAGCCGCCGCGTCCGCGCGACGAGCCAGCGGTCGAGGGGGCGCAGCGCGACGTCCTCGGGCTCCAGCCGCTCCCACGACGGCTCGAAGCCCTCGATGCGCGCGTAGTCGACCAGGAACTTCACCGAGTGCCAGAAGGTGAGCAGCCGCCGGCGGATCTCGTGCGCCGGCCCGAAGCCGAAGAGCAGGTTCTGGTTCGGGGGCTGCGCGCAGTACTGCCAGCGCATCACGTCGGCGCCCATGCGCGCGAACGCGTCCTCGGCCTGGATCATGTTCCCCCAGGAGCCGTGCATCTCGCGGCCGGTCTCGTCGAGCATCTTCTCGTAGCCGAGCACGCGCCGGTACGGCGAGCGCCCGACGAGCGCGACCGACATGAAGAACTGCGAGTAGAACCACAGGCGGATCTGCTCGCGCATCTCCGACACCCAGTCGGCGGGGAACCACTTCTCCCAGTAGGCGTGGTCGGGGAGGTCGGCGTGCGTCAGCCCGCGGGCGGCGCCGGTCGCGTAGCCCTCCGGCACGTACTCGGGGCTCTGCCAGCCGAGCGTCGAGAAGGGGACGATGCCGGCGTCGAGCCACACGTCCCCCACCTCGGCGATCCGCTCCACCCGCTCGCCGCAGGCCTCGCACGCGATCGGCACGCGGTCGATCCACGGGCGCCGCAACTCCTCCAGCTGCGCCATCCCCTCGAGCGCCCGCTCGGCCAGCTCCGTCTTCGAGCCGATCACGTTCAGGTGGCCGCAGCCGCACGGGTAGAACGGCAGCGGCAGCCCGTAGTAGCGGCGGCGCGAGATGTTCCAGTCGCCCATGTTGCGCAGCCAGTCGTCCATGCGCTTGCCCATGTAGCCGGGCACCCACTCGACCGTCGCGTTCTCGGCGAGCAGCGTCGGGCGCAGCTCCTCCACGGAGATGAACCAGTCGTCGGACAGCCGGTAGATGATCGGCGTGTCGCAGCGCCAGCAGTGCGCGTAGTTGTGGCGGTAGGTCCCGGCCTCGACGAGGAATCCTCGGTCGCGCAGGTCGCCGACGATCTGGTCGGCCGCGTCGAGCGTCGAGAGGCGGTGCAGCCAGCCGTAGTCGTCGTAGAAGTGGCCCGCCTCGTCGACGGGGGTGAGCACGGGCAGGCCGAGCTCCTTCCCCAGCTCGAAGTCCTCGGGCCCGCAGCCCGTGGCGATGTGGACGATGCCGGTGCCCTCCTCGAACGACACCTCGTCCCAGGGCACGACCCGATGCTCGACCGACGCGCCGGGCGTCAGCGTGTCGAACGGCCCTTCGTAGCGCAAGCCGACGAGCTCCGAGCCCGGTACGCGTCGGCTGAACGTCTCGTCCGGGAATTGCGCCACGAGCACCCACTCGCCGCTCTCGCGCAGGCCGTAGTCGCCTTCCGGGTGCACCGCCGCCGCGACGTTCGCCGGCAGCGTCCACGGCGTCGTCGTCCACACCACGATCGACTCGCCGGGCCGGTCGAGCAGCGGGAACCGGACGTACAGCGACGGGTCGATCTTCTCCTGGTAGACGCCGGACTGCGTCAGCTCGTGCTGCGACAGCGACGTCCCGCAGCGCGGGCACCAGGCGGTCGCGCGGTGCCCCTTGTACAGCCAGTCGCGCTCGTGGACGAGCTTCAGGAAGCGCCAGATGTACTCGATGTTCGTGTCGCTGAAGGTGTAGTAGTCGTTGCCCCAGTCCATCCACTGGCCGAGGCGCTGCGAGCCGCGCGTCAGCTCGCGCGACGAGTTGACGACCACCTCGCGGCAGCGGCGCGCGAACTCCTCGAGGCCGTACTCCTCGATCTCGCGCTTCGAGTTCAGCCCCAGCTCGCGCTCGACGCCGACCTCGATCCACAGCCCCTGGCAGTCGAAGCCGTTCTGGTAGCGCTGGTCGAAGCCGCGCAGCGCCTTGTAGCGCTGGAAGACGTCCTTGAGCGTCCGCCCCCACGCCGTGTGGACCGCGAGGCTCTTGTTCGCGGTCACCGGCCCGTCGACGAACGACCAGATCGGGCCGCCGCGATTGCGCTCGCGCACCTGCTCGAAGACGCGCTCGCGCTCCCACCAGTCGAGCACGTCGAGCTCGAGTGCGGGATGATCGGGCTTGTCCGGCAGCGCCGCGAACATGACCATCGATCGTAGCGAGCGGGAAGAATCGCCCCCTCGCGCGCGTTTCAACAGGGAAAGACACGAAAGGAACCAGCCTCAATGGCGACCAACGCAACGACTGAGACCTTCGAGCAGGAAGTGACCCAGGCCGGCGGCAAGGTGCTCGTCGACTTCTGGGCCGAGTGGTGCGGCCCGTGCCACGCCGTCGCGCCGGTGCTCGACCGCATCGCCGACGAGCATCAGGTGAAGCTCGTCAAGGTGAACATCGACGAGCAGCAGGACCTGGCCCAGCGCTTCGGGGTCGCGTCGATCCCGACGATGATCCTCTTCGAGGACGGCCAGCCGCAGGCGTCCGCCATCGGCGCGATGCCGAAGGGCTCGCTCGAGAAGGCGCTCGGCCTAGCTGCCGCGTAACGGGGCGGAGGCGCCGCCCGCCTCCGCCACCACCTTCACCGCCTGCTCAGGCGGCGGTGGCGTCGTCGAGGAAGGTCAGGAAGGCGAGGTGCTTCGCGAGGTACCGCTCGATCGCGTCCACACCGCCTTCTGCCCAGTCCTCGACCCACGTCTCGGTGAGGTCGTCCTCGATCCGGTGAAGAGTGCCGCGTACGTCCATGTCCGGCATGATCGACCAGGCGAGCCGTGATCGCATGAGCCGTTCGGCCCATTTTCGAGGCCGGGTATGACTAGACCCCGATGGCCGCCCTGCTGCTCGTCAACCCGCGCTCCGGCGGCGGCGGCACGGACCGGCTCGTCGCCGCCGCCCGCGAACGCGGGCTCGAAGTGCACGTCCTCGCCGCCGGCGAGGACCCGGCGGCAGTGGCGGCGGGCGCGGCGGCCGAGGTGCTCGGGATGGCAGGCGGCGACGGCTCGCTCGCGGCGGTGGCGGCGGTCGCGGCCCGGCGCGACCTGCCGTTCGTCTGCGTCCCGGCGGGGACGCGCAACCACTTCGCGCGCGACCTCGGTCTCGACCGCGATGACCCGGTCGCGGCGCTGGCGGCCTTCGACCGCGGGGTCGAGCGGCGTGTCGATCTGGCCTTCGCGGGTGACCGCCCGTTCCTGAACAACGTCTCGCTGGGCATCTACGCGAGCCTCGTGCACCGGCGGGAGCGGCGGCGCCGGCGGCGCGACGCGTTCGCCCGCCTGCGCGCGCTCGGCACGGTGCTGACGCACCGCCCGATGCCGCTGCGGCTGGACGGCGAGCCGGTCGAGTCGCACGTCCTGCTCGTCTCCAGCAACGCGTACGCGCTCGAGGTGCTGTCGCTCGGCGAGCGGGAGCGGCTCGACGAGGGCCTGCTGCACGTCTACGGCGCGGGCGGGCTGCTGCCGGCCGCGCGCGACGAGCGGACCGGCACGCGCTTCACGGTCGACTCGCCGCGCGGCCGTGTGCGTGCCGCCGTCGACGGCGAGCCCGCGACGCTCGCGACGCCGATCGAGCTCCGCATCGAGCCGCGTGCCCTGCGCGTCCTCGTCCCGGCAGGCTGACCGCCGCGAGTAGCCACGAGCCGACCGACGTCGCAGGGGGAGCCGACGAGGGGGAACCGGAGGCGCCCCCTCGTCTTTTCAGCGCAAGATGCCGGTGTGGCCGAGGGAGTAGCGGCCCGGCTGGGGCCACACGCACGCGCCGTGCGGGCCGAGGCCGACGGGGATCCGGCGCAGCAGCTTCCCGGTCACCGTCGAGATCGCGTAGATCTCGGCGTTGTAGCGGCCCGTCAGCCACAGCACCTTCCCGTCGGCCGACACACCGCCCATGTCGGGACTGCCGCCGCCCGGCAGCCGCCACGTCTTCACCACCTTCCGCGTCGCGAAGTCGAGCACCGACACCGACCCCTCGCCGCGGTTCGACACGTACAGGAAGCGCGCGTCGCGGCTCGGGTACAGCCCGTGGGCGCCCCGCCCGGTGTGGCGGAAGCCGACGAAGCGGAAGCTCTTCGCGCCCACGATCCACACGCCGTTCGCATCCATGTCCGCCACGTAGAAGACGCGCCCGTCGGGCGACAGCTTCACGTCCTGCGGCATCCCCACCCCCGGATACGTGAAGACCTTCACCACCCGCTCGTGCACCACGTCGAGCTCCAGCAGCTGGTGCGAGAACTCGCAGCTGACGAGCGCCTTCGCGCCGTCGGCGGTGAAGTCCATGTGGTCGACGCCCCGGCACGGCACCGACACCGAATGGACGAGCGCGAAGGTGTGCGCGTCGCGGAAGTCGAGCCGCGCGTTCCGCTCGGCCACCACGATCGCGTAGCGCCCGTCGGGCGTGAAGTACATGTTGTACGGGTCGTCGACCGGGATCGTCCGCACCGGCTTCGCCGTGCGCGGGTCGATCTGCGTGAGCGAGTTGCCGGTGTCGTTCGTCACGTACAGCCAGCGCAGGTCGTACGACGGCACCACGTGCTGCGGCAGGCCGCCCACCGCGAAGTGGCCGACGATGCGGTAGGTGCGCGGGTCGATCACGTCGACCGTGTCCGACTGCGAGTTCGGCACGTAGACGCGCGGCAGCGCCTGCCGCGCGGGGCCGCGCAGCCCGCCCGGCGTATCGGCGGCATAGACGTCGCGCCGGTCGAGCAGCTTCGGCACCGCGCTCGCGACGGCCCTGCCCGGGACGAGCTCAGACAGCGTCGCCACCGTGCCGTTCGCGTCGCGACCGCCCGCCAGCAGGATGCGCGACCCGAGCGAGACGGCGGCCAGGTCGGAGCGGGCGGCGACGAGACTGCCCGCAGGGCGGACGGTGCCCGCGCCCGGGTCGACCGCCACGACGGCCGCGGTCGGCGTGTCGACGGCGGCCCCGCGCCCGCCGATCACGTAGACCCTGCTCCCGATCGCCGCCGCCGCGGCGTGCGTCGTCGGCGCCGGCAGCGAGCCGATCCGCCGCACCTTCCCCGTCGCCGGGTCGAAGACGAGCACCGCGCGCGAGGCGGTGCCGGCGGGCGTCGAGCCGCCCGCGATCACCAGCCGTCCCGCGGCCGACGCGACCGCCGCGTAGCGCAGGGCCCCCGGCAGGCGGGCGACGACGCGGGCCGGCTTCCCCGGACGCCAGGCGACGATCGTGTCGAGCCAGGCGCTGCCGGTGTAGCCGCCGACGACGTAGGCGGTCGAGCCGATCGCCGCGCCCGCCTGGTCCGAGCTGGGCGCCGGGAGCTGCCCGACCGTCCGCGGTGCGCCCGGCGCGACGCGCTGGATGCCGTCGAGCTGCCGGACGCCGTCGCCGCCGCCGAAGAGGTAGACGCTGCCGCCGAGCCGCACCGCGGCGGCGTCGTGCAGCGCCGCCGGCAGCGTCGCGGCGCGCCGCTCGACACTCCCGTGCAGGAGCTGCACCGCGTCGGTGGACACGTCGGCGGGAGTCAACCCGCCGACGAGCAGCGCACCGCCCGGGCCCGGCGCGGCGGCCGCGTCCTGCACCGGATCGGCGAGCGAGCCGAGCGTCCGCTCGACGACGTGCACCGGTATGACGGGGTGCCGCGCGACCGGCTTCGCGGAGACGGTCCGGGCGGGCGCGGTCGTCGCCGGCGGCGGCGGCGCGCTCCGCTTCGCCTGGCCTCCGCAGCCGGCCGCGGCCACGAGCAGGGCCAGCGGCAGCAGCCGGACGAGCGGACCCTTCACCTCGGCAGCGTAGGCGGCCGAGGCTGAGAAGCGGCTGAGAGCCTACGCCTCGAGCTCGGCGAGCACGGCGTCGGCGAGCCGCGGCCACGCCTCGGCCGCCCAGGGCCCGAACGCCAGGTCGGTGAGGCACGCCAGCGCGACGCCCGCGTCCGGGTCGACCCACAGGAACGTGCCGCTGCGGCCGAAGTGGCCGAACGTGCGCGGCGCGTTGCGCGCGCCCGTCCAGTGGGGCGACTTGGCGCCGCGGAGCTCGAATCCCAGCCCCCAGTCGTTCGGCTCCTGCCGGCCGAAGCCGGGCAGCACACCGGTCAGGCCGGCGAACTGCACGACGGTCGCCTCCGCCAGCGTCTCGGCCGCGAGCCGTCGCGGCTCGCGCAGCTCGCGCGCCACCGCGACCAGGTCGGCGAGCGTCCCCTCCACGCCGTGGCCCGCCGACCCGCGCAGGACGGCGCCGGTGCCCTCCCAGACGGCCGCGAAGTACTCGGGGAACGGCATCTCCGCACGCTCGGCGACCAGCTCGGCCGCCACCTCGAAGCCGTAGTTCGAGTAGATCCGGCGCCGCCCCGGCTCGGCGATCGGCTCGCCGGCCTCCATCGGCAGCCCGGAGGCGTGCGCGAGCAGGTGCCGGAACGTCGCCCCCGGCGGCCCGGCCGGCTCGTCGAGGTCGACGAGCCCCTCCTCGACCGCGGTCAGCATCGCCACGGCCGTCGCCAGCTTCGTCACGGACGCCCAGGGAAAGACGCGGCTCTCGTCGCCGAGCGTCGCCTCCCTCCGGCCCGTCACCGCCACCGCGGCGTGGTCGCACGGCCAGCCCTCGACTTGCCTCAGGGCCTCCACGGCGGGCAGGCTACCGGCATGCCCCGGCAGCTGATCTCCTCCGGCGCCGCGTTCGAGGGCCGGGTCGGCTACTCGCGCGCCGTCCGCGTCGGCGACCGCGTCTGGGTCTCCGGCACGGCCCCGATCATGCCCGGCGACGCCGATCCGCCCACGGGCGCCTACGAGCAGGCGAGGGTGTGCCTCGGCATCGTCGAGGCGGCGCTGGCGGAGGCGGGCGCGAGCCTCGACGACGTCGTGCGTACGCGGATCTTCGTCACCGACGCCGGCCACATCGACGAGGTCGGCCGCGCGCACGGCGAGGCGTTCGCCCGGGCGCGGCCCGCGACGACGGGCCTCGTCGTCGAGCTGCTCGACCCGCGCTGGCTCGTCGAGATCGAGGCCGAGGCGGTCGTCGGCGCGTAGAGGTCGGCCGGCGGGGGATACTCGAGACGTGAAGCAGCTCTTTCCCGCCTCCATCACCGGCAAGGGCGGCCGGCCCCGCACCGGCGGCATCTCCGTGCTCGACCACGCCTTCGGCAAGAGCGCGCCGTACACGCTCGGGGTCGAGGAGGAGTACATGCTGCTCGACCCCGAGACCTGGGACCTCGTCCAGCACATCGACTCGGTGCTGGCGGCCGTGGCCGACAGCGAGCACGAGGAGCGCATCAACGCCGAGCTGATGCAGTCGGTGCTCGAGGTTACGACGCCCGTCTGCCGCACCGCCGGCGACGTGCATCGCGCGCTCACCCAGCTGCGCACCTACGTCGCCGAGATCGCGCGCGAGCAGGGCTGCCGGTTCGGCTCCGCCGGCACGCACCCGTTCAGCCTCTTCGAGCGCCAGCGCATCACGGCGCACGACCGCTACCACCAGCTCGTCGACCAGCTGCAGTACGTCGCCCGCCGCGAGCTGATCTTCGGCATGCACGTCCACTGCGCCGTCGACGATCCCGAGAAGGCGATCCAGGTGATGAACGGGCTGCTCGTGCACCTGCCGCAGCTGCTCGCGCTCTCGTCGAGCTCGCCGTTCTGGCGCGGCGAGCCGACGGGGCTCGCGTCGAGCCGGCAGATGGTCTTCGCCGCGTTCCCCCGCTCCGGGCCGCCCCCGCGCTTCCGCGACTACGCGGACTACGCCGAGGTGGTCGGCCAGCTCGAGCGCACCGGCTGCATCGCCGACTACACGCACATCTGGTGGGACATCCGCCCGCATCCGCGGCTCGGCACGCTCGAGATGCGTGTGTGCGACGCCGTCACGCGGCTCGAGGACGTGGTCGCGATCGCCGCGTTCTTCCAGGCGATCGTGAAGCTCTACTGCGAGCAGGTGGACGCGGGCAAGGAGGTGCCGAGCTGGCACCGGATGCTCACCACCGAGAACAAGTGGCTCGCCGCCCGCTACGGGTTGGAGGCGCCGGTGATGGACCTCGCCACCGGCCGCCGCAACCGGGTGCCGGTGGCGCAGCTGATCCGGCGCACGCTGCGCGACGTGGAGCCGCACGCGCGGGAGCTCGGCTCCGAGCGCGAGCTGGAGGGAGTGCGCGAGATCCTCGCGCGCGGCAACGGCGCCGACCGCCAGCTGCGCGTGTGGAACGCGAACCGCGACATCGTCGAGGTCGCGCGCGAGATCGCGCTCGCGACCGAGGCGGCGATCGCCCCGGCGGCGGCCTGACGGCGTCCTTCCGCCTCGTCCTCGCCCTCGTCGTCGGCGCCGCCGTGCTCGCGCTCGCCGGCTGCGGCGGCTCCGGCCACCACCGTGTGTTCGTCGTCGGCGCCGTCGAGGACGCCGCGAAGTGGTCGCCCGACCCGGACCGGCAGATGCGGCTCGCGAAGGAGAGCGGCTTCCAGGCGGTCGCGCTCAGCGCGGTCTGGTCGAGCGGCGCGAGCGCCGAGCAGGCCCTCCCGCCGCTCAGGCAGGCCGTGCAGGCGGCCGTCGCCGAGGGCGTCGAGCCGGTCCTGGCCGTCTACCAGATCAGCTCGTCGACGCCGAACGACGCGGCGTCGCGCTCGGCGTTCGCCTCGTTCGCGGCCGCGCTCGCGCGCGCCCTGCCCGACGTCCACCGGGTGATCGTGGGCAACGAGCCGAACCTGAACCGCTTCTGGCTGCCGCAGTTCGGCCCGCAGGGGACGGACGTCGCGGCCTGGTCGTTCGAGCGTCTGCTGGCGCAGACCTACGACGCGCTGAAGGACGTCGACTCCGACCTCCAGGTGATCGGCGGCGGGCTCGCCCCGCACGGCGGCGACCGGCCGGGCGGCAGCCGGCCGACCCACTCCCCCACGCGCTTCCTGCTCGACCTCGGCCGCGCCTACCGCGCGAGCGGCCGCGACCGGCCGCTGATGGACGCGCTCTCGGTGCACGTGTACGGCGAGTCGCCGCGCATCCCGCCGACGCTCGCGCATCCGAAGACGACCTCGATCGGGATCGCCGACTACGACGAGCTCGTCTCGCTGCTCGGCCGCGCGTTCGACGGCACCGGCCAGGAGGGCCCCAAGCTGCCGATCGTCTACGGCGAGTACGGGGTCGAGACGGCGATCCCGCCCGCGAAGCAGGATCTCTACACCGGCAGGGAGGTGGTCGACGCCGTCTCGGAGCAGACGCAGGCGCAGTACTACTCCACCGCGATCCGGCTCGCCGCGTGCCAGCCGACGGTGGAGATGCTGCTCCTCTTCCACGTCTCCGACGAGTCGCGGCTCGACGGGCTGCAGAGCGGGGTGCGCTACGCGGACGGGTCGCCGAAGCAGAGCCTGCCGGCGGTACGTCGCGCTATCGCACGCGGGTGCCCGCGCTCGTCGTGACGGGTGCGAGCGTGGACACGCGGCCGTGGGCTCCGACGACCCACAGCCGCGAGCCGTCGGGGTCGAAGCCGAGGGCGCCCGCCGCCTGCCGGACCTCGCGGACTCCGTGCGACCGCAGGTCGACGAGCCAGAGCCGGTCGCCGGCGGCCACGGCGATCCGCCGCCCGCCCGGCGCGATCGCGGCCACCGACGTGCCGCCGAACCGGTCGACGCTCAGCGGGAAGCGGAAGGCGCCGCGCACGCGGGCGGCGGCGACGTCGACGCCCACGACGCGCCCGTAGCCGGGGCTGACCGCCCAGAGCGTCCGCCCGTCCGGCGACAGTGCGAGCGCATAGGAGGAGGCGGCGTCGAAGTCGCCGTCGCCGGGCAGCGAGATGCAGCGTGCGGTGCCGCTGCGCAGGTCGAGCTCGTGGATCATCGAGCCGCCGTCGGGACCGACGTAGAGCGTGAAGAGGTAGCGGCCGCCGGGCGACGCGAGCCGTGCCCACGCGACGCCCCAGATCAACGACGAGCCGTTCGGGTCCTTCAGCGGCTGTGCGACCAGCCGGTTCGCCGCCAGGTCGAAGCGCCGCACCTCGTAGCCGCGCTTCAGGTAATGGAGCAGGTAGAGGCTCTGCCCGCTGAGCGCGTCGAAGCCCCAGTTGCCGCGCCCGACGATCGCCTCGTGGACGGCGCCGCCGCGCCCGGCGATCCCGAACACCGCCTTGCGGGCGGCGCTCCACTGCAGCACCGCGCGCCGGCCGTCCTGCGAAGCGCCCACGAGCAGTCCCTCCTGGATCGTGCGATGGGCGACGACCCGGCCGCTCGCCGGGTCGATCCACTGCAGGTCGGCCTGGTCCTCGCGCACGAGGGTCCCGCCGGCGAGCACGCCCGGCGGCAGCACCCGCCGCTGCGCGCCGCTGCGGAGGTCGACCACGCGCACGCGGCCGTTCACGCCGGCGAGGCGCGCCGCGAGGAGGCCGCCGGGCAGCGCGACCCCGCTCGCGGCGCAGTCGAGGGGCGAGCAACCGGCCGCGGGCGACGTGGAGGGGACGGCGAGGGCGGCGAGGAGGGCGATCAGCGCGAGGCGCTTCATGCGCGGTATACGCGGCCGGGACCCCGTGAGGTCCCCGCCGCGTATGAATCTCGTGGCGGAGGGACCTCCTGGACGCGTTCGGTCGTAGAGTCGGCGGGTGGGCGAGCGCGCCTGGATCCGGGGTGCCCAGCGCGGGTCGACGGAGGACTTCGAGCGGCTGTTCCGCGAGCACTGGCCGCGCGCCCTGCGCGCGGCGCAGCTGGTCACCGGCGACGCGGCGGCCGCCGAGGACATCGCGCAGGAGGCGTTCCTGGCCGCGATCCGCAACCTCGACCGGTTCGACCGGCGCCGACCGTTCGGGCCGTGGCTGCACCGGATCGTCGTCAACCGCGCGATCGACTGGACGCGTGCCCGCCGCCTGCGCGCGGAGGTAGAGCTCTCGGCCGAGGTGGCGGCGCCGGCGGCGCAGGAGGCGAACGGCGACGGCTTCGCCGGCATCGCGGCCCTGCCGCCCGAGCACCGCGCAGTCGTCGTGCTCCGCTACCTGCTCGAGTACACCCCGGGCGAGATCGCGGCGCTGCTCGGCCTGCCGCGCGGCACCGTCAACTCGCGCCTTCGCCGCGGCCTCGACCGGATGAAGGAGCTTTCATGAATGCGGAGGAGCGCGCTTGGGAGGTCGTGCGGCGAGCATTCGAGGAGCGCCAGCCGGCCGCGCCGCGGCACGGACTTCGTACCACAGTGTTACTAAGTCTGGCGCTGCTGGCGATCGTCGTGGCCGCAGCGGCCGTGTCTCCGGCGGGCCACGCCGTCTTCGAGCGGGTACGGCGGGCCGTGGGCGTCGAGAACGCGTCGCCGACGCTGGGCTCGCTGCCCGCCCCGGGCAAGCTGCTCGTCGTTTCGGCCGAGCAGGGCGGCACGTGGATCGTCTCGGCCGACGGCGCGAAGCGCCGGATCGGCGACTGGGCGGACGCGGCCTGGTCGCCGCACGGCCTCTACGTGGTCGCGGCGAGCCGTGAGGGGGTGACGGCCCTGGCGCCCGACGGGACGGTGCGCTGGACGCTGCCGCGGCCCGACGTGGCGTGGCCGGTCTGGGAGGGCACACGCCTCGACACGCGCATCGCGTACCTCTCGCGCGGACGGTTGCGGGTGGTCGCCGGCGACGGGACGGGCGACCGGCTGCTCGACGCCGCCGCAGCGCCGGAGCCGCCCGCCTGGGACCCCGCGCGTCTCGGCGTCCTGGCGTACGAGCGCGCCGGCAGCGTCCTGCTGCGCGAGGCGGACAGCGGACGCGTGCTGTGGCGCGCGCCGCTGGAGCGGGTCGGCAAGCTCGTGTGGTCGAGCGACGGCGCGCGGCTGGCGGTCGTGGCGCCGCACCGCATAGTGGTGCTGGACGCCGCGGGTCGCCGGGTGCGCGAGGTGCGCTCGCCGACGGACGAGCTCGTCGATGCCGCCTTCCGGCCCGGGACGCACACGCTGGCGGTTGAGCGCCGCCTGGCGAGCCGCAGCGAGGTGGAGACGGTCGAGGTCGACCACCCGGGACGCTCGCGGCTGCTCTTCGCCGGCCCGGGGATCTTCGGCGACGTGGTCTGGTCGCCGAACGGGCGCTGGCTGCTCGTCGACTGGCCGACGGCGGACCAGTGGGTGTTCCTGCACGGCTCGACCGTGCGCGCGGTCTCGCGGATCGACCGGCAGTTCCCGCGGCGCGACGGCCAGAAGGCGATGCTCGAGCTCGCCGGCCGCTGGTGCTGCGCCGCTCGCTAGGCTCAGGCTCGTGCTGCAGGCGGGCGACACGATCCCGGAGGTCACGGTCTGGCTCGGGCCGAACGAGCCGCTGACGACGCGCGAGCTCGTGGAGGACGGCCCGAAGCTGATCCTCTTCTACCTCTTCGACTGGTCTGCCACCTGAACGAACGAGCTCGAGCTCCTGCGTGACAGGAGAGCGGAGTTCGACGAGGCGGGGGTGCAGCCGGTGGGCGTGTCGCGCGACTCGCCGTGGACGCACATCGCGTGGACGCAGGCGCTCGACCTGAACTTCGGGCTGCTCTCCGACTGGAACGGCGACGCGGTGCGCGCGTTCGGCGTCGCGCACGAGCGGCGCGGGCTGAAGGACGTGGCGGAGCGGACGGCGTTCCTCGTCGGCGAGGACGGCGTGATCGCGCGGGCGTGGCGGTACGAATCGTCGGAGGTGCCCGACGTGGACGAGCTGCTCGAGGCGGCCCGCGCGCTGCGGGCGGCCGCCTGAGCGAAGACGAAGAGGAGGTTCCCGTGAGCGGATGGGCGATCGCGCACCTGGACGAGATCGAGGAGGCCGACGACGGCCGCTGCGCGTGGCGGCCGGTGCGGCAGCACTTCGGGATCACCGCGTTCGGCGTCAACACGTGGACGGGCCACGCAGCCGGCGACCGCATCTTCAACGAGCACGACGAGGCCGACGACGGCCAGGAGGAGCTCTACGTCGTCCTCAGCGGCCGCGCGAGGTTCGAGCTCGACGGCGAGCGGCGCGACGCGCCGGCGGGCACGTTCGTCTCGGTTCGTGCGGGCGTGAAGCGGACGGCGTTCGCCGAGGAGCCGGAGACGACGGTCCTCGCGCTGGGCGGCGTCCCCGGCAAGGCGTACGAGCCGATGGGCTGGGAGGTGTGGGGGCCGATCCGCCCGCTCTACGAGGCGGGCGACTACGCCGAGGCGGCCGACCGCCTGCGCGAGCTCGTCGAGCAGCACCCCGAGTACCCGGACCTGACCTACAACCTCGCGTGCTGCGAGGCGCTCGCCGGGCGCACGGCCGACGCGCTCACCCACCTGCGGGAGGCGATCGAGCGCTCCGACAACGCGCGCAGGCTCGCCCGCGAGGACTCCGACTTCGACCCGATCCGGAACGAGCCGGAGTTCGTCGCGCTGGTCGGCGCGTAGGCGAGAGCTCAGCCCAGCGCGGCCCGGAGGATCCGGAGCCAGTTGCCGCTCGTGAGCGCGGCCAGCCGCTCCGCGCCGCAGCCGCGCCGGCGAAGCTCCTCGACGAGCGCCGGGTAGTCGTCCGGCCCGGCGAACCCGACGACGCCGAGAAGGGCCTTCCCGGCGACATCCTTCTCGTCGCGCGACAGCCGGTCGACGAAATCGCCGCCGAAGCCGACGTGCTCGATTCCCATCACGGAGACCGCGTGCTCGACGTGGTCGACGAAGCGGGACAGCGTCGCGCCGGGGCCGACGGCGAGCGCGAGCCCCATGACGCCGAGAACCCCGCCGCGCTCTCGAAGCGCCTCGAGCTGCCAGTCGGCGAGGTTCCGCGGATGGTCGTGGACGGCGCGGCAGCCGGCGTGCGTGACGGAGACGGCGACGTCTTCCTCGAGGACGTCCCGCCACGTCCGCTCGGACGCGTGCGCGAGGTCGAGCACGACGCCGAGCTCGCCGAAGCGGCGGACGAGCGCCCGGCCGCGGGCGGTGAGCCCCTGCTCCGGTGTCGCGATGCCTCCCGCGAACTCGTTCGCGTGGTTCCACGTCAGGGTCGCCACGCGGACACCTCGCTCGTACCACTCGTCGAATCCGCCCGGATCGCCTTCGAGCGGCGTGACGCCCTCCATCGTCAGCACGAGCCGCAGCCGGGGATCGTCGAGCTCGGCGCGCGAGCGCACGTGGCAGACGCGTTCGGCGTTGTCTCGAACGAGCCGTTCGAACTCGATCGCCTGGGCGAGCGCGCGCTCGCGCACCGTCCCGCGCGGCGGGCTCGCGCCGTCGAGCGGACAGAGCTGGACGCCGACGCCGCCCGCCTCGAGCCGCGGCAGCCAGTAGCGCTCGAAGAGCCGGTCGCTGCCGCAGCGCAGCACCAGCTGCAACGCGTCGTGATCGCGCACCACGAGCTCGTGCAGCAGATCGGTGAAGGCGTCGACGACCATGGCGGGCCCGCTCCGGCGAGCGGCCGGGGCTACATGCCCATCGAGTGGTAGCCGGCGTCGACGTAGAGCGTCGTGCCGGTCACGTTCCGCGCCGCGTCCGAGAGGAGGTACGCGGCCGCGCCGCCGACGTCGTCCGCGTCGATGTGGCGGTGCAGGGGGGCGCGCTCCTCGAAGATCGACTCCATCGTCGGGAAGCCGGCGATCGAGCGCGCAGCGAGCGTCCGCACCGGGCCGGCCGAGACGGCGTTGACGCGGATGTTCTTCTGGCCGAGGTCCCAGGCGAGGTACTTCACCGACGAGTCGAGCGCGGCCTTGGCGACGCCCATCACGTTGTAGTGCGGCACCGCGCGCTCGCCGCCGAGGTAGGTCATCGTCACGATCGAGCCGCCCCCGGCCGCGGCCATCAGCGGCTCCGCTGCGCGCGAGGTCGCGACGAGCGAGTAGGCGCTCACGTCGAGCGCGAGCCAGAACCGCTCGCGCGGCGTGTCGGTGAAACGGCCCTCGAGGTCGGCCGCGTCGGCGAACGCCACCGAGTGCACCAGCAGGTCGAGCTCCCCGCCGAACACCTCGCCGACCTGGTCGAAGACGCGCTCCACCGCGGCGTCGTCACGCACGTCCAGCTCGGCGACGAGCGGACTGGAGACGCTCTCCGCGAGCTCGCGGACGTTCTTCTCGATCCGCTCGCCCTGGTAGGTGAACGCGAGCTGCGCCCCGCCGTCGGCGAGACGCCGGGCGATCGCCCAGGCGATCGACCGCCGGTTCGCGACCCCCAGCACCAGTGCGCGCTTGCCCTCGAACACGGCGCGACTCTACCCGGCTTCTGTACGCTGCGTCCCCCTTGCGCCGCCTGCTCCTCGTGTCGGGCACGATCGTGCTGCTGACGACAGCCTCGGCGTCTGCGGCCTTCCAACCGGTCCGCCGCGATCTGCGCGAAACGGCCCTGCCGAGGGTACGGCCGGGAAAGATCGTCGAGCCGTCGGCGAAGGCGCGGGCGACCACGCGCGTGATCGTGCGGCTGAGCGCGCCGCCGCTCACGGCGTGGAACGCCGAGCGCAGCCTCTCGGGCGCGACGCGCGCGCGGCGCCTCGACGTGCACACGCAGGCGGCGCGTGCATACGTCGCGAAGCTCGCCCGCGCGCAGGCCGCCGCGGTCGCCGAGCTGCATGCCGCGATCCCGCAGGCGCAGGTGCAGGAGCGCTACAGCGTGCTCCTCGACGGCTTCGCGGTGCAGCTGCCGCGGACGAAGCTGCCGCGGCTCGCGAAGCTCGGCTTCGTGAACAGGGTCTACCCGAGCGTCGCCTATACGGCGACCGACGACACGAGCACGGCCGTGATCCAGGCGCAGTCGCTCACCGCCGCCACCGGCGACGCCGGCCAGGGGATCAAGATCGCCGTCGTCGACACGGGCGTCGACCAGACGAACCCGTTCCTCTCGCCCGCCGGCTTCAGCTACCCCGCCGGCTTCCCGAAGGGCGACACGGCGCTCACCACGCCGAAGGTGATCGTCGCGCGCGACTTCCCCGCGCCCGACGCCTCCAAGCAGAGCCGCAAGGCGTTCGACGCGAACGAGCCGCACGGCACTCACGTCGCCGGCATCGCGGCCGGCGACGCCGGCACCACCGCCCCCGCCGGCCCCGACCACCCGCGCACCGAGAACCTCACCGGCGTCGCGCCGCGCGCCTGGATCGGCAACTACCGGGTCTTCAACATCCCGACGCCGATCGGCGACGAGGCCGACACGCCCGAGATCGTGAAGGCGTTCGAGTCTGCGGTCACCGACGGGATGAACGTCATCAACTTCTCCGGCGGCGGCCCCGAGATCGACCCCGTCAACGACGCGATGATCGAGACGGTGCACAACGTCGCGCTCGCCGGGGTCGTGCCGGTGATCGCCGCCGGCAACGACCGCGACGACTACGGCCTCGGCAGCGTCGGCTCGCCGGGCACCGCGCCAGACGCGATCTCGGTCGCGGCGGTGTCGAACGCGCACGTCTTCGCGCCGTCGCTGTCGGTGATCGGCGGGCCCTCGACGCTCGCGCAGGTGCCGATCCAGCCGGCCGCGGGGACGAAGCTGCCGACGGCGTGGTCGACGCTCGACCAGACGGTCGTCGACGTCTCGACGCTCACCGGGCCGAACGGCAAGCCCGTCGACCCGTACCTGTGCGGCCCCGGAATCGACCCGAACACCGGCCTCGACACGCTGCCGAAGGGCTCGCTGAAGGGCAAGATCGCGCTCGCGCTCCGCGGCACCTGCACGTTCGAGTCGAAGGCGCAACGCGCGCAGCGCGCCGGCGCGATCGGCCTGATCCTCGTCGACAACCGCCCCGGGGAGGCGAACGCGACCCCGATCCCGCTGCCCATCCCGTCCGGCACGATCGCTGACCTCGACGGCAAGAACCTGCGCGCCTACCTGGCGCAGACGGGCGGCAGCGGCAAGATCCGCGTCTCCGCGAGCATCCAGGAGATCCCGACGAACCGCCCGGGCGTGATGACGAGCTTCTCGTCGGCGGGCCCGACCGACTTCGACGCGGCGCTCAAGCCCGACGTCTCGGCGCCCGGGCTCGACATCCTCTCCTCCACCCCGCCGAAGACGACCGGCTCGACGTTCTCGGTCTTCGCCGGCACCTCGATGGCGACGCCGCACGTCGCCGGCGCGGCGGCGCTGCTCGTGCAGCAGCACCCCGGCTGGAGCGTGGCGCAGGTGAAGTCGGCGCTGATGAACGCGGCCGCGCCGGCCTACGCCGACACCGCCCGCACGACCGAGGCGCCGGTGCTCCTGGAGGGCGCCGGCCTCGTCGACCTGACGCAGGCCGACGACCCGCGCATCTTCGCCGACCCGCAGTCGCTGTCGTTCGGCCGCATCGACATCTCGACCGGCTCGCAGCGGCGGGCGCAGCTCGTCACGCTCACCGACGCCGGCAACGGCTCCGGCAACTGGACCGTCTCGGTGGCGCCGCAGGCCCAGTCGAGCGGCGTGCGCATCGACGTGCCGGGCTTCGCCGCGATCGCGCCGGGCGGCGACGTGGCGGTGCCCGTCACCGTCCGCGTCTCGTCCGACTCGACGACCGGCAAGAACTACGGCTTCATCGTGCTGACGAACGGCTCCGTCACGCGGCGCGTCCCGTACGCCTTCCTGGTCGAGCGGCCGGTGCTCGCGAACGCGCCCGTCACCGAGCTGAAGACGCTGCAGAGCGGCACGACGCGGAAGGGCACGAACCGGGTCTCGATCTACTGCTGCCCGTCGGAGCCGTTCGGGCCGCCCCCCGACTACTTCGGGACGCCGATGAACGAGTCGGGCGCCGAGCACCTGTACGCGATCGACGTCGAGGAGCCGGTGGCCAACTTCGGCGTCTCGATCGCGACCGAGACGCCCGGCTCGCTCGTCGACCCGTGGGTGCTCGGCTCGAAGGACGAGAACGACGTGCAGGGGTACGCGGGAACGCCCGTCGACGTGAACGGGCTCACCTACGACGCCAACGTCGACATCGGCGCCGCCGGCGCGCAGTTCCCGCGGCTGAAGCGCTTCTACGTCGCCGTCGACTCGCGCTCCGACCCGTTCACCGGCGAGCCGCTGCCGGGGCGGTACGTGCTGCGCGCGTGGATCAACGACGTGACGCCGCCGAGCGTGCAGTTCCTGACGAAGACGGTGTCGGCCGGCCATCCGCTGATCGTCGCGCGCGCGACCGACCTGCAGTCGGGCGTCGACCCGCTCTCGATCGCGCTCGGCTACGGCGGGCGCCTGATCGGCGCGTCGGCCTACGACCCCACCACCGGGCTCGTCCTCATCGGCCTGCCCGCGGAGGCGCCGAGGCTGAAGCCGGGCAAGACGACCGCCGACCTGCAGGTCTCCGACAACCAGGAGGCCAAGAACATCGACACGCTCGGCACCGACATCCTCCCCAACACGGGCTTCGCGACCGCGAAGCTGAAGGTGGTCGACGGGCCGGCGCTGACCTGGCTGCTGCCCTCGCCCACGACCTGCGTGAAGAAGCAGACGCGGCTCGTCGTGGCCGCTGCGTCGACGGCGAAGGTGAAGCGCGTGGTCTTCCGCGAGGGCACGCGCCGGATCGCGTCGCTGAAGGCGAGCGCGGGCGGCCTCTACTCCGCTGCGTGGAAGACGTCGAAGCTGAAGAAGGGCAAGCACCGCCTCACGGCCGAGGTGATCGACGGCCGCGGGCGCAGCGCCACCGCCGCGCGTACGCTGCGCGTGTGCGGGTAGCGGTCGTCACAGGCGCCTCCTCGGGGATCGGGGCGGCCGTCGTCCGCGCGCTCCAGGGGCGCGGCGTGCACGTGGTGGGGCTCTCGCGGAGCCCGTCGCAGGCCGACGAGCACGTCGCCTGCGACGTCGCCGACCGCCGGGCCGTCGAGGCCGCCGCCGCGGAGATCCTCGAGCGGCACCCGAGCCTCGACCTCGTCGTCGCGAACGCAGGGCTCGGCGCCCGGACGACCTACCTCGACGCCGACCCGGAGACCGTCGAGCGCGTCGTCGCCGTCAACTACCTCGGCTGCCTGTGGACGGCCCGCGCCTTCCTGCCCGGGCTCGGCCCCGGATCGCACCTCGTGAACGTCGTCTCGGTCGCCGGCACGGTGGCGGGCGGGCCGTACTCGGCCTCGAAGCACGCCCAGCTCGAGCTGTCGCGCTCGCTGACGATCGAGCTCGCTCCGCGCGGGATCTCCGTGCACACCGTCAACCCCGGCTTCGTCGAGACGCCCGGCTTCCCGCACCGCGACCGCTTCGGGCCGCTGCTCGGCCGGATCGTCGTCGATCCGGAGCTGGTCGCGCGGCGCCTGCTCGCGGCCGTCGACCACGGCCGGGTCGAGGTGACGGTGCCGCGCTGGTACGCCCCCGCCGGCTGGCTGCAGGCGCTCGCGCCGGGGGCGCTCGCGCGCCTGCGCTCGCGGCTCCGCTTGTAACAGAGTGTTACTTGCGCAACGAGAACCAGCCGAGCAGAGCCTCGTAGCCGGGCGGCGCGAGCGACCGCGCGTGCTCGCGGGCGGCGCCCTCGCAGCCGGCGAGGTCGAGGTACGCATCGAGGTCGCGCGGCTCGCGCACCAGCTCCTCACGCTCGACCGTCAGCCCGTTCGCCGCCAGCAACGCGCGCAGCTCCGCCTCCCCTAGAACCGTCGTCGTCGAGGGATCGCGCGCCTGCTCGAAGCGGTTCAGACGCTCGGCGCCGGCCGGCTCCGCGGGCGCGAGCTGGTCGGCCACGAGCAGGGCCCCACCGGGCCGCACGACACGTGCCAGATCGGCGACCAGCCGGTCGGGACGCGCCGTGTGGTGGAGCGTCCGGAGCGTGCCGGCGAGGTCGAAGGACGCGTCGGCGAACGGCAGTCGCTCGCCGTCGGCGACGGTGACCTCGACGTTCGCGGGCGCCGAGGCGCGGGCGCGTTCGATCATCGCCGGGTCGGCGTCGACCGCCGTCACCGAGGCGACCCGCGGCGCGAGCGCGAACGCGAGCGCGCCGGTGCCGGTGCCCACGTCGAGCGCCCGCTCGTCGCCGCGGAGCACGAGCAGCCGGTCGAGCCGCGCCGCGAGCGCGCCGGCTCGCGCCGCCTGCAGCGCCGCGAACCGCTCAGCCTTCGAAGTCATGCCTTCGTGCTCACTCCGGCGCGTCGCCGCTGTCGACGAGCACGCGCCGGGCGCGGCTCGGCGAGCTGTCGATGCCGCACGCCAGCTCGTAGGTGATCGTGCCGGCGACGGCCGCATGCTCCTCCAGCGGCAGCCCCGGGCCGACGATCGTCACCGGCGTGCCGGGCGGGTACTCGCGGTCGAGCTCGACCGCGAAGGAGTCCATCGAGACGGTGCCGACCGCGCGGCGGCGCTCGCCGCCCACGCGCACCTCGGTGCCGGTCAGGTCGCGGCGGAACCCGTCCGCGTAGCCGACGGGGACGATCCCGATCCACGTCTCCGCCTCGGCGACGAAGCGGCGGCCGTAGCCGGTCGACTGCCCCGGCGCGAGTTGCTTGACGAGCGCCAGCTCGCTCGTCCACGAGAGCACCGGCGCGAGCCCGTCCGCGACCGCATCGCCGCCGAACGGCGACAGCCCGTACAGGGCGATGCCGCAGCGCGCCGCGTCGAAGCGCGCCTCCGGCAGGCGCAGCGCCGCCGCACTGTTCGCGGCGTGCCGCACGAGATGCGCGAGCGGCGCCGTCGCCGCGCGGAAGCGCTCCACCTGCTCGCGCGCGAAGTCGAGGTCCGTGTCGGCGGTCGCGAGATGCGTCATCACGCCAACCACCTCGCGGGCGGGCGCCGGCAGCTCGCTCGTCCCCCAGCGTCCCATACCCGTGTCGAGCTTCACGTGCACCGGCACGTCCTCCGGGATCTCCGCCGACGAGACGACCAGCTCGAGCCTCGCCTCGCGCGCCCGCGCCACCTCGCGGTTGGCCGCGGGGCCGAGCACCACCACGCGGACGTCCGGGAACTCCGGCCGGAGCGCGAGCGCCTCCGCCACCGTGGCGACGCAGAGCGCGCTCGCGCCCGCGGACAGCGCCGCCGCGGCGCAGTCGGAGGCGCCGTGCCCGTACGCGTCGGCCTTCACGACCGCCCACAGCTCTGCCCCGTCGAGCGCGCGCAGCAGCGTCCGCGCGTTCCGGCGCAGGGCGGCCAGATCGATGGTGATCTCGGAGCGGGCCACGACTACTCGAGCGGCCTCCATTGCAGGCCCTCGCCGCCGACGGCGCGCTGCAGCCCCGGCAGCAGATCGCTGGCGACGAGGCCGACCTGCTGCGGCGCGAGCCGGGCGGCGACGCCGTGCGCGACCGCCGCGACCGCAGCCGCCTGGCGCGCCTCCATCCCCTTGGCGAGGAATGCGGCGGCGACGCCGGTGAGGACGTCGCCGGTGCCGGCCGTGGCGAGGGCGGGACCGCCGTACGCCGCGACGAGCACGCCTTCGCGCGGCCCGGTCACGAGGGTGTCGCCGCCCTTCAGGAGCACGACGCAGCCGAAGCGGGAGGCGGCGCGCCGCACCGCCGCCAGCCGGTGCGCGTCGATCTCCGCCGCGTCGACTCCGAGCAGATGTCCGAGCTCGCCGGCGTGCGGCGTCAGCACCGTCGGCGCGCTGCGCCGGAACGGCTCGAGCTGCCAGAGCGCGTCCGCGTCGACGACGACCGGCACCTCGAGCTGCTCGAGCAGGATCCGCACCAGCTCCACGGTGCCGTCGCTGCGCCCGAGGCCGGGCCCGAGCGCCACCGCGGTCGCCTTCTCGGCCGCCTCCAGGATCAGATCGGCCGACCGCGGCACCAGCCGGCCCTGGCCGTCCTCCGGCAGCGGCCGCTTCACCGCCTCCAGCAGCCGCGTCTCGAGCACCGGAATCGTCGACTCGGGCGCCGCCACCGCCACGTAGCCGGCGTCCGCCCGGAACGCGGCCAGCGCGGCGAGCATCGGCGCCCCGGTGAGCCCCCGCGAGCCGCCGACGACCAGCACCGAGCCGGAGCGGTACTTCGTCGTCTCGCCCTGCTTGCGCGGGACGTCCAGGAGCGCGGTCGCGGGCACGAGCGCGTGCTCGTGCTCGCGCGTCTGCAGGCCGATCGGCGCGACGTGCACCGTGCCCGCGTGACCGCGGCCGGGCGAGACCGCGAGCCCGACCTTCGCCGCTCCGAACGTCACCGTCACCGTCGCGCGCACCGCCGCGCCGCGCACCTCGCCGGTGGAGGCGTCGACCCCCGACGGCACGTCGACCGCCACGACCGGCCGGCCCGCGGCGTTCATCCGCTCGATCATCCGCACCGCATCCTCGCGCGGCGCCTCGCGCAGCCCGACGCCGAGCAGGGCGTCGACGATCAGCTCCGGCTCGCCCAGGTCGCCGAGGCCGTCGACGACCGTCACCTCGCGCCCGGCCTCCGCGAGGAGCCGCGCGCAGATGCGCCCGTCGCCGCCGTTGTTGCCGCCGCCGCAGACGGCCGTCACCCGGCGCACGCCGGGGAACTGGCGTACGACCGTCTCGGCGACGGCCGTCCCGGCCCGCTCCATCAGCTCGTCCATCGGCCCCGGGTGCGCCGCCTCCGCCGCGCGCACCTCGTCCGCCGTCAGGAGCGGCTCCAACCTCATCGGGGGAGCACCACCGCGACGGCCGCGGCCAGCTCGCGAGAGTGGGTCATCGACAGCTCGATCTCCCCCGCGCCGACGCGTTCCGCGTAAGCCGCCGTGCGGCCGCTGAGCTTCACGCCCGGCTTCGGCCGGCCGACGAGCTCGATCTCGCGCCAGGTGAAGTGGACGCCGCAGCCGAGCGCCTTGCCGACCGCCTCCTTCGCGGCGAAGCGGCCTGCGTAGTGCTGGGCGGGGTTCGGCTTGCCGTCGCAGTAGGCCTGCTCGGCGTCGGTGAAGCAGCGGTCGCGGAAGCCGGAGCCGTGCCGCTCCAGGGCGCGGCGGATCCGCTCGATCTCGATCAGGTCGACGCCGACGCGCACGGTCTTCTAGCCGTTTTGCTCGAGCCAGTCGGGGAGCTGCGCGATCGACGAGACGATGCCGTCGGGCTGGATGCGCGACCGCTCCACCTCGTCGGGGCGGAACTTGCCGGTGCGCACGAGGATCGTGCGGATGCCGTGGTTGTGCGCGCCGACGATGTCGCTGCCGAGGTCGTCGCCGACCATCCACGTGAGCGTCGTCTCGGCGTCGAGCGCCTCGAGCGCGGCGGCGTAGTAGGCGGAGCTCGGCTTGCCCAGCACCATCGCCTCGGTCTCGGCCGCGTACTCCAGCCCGGCGACGAAGGCGCCCGCGTCGAGCCGCGGCCCGTCTCCCGTCTGCCACCAGCGGTTCTTGTGCAGGCAGTAGAGCGCGGCCCCCGCCTCCAGCTCGTGGAAGGCGCGGTTCAGGTTGAGGTACGAGAAGACGCGGCCGGTCTCCTCGCCCTCGTCGGCGCCGCCGAGGAGCACCGCGTCGACGTTCATGCCGACGAGCTCCAGCTGCGGCAGATCGTCGAGGATCCCCGGCATCGTCAGCGCGAGCACGCGCTTGCCGGCGAGCTCGCGGTTGGCGACCCCGCCCGTGGTCTGGATCTCTTCGTCCTCGACCTCGACGCCCAGCGAGCGGAGCTGCTCGGCGAGGTGCGTGCGCGAGCGGGTGGTCGAGTTGGTGACGAAGCGGATGCGGTGGCCGGCGTCGCGCAGCCGCCGCACCGCGGCCGCCCCGCCCGCGATCGGCTCGCCGGAGACGTGCAGGACTCCGTCGACGTCGAGCAGAATCGCGGCCATGGACGCCGAGTCTATTCGGTCGGAGATCGCCTACCGTTTCTCGCGCTCGAGCGGTCCCGGCGGCCAGCACGCGCAGAAGAGCTCGACGCGCGCCGAGGCGATCTTCGACGTCGAAGGGTCGGCGGCCCTGTCGCCGGCCGAGAAGCGGCGCGTGCTCGAGCGGGCCGGCCCGGTGCTGCGCGCGGTGGCCCAGGACGAGCGCTCGCAGCTGCGGAACCGCGAGCTCGCCGCCGACCGGATCGTCGAGCAGCTCCGCGAGGCGACGCGAGTGCGGCGGCCGCGGAAGGCGACCCACCCGTCCGCGGCCGCACGCGAGCAGCGGCTGGAGGAGAAGCGCCGCCGGGGCGAGACGAAGCGCCTGCGCCGCCCGATCGACGGCTGAGGGCTATGCCGCGTCGACGAAGAGCGGCGCCCGTTCCGGCCGCTCCGCCTTCATGCGGTACATCGCCGCGTCGGCCTCGCGCAGCAGGCTCTCCGTCGAGACGCCCGGCTCCGCCGGCGCGACGACGCCGAAGCTGGCCGTGAGCAGGAACTCGCCGCCGCCGACCCTGAAGGGATCCCGCAGCGCCGCCGCGATCCGCGACGACACCGCCTCCACCCCGCCCGCGTCCGCGGGGCCGCGCAGCACGAGCACGAACTCGTCGCCGCCCAGCCGGCCGAGCACGTCGTCCGAGCGGATGCAGCTCTCCAACCGCTCCGCCACCTCGACCAGCACCGCGTCGCCGGCCTGGTGGCCGAGCGTGTCGTTGACCTCCTTGAAGCCGTCGAGGTCGACGAAGATCAGCGTCGGCCGGTCGACGGCGGCGCGGGCGAAACGGTCCAGCTCCTCCTCGACCAGCCGCAGCAAGAGGCGCCGGTTCGGCAGCCCCGTCAGCTCGTCGTGGTGGGCCGTACGGCGGATCGCCTCGTGCAGGTGGGCGTTCGCGAGCGAGCGACCCAGCCCGACCGCGCACAGCTTCAGCACGTGGGCGTCGCGGGCGCGGAACGGCAGCTCGCCCGAGCGGAGCACCCCCAGCGAGCCGATCGCGCGGCCCGACTCGACCACCGGCGCCGTGAGCAGCGCCTCGCCGCGGGCCAGCTCCCGCGCCGCCGCCTCCCACGAGGCCGGATCGGGCGCGGCGAAGCGCCAGGCCTCGGCGGCCTCCGCGTCGAGGCCCCAGCTCGCGCGGACGGCGGTCGAGCCGTCGTCGCCGACCACGGCGATCAGGCAGGCGCCGGCCGCGAGCAGCCCCGCGACCGGCTCGACGCGGCTCTCCAGCACCCGGGCGACCTCGAGATGCTCGCCGAACTCGGCGCTCAGCCTGGTCAGCGACTCGATCTGCCGCGTCCGCTGCGCCTGCTCGACCGCCACCTGCGTGCGGTGGGCGATCGCGACGAGGATCGGCAGCTCGCTGCTGGCGAACGGCTCGGCGCGGCAGCGGAAGAGGGCGAGGACGCCGGTCGCGCCGTCGTCGGTGCGGGCCGGCACGAGGATGCCCGTCCGCACGCCGATCCCGGCGAGCGCGGGCGGCAGCGCGGGGTCGAGCGAGAGGTCGTCGACGCGGACGGGCCCGCCCGAGGCGAGCGCGGCCGCCGCGGCGCCGCCGGACCAGCCGACGTCGGCCGGGTCGACCTCGTCTCCGAGGCCGCAGATTCCGACCGGCTCGAGCCGCCGCCCGTCGGACGGCGCCAGCAGGCATGTCACCTCGGCGTCGAACAGCTCCGACAGGCACGCGAGCGAGCGGTCGAGCAGCCGCTCGAGGCCGCCCGGCTCCGAGAGCACGGTCAGCATCCGCGTCAGGCGCGCCGTGCCCTGGAACGCCTCGCGCGTCGCCCGCTCGGCCGCCGCCAGCCGCGACCGCAGCTCGGCGCACTCCTCGCGCAGGCGGTCGACCTCGGAGCCCGCTCCAACCCCGGCGGAGCCGGGGCCTCCGCTCTCGGGCGGCGCCGTCGAGCCTACGCCGCTCACAGCGCCACCGCGCTGATCGAGGCGTTGTGGAAGCCGACCACGCTCGAGGTGCGGGCGAACTCGCCGTAGGTGTAGAAGCCGACCACGGGCACGTCGCCGGCCGCGGCCTGCAGGGCGTCGACCTCCTCCACGACGCGGGGGCCGAGGATGGAGTGCCGGGCCAGGCAGCTGAACGCGAGCACGGCGGTCGCGTCGCTCCGCCCGGCGAGCGAGTCCGAGACGAGCGGGCCGCACACGGCGAGCAGGTCGTCGAGGCCGCCGGTCATCACCTGCACGGCGGCGTTCAGCGGCACGGGCGCGAACAGCCGCAACCCGGCCGCGTCGACACGGGCGCGGACATGCCGGATCACCCAGCTGCCGTCGGGCTGCAGGATCCCGAGCGGATGGCCGTTGACGAGGGCCGCGCGCTCGACCTCGGGCATGCCGGCATGGATCCCCAGCAGCTCGTAGTAGGCGTCGCGGGCGGGCCGGCCGTCGAGCTCGTGCAGCACCGGACCTGCCGTCGCCGTCACGAGCAGCGGCGCGCCGGTCGGCGTCCAGCCGTGGCCGGTGACCACGCGGAGCGGCTCCGGGCTCGCGATCCAGGCGGCGACGCAGGCGTCGGCCACGACCTCGCCGCCGCAGAAGACGAGCGTCTGCGCCTGCGCACGATCGTCGCTCGCAGCCGCGCCGACCACAGGCACGCCCGAGCCGAGCGCGCGGTGGACGCCGCGCAGGATCCGCTCCTGGTCGCCCGCGAGGCCGTCGGTGAGCAGCAGGAGCGTCCCGCTGGGACGGCCGTCGCGGTCGGCGGCGGCGCGCGCCAGGCGCGCCACCTCGGCGCCGGCCTCCTCCGGCCGGTCGCGCGCCCCCCGCGCGCACGCGACGCCGAAGCGCCGATCGCCCTGCGGCAGCACCAGCACGGCGACGCCGCTGGCCGGCTCCTGGTACGCGCCGCCCGCGAAATGGCCGCTGCTGGTGCAGCCGAGGAGCGGCGCGTCGCCGGTCGCCTCGCGGACGCCGGCGAGCAGCTCGTCGAGATCCCAGCCCGTGCGCGCGAACAGGAGGACGAGCGCGGGCTCCTCACCGCCCAGCGCGGCGACCGCCTCGGAGGCGGCCTCGGCGCCTGCACGGCGAGGCTCCCGGCGCGCACTGGTCCCGCAGCCGGCTTTCGCAGTCATTTCCTCATTGATCGGCTGTCGGCGCCGGATCTGGAGCGTCCCGCGTGTCGCGGTCGGCAAGAAGACGCCTCGCTGCCGGCGGTCACGGCGGCGCGCTCGGGCTGACGGGCACGATGGGGGTCGCTGCCCGTCAGCTCGAGGGCGCCGGCGCGGGAGCCGGGCCTACAACCAGGCGCGATGCCGGTCGCGCTCGACGGGCCGGGAGTCGGCGCCGTAGCGAGCGGCCAGCACGCAGACCAGCAGGAGAACGATTGCGGTTGCGATGAGAGCCATGCCCAGAGGCTGCCTGAGCAGGGACTATCAGCGCAAATCGAGCTATAACTGATTTCGATCATGGAATCTAATGGATCGTCGTGGCTGGGCGTCGAGATCCGGCACTTCGCGGCGCTGCACGCGCTCGCCGCGGAGGGCTCGTTCGGCCGCGCGGCACGGCGCCTCGGCTACACCCAGTCGGCGGTCAGCCAGCAGATCCAGACGCTCGAGCGGATCGTCGGCGAGCAGCTCGTCGAGCGTCCCGGCGGTCCGCGCCCGGCCACGCTCACGGAGGCAGGTCGCCTGCTGCTGCGCCACGCGGAATCGATCGTCGCCCGCCTGCAGGCGGCGCAGGCCGACCTGCACGCGCTGCGCAGCGGCGCGGCCGGGTCGCTCCGCGTCGGCACCTTCCAGTCGGTCGGCGCCCGCGTGCTGCCGGAGATCATGCGCCGCTACACCGCCCAGTGGCCGCAGGTGGAGGTGATGCTCGACGAGCACGACGACGGCGTCGTCGCGAGCGCGGTCGAGCGCGGCGAGGTGGACGTCGGCTTCGTGCTGCTGCCCGTCGATGACGGCCCGCTCGAGACGTTCGAGCTGCTGCGCGACCCGTACGTGCTCGTGGTGCCCGCCGGCTCGGAGCTCGCGTCGGGCCCCGCGCCGGCGCTGGAGCAGGTCGCCGCCGGACCGCTCGTCGGCTTCCGCGGCGGCCGCAGCATGGAGCCGGTCGAGGCGGCGCTCCGCAGCACGGGCCAGGAGCCGCGCTGGGCCTTCCGCTCGAACGACAACGGGACGGTCCAGGGGCTCGTCGGCGCCGGCGTCGGCAACGCGATCCTGCCGCTGCTGACCCTGGACGAGTCCGATCCGCGGATCGCGATCCGCGACCTGGGCGAGCGCGTGCCCCCACGGCTCGTCGCGATCGCCCGCCACCGCGACCGCTACGCGTCACCCGCGGTGCGCGCCTTCGTCGAGACGGCGGTCGCCGCTACTCGACCGTGACCGTCTTCGCCAGGTTGCGCGGCTGGTCGACGTTCAGGCCGCGCAGCCGCGCGATCCGGTAGGCGAGCAGCTGCAGCGGCAGGATCGCCAGGGCCGCCTGGATGAAGGCGGGCGACTTCGGCACGTAGATGACGTCGTCGGCGTGGTGCTGGATGTCCTCGTTCCCGTCGGTGGCGACGGCGATGACGTGCGCGCCGCGGGCACGCGTCTCCTGGATGTTCGAGACGATCTTGTCGTAGACGTGGATGCGCGTCGCGACGACGACCACCGGCGTCCCCTCCTCGAGGAGCGCGATCGGCCCGTGCTTCATCTCGCCGGCCGAGTACGCGTCGGTGGGAATGTACGAGATCTCCTTCAGCTTCAGCGCGCCCTCGAGGGCCACCGGGAGGCCGATGTGGCGGCCCAGGTAGAGGAAGAACGGGCTGTCGGCGAACCGTTGCGCGATCTCCTCGATCGGGTGGTCGGCGTCGAGGAAGCGGCGCATCTTGTCGGGCAGGTCGTACAGCTCGTCGAGGATGAACTCGATCTCCTTCGGCGGCAGCGTCTCGCGCACCTGGGCCAGCTTCAGCCCGACGAGGAAGAGCAGCGCGGCCTGCGCCGTGAACGTCTTCGACGCGGCCACCCCCACCTCGAGGCCGGTGCGCGTGTAGAGCACCGAGTCGACCTCGCGGGTGATCTGCGAGCCCATCATGTTCGTGATCGCGACCGTGCGCGCGCCCTTCTCGCGTGCGAGCTTCATCGCCTGGATCGTGTCGCGCGTCTCGCCCGACTGCGAGATCCCGACGACGAGCGTGCCCGGGTCGAGCACCGGGTTGCGGTAGATCCACTCGCTCGCGATGTCGGGCTCGACGGGGACACGCGCCCACTCCTCGATCGCGTAGCGGCCGACGACCCCGGCGTGGTAGGCGGTGCCGCAGGCGACGATGACGATGCGGCGCAGGTTGCGCACCTCGTCCTCGCTCAGCCCGAGGCCCTCCAGCACGAGGCTGCCGTGGCGGACGCGGTCGCCGATCGTCTCGGCGACGCCCTCGGGCTGCTCGTAGATCTCCTTCAGCATGAACGTCTCGTAGCCGGAGCGCTCGGCGGCCGCGTCGTCCCAGTCGACCTCGACGACGTCGAGCTCCGCGTCGGCGCCCGTCCCGGCGTCGACGATGCGGACCGCCTCGGGCGTCACCTCGGCGATCTGGCCGTCCTCGGGGAACTGCACGCGGCGCGTCTCCGCGAGGAAGGCGGCGAGGTTCGAGGCCACGAAGTTCTCGCCGCTGCCGAGCCCGACCACGAGCGGGCACTGGTGGCGGATGCCGACCAGGCGCTGCGGCTCGTCGCGGTGGATGACGACGAACGCGAAGTGGCCCTCGAGACGCGCGTAGACGGCGCGGACGGCCTCGACGAGGTCGCCCTCGTAGGTCTCCTCGAGCAGGTGGGCGACCACCTCGGCGTCGGTCTCGGAGCTGAAGCGGTGGCCGCGCTCCTCCAGCTCGGCCTTCAGCTCGCGGTAGTTCTCGACGATCCCGTTCAGGACGATCGCCAGCCGGTCGTCGTCGCAGCCGGTGAGCGGGTGCGCGTTGCCGTTCGTGACGCCGCCGTGCGTGGCCCAGCGCGTGTGGCCGAGGCCGGTGGTGGCCGGCGAGCCGTTCGGGCCCGCCGCCTCCTTCAGGTTGGCGAGGTTGCCGACGGCGCGGACGTAGTCGAGCCCGTCCGCCTCCAGCAGCGCGATGCCGGCGGAGTCGTAGCCGCGGTACTCGAGGCGCTCGAGCCCCTGCAGCAGCAGCGCCTTCGAGGCCCGGTTGCCGACGTATCCGATGATCCCGCACATTCGGAGCCTCCTTTACCGTCCCTCAGGAACGCGAAAGAGCCCGGCTGTACGACCCGTCCCTTCGTCGGGAGGAGTCAGCCGAGCTCTCGTCGGACGAGCGCCGCGATGCTACCACACGCCTCCGCGGCGGCTCCGGCGTCCTCGGCCTCGACGAGCACCCGGATGACGGGCTCGGTGCCGGACGGCCGCACCAGCACGCGGCCCTGGCCGTCCCACTCGCGGTTCCGCCGCTCGACCTCGGCCTCGATCGCCGGCGTCAGCTCGCGCGTCTCGACCCGCACGTTCTCCTTCACCTGCGGGTAGCGGGGCATCACCGCGGCCGCCTCGCTCAGCTTCCGGCCCTTCAGCGCGCCGCAGAGGAGCAGGCCGGCGGCGAGCCCGTCGCCGGTGACGTGGTCGCGCAGGAAGACGATGTGCCCGGACTCCTCGCCGCCGAGCAGCGCGCCCTCGCGCTGCAAGGCCTCGAGCACGTAGCGGTCGCCGACGTCGGTCGTGAGCACGCGGACGCCGTGGTCGCGCATCAGGTGGTGGAAGCCGAGGTTCGTCATCACGGTCACCGCGACGGTGTCGACGCCCTGGTCGAGCGCGAGGATCGCCACGATCTGGTCGCCGTCGACGAGCCGGCCCTGCTCGTCGACCGCCAGCATGCGGTCGCCGTCGCCGTCGAAGGCGACGCCGAGGTCGAAGCCGCCGTCGACCACGGTGCGCTGGAGCAGCGCCGTGTCGGTGGCGCCGCAGCCGACGTTGATGTTCTCGCCGTCGGGCGCGTCGCCGATCGCGGTCACCTCGGCGCCGCAGCGGCGGAACGCCTCCGGCGCGAGGCCGGCGTAGGCGCCGTTCGCGCAGTCGACGGCGATCCGCAGGCCGTTCAGGTCGGCGCCGAAGCGGTCGAGCACGTGCTGGAGGTACGAGTCGGTCGCGACCTCGACGTGCGAGATCGTCCCGTTCTCGCTGGCCGGAGCGGCGGCCAGCAGCTCCTCGATCTGCTCCTCGGACTCGTCGCTCAGCTTGTGGCCGCGCGCGTCGAAGAACTTGACGCCGTTGTACTCGGGCGGGTTGTGCGAGGCGGAGATGACGACGCCCAGGTCGAGCGCCATCAGCGCCACCGCCGGGGTGGGCAGCACGCCGCCGAGCACGCAGTCGCTGCCCGCCGAGATGACGCCCCGGGCGAAGGCCTCCTCCAGCTCGACGCCGGAGGCGCGCGTGTCGCGGCCGACGAAGACGGAGGCGGCGCCGGTCCAGAGGGCCGCGGCGCGGCCGAGGCGCTCGACGAGCTCCGGCGTCAGGAACTCGCCGACGACGCCGCGGACACCGTCGGTGCCGAAGTACCTCCTCGCCATCGCCGGCCTCGGAGGGATTACCGCTTGCTGAACTGGGGAGCCTTGCGCGCCTTGTGCAGGCCGGCCTTCTTGCGCTCGACCTGGCGGGCGTCCCGGGTCAGGTAGCCGGCCCGCTTGAGCGGGGCGCGGAGATCGGGGTTGACCTCGACGAGTGCGCGCGCGATTCCGTGGCGGACGGCGCCGGCCTGGCCGGACGGCCCGCCGCCGTGCACGCGCACGCGCAGGTCGTACTGGCCCTCGAGCCCCGCCGTCTTCAGCGGCGCGGTGGCGAGCATCCGGTGGACGAGCCGCGGGAAGTACTCCTCGAGCTGCTTCCCGTTCACCCACGTGGCGCCGCTGCCGGGCCGGAGGATGACGCGCGCGACCGACGTCTTGCGCTTGCCTGTGCCGAGATACTGAGCGGGAGTCGCCATTTACACCTCGAATGCCGTCGGGGACTGCGCCTCGTGCGGGTGATCCGGCCCCGCGTAGATCTTCAACTTCGTCAGCTGCTGCCGCCCGAGGCGGTTGCGGGGCAGCATCCCCTTCACCGCCTTCCGCAGCACCTCCGTCGGCTGGCGCTCGAGCTGGTCGCGCAGCGAGCGCTCCTTGAGGCCGCCCGGATAGCCGGAATGGCGGTAGTACATCTTCTCGTCGAGCTTCTTGCCGGTGACGGCGATCTTCTCGGCGTTGACGACGACGACGAAGTCGCCGGTGTCGACGTGCGGCGTGTACTGGGGCTTGTGCTTGCCGCGCAGGCGGTCGGCGATCTGCGTCGCGAGCCGGCCCAGGGTCTTCCCCTCGGCGTCCACGACGACCCAGTCGCGCTGAATCTCGCCCGGTTTGGCGTTGTACGTCTTCATGCGAAAGAGAGGCGGACACCTCGCCCGCCGGCTGAGAACGGTAGCAAACCGGCGCGGAACTCCGCCAGGCCGCCACGGCTCGGATGCCGCACGTACGGTGCGTCGAGCGCACGCGCCGCGACGCGGCCGATCGCCACGATCCGCCGGCCGTGCGCCAGCTCGCGCGCGAACGGCAGGCCGCCGGCCACCTCGGCGGCCGTCGGCGCCCGGTTCGACGTCGAGGTACCGGGGTGCGTCGGCACGACGTTCCAGAGCAGGACGTGCTCGGTCAGGCCGAGCTCGGCCAGCACGCGGTGCACGATCGTCGCCGTCGCCTCGGCCGGACCGGTCCCCGTCAGCTGCCGCTCGGAGGTGAAGGGGATGCCGGAGACGCGGGCGCCGCGGTAGCCGGGCGCCTCGCCGACGAGCAGCAGCGGCGCGTCGCGCCGCCGCTCGAGGTAGTCCGCGAGCCGCGCGCGGCAGAGCGCCGCCCGCTCGCCGTCGCGGTAGAAGTTCGTCGTGCCGCCGATCTCGGCGGCGGCCAGGCGGTCTACCAGCGCTCCCACCGCACGACCTCGTCGAGCGGCCGCCGGCGGGCGGCGAACCGGCCCGGCCGCGCGTCCGGATCCGGCGCCGGCCGCCCGATCAGGGCGAGCCCGATCGGAACCGCCTCGGGGGGCAGGCCGAGCAGCTCGTCGAAGATCCGCTTCTGGTCGGGATGGCCGACGAAGGCGGCCGCGAGCCCTTCGTCGATCGCAGCGAGCAGCACCAGCATCATCAATGCCCCGGCGTCGACGAACCAGTACGGCACCGGCCAGGTCACCTCCACCCCGCCGGTCGCGGCGAGCTTGTCGGGCTCGTTGTAGCGGTCGTGGTAGCGCGACTCGTCCGCGCAGATGACCATGTGCACCGGCGCGTCGGCGAGGAAGTTGCGGCCGCCGGTCGAGTAGTGCTCGTCGCCGAAGGCGGCCGCGATCGCGGCCCGCGTCGTCGCCTCCGTGACGACGACGATGCTCTGTCCCTGGGTGAACCCACCCGACGGCGCGCGCCGGATCGTCGCGGCGATCCGCTCGATCCGCTGGCGCTCGACCGGCTCGGGCGAGAACGCACGGTGCATGCGGCGCCGGGCGAGGATCTCGCGGTAGTCCATGCGGTGACCGTATATCGTCGCCCGCATGACGAGATTCGAGGGCAAGACGGCGTTGGTGACGGGCGGCGCGCGCGGGATCGGCGCGGCGACCGCGAGGCGGTTCGCCTCCGAGGGCGCGACGGTCGTCGTCGCGGACTTCGACGAGGCGCAGGCGCAGGAGACCGCGAGCGAGATCGGCGGCGTCGCGGTGCGCTGCGACGTGACGAGCCGCGACGACGTGGAGGCGGCGGTCGCGACGGCCGTCGAGCGCGGCGGCTCGCTCGACCTGCTGGTGACGTGCGCGGGAATCATCCGCGACAACCTGCTGCACAAGATGACCGACGACGACTGGGACGCGGTCATCGACACCCACCTGAAGGGCACGTTCCACGCGGCGCGCGCCGCCCAGGCGCGGATGGTCGAGCAGCGCTCCGGGAAGATGGTGCTCGTCTCGTCGACGTCGGCCCTCGGGAACCGCGGCCAGACGAACTACTCGGCCGCCAAGGCCGGCCTGCAGGGGATGACGAAGACGCTCGCGATCGAGCTGGGCCGCTTCAACGTGAACGTGAACTGCGTCGCCCCCGGCTTCATCGCGACGGCGATGACGCAGCAGACGGCCGACCGGATCGGCGTCGGCTTCGAGGACTTCCAGAAGATGGCCGCCGAGCAGACGCCGCTCGGCCGCGTCGGCCGGCCGGAGGACGTGGCGGGGACGATCGCGTTCCTCTGCTCCGACGACGCGAGCTACGTCTCCGGCCAGGTGATCTACGTGGCCGGCGGGCCCCGCACCTGACGCGGCGTTGACGGCGCTCGTCCCCTGGCCCGCGTCGGTCGCGGCGGCGGGTGAGCTGTTCGCGCTCGGGCCCAGGACGACGCTCTCCTGCGACCCCGCGGTCGAGGGCATCGGCGAGCTGCTGCGCGAGCAGCTCGGCTTGCCGCAGGGTCGGCACTGTGCGATCCGGCGCGAGCCGGCCCCGCCTCTCCGCCCCGAGGCGTACCGGCTCGAGGTCGGCCTCGCGGTCCCGCCGAGCGCGTTCAGCCCCTCGACCGCGGAAACCAGCCGTCGCTCACACGCGTTCGCCCGCAACCTGCGTGTCGACCAAGCCCACTTGCCAGCCACCGCCTATTCGAGATCGGCTGCGGACTCCCCTCGCCGCGACGAGTCGTCTTCACAGCCGCCATTTTGCTCGGCGATGAGATAGGACGAGCTGTACCGGCCGTGGGCGTGCGTACCGTCACAGAACTCGTCCCGATGGGTGGGATCAAATCACGAGAGCTTAATTAGCATTGGCGCATTTTCTCAACGGCAAGAAGTCACATGGCGAATCTTCCGGATTGTACTGAATCAAATTCTCGGCGATCCTGTGTCTGCCGACACGATCCGCAGTTCCGATTGTCAGACAGGAAGGAGAGCTGCCATGAAACCACCTTCAAACTGCTTCTTCGACGGAGTAAGGAAGGCGACACGGTCGGGCATTCTGTTCACGACGGCAGCCGTCGCCGCAGGACTCTTGCTGCTAGGACAAGCGAAAGGAGCTCAGGCAGCGCCGACGGCTCTGTCTGGCTCCGTCCCGCCCCCCGCAGGGCCGATGGTCGTCACTGGTTCGGCAACTGCTATTTGTTCGTACGACGATTCGACAAATACGCTTCACTGGAGCGGGGCAGGAGCTGGATGGCAGCGCGACAACCTCGACTGGTACCTCGAAGTGATCGACCCCTTCACCGGCACGGCGATCACGGCTCTCGATCACGATGGCGTCTGGTACAACGCTACTGGCGGCACGACCCCGAGCTACAGCGAACCGATCAGCGGAAGCGCATGGATCGTCCGCATGAAGGTTACCGGTCCCGGTGGAAGTGAAACGGACGACTGCCGTACCAATTAGCAGACCGTAACACCATCTCGCCGGCGGCGTCGGCAGCGGGTCGGGCGCCGCCGGTACTCAATTAATTCACGCGAGCCGCTCGTTCCTCCGCCTCCACTATTCCGATCGTGTCTCGCATTCACGCAATACTACGGTTTCGAGCCCGCCTGCGGTGACAGCCCGGGCATCGCCGACCGCGCGCAGCTGATGAACATTCGGGCTGGGCACATGCGCTGAGGCAGGAGCATCTCGCATCTGCTCGAGGTCGATCGGGGTCGGCGTCTTCTCGGTTGGAGTCGACAATTCTCGCCAGTCATAAGACGATGTCTGAGTCGCGCGAGCAATTCCATACGCGCCGATCAATTCGTTTTCGACGTCGAAGTCAGCCAGAGACGTCGACTATCCACCGGACAATCCCGGGCTTCCTACTGCTTCCATAGCGTGGCTATGGTTATCTGGTTAAGCGATCAATCCGGTCTGGGTTGCACGGCGGCGGTCTGCCGCGCCCGGCCTTCTCGCGCGGTCGGTGATCACGTTTGAGCACGCTTGCGCACAGAGGAAGCGTGTGGCGGCGGTTGAACCATGAGGTGGCTCTTCGTCCGCGGATCCAGCATAGACGCCGCGCGGGCTGCCTCAGACCCGAAACTCGGCGGGGGCGTCCCATCGGTCAACAACGATGTCGATCGACATCGCCCGATCGCCGTTGACGATACCTTCCCATCGTCTGATAACTCCCCGATCTGGAAGAAGCACCGCTTGATAATGGTCAGAGCCAAGGACAACCAACTGCGGTGCAGCCTGAATCAACTGATTCTCAATTTCGGCTGAATTGATCTTGATCTCTCCGACCTCGGCGCTTGGGTGCCGAAGCGACGTAGCAAGAATCTCAGGTGGTAACAGAAGGTTTGAAATGCCATAGTCACCCAACTTCTTCGCCTTGCCATCGCCAACGCGGAAGACGCCGTTCTTCCAGCGTGCAACCCAGCCGTGGTCTGTATGTAGTGCGCGAATTGGTGCATCTCTCGCGTCTTCTTCGTAGATTCCGAGACACCAAGGCGATTTGAGTGCCACCACGTGGAGTAGATGGGTCCGAGTACGGTCTGGGCCAACCGTGGATAAGTTCCGTACCAACTCCTCCTGAGCAGAATGATGAATCGCCCGGCCACGATCCAGAACCACAATATCCTCGAAGATCTCAACGTCGGCGTGAACAGTCGTCCAGCTCTGTTGTGATGCAAGAGAACTCACTCTACATAACCCACGGATCATCCCCTGTTGCGGCACGATATGCAGACGGGATCATCCGCGCCTTAGGCACGCCAAGCCTCATCCTCAGTGTGTCAGTATGCGCGCGAACAGTACGAACCGAAATCTGAAGATTATCCGCGATCTCGCCAGCAGAACGCCCAAGCGCGATAAGCATCACGACTTCCCGCTGCCGCGGCGTGACAGTGACGACCTCAAGTTCCGACATGTCTTGTCCCCTTTTCGATGCGTCGACAGCGGACGTGACCGCAGATGGCTTCTTCAGGCATGGATAAAATGCTGAATTGGCGTAGATCAGAACCTGCTGGAAATGACAAGCCTTTCCAGCGATTGGACGGAACGTCACGCCGACATCGAGCATGCCCACGTCCGGCCGAAAATTTGACCAAACGTGGCCGGACGTCGGCCATCCACACCAGATTGCCGCAGCTGGCGAATCTCATCCCAGCCGCCTTCCTTGATTGACATCTGAGATCCTAAATGACCATTGTCCGATGGTCAACAGCCTGCCGCCGGTGCACCAGGCACATCACCATGAGTTGACTCTCGTGGACAGGACGCAAACTTACCGGAAGGCGTACCTCGAAAGGTTCAGGCCGAGCTAGCGATGGAGCCGCTGGGAGTTTCGCGCATACTGTCGCTGGAGCGGATGTACGGGCTGCTACTGCATGCCTGCGGACGCGGCCATTCGGGACAACGCGCGGGTCCTCGGCTTGAGGTGCCCCGCTCGGGCCGATCGCATCGCCGGCGAGAAGCGGTTGCACCACTTGGCGGTCCCGCGCGTCTCGATGTCGCAGAGTTGCGGACGCTGTTCGAGCGCCTCCGCGAGCGTCAGGCACAAGGCCGGCCGGCCGCGTCGAAGCCGCGGTAGCGGGCGCCGGCGCACGGCGAGCCGCCGAGCTCGCGCGCGAAGAGCACGAAGATGGTCACGTCGCGCGGCTCGCCGTCGCGCAGCGGCACGAGGCGCCTACGCAGCGTCGCTTCCTCGCGGAAGCCCAGCTTCGCCGGCACGCCGAGGCTCGCCTCGTTCGCCGGGTCGATGCGCAGCTCGACCCGGTCGGCGCCGCAGCGCTCGATCGCGACGCGTGTCAGCGCGGCAGTCAGCTCCGTCGCGTATCCCTGCCGGGTCGCGTCGACGCGGATCCAGTAGCCGATCTCCAGCCCGCCGGGGCCGACGCGCTGGTGCAGGCCGGTGCCGCCGATGACGCGCGACTCGTCGGGCGCGAAGACGCCCATCACCCAGTTCTCGTCGCGGTCGAACTCCGCCCGGAAGCGGCGCAGCCGCTCGGCGACCGTGCCGAGCTCCTCCGGCTCGTCCGGTAGCCAGTCCATCCAGGGGCGCAGATGCTCGGCGCTGACGTCGACCGCCTCCTTCAGCAACGGCGCGTCGCGCGGCTCCCAGCAGCGGAGGACGAGCCGGTCGGTCTCGATCCGGTACGGCGGCGCCGCGAGCCCGACTATTCCCACTCGATGGTGGCGGGGGGCTTGCTCGTCACATCCAGGACGACGCGGTTCACGGCCGGGATCTCGTTGACGAGCCGGCCGGCGACGAGGTCGACGAGGTCGTACCGCAGGCGCGCCCAGTCGGCGGTCATGGCGTCCTCGCTCGTCACCGCGCGAATCGCGATGGGGTACCCGTAGGTGCGCGAGTCGCCCTGCACGCCGACCGAGCGGATCGCCGGCAGCACGCAGAACGACTGCCACAGCTCGCGGTAGAGGCCGGCGCGGCGGATCTCCTCCTGCAGGATCGCGTCCGCCTCGCGCAGCGTCTCGAGCCGCTCCTAGGTGACGTCGCCGATGATGCGGATCGCCAGGCCGGGCCCCGGGAACGGCTGGCGCCAGACCATGTTGTCCGGCAGGCCCAGCTCCTGGCCCACCACCCGCACCTCGTCCTTGAACAGCTGGCGCAGCGGCTCGACCAGCTCCATGGCCATGTCCTCGGGCAGGCCGCCGACGTTGTGGTGGCTCTTGATCGTCTCCGCCACGCCGTCGGTGCCTCCCGACTCGATCACGTCCGAGTAGAGCGTCCCCTGCACGAGCCAGTGCGGGTCACCGAGCTTGCGCGCCTCGTCCTCGAAGACGCGGATGAACTCCTCGCCGATGATCTTGCGCTTGCGCTCGGGGTCGGTGACGCCCGCGAGCCGGGCCAGGAACCGCTCGCGCGCCTGCACGTGCACGAGCGGCACGTGGAAGGCGCCGTCGAAGGTCTCGACCACCTGCTCGGCCTCGCCCTTCCGCAGCAGGCCGTGGTCGACGAAGACGCAGGTGAGCTGGTCGCCGACGGCGCGGTGCACGAGCAGCGCCGCGACCGCCGAGTCGACGCCGCCCGAGAGGGCGCAGAGCACCCGGTCGGAGCCGACCTGAGCGCGGATGCGCTCGACCTGCTCGTCGATCACCGCCGCCGGCGTCCAGGCGGGCTCGATGCCGGCGGCGCGGTGCAGGAAGCTCTCCAGGATCGCCTGGCCGTGCTCGGTGTGCACCACCTCGGGGTGGAACTGGACGCCGTAGAGCTTGCGGGCGCCGTCCTCGAAGGCGGCGACGGGCGTGGCGGGCGACTCGGCGACCACGCGCGCGCCCGCGGGCGGTTCGACGACGGTGTCGCGGTGCGACATCCACACCGTCTGCTCGGCCGGCAGCTCGCCGAACAGCTCGCCGCCGCGGACGGACAGGCCCGTGCGCCCGAACTCGGACACGCCGGTTCGATCGACGCGCCCGCCGAGCTCGAGCGCGAGCAGCTGGGCGCCGTAGCAGATGCCGAGCGTCGGGATCCCCAGCTCGAAGATCGCCGGGTCGACGCGCGGCGCGTCCTCGGCGTAGACGGACGCGGGGCCGCCGGAGAGGATCAGCGCGACCGGGTTCCGCCGCCGCAACTCCTCGGCAGTCAGCCGGTGCGAGACGAGCTCCGAGTAGACGCGCGCCTCGCGGACGCGGCGGGCGATCAGCTGCGAGTACTGGCCGCCGAGATCGAGGACGAGAACCGGCGCGTCCTCGACCGGGCGCGTCTGCTCGGCGGTCGTCTCAGCCGCGGCGGTAATTGGGCGCGTCCTTCGTGATCGTGATGTCGTGCGGGTGCGACTCGCGCAGCCCCGCGCCGGTGATGCGGACGAAGCGCGCCTCCTTCATCGCCTCGATCGTCGGGGCGCCGCAATAGCCCATCGCCTGGCGCAGGCCTCCGACGATCTGGTGCAGCACCGCGCTGAGCGGCCCCTTGTAGGCGACCCGCCCCTCGATGCCCTCGGGGACGAGCTTGTCGACGTCCTCGACGTCGCCCTGGAAGTAGCGGTCCTTCGAGAAACCGCGCGCCTTCATCGCGCCGAGCGAGCCCATGCCGCGGTACTCCTTGTAGCGCTCGCCCTGCGCGTAGACGACGTCGCCCGGGGACTCGTCGGTCCCTGCGAGCATCGAGCCGAGCATGACGGTGTCGGCGCCGGCCGCGATCGCCTTGGCGACGTCGCCGGAGGAGGTGATCCCGCCGTCGGCGACGACCGGGACGCCGTGGCGCGCCGCCGCCTGCGCCACGTCGTAGACAGCCGTGACCTGCGGGACCCCGACGCCCGCGACGACGCGCGTGGTGCAGATCGAACCCGGTCCGATACCGACTTTCAAACCATGTACCCCTGCTTCGCAAAGCACGTCGGCGGCCTCGGCTGTCGCGATGTTGCCGGCGATCACCTCGAACTCGCCCGAGAGCGACGCGATGCGCTCGACCGCCTCGATCACCCCGCGCGAGTGTCCGTGCGCCGTGTCGACCACGAGCACGTCCGCGCCCGCCTCGACGAGCGCCTGCGCGCGCTCGAGCGCGTCCGGGCCGACGCCGACGGCGGCGCCGACGCGCAGGCGTCCGCGCGGGTCCTTCGTCGCCGACGGGAACTCGACGCGCTTCGAGATGTCCTTCACCGTGATCAGCCCGGTGAGGCGGCCGTCGGCGTCGACGATCGGCAGCTTCTCGATGCGGTGGCGGTGCAGCCGCTGCTCGGCCTCCGCCAGCGTCGTCCCGACGGGCGCGGTGACGAGGTTCTCGGAGGTCATCAGCGCCGAGATGGGCTGCGTCACGTCCTTCTCGAAGCGCAGGTCGCGGTTCGTGAGGATGCCGACCAGCTTCCCGTCGGCGTCGGTGATCGGCACGCCGGAGATGTGGTAGCGCTCCATCAGTTCGAGCGCATCGGAGACGCGCGCGTCGGGCGGAAGGGTCACCGGCTCGACGATCATCCCCGACTCCGACCGCTTCACCTTGTCGACCTCGCCGACCTGCGCCTCGATCGCCAGGTTGCGGTGCAGGATCCCGATGCCGCCGATGCGGGCCAGCGCGATCGCCATCCGCGCCTCGGTG
>DASVDV010000007.1:0-30308 GCA_036380895.1 Gaiellaceae bacterium | reverse complement strand
TCCTCGAGGAGCTCGCGCGCCACAAGTCGTTCGGCGTGCGGACGTTCCAGGCCGAGGACGAGATCGCCGCCGCCGGCGCCGCCGTCGGCGCGTCGTTCGGCGGGATGCTCGGAGTGACGACGTCGGCCGGGCCGGGCGTCGTCCTCAAAGCCGAGACGGTCGGGCTCGCGATCCAGCTCGAGCTACCGCTCGTGATCTGCGACATCCAGCGCGCGGGGCCGTCGACCGGCATGCCGACGAAGCCGGAGCAGGGCGACCTGCTGATGGTGCTGTTCGGCCGCAACTCCGAGTCGCCGGTGCCGGTGATCGCGCCGTCGACCCCGGGCGACTGCTTCCACGCCGCCATCGAGGCGGCGCGGGTCGCGCTCACCTACCGCACGCCGGTGTTCCTGCTCAGCGACGCCTACCTCGCGAACGGCGCCGAGCCCTGGCTGGTGCCCGACGTCTCGGCGCTCGCGCCGATCGAGGTCGAGTTCGCGCGGGGCCGCGACGACGGCGAGCCGTTCCAGCCGTACGCACGCGACCCGCAGACGCTGGCGCGGCCGTGGGCGATCCCCGGCACGCCCGGCCTCGAGCACCGGATCGGCGGCCTCGAAAAGGCCAACCTGACCGGCAACGTCTCGTACGACCCCGACAACCACGACCTGATGACCCAGCTGCGCGCGCAGAAGGTCGCCGGCATCGAGGTGCCCGACCTCGAGGTCGACCACCAGGAGGGCGCCGACACGCTCGTCCTCTCCTGGGGCGGCACCTACGGGCCGGTCGCCGCCGGGGTCAGGCAGGTGCGGTCGCGCGGCGGTCGCGCGGCGCACGCGCACCTGCGCTGGCTGAACCCGTTCCCGGGCAACCTCGGCCACGTGCTGCGCTCCTACGACCGGGTGCTCGTCCCGGAGATGAACCTCGGGCAGCTGCGGCAGCTGATCCGCGCCGAGTTCCTCGTCGACGCGGTCGGCTACAACCGCGTCACCGGCCGGCCGTTCAAGGCCGGCGAGATCGCCGACGCGGTCGAGGCGCTCTCGTGACGCAGCTGAAGCTGACCGCGAAAGACTTCAAGTCCGACCAGGAAGTGCGCTGGTGCCCCGGCTGCGGCGACTACGCGATCCTCGCCGCGGTGCAGAGCGTCATGCCCGAGCTCGGTATCCCGCGCGAGAACCTCGTCTTCATCTCGGGCATCGGCTGCGCGGCTCGCTTCCCCTACTACATGCAGACCTACGGCATGCACTCGATCCACGGCCGCGCTCCGGCGATCGCGACCGGCCTCGCCGTCTCGCGCCCCGACCTGTCGGTGTGGGTCGTGACGGGCGACGGCGACTCGCTCTCGATCGGCGGCAACCACCTGATCCACGCGCTGCGCCGCAACGTGAACATCACGATCCTGATGTTCAACAACCGCATCTACGGCCTGACGAAGGGCCAGTACTCGCCGACGAGCGAGCAGGGCAAGGTGACCGGCTCGACCCCGCTGGGCTCCGTCGACTTCCCGTTCAACCCGCTCAGCGTGGCGCTCGGCGCCGAGGCGACCTTCGTCGCGCGGGCGATCGACACCGACAAGCCGGGCCTCACCGAGGTGCTGCGCCGCGCGGCCGCGCACCGCGGGGCCGCCTTCGTCGAGATCTACCAGAACTGCAACATCTACAACGACGGCGCCTGGGACGTCGTGCGCGACCAGAAGGAGAACCGGGTCTACCTCGAGCACGGCCAGCCCGTCGGCGACACCGGCATCGTCCACGACGAGAGCGACCTCGCGACCGCCTTCGCGCTCTCGCGGATCGGCTTCGCCACCCACGGCCTCGTCCCGTTCGGCGTCTTCCGGGACGTGCGGCGCGACGCGTACGACGATCTCGTCCGCGCGCAGATCGAGAACGCGACGGTCGCCGGCGACCTGCAGGCGCTCGTCGGCTCCGGCGACACCTGGACGATCGCCTGAGCCGCAGCTGAGCGCCACCGTCCGCCTCCTCGTCACCTGCCGCGACCGGCCCGGCATCGTCGCGGCCGTCTCGGGCTTCCTCTTCGGTCGCGGCGCGAACATCGTCGACGCCGAGCAGCATGCGACCGGCGACCGCTTCTTCCTGCGCGTCGAGGCGACGCTCGCCGGCGGCGACTCGGCTGAGCGCCTCCGCGACGACTTCGCGCGCGTCGCCGACGACTACGAGATGGACTGGCGGCTCGCCCGTCCCGACCCCGACAAGGCGGTGGCGATCCTCGTCTCGCGCTACGACCACTGCCTGCTCGACCTGCTGTGGCGGTTCGAGCAGGGCGAGCTGGAGGGGCGGCCGGCGATCGTCGTCTCGAACCACCCCGACCTCGCCGAGCGCACCCGCAGCTTCGGCATCCCGTTCCGGCACGTGCCGGTGACGCGCGAGACGAAGCCCGAGGCGGAGCGCGCGCTGCTCGCCGCGCTCGAGGGTGCCCAGCTCGTCGTGTTGGCGCGCTACATGCAGATCCTCTCCGGTGCGTTCCTCGACGCGGTCGGCGCGCCGGCGATCAACATCCACCATTCGTTCCTGCCGGCCTTCGCGGGCGCGAACCCGTACCAGCAGGCGATCGCGCGTGGCGTCAAGGTGATCGGCGCCACCTCGCACTACGTCACCGAAGAGCTCGACGACGGGCCGATCATCGCCCAGGACGTCGCGCACGTGACGCACCGCGAGACGGTCGACGACCTGCTGCGGATCGGCCGCGACATCGAGCGGGTCGTCCTCGCCCGCGCCGTGAAGTGGCACCTGGAGGACAGGGTGCTCGTCGACGGGCGCAGGACGGTGGTCTTCCGCTGAGTTTCAGCCCAGACAACGACGGCAGATCGCCCGCATTTCTGCTCTCGCCGCGGCCGTCGTCAGCTTCCCGGAGTCGACCTCCGTCCCGGTCGCGCTCTGGTTCTTCGGCCCGGGCACCGGCTACCTGATCTACGGGCCGCAGGAGCTCTTCGGATGGCCGGCACCTGCATCTGTGCAGGAGTCCGGACTCGCCAACAAGCGACATCTGTGTCATCCTCCGACGGTCGGGGCGAACCGACCACGGAAGGGGGACGGAGATGGCTCAGGCGACCGTCACGCCGCTCGACGGCGCTCTGCTGACGCAGCTGCGCGAGGAGCTCCGGGGGGAGGTGGTGGCTCCCGGCGACGCGGACTACGACGCCGTGCGGCCGATCTGGAACGGGGCGCACGACGATCGCCGGCCGGCGGTCATCGCCCGGTGCACCGGCGCGGCCGACGTGATCGCGGCGCTCCGCTTCGCCCGCGAGCACGATCTCGACGTGGCGGTGCGCGGCGGCGCCCACAGCATCGCGGGCTTCTCGACCTGCGACGGCGGCATGGTGATCGACCTCTCGCCGATGCGGACGGTGGACGTCGACCCGGAGGCGCGCACCGCGTGGGTCGGCGGCGGCGCCGTCTGGGCCGATGTCGACCACGAGACGCAGGCGCACGGGCTCGCGACCACCGGCGGCCTGATCTCGACCACCGGCGTCGCCGGGTTCACGCTCGGCGGCGGCATCGGCTGGCTGATGCGCAAGCACGGGCTGGCCTGCGACAACCTGATCGGCGCCGACGTCGTCACCGCCGACGGCCGTCTCGTCCACGCGAGCGACGAGGACGACCGCGACCTGCTGTGGGGGCTGCGCGGCGGTGGCGGCAACTTCGGCATCGTCACCCGGTTCGAGCTGCAGCTGCACCCGGTGGGGCCGACGGTGTTCGCCGGCGCGATGTTCCACCCGGCCGACCGCGACGCCGAGCTGCTCGAGCGCTTCCGCGAGTGGGCGCCGTCGGCGCCGGACGAGATCACCGCGTTCGTCGACCTGACGACGTGCCCGCCCTTGCCGATGATCCCGGCCGAATGGCACGGGCGGAAGGTGGCGGCGTTCGTCGCGCTCTCGGTCGGGCCGGTCGACGAGGGCGACGGGCTGGTGCAGCCGTTCCGCGACCTGGGCGAGCCGATCGCCGACCTGTTCGGCCCGATGCCGTACCGGACGATGCAGACGCTCGTCGACCCGCTCTGGCCGAAGGGCGTCCACGCGTACTTCAAGGCGACGAACCTGGCCCGGCTCGACGACCGGCTGATCGAGACGCTCGTGCCGTACCACCTCGAGGCGCCCGGGCCGGGCTGCGAGCTCCACGTGCACCAGATGGGCGGTGCGCTGGGCCGGGTGCGCGAGGGCCAGACGGCGTTCGGCGAACGGTCGATGCCGTTCGTGCTCAACGCCGTGGCCGGCTGGCAGGACCCGACGCAGGCCGACGCCCACCGCACCTGGGCGCGGCAGGCGATCGGGGCCGTCGCGGGGGCGTCGACGGGGCGCGCGTACGTCAACTTCCTCGGTGACGCCGACGACGCGAACATCCTCTACGGCGACCAGCTGTACGGCCGCCTGCGCGACCTCAAGGACCGCCTCGATCCGGACAACGTGTTCCGGCTGAACCAGAACGTCAGGCCGACGACGGCGTGAGCTACAGCGCGAGCACGAAGGCGCGCTCGCCGCCACGCCAGCGCACGTCGAGCGTGGCGGCGCAGCGCGTCAGCAGCGAGACGGCGGGCGGGTTGTCTCCCTGGACGGTCGCCTCCAGCCGCACGATGCCGGCGGCACGCGCGTCGGCCGCCAGCTGCTGCAGGAGCGCCGAGCCGATCCCGCGCGCCTGCACGTCGTCGGCGACGGCGCAGGCGATCTCCGCCGCCTCGCCGTCGCGCACGAGCTGGGCGAGGCCGGCCGGGCGCGGGTCGTTGCCGAGGTAGGCGACGAGCGCGTGGTGCGTCCCGTCGACGCGGGCCATCGTCTCGAGCTCGGCGTCGGAGAGGTGCGGCTTGGCGCCCCCGAAGCGGCGGGCACGGGAGCGCGGCCCGAGCCGGTCGAGCAGCGCGCCCACGGTGGCCACGTCGCCGTTCCGCAGCGGTCTGATCGTCAGCCCGTGGTGACAGCGCGAATGCATGCAGCCACTCTGCGGACCGCGGGCCAGGCTGCGCCTCGCCGTCACGGGCCATCTTCGCGTTATGGCCCGTCCGGGCCACTATGATCGCGGGTGATGGAGCAGGAGGTCCGCTTCCTCGACGTGGCCGGCCACCGCCTCGCGTACGCGAGCGTCGGCGAGGGCCCGCCGCTCGTGTTCGGCGGCCGCTGGGTGGGCGACCTCGAGGTCGAGTGGGCCGAGCCGCGGGCGCGCGGGTTCTTCGAGGAGCTGGCGCGCACGCACCGCGTCGTCCGCTACGACCGGCTCGGCTGCGGCCTCTCGGAGCGCGACGTCGAGCCGAGCGTCGAGCTGGAGGCGCAGTCGCTGGCGGGCGTCCTCGACGCCTGCACCAGCGGCGGCGCGACCGTTTTCGCCTGCTCGTGCGCCGCGGTCTCGGCCTGCCGCGTCGCCGCCGAGTCGCCGGAGCGGGTCGGCAAGCTCGTCTTCTTCGGCAGCTGGGTCGCGCGCCGCGACGTGCCTGACGCGACGCGCCGCTCGCTCGTGGACTTCGCCCGCACCAACTGGCCGCTGGCGGCGCAGATGCTCGCCGGCCTGTTCGCGCCGCAGGCGAGCGGCCCCGAGATCGCCGAGCTGAGCCGCCGCAAGCGCGGCGCCGCCTCGGCCGAGGTCGCGGCCGCGTACCTGGAGATCGGCCTCCTCGCCGACCTGCGACCCGTGCTCCCGCGCATCGCGCAGCCCGCGCTCGTGCTGCACCGGCGGCAGGACAAGACGGTGCCGATCGCGCACGGCCGCGAGCTCGCGGGGCTGCTGCCGAACGGCCGGCTGGTGACGCTGTCGGGCGACGCGCACCTGCCGTGGCTCGGCGACCAGCGCGAGACGTTCCGCGCGCTCGCGGGCTTCCTCGACGAGAGCCCGCCCGCGCCCGCGAGCGGCTCGTCGCCGCTCAGCACACGCGAGACCGAGGTGCTGCGGCTCGTCGCGTCGGGGCTGTCGAACCGCGACATCGCGTCGTCGCTCGTGCTCAGCGAGCACACCGTGCACCGCCACGTGGCGAACATCCTGCGCAAGCTGGCGCAGAGCTCGCGGGCCGCCGCGGCCGCGCAGGCGGCGCGCGCCGGATTGATCTGAGAGGTTCGCGCCGGGCGGGAGCCGCCGGCGCCGCAGTTTGCCGCCGACTCCCGGCCCGGCGTCCTCCTGCCGGCGCGGGGAAGGGAGGATGCGCCGGCAGAAGCTCGTACCCGATCGTCGGCGAGAAGATCGGCAGCGGAGGTAGGCGATCCGCGGGCGCCCCGGTATGAAAACGGTGAGGGCGCCTAGCGTTCGATCGTGGCGTTGCTGAACGCGCGCACGCCGCCGGGGCTCGCCAGGATGGTGTTCTGGCGCAGCGTCGCCGAGGCGTACGACTGCGCCTCGATGGCCACGCCCTGACGGGCCAGGTCGTCGCCCGGAGCCACGTGCGTGCCCGCGATCGTGTTGTGCGAGATCTCGCACGTCGAATGGTCGAGGCAGAGGATCCCGACCCCTTGCGCCGCCTCGACCCGGTTGCCGCTCGCCATGTCCATCGACATCTCCCCGAGCACGATCCCGCGCAGCCGGGTGCCGACGACGTGGTTGTCCATCACGTTCACGGCGGCCGAGTGGGTGACGATCCCCTCGCGCACGCCGGCGATCGTGCAGTCCGAGATCATGCTCATCGGGCGGCCGATCGAGTAGGAGACGTCGATGCCCTGCACCCACGGCCCTGCCGGGTCGGTCACCGAGCAGCGGTCGATCATCACGCCGGAGTCGCGCACGTGGATGCCGTCGACCTGCACGCGCAGCACCCGCACGCGGTCGAGCGTCACGTGCGCGGCGTGCTCGACGTCGATCCCGTTGCGGCCGCCGAGCACGGTGACGTTGCGGATCGTCACGTGGTCGGCGCGCACCACGATGCCGCCCCGGACGGTGCCGCCGGTGAGCGTCTCGGCGTGGCGGACGACGAGCGGCCCCTGCACGACGCCGTGCAGGTGGATCGTCGGCGGGCGCACGGCGTAGTCGGCGCCGAGCCCGGCGACCAGCACGATCGCGACGGCGGCGGCGGTGATCGGCCCGCCGCGTCCGAGCTCGCCGCCCGCCTCCGCGTAGCTCAGGCGCAGCCGCGGCAGCAGCGCGTGGCCGAGCAGCTGCGCCGACGCCCAGGCGACCGCGTAGAGGCCGAGCGCCTCGCCGAGCGGCGCGTGGATCGGCAGCGCGCGCATGGCGCCGTAGACGAGCGCCAGCTCGGCGGCGCCCAGCGGCAGCGCGAGCCAGCCCGCCTGGTAGGGGAGCGCCCGGTGGTAGACGCCCACGTCGAGCACGAGGCCGATCGCGAGCATCAGGGCCACCAGCTCGATCGCCCACCAGCGGTGCAGCGCCAGGGCAACCGCCAGTGCGGGCACCGCGGCGGCGAGCCGCGACTCGATCCGTCCCCTCAGCGTGTACGACATACGCGGCGGGCGAACGCGCGGGCGGCGTACTTCGCGCCTGCGATCGTGTCGGCGGCGGGGAAGGCCCACTGGGCGTGCACGCCCGCGAGCGAGAGGGTGCGGGCGTCGTCGGTCAGCGACGGCACCGTCGAGTCGGGCGCGAGCACGATCCACCGGTCGTGCACGGGCAGGTCGTGCTCCTCGGCGAGGCGGCGCAGCAGCGGGTCGTGGCGGTAGCCGCGCAGGAACCCGGTCGCGCAGATCACCTGGACGCCGTCGGGCGGGATGGCCTCGACCCGGAAGCGGCCCTCGCCGACGGCCGCGTCGAGCGGCTCGTCCCACGCGCGGCCGGGCGGGTACGACGGGGTCGAGAGCTGGCGCAGCACGGCCGCGCGGCGCTCGTCGTTCGCGCCGTGGAAGGCGGCGAGGCCGCGTTTCGAGAAGAACGGGCGCGGCACGTTCAGCGGCTGTCGCAGCGGCTCGCGGCGCCGCACCGAGATCACCTCGGCGCCGGCGGCGAGCGCGTTCAGCCACTCCGTCGCCGCGGCCATGCCGGCGCCGACCACGGCGACGCGTGCGGCGTACTCGTGCGGCTCGTAGGCGTGCACGACACCCGGCCGGCCGCGCAGCGCGTCCGGCAGCGCCAGCCCGGGATGGCCGCCCGCGACGAGCACGTGCCGGAACGGGCCCTCGCCGTCGAGCTCGAAGCCGCCGTCCACCGTCCGGATCCGCTCGACCCGGCGCTCGCGGAAGCTCGCGTCCCAGCCGGAGCGCCGGCGGACCGCGTCGGCGTGCTCGAGGAAGTCCGCCACCGTCGGCCGGTAGCGGGCGGTCAGCGACGCCGCGAGCGGCGCCGCCGAGCGCCGGTGCGCCGCCTCGCGCACGGCGAGACCGGGGAAGGAGGCGGGGGCGAGGTGGCCGTCCGACTCGGAGCGCATCCGCTCCTGCCGGATCGCCGCCGCCCGCTCGCGCCACACCGCCGTCGGGTCGGCGTGCGTCCCGAACACCGCGATCTCGCCGGCCGGCACGCGCCGGTGCCGCAGCGTGGCGAACGCGGCCAGCGCCGCGAGTCCACTGCCGACGATGGCACAGCCTTCCGCCACGACCTCCCAGGGTACGGCTACTTCACGGAGCCGGCGAGCAGGCCCTGCACGAAGTAGCGCTGGAACGAGAAGAACACCGCCAGCGGCACGATCAGCGAGATGAACGACGCGGGCGCGATCAGGTCGATGTTCGCGCCGAACTGCCGCAGGTTGCTGAAGATCGCCACGGTGATCGGCTGGACCGTCTGCCCGAACGTCAGCGCCACGATCAGGTCGTTCCACGTCCAGAGGAACTGGAAGATGCCGAGCGAGGCGATCGCGGGCAGGCCCAGCGGCATCACGAGCTTCAGGAAGATCCGGATCTCCGAGGCGCCGTCGATGCGCGCCGACTCGAAGATGTCGCGGGGTATCCCGACGAAGAAGTTGCGCAGCAGGAAGATCGCGAACGGCAGCCCGAACGCGGCGTGGAACAGGATGATGCTGAGCACGGTGTCGAAGATGCCGAGGTGGTCGTACAGCGAGAACATCGGGATCAGCGCCATCTGCAGCGGCACCACCATCAGCGCGATCACGAGCAGGAAGATCCAGTCGCGCCCCGGGAACTCGAGCCACGCGAGCGCGTAGCCGGCGAGCGAGCCGACGACGATCACGAGCAGCGTGTTGCCGACGGCGATCTCCGCCGTCGTCCCGAGCGAATGCATGATCGCGTGGTTGTGGACGACCTCGCTGTAGTTCGACCAGGTGGCCAGGCTCGGCTTCGAGAAGATCTGCCACCAGCCGCGTACGGTGAACGCCTGCGCGGGCAGGATCGACGTGAGGAAGAGGCCGACCGTCGGCACGAGCCAGAGCAGCCCGATCGCCGCGATCAGGATCTGCAGCGGCGCCTTCGCCAGGAACCGCACCAGCGACGCCGCCACCCCCGTGCGCTCCGACAGGCGCCGCGGCGCGGCGATGGCCTCCGACGCCACTACACCTCCCTCCGGAAGTTCCGGATGTTCAGGGCCAGCACCGGTATCACGAGCAGGAACAGGAAGACGGCGATCGCCGAGCCGACGCCGAAGTCGTTGACGCCGCCGAAGGAGTAGCGCCACATCGCCAGCGCGATCACGCTGGCGGCGTTCTGCGACGACCCGGGCGCGAGCGTGATCACCAGGTCGAACACCTTGAGCACGTTGATGAACATCGTCACCAGCACGACCGTCAGCACCGGGCGCAGCAGCGGGACGGTGACGCGCCGGAACACCTGCCACTCGGTGCCGCCGTCGGTGCGCGCGGCCTCGAGCACGTCGCGCGGCATCGCCGAGAGGCCCGCGCCGATCACGACCATGGCGAAGCCGGCCCAGATCCAGATGTAGGCGATGATCAGCGAGGGCGTGATCAGCTTCGTCCCGAGCCACGACAGGCCGCCCCAGGGCTTGTTGAACGTCGCCTTGGAGATCCCCGCCCGGTAGGTGCCGGGCTTCAGGCCGGAGAACGTGAACGTACCGTCGGCGCGAGAGGTGGTCGTCTTCACCGTCTTGCCGTTCTGCTGCAGCGACACCTTCACGCCGGGCAGGCCCTCCTCGCCCTGCTCGACCTTGCCCGGGACGCCGCCGCCGGGCTTGAAGTCGCGCCACACGACGCCGGTGATCGCGTCCGGCCGCGGCGCCGGCCGGACGGCGGGCTTGACGCCCGGAGGCATGTCTTGCGGGGCGATGGCGGTCAGGCCGAGCAGGGCGACCCCGCCCGGGTGCAGCGGGGTCTTCAGCACGAGCCCCGTCTCCGGTGAGCCGGAGAGCGTCTGCGTGGACGGCAGCGCCGACGGCAGCACGCCCGGCGTCTGGACGGCGTCGACGAAGACGCGGCCGAGCGCGTTGACGGCGCCGAGGTGGGGGTCCTGCAGGTACATGATCCGCCAGGTGATGCCGGTGGCGAACGCCGAGATCGCCATGGGCAGGAAGACCGCGGTCTTGAACGCGACCGCCCACGGCACGCGCTCGGTCAGCACCGCGAAGATCAGGCCGAGCGCCGTCACGACCGCCGGCACGACGCCGACCCAGATGGCGTTGTTCTCGATCGCCGTCAGCAGCGTCGAGGTCGTGAACAGCGTCTTGTAGTTGTCGAGCCCGACGAAGTGCGACCCCGACTGGCTGAACAGGCTCCGGACGATCGTGTAGACCGTCGGGTAGGCGATCCAGACGCCGAGCAGGACGAATGCCGGCAGCAGGAAGATCGCGCCGACGCCGTAGCGCGCGAGACGGCCCGGCTCGTGGGCCGGGGGCGGAGCCGCCTGGGGAGGCGGCTCCGCCGTGATGCTCGCGCCCGAGCCCACGCCCGGGCTACTTGCCCTTCTTGTAGGCCTTCGTGGCCGCGGACTCCAGCTGCTTCTGCACGCCCTTCACGTTCGACGGGTTGCGCAGGAACGTCTGGAAGAGCCCCCATTCGCCCTGGCCGACCGTCGCGCCGAACGAGCCCGGCTGCTGGTCGGACATGTCGAAGACGACGTTCTTCGCCTTCGACACCGCGCTCGCGGTCGCGCGGGTGATCGGGTCGGGGTAGACGCTCGGGCTCATGTGCTTGTTGCCCGTCGCGAAGCCGCCCCGCTTCGCCCAGGCGGCGGCCGCCTGCGGCGTGGCGAGGAACTGCACGAACGCGCGGATGGCCGGTGTGTCGCGGAACGCGACGATGGTGTCGCCGCCGATCTCGACCGCCGGTCCGGAGCCGCCGACCGTCGGGAACGGGAACTCCCCGTAGTCCGTGCCGGCCTTCGCCTTCACCGTCGCGACGCCGGGGACGAAGTCGCCCTCGATCACGATCGCGCCCTTCGGCGGGTTCTGGAAGACGTTGTTCACCGACGTCGGGAAGTCGGTCTGCACCGCGCCCGAGGTGCCGCCGACCATGGAGTCCGAGCGCAGCACCTGCGCCATCGTCTTCAGCGCCTTCGCGACCGACGCGTCGGTCCACTTGATCTTGTGCGCCGTCAGCTGGCCGTACTTCGCGGCCCCCGCCTGGCGGAGGTAGATGTTCTCGAACAGGTCGGTGAGCGTCCAGCCGTCCGCGCCGCCGATCGAGAACGGCGTCACGCCGGACGCCTTGATCGTCGCGGCCGCCTTGATGAACTGCGGCCAGGTCTTCGGCGGCTTGACGCCGGCGTTCTTGAAGGCGTGGGCGTTGTACCAGACCGTCGACTTGTTGCTCGCCTTGAAAACGAGACCGTAGAGCTTCCCGTCGAACGTGCCCAGCTTCAGCCAGGAGGGCGCGAAGTTGCGCGCCATGACGCCCCGGGCGTACGTGATGGGCTTCAGCGCTCCCTTGGTCACGAACTGCTGGATCAGGCCCGGCTGGGCGATGTCCGCCATGTCCGGCGGACGGCCGCCGGCGACTGCCGTCGAGACGACCGTCGGCAGGTTGTCGCCGACCGGCTTGTAGTTCACCTTGACGTTCGGGAACTTCTGGTTGAACGCCTTGATCACCGCGGCGAACGACTTCGCCTCGGCGCCCGTCCAGACGCCGTCGAACGTGATCGAGCCCGACACCGCGGAGGCGCCCTGGGCCTTCTTCACGCCGGCGGTGCTCGCCGAGACCGCGACCGCGGCGAGAGCCGCGGCCCCCAGCACCGCGAGCGATCCTGCGACGTAACGACGTTTCACGTTCCTTGCTCCTTTCGCCTCGCTAGCTCTGGTCGTAGATCCCGAGACCCGTCTCGGGATCGAAGAAGTGGAGGGCGCGGGTGTCGACGACCGCCCGGACCGGCTCGTCCGCCCGCACCTTCGAGCGGGCGCCGAAGCGGCCCACGACGACGGCCTCGTCCGCCTTCACGCCGATCGGCGCCTCGGTGGTGGGCGCCCCGGCGTCGACGGCCAGCTCGCGGGTCTCGCTGGTCTCGGCGTGGGCGCCCTTGATCACGAAGTGGGCCATGATCTCGGCGCCGAGCGCCTCGCGCAGCTCCATCCGGCCGGTCAGGACCCGGTCCGCGGGGGCGTCGGTCTCGAGGGCCGCGTCCTCGAGGTCCTCGGGGCGGATGCCGATGACCACCGGCTTGCCGGCGAAGCGCGTCAGCGCCGGCCGCGCGGCGAGCGTCTCGTCGCCGAGCGCGATCCGCTGGTCGCCGATCACCGCCCGGAGCGAGCCGTTCTGCTCGATCGTCGCGTCGAGCATGTTCATCGCCGGGCTGCCGATGAAGCCGCCCACGAACAGGTTCACCGGGTGGTCGTAGAGCGTCTGCGGGTCGTCGACCTGCTGCAGCTCCCCCTTGCGCATCACGGCGACCCGGTCGCCCATCGTCATCGCCTCGACCTGGTCGTGCGTGACGTAGAGGGTGGTGACGCCGAGATCGTCCTGCAGCCGCGCGATCTCGGCGCGCATCTGCACGCGCAGCTTCGCGTCGAGGTTCGAGAGCGGCTCGTCCATCAGGAACGCCTGCGGCTCGCGCACGATCGCGCGGCCCATCGCGACGCGCTGCCGCTGTCCGCCGGAGAGCGCCCGCGGCTTGCGCTTCAGCAGCTCCTCCAGGCCGAGCAGCCTCGCGGCGTTCTGCACGCGCTTCTCGATCTCCGGCTTGGGCATCTTCTTCAGCCTCAGGCCGAAGGCGATGTTCTCGTAGACGGAGAGGTGCGGGTAGAGCGCGTAGCTCTGGAACACCATCGCGATGTCACGGTCGCGGGAGGGCACGTGGTTGACGACCCGCTCGCCGATCCGCAGCACGCCCTCGGAGATCTCCTCCAGCCCGGCGACCATCCGCAGCGCGGTCGTCTTGCCGCACCCGGAGGGGCCGACGAGCACCATGAACTCGCCGTCGGCGATCGTCAGGTCGATCGCGTTCACCGCGCGGGTGCCGTCGGGAAAGACCTTGCTGACGCCGTCGAAGCCGACCTCTGCCATCGTCCGCCCCTCCTTTCCGACGCGACCCCGGGCGCTTTACCGTTGTCGACTCTACCCCGGTTGGGAGCCGGCTGTCTACGCGGCAAGCCGCTCGGCGGGACGCGCCCGGAGCGGGCCGACCATCGGCCGCCTCGGCCGGCGCAGGGCGACCGCTCCGGCCGCGGTAACAGCGATTGCACACGTGCCCGCGACGCCGAAGGCGAGCTCGGTGCCGCCCGCGTCGCACAGCCACCCCACGAGCAGCGCCCCGAGCGGGGCGAGCCCGTTCCACGCGTAGTAGTAGAGGCCCAGCACGCGGCCGCGGATGTGGTCGGGGCTCTGCAGCTGGATCGTCGCGTTCGCGTTCGCGGTGTAGGTGGTGAAGAAGACGCCGCAGACGAACAGCAGGACGCCGACGAGGACGACCCCGTGCAGCGGCGCGACCAGCAGCTCGCAGACGCCGAAGCCCGCCGCGCCCGCGAACATGATCCGCCAGTTCGCCCGCGAGAGAGTCGCGGAGGCGAGCGCGCCCAGCAGGGCGCCGGTGCCGAAGCACCCCGAGATGATCCCGAAGGTCTGCGGGCCGGCGCGGAGCGTCTCCTTCGCCAGCACCGGCAGCAGGATGTTGAAGTTGAAGCAGACCGACGCGAACACGACCATCATCGCCAGCACGATCCGAACGGGCCGGCTGCGCCGCACGTAGCCGAAGCCCTCGCGGGTGCCGCGCAGGAGCGACGGCCGCCGCCGGCCCTCGAGCGGGTAGAGCTCGGCGGTGCGCATCGCGAGCAGGCTCGCCAGCACCGCGAGGAAGCTCACCGCGTTGACGGCGAAGCACCAGCCCGAGCCGACCGCGGCGATGACGACGCCTGCGAGCGCCGGGCCGAGGATGCGGGCCGTGTTGAAGAGGCTCGAGTTGAGGGCGACCGCGTTCGGCAGCTCCTCCCGGCCGACCATCTGGAACGTGAGGTTCTGCCGCGACGGCGCGTCGAAGACGATCGCGATCCCGCTCGCGAACGCGATCGCGTAGACCTCCCACAGGCGGATCGAGCCGCCGAGCGCGAGCGCGGCGAGCAGCGCCGCGAAGCCCATCTGCACCGCCTGCGTGACGATCACCGTGCGCCGGTTGTCGAAGCGGTCGGTGACGACCCCGGCGAACAGCCCGAGCAACGTGAACGGGCCGAAGCGGCAGATCGAGAGGAGGGCGACCGCCAGGCCCTTCCCGTGCGGCGCCAGCTGCACGACGAGCCACGCGAGCGCGATGTTCTGCATCCAGCTGCCCGCGACCGAGGTCAGCTGGCCGAAGAAGAAGAGGCGGTAGTTGCGATGGCGTCTGAGGCTGGCGAACGTCCGCCGGCCGGCGACGCGCAGCAGCGTCATTCGGCCTCGAGCAGGAACGTCATCGCGTACTTCAGCCTAGCTGCCGCCTGTCCCCTCGCGCCTGCGCCGTTCGTCGTGGAACGTCCACACTTTCTCCGAAGGAGGAACGCCATGAAGTACGCACTGCTGATCTACGCGGACCGGGCCCGCGAGCTCTACGACACGCTGGACGAGGACGACCAGCGGGCGATCACCGCCGAGTACCTGGCGATCCGCGATCTCGACGGCGCCCTGGGCGGGGCGCAGCTGCAGCCGGAGTCCACCGCGACGACGGTGCGCGTGCAGGGCGGCAGGACGCTCACGACGGACGGGCCGTTCGCCGAGACGAAGGAGGCGCTGGGCGGCTTCTACCTCTTCGAGGCCGACGACCTCGACGCGGCGCTCGAGGTGGCGGCGCGGATCCCGGCCGCGCGGATGGGCGGCGCGGTCGAGGTGCGGCCCCTCGTGGAGCGGTGATTGCTCGAGCAGGTCTTTCGCGACGAGTGGGGCCGCGTCCTCGCCGGCCTGATCGGCTTCCTCGGCGACTTCGACCTGGCCGAGGAGGCCGCCCAGGAGGCGTTCGCGGCGGCGGTGGAGCGGTGGCCGCGCGACGGCACGCCGGCCAATCCCGGCGCGTGGCTCGCCGTCGCCGCGCGCAACCGCGCGATCGACCGCATCCGGCGCGACCGCACGCTCGCCGCCAAGACGAAGCTCCTCGAGGTGCCGGAGGCGCACGTGGACGACCAGCCCGACGAGACGACGATGCCCGACGAGCGGCTGGAGCTGATCTTCACCTGCTGCCATCCCGCGCTCGCGACCGAGGCCCAGGTGGCGCTGACGCTGCGGACGCTCGGCGGGCTGACGACGGAGGAGATCGCGCGGGCGTTCCTCGTCTCGCCCGAGACGATGAAGCGGCGGCTGACGCGCGCGAAGGACAAGATCCGCGCGGCCGGGATCCCGTTCGCCGTGCCGTCCGAGCACCTGCTGCCCGACCGGCTCGCGGCGGTGCTCGCGGTCGTGTACCTCGTCTTCAACGAAGGCTACGGCGGTCGCGGCGACCTGGCGGCGGAGGCGATCCGGCTGGGGCGGCTCTTGGTCGAGCTGATGCCCGACGAGCCGGAGGCGCACGGGCTGCTCGCGCTGATGCTGCTGCACGACGCGCGGCGCGAGGCGCGCTTCGCCGACGGCGAGCTGGTGCTGCTGGCCGACCAGGACCCGTCGCTGTGGGACGCGGCGCAGATCGCGCGCGGGCGGGAGTCGCTCGACCGGGCGCTCGCGCTGCGCGGCCGCGGGCCCTACGTGGTGCAGGCGGCGATCGCGTCCCTGCACGTCGAGGAGCCGCGCGACTGGCGGCAGATCGCGGCGCTCTACGGCGAGCTGGCGCGGCTCACCGCGTCGCCCGTGGTGGAGCTGAACCGGGCGGCGGCCGTGGCCGAGGTGGAGGGGCCGGCCGCGGCGCTCGCGCTCGTCGACCGGCTCGAGCTCGGCGACTACCGCTACCTGCACTCGACGCGCGGCGAGCTGCTGCGGCGGCTCGACCGGCCCGCGGAGGCGCGGGACGCGTACGGGCGGGCGCTCGAGCTGACGGTGGACGGGCCGGAACGGCGGTTCCTGGAGCGGCGGCTGTCCGAGCTCGGCTGAAGCGCTCCACCAGCTACGGTCCGTCCCGATGCCGAACCCGTTCGACTCGCTGCGCGCGCTCGGCGACCAGCTGAAGGCGCAGATCGGCGAGGGCCTCGAGGAGCTCGACCTCGACGTGCTGCGGCGGCCCGAGCCGGCGCGGCCGCTCGACGAGCTGCTGGCGGAGCTCGACGCGCTGCCCGGGCTCGAGTCGGTGAAGGAGCAGGTGCGGGCGCTCGTCGCGTTCCTGCGGGTGCAGGCGCGGCGCAAGGAGGCCGGGCTGTCGGAGGTGGCGACGACGCAGCATCTCGTCTTCCTCGGCAACCCGGGCACCGGCAAGACGACGGTGGCGCGGCTGCTCGCGCAGATGTACCGCTCGATGGGGCTGCTCGGCCGCGGCCACCTGGTCGAGGTCGACCGCGCCGGGCTGGTCGGCCAGTACGTGGGGCTGACGGCGGTGAAGACGGATCGCGTCGTGCGGCGCGCTCTCGACGGAGTGCTGTTCGTCGACGAGGCGTACTCGCTGGCGCGCGACGCGGAGCGGCTCGACTTCGGCGACGAGGCGATCGAGACGCTGCTGAAGCGGATGGAGGACAACCGCCACCGGCTGGTGGTGATCGTCGCCGGCTATCCGCGGCTGATGCGGAAGTTCCTCGAGTCGAACCCGGGCCTGCGCTCGCGCTTCTCGCGCGAGATCGTGTTCCCCGACTACTCGACGGACGAGCTGCTGGAGATCTTCCGCCGCTTCGTCGTCGAGGCGGACTACACGCTGGCCGACGACGCCGAGGCGGTGCTGCGGCAGACGTTCGAGGGCGCGGAGCGGAGCGAGTCGTACGGCAACGCGCGCTTCGCGCGCACGCTGTTCGAGCAGTCGTTGAACGCGCAGGCGCTGCGGCTGGGCGAGGGCGACGTCGAGTCGCTGGCCGAGCCCGACCTGATGCGGATCGTCGGCGAGGACATCGCCGTCGGCGCGCGGGCGCTCGGCGAGGCGCCGCAGATGCGCCAGCCGGCGCGCGGCGGCTGGTTCGGCCGCCGCCGGTCGTAGGGCCGCACCGCCCGTACCTGGCACATCCGCGCAAGCGGGTCGAGGCGCGGCTTGCCTCGGGGACGTACCAGGTGCGTGGGTTTCGCCCCGCGCTAGACGATGGCCGCGAGCGCCTCGACCACGGCCGGGTCGAACTGCGTGCCCGCGCAGCGGTGCAGCTCCGCCAGCGCCTCCTCGTCGCTGCGCGCCGCGCGGTACGGGCGGTCGGTCGTCATCGCGCTGTACGCGTCGCAGGCGCAGACGATGCGCGCGACGAGCGGGATCTGCTCGCCCGCGAGCCGGTCGGGGTAGCCGGCGCCGTCCCAGCGCTCGTGGCACGAGCGGACGACGCGGCCGACCTCGCCGAGGAGCCCGCCCACCTGCTCGAGCAGCCGCTGGCCCTCGATGGTGTGGGTCTCCATCAACGCCCGCTCGTCGGGGTCGAGCGGCCCCGGCTTGCCGATGATCGCCGCGGGGATCCGGATCTTGCCGACGTCGTGCAGCAGTGCGACGAACTCGGCGTCGCGGCGGTCGGTGCCGCGCAGGCCGATCCGGTCGCACACGCCCAGCACCAGGTCGACGACGTGGCGGCTGTGGCTGCCGGTGTACGCGTCGTCGGCCTCGACGACGTCTCCGAGCAGGAAGACGGTGCCGCGGTAGGCGTCCGACAGCTCGAGCGCATGGTCGATCCGCCGCTGGCGCTCGCGGGCGAAATGCCGGAGCAGCAGCACGAGCGGGAGCACGAGCGCGACGAGCGCCGGCTGCGACCGGGTCGCGAACGCGACCGCGAGCCCGATCGGCGCCAGCGCGGCGTCGACCGCGTAGGCGACGCGGACGAAGCGGAAGATCGCGCGCGGGCTCGTGCCGTTGCCGAGCTCGCCGGCGACCGCGTTCGCGAAGTCGAAGGCGAACTGGGCGGCGAGCGCGGCGAGGTACACCGGCCAGGCGCTCCAGCGGAGCGGCAGCCCGCCGGCGACCGCGAGCACCAGCACGGGCCCGAAGGCGTGCGCGGCGGAGGCGAACGGCGGCAGCACCCGGGCCGGCTCGCGCGAGGCCCACGACTCCGGGGCGTACCCGGCCACGAAGGCGAGCCCGACCACCGCGGGCACGAGCCCCAGCGGCAACGCGAACAGCATCGGCACGAGCACGAGCTGCGTCGGCACGGCGTAGCCGCTGCCGGTCTCGAACGCCACCCGCGAGACGAGGGCGTACAGCACGCCGAGGATCACCACGTCGGCGGCGTTCGCCGCCGGCCCTGCGTGGACGGTCAGCGCGGTCGCGAGCGCGGCGATCGCGACGGCGCCGCCCGAGAGGGCGAAGGCCCGCCGCCGGATCCGCTCCAGGCGCCGGCCGGCGACCCGGACCCGCGCCGTCCGGACCAGCTCGTCGCCGACCTCGTCGGCAGGAGGCATCCTCGGAGCGGCCGCAGTCGTGCTCACCGCTCTCGTCATCGACCGCGAATGCCCCCAGACGACCAGGTTCCCTCGAAGGAGGGATCGCGAAGAGGGTCGATTGCCCTTTTCGGGTGATGGCCGCGTGCAGGGCGTTGACGAAGGTGAGGCGCGGATCAGGGACGATCGAAACGGAAGGACAATCTGTGGCGCGTTACCTCACTCGGCTTTCCCTCCTCGCCGCGCTCGTTGCGCTCGCGATCCCGGTGGCGGGCGCGCAGGCCGGCGGCGGCCTGCTCGGCGGCCTCCTCGGCGCCGTGGCGGGCGGCAACTGCGGCTCGACCGCTCCGATCTTCTCCTCCTGGGGCGACGCGGCCGACTACTACTTCGCCCCGAACGGCGGCTTCGAGTCCGGCTCGGCCGGCTGGACGCTCGCGGGCGGCGCGGCCGTCACCTCGGGCAGCGAGACCTTCGCCGTGCACTCGAGCGGCGACGCGAACTCGCTCGCGATCCCGGCCGGCGGCTCCGCGGCGACGACGGTCTGCTACGGCCTCACCTACCCGGGCGCCCGCTTCTTCGCCGAGAGCACCGGCGACGGGCCCGCGACGATCCACGTGCGGGTCGTCACCCGCAGCCTGCTGGGCGTCCTGTCGACGCTCGACGGCGGCACCTTCCAGGTCGACGGCTCGTGGCAGCCGTCGCCCAAGCTGTCGACGCTGTTCAGCGCGCTCGCGGCTCCGCTCGGCACCAAGTCGATGACGCTCGAGATCACCGTCGAGAGCGGCTCCGCCCGCATCGACGACCTCTACGTCGATCCCTTCCTGCGGCTCGCGTAGATCGGTGTCGCTCCACCGGGCGGGGTAGCCTCCGCCCGGTGGAGCTCCTCAACGCGTACGACTACGAGGCCGCCGCGGCGGCGCGGCTCCAGCCGGGGCCGCTCGGCTACTACGCGGGCGGGGCCGGCGACGAGGCGACGTTGCGCGACAACCTCGCCGCGTTCGGGCGCTGGATCCTGCGGCCGCGGATGCTCGTCGACGTCGCCGCCTGCTCCACGGCGACGACCGTGCTCGGGCAGGAGGTGTCGATGCCGATCCTCGTCGCCCCCACCGCGTTCCAGCGCGTCGCGCATCCCGACGGCGAGGTCGGCATGGCGCGCGCCGCGCGCGACGCGGGCACGATCATGGTGCTGTCGACGCTCGCAACGTCGACGCCGGCCGAGGTGGCCGAGACCGGCGCGCCGCGCTGGTTCCAGGTGTACGTCTTCCGCGACGCCGCCGTCACCGACCACCTGGTGGCGCAGGCGCGCGAGTCGGGCTTCTCCGCGCTCGTCCTCACCGTCGACGCGCCGTTCCGCGGCAACCGGGAGCGCGACGCCCGCACCGGGTTCACGATCCCGGACGAGATCGAGGTCGTCTCGCTCGGGCGCGGCGGCGTCACCCCGCGCGACGTCTTCGACCAGCTCTCGCCGTCGGTGTCGTGGCGCGACGTGGAGCGGCTCGCCGCGGACTCGGGGCTGCCGGTGCTCGTGAAGGGGATCCTCACCGCCGAGGACGCCGCGCTCGCGTGCGAGCACGGCGTCGCGGGCGTCGTCGTCTCGAACCACGGCGGCCGCCAGCTCGACGGCGTCGCCGCCTCGCTCGACGCGCTGCCCGAGGTGGTCGAGGCGGTCGCCGGCCGGGTCGAGGTGCTGGTCGACGGCGGCGTCCGCCGCGGCGCCGACGCGGCCAAGGCGCTCGCGCTGGGGGCGCGGGCGGTGCTCGCCGGGCGCGCGCCGCTCTGGGGGCTCGCCGCCCGCGGCGAGGAGGGGGCGCGGCACGTGCTGGAGCTGCTGCGGGCGGAGCTCCTGCTCGCGCAGCAGCTGCTCGGCTGCCCGACGCCGGCCGACATCGGCCGCGCGCACGTCGCGCGCCGAACCTGATCCCAGAACGCGACCTTCGTCCAGGGGTCCGCGCCCGGAACGCGTCGAGAATGCTGCGATCTGCGACCGAAGGAGGCCCGGAATGGCCATCGGCATGCTTCTCGCCGGCGAGGGAGTCACCAGGGACACCTACATGCAGTTGACCGAGACGATGTTCGGGAACGCGCCGATGCGCGCCGAGCAGTCGCCCGACGGTCTGATCGTCCACTCCGCAGGGCAGTCCGACGACGGCTGGTACGTCTACGACATCTGGGAGTCGGAGGACCACTTCCGCCGCTTCCTCGAGGCGAAGCTCGGCCCGGCGATGCAGGAGCTGGGCGGCGGCGGCGGCGGACAGGCGCCGCAGCCGCAGCTCTACCCGATCGAGGTGCTGGTCGAGGCCCGCGAGGTCGCGCGGGCCGGCTGAGGCTCAGCTCTCGGCGGGGGTGTGCACGATCAGGACGTCGCAGCGGGCGTGCCGCGCCACGCCCGCGCTGACGCTGCCGCCGAAGATCCGCTCGAGCCAGCCGGGCTCGCGCGTGCCGACGACGATCAGGTCGGCCTTCTGCTGCTCGGCGACCTCGACGATCTCCTCGACGGGGAAGCCGATCACGCCGGCGAACTCGACGTCGACGCCCGCGCCGGCGAAGAGCTGCTGCACCTCGGCGCGGTGGCGGTTCCACAGCTCCTCGTCGGTGCGGCGCTCGGCGGACGCGCCGGCGCCCAGGTCGTAGTACGGCATCAGCCCGAAGGCCCCGTCGGGCGGCACCGGATCGGGGCCGGCGACGCTCACCACCACGACACGCGACCCGAACGCGTGCGCGAGCTCGGAGGCGCGCCGCAGCGCCTGCTCCGCCGAGCGCGTCCCGTCGTAGCCCACCAGGATCGTCTTCATGCCGGCGACGTACCCTGCCGCCGCGAACCTCACGCTCGTGAGGAGCTCGAAGCAGGACGAAGCCTTGTGACGAAGCGTCATCCTGCTTCGAGCTCATACGCTCCGGACGTGGACAGCGCCGACAACGGCTCCCGCCTCCGAGCGCTCTTCGACGCGGCGCTCGCGCTCAACTCCGAGCTCTCGCTCGAGGCGGTCCTGCAGAAGCTGGTCGAGACGGCCGCCTCGCTCACCGGGGCGCGCTACGCCGCGCTCGGCGTGATCGGCGAGTCGGGCGCGGCGCTGGAGCGGTTCGTCACCACGGGCGTCGACGCCGCGACGCACGAGGCGATCGGCGACCTGCCGCGCGGCCGCGGCATCCTCGGCGTGCTGATCCGCGAGGCGCGCCCGCTGCGGCTGCACGACCTCGGCGACGACCCGCGCTCGGTCGGCTTCCCGCCGCACCACCCGCCGATGCGCAGCTTCCTCGGCGTGCCGGTGCTGCAGCGGGGCGTCGCCTACGGCAACCTCTACCTCACCGAGAAGGCCGGCGGCGAGGACTTCACCGCCGAGGACGAGGAGCTGGTGACGCTGCTCGCCGCGCAGGCGGCCGTCGCGATCGAGAACGCGCGCCTCTACGAGTCGGCGACGCGCTGGTCGCGCCAGCTGGAGTCGCTGCACGAGGTCGTCCGCTCCGTCGTCGAGGAGACCGAGCTCGGCGTGCTGCTCGAGCTCGTCTGCCGGCGCGTGCGAGAGCTGATCGGCGCGCGGCTCGCGCTGATCGCGCTGCCGGCGGGCGACGACGAGCTGCAGATCGCCGCGGTCGACGGCGAAGGGGAGGCGGCCTACGGCCTGCACGGCCACCGGCTCGCCCGCTCGCGCTCGAAGATCGGCCGGGTGCTCGAGCGGCGGCAGAGCGCGCGCGTCGACGCGGTGCTCGACGACCCCGAGATCGACCAGGACGAGGCGCGGCGGATGGGCGTGCGCACCGGGCTGTACGTGCCGCTGATCGCGGCCGGCCGGGCGATCGGGATCGTCGCGGTGCACGACAAGCTCGGCCCCGAGGCGCGCTTCTCGGACGGCGACCTGCGGCTCGCGGAGATCTTCGCAGCCCGCGCCGCGGTCGCGGTCAACCTCTCGGAGCGCGTCGCCCGCGACACCGTGCGCCGCGTGGTGGAGGCGCAGGAGCTCGAGCGGCGGCGGCTCGCGCGCGAGCTGCACGACGAGACCGGCCAGGCGCTCACCTCGATCCTGCTCGGCCTGAAGGGGATCCGCGCCGCGCGCACCGAAGAGGCGGCCGAGCGCGCCGAGGCCGAGCTGCGCGACCTGGTCGTGCGGGCGCTGCAGGACGTGCGCAGCCTGGCGGTGGAGCTGCGGCCCGCGGCGCTCGACGACTTCGGCCTCGCGCCGGCGCTGGAGCGGCTCGTCGCCACCTTCGGCGAGCGGAGCGGCCTGCGGGCGACGCTCGACGCGAGCCTGCCCGCCGAGCGCTTGCCGGCCGAGGTGGAGACCGTGCTCTACCGGCTCGTGCAGGAGGGGCTGACGAACGTCGTCAAGCACGCCGGGGCGTCGAGCGTCAGCGTCGTGCTCGCCCGCCGCGACGGCGGCGTCGGCGCGATCGTCGAGGACGACGGAGGCGGCTTCGCCGCCGACCAGGTGCGCGAGGGCGCGCTCGGCCTGGTCGGGATGCGCGAACGGCTCGCCCTCCTCGGCGGCACGCTGGCGATCGAGTCGACGCCCGGATCGGGCACCGCGCTCGTCGCCTTCGTGCCGCTCGAGCAGACGCTCAGTGGCTCATCGTCCCCTTGACGCCGCCGACGTCGAGCACGCCCACCTCGCCGAGGTTGACGCTCGCGAAGGAGTGGCTCACGAAGGGGTAGAGCCCGGGCCTGTCGATCTTCACGTCGAAGACGCCGCCGCCGCCGGCGGGCACGGGCGCGGTCTGCACGTCGTGCTGCGGCGCGTCGACCAGGTCGCCGTTCAGCCAGGCCCGCTGCAGCACCGTGCCGACGACGTGGAAGTCGGTGGTCAGCGACGGGCCCGCGTCGACGACCCAGAAGCGCACCGTGTCGCCCGGGTCGGCCGGCAGCGGATGATCCTGGTACTGCTTCGCGTAGCCGTTCCAGGTGACCCAGTCGGGTGTCATCTGGTCGGCCTTCGTCAGGTCGAGCGACGCCGGCGTCTTGTCGCCGGGCGCGTTCAGGTACCACTCGCTCGAGACGAGGACGTACTCCTTCTGCGCCGGCGGCAGGGTGCCCGGGTCGACGACGATCGCGCCGTACATGCCATTCGCGATGTGCACGAAGGCGGGCGCGGTGCCGCAGTGGTACATGAAGACGCCGGGCGTCGAGGCGACGAAGCTGAAGGTCTTCGTGGCGCCGGGGGCGACGTCGGAGAAGTCGACGTTCGGCGCCACCTCGGCGGCATGGAAGTCGACCGAGTGCGGCATCGGCGAGTCGTTGTGGAGCGTCACGCGCACGGTCTGCCCCTTGCGCACGTGGATGACCGGCCCCGGGGCGCTGCCGCCGAACGTCCAGGCGTCGTAGCGGATGCCGGGCGCGATCGACACCACGCCGTGCGAGATCGGCAGGTCGACCTGCGCGACCGAGCCCGCCGGCGCCGCCGGCAGGGCGGCCGGCACGGCCGCGTGCCGCATCGCGATCGCCGCGGCGTTCGCCGGCGCGACCCCCGCGAAGCTCGCGGGGGCCGTCGCGCCCGCGGCCGTGCTCGACATGCCGGCCATGCCGGCCATGCCCGCCATCGAGCCGGAGGCGGCCTTCGCAGCCGCGTCCGCGTCGTCGCGGGCGCGCTGCGCGGACACCGCGAGCCACACGCCGAGCACGATCGTCACGCCGAGGGCGACGCCACCGAACACGATCAGCAGCCGCAGCAGCACGCTGCGTTCGGTGTCTCCGCCGCCGCTGCGGCGCGTCGTGCTCGGAATGTGTCCTGCTGCGGGATAGCCCATCGGTCGCTCCTTGGTCGTCGCTTCGGTCGAGCGGACGGTAGGAGCGGCCGGCAGGCGCGGAATCCGCCGCGATCCGCACGCCGCGTGCGGGATTTCCCCGACCCCCGTCGGGGTTTTCCGCGGAACGAGCTAGCCGCGCAGGCCGCGCCGCAGGACGTCGGCCAGCACGACCGCGTCGTTGTGCTCGGCGTCGCGGGCGCTGTAGACGATCGTCAGCGTTCCCGCGCGCGCCCGCCGGCGCAGCTCCGCCAGCTTCGGCTGCTGCGCCCGCAGCTCGTCGACGTACCGCGTGCGGAACGCGCCGAACCGCTCGGGGCGGTGGCCGAACCAGCGGCGCAGGCCGTCGCTCGGAGCCAGCTCCCGCGCCCACTCGTCGAGCGCGACCGCCTCCTTGCGCAGCCCGCGGGGCCAGAGCCGGTCGATCAGGACGCGGTAGCCGTCGTCGGCCGCCGGCGGGTCGTAGGCGCGTTTCAGGCGGACGTCCACCGTCTCCGTAGTTTGCCGCACGCGGCCGCGGAGACACCCGGACGCGACCCGCGCTCGGAGCATTCATGCTCCACGCATGAGGACCGATGCAGCAGCGGTCGCACGGCGCACGAGCGGTTACGCCATCGCGTGGCGCGGCGAGCGCGGCGGCGTCGCCAGTGGCAACATCGAGCTGGACGGCGCCGACCTGGTGCTGCGCGGCTCTCTTCCGGGCGGGAGGATCGCCGTGGAGCGCGTGCCGCTCGACCGCGTCGCCGGCGTGCGCGTGGGGCGAGAGGCGGGCGAGCGCCTGCTCGGCGAGAAGTCGGTGATCCTCGACCTCGCCGGCGGCGGCTCCGTGGCGGTCGCGCCGCTCGGCGCGGCCGGCGCGGTCTTCGAGCTGGCCGAGCTCGTCGCCGAGCTGCGCGCGGGCGAGGCGCGCCGCGGGCGCGTGCTCGTGGTCGTCCCGCTGCGCAGGGGCATGGCGTCGCGGGCGCGCGAGCTCGTCGCCGGCGGGCCGCCGTTCGACCTCGAGCCCGGCGAGCTCGACCGCCACCAGGTCTTCGTCACCGAGCACGAGGCGATCTTCCTCTTCGAGGGCCGAGACGTGCGCGAGACGGTCGAGCGGCTGATCCGCAGTCCGCGGGTGCTGCGCGACCTGAGCCGGTGGCGCCGCTGCGCCGCCGGGCCGCCGCGGATCGCCGACGAGGCGTTTGCGTGGCTCGCGCGAGACAATTGAGAAAAAGGAGCAGGCAGATGACGATCGATCCATCCCGCACCCTGGCCGACCTCGTGGTGGAGCGCCCGGCGCGCGGCCGCGTGCTCGAGCGCCTCGGGCTCGACTACTGCTGCGGCGGGCGGCGCAGCCTGGAGGAGGCGTCGCGCGAGCGCGGCCTCGACGCGAAGACGGTGGTCGCGTTCCTCGAGAGCGAGCCGGCCGTGTCGGCGGTGGAGAGCCGCGACTGGGCGAGCGAGCCGCTGGCCGACCTCTGCGCCCACATCGTCGACGTCCACCACGGTCGGCTGCGCTGGGAGCTGCCGCGCCTGACCGAGCTGGCGGAGCGTGCGGCGCACGTGCACGGCGACGACGATCCCGCCCTGCGCGACGTCGAGTGCGTGCTCGCGGAGCTGCGGCGCGAGCTGGACGAGCACATGGACGACGAGGAGGCGCACCTGTTCCCGGCGCTCGTGGGCGGCGGGAAGCCCGGCCCCGACGAGCTGGCGCGGCTCGAGCACGAGCACGCCGACACGGGCGCGGCGCTGCAGCGCCTGCGCGAGCTGACCCGCGGCTACGACCGCGCCGCCGCGCGCTGCTCGACGCACCGGGCGCTGCTCGACGGCCTGCACGGGCTCGAGCTCGACGTGCACCAGCACGTGCACGAGGAGAACAACGTGCTCTTCCCGCGGGCCCGCGCGCTCGCGGCGTGACGGATCCCCCACCCTCGCGCGTCCGCGTCGGCCGGCCCGCGCCGGGCTGGCTCGTCGCCGGCTACTTCATCGCGGCGCTCGGCTGCTGGCTCGCCGCGGCCGTGGTGCTCGCCCTCGCCGGCGACGCGCTCGCCGCCGGCGGCTTCGCCGACCGCGACGTGCTGCTCGGCGTGCACCTGGTCGCGCTCGGCTTCCTGCCGCTCGCCGTCTCCGGCGGCGCGCTGCACGTGCTGCCGACGATGCTCCGCTGCGACGCCTCCCGCGTGCGCGGCACCCTGGCGCTGCCGCTGCTCTGCGCCGGCCCCGCGCTCGCCGCCGGCATCGCGCGCGACCTGGACGCGGTGATCTGGCCGGCGGCCGCGGCCGAGACGGCCGGCTTCGTCCTCGTCGCCTGGGAGCTGGCGAGCCTGGCGCTGCGCGCGCCGGGCGACCGGACGCTGCTCGCCAGCCGCGCCGGCGTGCTGCTGTCGACCCTGCACGCGGCCGCGGCGCTCGTCTTCGGCGCCGCGCTCGCCGACCGGGAATGGCGCCCGGTGTGGGGCATGCCGCACGACCGCGCGATCGGCGTGCACCTGCACCTGGCCGCGCTCGGGTGGCTGACCCTGCTGCTGGTGACGGTCGGGCGCACGCTGGGGCCGATGCTGGCGATGGCGCCCGCGGCGCCGCGCCGGCGGCTTCCCGTGGAGGAGCTCGTCCTGACCGTCGGGCTGTGGCTGCTGCTGGCCGGGCTCGCGCTCGCGGAGCGGCCGCTCGAGCTGGCCGGCGCCTTCCTCTGCGTCGCCGCGGTCGCCCGCTTCGCGGCGCTGATGATCGGCGTCGCGCGGCGGCACCGTCTCGACGTGCCGGAGGGGCCGCTGCTGCACCTGGCCACGGGCCTGTTCTTCCTCGCCCAGGCGGCCGCGCTGGGGATCGCGATGCTGCTCGGCGCGGTCGAGACCCCCCGGCGGCTCGTCGCGTACGTGCTGGCGCTGCTCGTCGGCTGGGCCGCCGGCGCCACACTCGGCCACGTCGGCAAGCTGCTCTCGCTCGCCGCCTGGACCTGGTGGCCGCCGGGGCCCCGCCCGAAGCAGGCCGCGCTCTACCCGGCACGGGTGTGGGTGGCCGAGGCCGCCGTCTTCGCGGTCGGGATCGAGGCGGCGATCGACGGCGTCCTCGCCGGCTCGGCCCGGGCCGCCACCGTGGGCGGCGCGCTGCTCGCCGTCTCGGCGGCCGTCGCGCTCGCCGGCGCCGCGCTCAGCGTGCGCGCCGGGCTGCCGGGACTGCGGCCGCGCCGCGCCGGCTGAGCCGCGCGACGACCGCGGACCCGATCGTCGCGACGAGGAAGACGCCGATCGCGATCGCGCCGATCAGCGCGCCGCGCTGCGCGAGCCGGAAGCTCCCGCCCAGGTCGCCGGCGATCCGCAGCGCGACGCCCACGTGCAGCAGCGCGAGGTGCCCGTAGAAGACGCGGCGGTACGGCATCGCCAGTCCGAGCACGCCGGGGAAGATCACCGGCGCGTGCCCGAAGATCATCGAGAACACGAAGCCGAGGAAGATCGCGTGCAGCTCGGCGTCGTGCGCCGGGCCCGCGACCGCCGCCCCGTCGCGGGCCCAGAGCACGCCGCCCACCGCGAGCCAGACGTAGCCCGCGAGCAGGGCGCACGCCACGAACCGGGGCAGGCCCGCCCGCCGCACGGTGCGGCGGGCGATGTCGTAGCGCGCGAGCCAGAGGGCGAAGCCGGCGAGCGAGGCGCCGGCGACCCGGATGCCGGCGCCGGCGTCGGCCGCCGAGAGGGCGAGCCCGGCGATCAGCCACAGCGTCAGCGCCGCGAAGGTCGCGCGGCCGAGCGTGTCGAGCCGGCCCATCGCCGCCAGCTCGAGCCGCTCGCCGAAGATCGTCAGCACGAGGAAGCCCGCCCACCAGGGCACGACCTGCACGAGCGGCCGGCCCGCCAGCCAGATCGCGTCGCCCGCGACCCACAGGAGCGCCCCGACGAGCAGCGTCGCCGTCGCGGCGGTGCGGTGCGCGCGCAGGATCACCACGAACAGGCCGCAGAGCACGCAGCCGGCCAGCAGCAGCACGAGCTCGCCGGCTCCCTGGCGCACGCCGAAGAGCAGCAGCCCGGCGCCGGCCAGCGCCCCCGCGGGCGCGAGGTAGCCCCACGGCCGCCGCAGGGCCACGGCGCGCTCCAGCGAGACGACGGTGCCGAGGAAGCCGAACACCATCAGCGGGCCGTGCAGCTCGACCAGGTTCGCGCGGCCGGTGGGCAGGCTCCAGCCGAAGCGGAGCAGCCCCGCCCACACGCCCGCGAAGAGGGAGGCGAGCCCGAGCGCGAGCAGCGGGAAGCGGACCGCCGGGACGAGCCCCGAGAGGCGGCTCATGGATTTTGTACGATTTGCACGATGTCTCCGAGGGTCGCGGCACGCTGATCGGCGACGCCGAGCAGGAGCGGCGGCGCCACCGTGCGCTCGGCGACCCGAGCCGCGGGCGGCTCCTCGCCGAGCTCGTGCGCGAGGGGCCGCTCGACACGCGCGAGCTCGCGCACCGCGTGGGGCTCCACCCGAACACGGTGCGCGCCCACCTGACCGCGCTGAGCGAAGCCGAGCTGGTCGAGGTCGAGATCGCCCCGGCCGCCGGGCGCGGACGGCCGCGGCGACTGTTCCGCGCCGCCGAGTCGGCGACCGGCGACGCGGGCCGCCGTTACCGGCTGCTCGCCGAGATCCTCACCACGCTGGTCGCGCGCGGCGGCGACCGCGGCGCCGAGCTGGAGCAGGTGGGCGAGGTGTGGGGTCACCACCTCGTCGACTCGCCGCCGCCGTTCGCGTCGCTGTCCGACGACGAAGCGTGCGAGCGGCTGCTGACGCTGCTCGAGGGCGTCGGGTTCCGGCCGCGCCTCGACGAGCAGGACCGGATCGCGATGCGGCCGTGCCCGTTCCTCGAGCTGGCCCGCCGTCACCGCGAGATCGTCTGTCCGATCCATCTCGGGCTGATGCGAGGCGCGCTGGCCGAGCTCGGCGCCTCGTCGACCGTCTCGCGGCTCGAGCCGTTCGCCGAGCCCGATCTCTGCGTCGCCCACCTCGCCGCGATGCATTCCTAGGCGGCCGCGGGCCGCCCGATCCGCACGCGCCACACCTGCGGGCCCTGCTCGAGATAGTCCCAGGTGTAGGCGCCGGTGTACTCGGCCTCGAACTGGTACCAGAGCGGCTTCGGGTCGTGGTCGTTCACGAGCACGAAGCCCGAGCCCGGCTCGAGGGCGTGGTACGTGTCGAAGATCAGCTCGTGGCGGCGGGCGGGCGGCTCGCTGCGCACGTCCAGGATCGCGTCGGTTTCCGTGGACATGGGTTCTCCTTTCGCTCTTTCCGGGTCAGTTGTCCTTCAGGGTCAGTACGTGAAGCGTGGCGTTCAGCCGCCGCGCCGCGGTCGGGGCGGGGTCGCGCACCACCCACCAGGCCTCGGCGGCGATCCGCGCCGCCTCGTCGGTCTCGCCCGCGCGCCCGAGCGCACGGACGGCGCGGTCGAGCAGCGCGGCCAGCGCCTCGAGCGGCTCGCTCAGCGGAAGCCCTCGAGCGGCGGCAGCTCGTGCGTCTGCAGGTACGCGTCGACGAGCGAGTCGACCTGTTCCACGCCGTCGTTGTAGGCGGCGTTGATCGCCGTAAACGCCTCCCACTTCGCCGGCAGCGCGTCCTCGGGGTAGATCGCCTCGACCGGGCATTCGGGCTCGCAGGCGCCGCAGTCGATGCACTCGTCCGGGTTGATGAAATACTGCTCCGCGTTGTCATCCGAATGGATGCAGTCGACGGGGCAGACCTCGACACAGGACGCGTCCTTCGTCCCAATGCACGGCTGGGTGATGACGTACGCCATCGCGCTCAGAACCTCCTCCCCGGTTGGGGGAGCCACATGAGTTGTGTGCGCTGGGCCCGCTGATTTGCAATCGGCGCTCGTCGGTGACGAACTTGCGGACGTGCCCGAGTATACCAAGCAAAGCCGCCTCACCTGACAGGACGGAGCGCACAACCTGGACCGGCCCTCGTTTGGACGCATCGCGGCAAATCGGGTCGTTTCGCCGCCCGTGCTCTGCTAGGAT
>DASVDV010000006.1:0-103548 GCA_036380895.1 Gaiellaceae bacterium | reverse complement strand
GCCTGGTTCACGCGCAGCCCGCCGGCCGTGATCGTGCCGGTGATCCCCGGCAGCGTCGCCGTCACGGTGAGGCCCGAGCCGACCGCGGCGTACCAGCTGCGCGTGTCGGCGCCGGCGGTCGGCGCGAGCGCGACGAAGGTGAACGGGCCGCCGCCGACGGTGGCGCCGAAGTCGTCGGCGCCGAGCTTCAGGTCGGCGTCGGTGAGCGTGACCGTCAGCAGCTTCGCGGCGGAGGCGGTGGCGTCGCCCGGCAGGTCGACGTCGAGGCTCTGCACCGAGATCGCGAAGCCGATGCTGCCGGTGAGCACGCCGGCGAACGAGACGGTGTCGATCGTGCCGGCGACCGCCGTGACGGCGCCGGTGAAGGTGAAGCCGGCCGGCGAGGCCCCGCCCGTCGCGGCGCCCCAGTCGGTGAGCGCGGTGGCCGCGACGCCGTTCGCGTCGGCGCCCGAAGCGCCGTTCACCGAGACCGAGCCGCCGGTAACCGTGCCGGAGAGGCCGGGGACGTCGAGCGTCACGGTCAGGCCCGTCGCCTTGGTCGCCCACCAGACGCGGCTGTCCGAGCTCGAGTCGGACGGCGCCAGCTCGGCGAGCGTGAGCGTCGCGCCGTCGCCGCCGATCGAGGCGCCGAAGCCGTCGCGGCCGGCGACGAGCGTGAGGTTCGTCAGGGTCAGGGTGACCAGGTCGGCGCCGAGGGTCGACGGCGTGCCGCCGCTCACCTCCGCGTTCGCGATCGCCTGGCGGCTGACGGAGAAGTCGGCGCTGCCGGAGAGGAGCCCGCCGACGCTCGCCGAGACGTGGGTGGCGGAGGCGCTGAGCGTCGGGACGGCGTCGTTGAGCGTCACGCCGCCGACCGCGAGGCCGTTCGTGCCGTACGTGGTGCCGTTGGCGAGGTCGAGGTGCGTGAAGTCGACCGAGACGCCGTCCCAGCTCGAGTTGTAGTCGACGGTGACCGTGCCGGAGGTCGCGTGGAGCGCCGTCCAGAAGCGGCCGCCGGCGGTGTCGGCGACGAACGCCGCGCCGAGCTGGTCGACGGTGCCGGTGAAGCCGGCCGCGTCGTCGGTGCCGTAGCCGCTGCCGACGAAGACGCTGACGCCGCTGAGCCCGAGCGTGGCCATCGTCAGGTCGTTGACGCTGGAGCCGTCGCTGAGCTTCGCGCCCACGGTGGTCGGTGCGCCGAACGACACGGACGTGGCGCCGAAGTGGACGAAGGTGCCGAGCGTGACGTCCACCGAGCCGGTGCCGCCCGGGCCGCCGGCGAGGTTCTGCATCCCGTCGAACTCGACGCGCGGGCCGCCGTTCGGGGTGTAGACGCCGGAGCCGATGCCCGTCACGTCGAAGACGCCGCCGGCGGACCCGATCAGCGTGTTCGTGCCGGAGCCGCCGATCAGGTGGATCGTGCCGGTGAAGAGCGAGTCGATCGACTGGATCTCGATCGAGTCGTTCCCGTCGCCGGCGTCGATCGTCAGCGACTGGATGTCGGCGGCGCCCGAGATCTGGATGCTCTCGCTCGTGTTCGCCGTGATCTGGAAGCCGCCGTCGTTGGCGGTGCCGGTGTCGGCGATCACGATCTGGTCGTCGCCGCCCGTGCCGGTGTAGGTCTTCGTCGACGACGTGTTCCCGGAGTCGGCGACCGGCTCGAGGCCGGTGTAGGTGATCACGTTCCCGTCGCGGTCGACCGAGCCGGAGCTCGGGTCGGTGGCGACGTAGGTGACGTTCTCGTACGTGCCGCCACCGATGACGAGCGTGTCGTAGCCGCCCGCGCCGCCGTCGACGACGCCCGCGACCGAGCCGGTCGCGTCGACGACGAACTCGTCCTTGTTGCCGGCGGCGCCGGCGAGGTTCTCGAAGCCGCTGAAGGCGAGGCCGCCGACGGTGCCCGCGCCGGCGCCGTCGATCGTCCAGACGCTGTCGGCCGCCGGGCCGTGCAGCGTGTCGTCGGCTCCGCCCGCCGTCAGGTGGGTGACGTTGGCGAAGCGCAGTGACGCGATGCCGCCGCCCGAGACGGTGCCGGCGCCGCCGTCCCAGCTCCAGTCGGAGCCGGCGCCCGGGCCGACGGTCAGCGAGCCGTCCGCCGCCGCGAGGAAGACGAGCGCGACCCCGAGGTCGCCGCCGGACAGGTCGAGCGCGAGCGCGCTGCCGCCGGAGATGGTCAGGGTCGTCACGTCGGCCGCCGCGCGCGAGCTGATCACGCCGCCCGCGGTGACGACGATGTCGCCGCCGCTGATCGCGACGGTGCTGGACTCACCGGTTGCGTCGACCGCCCACTCCGCCGGCGGCGAGGGGCCGCTGCCGGGCGTCGCCGCCGGGTCGGCCGGCGGCACGTCGGCGCCGTCGGGGATCGTGGTCGAGTCGTCGGAGCACGCCGTCTCGTCGGTGCCGCCGGCGGAGCCGCCGTCGGTCGGGGTCGGCGAGGTCGCGCTGCCGCCGGTCGCGCAGGCGGCGGTCAGCGTGTCGCCGGGCGCGTCGGTGGCGGTCCCGTCGGAACCGTCGTCGCCCGGCGCGGCGGCGATCGTGCCGGCGGCCGCGTCGTCCGGGGTCGTCACGGTCGTGTCGAGCCCGTCGCCAGGGTTGGAGGCAGGGGTCGTCACGGTGACGGTCGTGGTCGTGTCGGGCGCGTCGACCGAGATGGTCGGCGGCACCGGGTCGCTCTCGTCGCCCGTGGTGGTGGTGGTGTCGGTGGTGGTCGTGTCGGGCGCCGAGACGTCGCCGCTCGTGGTCGGCGCGGTCACGTCGGTGGTCGGCGGCGCGGAGATGTCGTCGACCGCCGGCGGCGTGATCGGCTCGGAGGAGATCGTCGTGTCGTCCGCGGGCGGCGTCGTGTCGTCCGCCGGCGGCGTCGTCGTGTCGTCCGCGGGGGCCGCGGTGTCGTTCCAGGCGGTGACGGTCGTGTGCTCGTCGCGCGTCGCCGGCGCCGCCGCACCGTCCGCCGGAGGCGTGGCCGCGGCGGACCCCGGGGTCAGACCCGGGTCGGACCCCGACTGTCCGGCCGGGGCATCGGTCGAAGGGGTGGTCGCCGCGGCCGCCGCGGCGCCCGGCGTCGTGGCGGTCGTCGCTGCGGTGGCCGTGTCGCCCGGCGTCGCGGTCGTCGTCGCAGCGGCGGCCGCGGCCGAGGGGGTCGTGGTCGTCGGGGCCGCGGCCTGACCGGAGGGGGTCGTCGTGGTCGCGTCCTGCAGGGCGCCGGCGGGCGGGTTGCCGACCGTGTCGACGACCGTGGGGGCGGTGCCGGCGGCCGGGGTCGAGTTGCCCGCGGCGAGCGACGAGGGCACGCCGCCGATCGTGTCCTCGACCGTGGCGGGCGTGCCGGGCGCGGGGGTCTGCGGGGTGTTGCCGTACGGGGCGCCGACCGAGCTGCCGACGACGGCCGCGCCGGTGACGGCGGCGGCCGCGGCGGCGACCGTGCTCGAGGCGGCGAACGGCGGCGCCTTCGTCGCGCCGCCCTGCAGCTCGCCGGGCGGGACGAGGGTATAGGCGTCGGCGACGACGGGGACGCGGCGGGTGACCGACTTGCGGGTGCTGGTGGGCTGCGCCGCCTTCAGCTTGCGGGTCAGCGCTTCGAGCGAGGGGACGGCGGGGGCGGGCTGCAGCTTGGGGACTGCCAGCTTGGGGAAGAACGGCAGCGGGGCCCGGAGCGCCGGGAGGGGGGTGACGGCGCCGGGCGTGCGAAGGGCGCTCACCAGCGGCGAGGCGTACAGCACGACGAGGCCGAGCAGGCCGATGCCTGCCAGCCAGTAGCGGAGGCTCCGAGTGCGGAGCGCCGCGATGCTGATGCCTCCAGAACCGAACCCCGCGGTCCCGGCGTAAGCGGTGATGATCGTCCCCTCTCCGTTGCCTGCTGCGACGCCCCCATGCGTCGCGGCTGGTCACGATCCCATAGTTCACAGTCCGATGCAATAGGGACCTGATCCCTCGTTCGAGGGATTTTCATCGGGGCTCAGCCGAGGGTGCCCTGCAGGCGGCGCTCCTCGCGACCGGCGGCGAGAACGAGCTTCTGCAGCTCGCCGATGCGCCGGTTGTACGCCTTCACGGCCGCGATCTGGACACGCTGGGCGGCCTGCGTGCGGTTGCGCGCGGAGGCGGCGTCGAAGGCGTGCAGCAGCGCCGGCAGACGCTTCGCCTGCTTGCGGCGCAGCCCGTCGGCGAGCGCGGCGCCGCTCGTGCGCACCGCCGCAAGCATCGCCCGCTCCTGCCGCCAGACGGGCTGAGAGACGGGCGGCGGCTTCAGCCTGCGCAACCGCTGCTCGGCGCCCGCGAGCGCCGTCCCGTACGCGTCGAGCGCGGCGGCCTTGTCGGCGGGGCTGCCCTTCTTGCGGGCGAGCTCGGCGCCGAGCGCGCGGCTCGCCGGCGCCACCGGCGCGAGCGCCGCCTGGAAGCGCGGCAGGAACCGCGCGAGCGCGAGCACCTCGCCCGAGAGCTCCTCCTCGCGGCCGACGAGCCGCAGCAGCAGCGCGTGCAGCTTGCGCGCCTCGGGCGGCGGATCGACCTCGCGCAGCTGCCGCCGGAGCCGCCGGAGGGTCGCCTGCGAACGCACGAGCTTCGGCACGATCTTGGCGGCGCCGGGAGACTTGGCAAAAGCTCTGTTCGCGTCGCTCACCTGCTGCAGCGGTGCGCCGATCCGGGCCATCACCGCATTGACGCGGTCGATGTAGTCGCTCGTCTCCGAGCGCGCGTGCGAGCCGCCGCAGCCGGCGGCGAGCAGGCCCACGACCGCGACGAGCAGCAGCAGGAGCCGCCTCATCGGAGCTACTTCGTGAGGACGACCGTCGAGACGCTGTGGTCGGCGTGCGCGAAGACGAGCTTCACGAGACCGCGGTCGGGCGCGAACCAGCAGGTGCGCACGCCGCTCCCGAACGGGAAGCCGGGCTGCTTCAGCACCGTGCGCACGGCGAGCGCCTTGAACGTGCCGGCCGGCACCTTGACGGTCTGCTGGCCGAGCACCGTCGTGCGCCCCTTGACGCCGAAGACCTGCCAGTCGCGGCCGTGCGTCGCGGCCGCCCAGGTGTCCTTGGGCGCCGGGTAGGCGGGCAGGATCGGGTTGAAGCCGAAGTCCATCAGGTCGAGCGGGGTGAAGAAGTGCCGCCGCTTCGACTTCGCCGCCGACTTCGGCCCGAGCGGCGGCAGCTTCGCCAGCGTCGCCGCCTGGGTCGTCCCCCAGATGTTCGTGAGCCCGTCGAGACGGTCGGTGTAGCCGTACGCGGCCTGCACCTTGATCGGGCCGGAGACGCTCTTCACCGACAGCTGCGCCGAGCCGTTCGCGACCGCATCGACGGAGAGAGTCTCAACCTCGGGTTGAGGTAGATGCTTCGTGTTCGTCCAGCGGTAGGTGCCCGTCAGGCCCTTCTTCAGCGGGAAGTAGTCGGAGTCGTCGGGCGGCGGGCCCGGCTTCAGCGAGGTGGACGTGAGCACCGAGGTCGTCACCGGGGCGTTCGTGCCGCCGGAGTGCTCGAAGACGACCTTCACCGGCCCCACGCCGAAGACCCACCAGATCGTGCGGACGCCGCTGCCGTACGGATCGCCGATCGCGCCCGCCTGCGTGATGTCGGACTGCACCTTCGCCGCCACCACCGGCTGCGGGAAGGCCGGCACCGACACCTGCTCGAGCCCGAGGTACTGCGACGAGCTGGCGACGTCGTTGTTCGCCGCGCCCGTGCTCGACCAGCTGAGGCCCTTGATCAGCGGCTCGGCCAGCACCGGCACGCGCCCGCCCCAGATGATGTTGTAGTAGGTGCTCGCGAGGCTGTTGCCGCAGTTCGTCAACGTCGCGCAGAGGATCGGGAAGTTCGTCGGCGGCGGGCTGCTCGTCCAGTCGGTGTTGAGCAGGCCCGAGTTCGTCTCCTGGAACGAGACGGTGCCGGTCGAGGTCGGCGCGTCGGCGGGGTTGCCCTCGCCGTCGGTCGTCCAGGCGAGCGTGAACGCGGGCCCCTTCTGGTTCTTGACGGTGACCTTCTCCTTGGTCGGCGTCTTGTTGTAGACGCTGTCCGTCCACTGGTACTCCCAGGTCGCCCCGGCGGGATGCGGCAGCCAGTCGTCGGCCGCCGCGGGCCCGACGAAGATCAGCGCCGCGACGAACGCGGCGATCGGGGTGAACCGGAGCACGAGCCTCACCCTAGACGGAGGTCTGGTCCTTTTCCAGAGGTACTCGTGTCGCTTTACAGTCGGGCGGCCGCGAGCCGGGCGAGCGCGACCTCCCGCGCCCGCGGCATCGGCGAGGCGAACTGCGCGATCGTCAGCTCGCTCACCGTCCGGCCGCGGGAGAGCACGATCAGGTCGGTGTAGGCGGTCACCTTCTGCCCCGCGCTGACGGCGGTCGCCGTCACCCGCCAGCCGGCGGCGCGCGCCTCGAGGCGCGGCAGCCCGAGCGCCGAGCGCCGCTTCACCTCGAACAGCACGGAGCGCGTCGAGCCCTGCGCCACCGAGTCGGCGAAGCAGCGCTCCAGGCCCGGCCCGACGACGCGCCGCCAGAGCGTCGAGGCCTGCGCGGCCGTGCGGTAGACCCACGTCGCCTGCCCCACGAACGGCCCCGTCGCCGAGGCCTGGAACTCGGGCGAGACGGCCGCGCCCGTCTCGACCACGCCGTTCAGGACCGGCAGGAACGAGCTGCACGTGAGCCCGGCCTTGCGGCTCGCCGGCGTCTTCGCGCGCCAGCCGCCTCCGAGCGCGTCGAGCGTCAGCAGGGCGGCGCGAGCCTTCGCGGTGTCGGCGTCGGTGTGTCGGTGCAGCGTCTGGCCGGGCGGAGGCGGCGCGGGTGGTTTCGGCTTCTTCTTCGCGGCGCCCGCGGGGGCGGCGAGCACGAGCACGGCGACGAGCGGGAGGGCGAGACGGCGCACGGCCGCCGATGGTACGCGCGGATCAGCGCTGCTGCATGCGCCCGAACCGGCGCGCGGCGAGCGGGTCCGGTCGGCCGCGTCGAGAAGCTCGAACCGCTCGGGCAACGCCCGCGCCCGCCCTGCGGCCTCGCGGCGGGCGCGGCCTCACCTTGCTGCTGGACGGCATGGAGGCGCATCTCCGCCGTGCGACCGACGGTTGATTTGTACCCCTATGGGGTATACTCGGCGCCGTGAGCGCGACGGTCGAGCTGGAGCTGGAAGGCATGTCGTGCGCGTCCTGCGCGGCCCACGTCGAACGGGCGCTGAACGAGGTCGCCGGCGCCGAGGCGACGGTCAACCTCGCGACCGAGCGCGCGGCGGTGCGCTTCGACCCCCGGCAGGCGAGCGTCGCCGACCTCGTCGAGGCGGTCCAGTCCGCCGGCTACGGCGCCCGCGAGCGCAGCGACGCCGCTCCGGCGGCGGCGGCGGCCGCCGACCCGCTCGTGCCGCGTCTCGCCGCGGCGGTCGTGCTGACGCTGCCCGCGGCGCTGCTCGCGATGGTCCCGGCGCTGCAGTTCGCCGGCTGGGAGTGGGCGTCGCTCGGGCTCGCGACGCCGGTGGTGTTCTGGAGCGGCGTCGGCTTCCATCGCAGCGCCCTCGCCGCCCTGCGGCGCCGGTCGGCCTCGATGGACACGCTCGTCTCGCTGGGCACGCTCGCCGCCTGGACCTGGTCGACGGTCGTGCTGCTCGCCGGCGTCGACGCCGACGTCTACTTCGAGGTCGCCGCCGTGATCACGACGCTGATCCTGCTCGGCCGCGTTCTGGAGACGCGCGCGAAGCGCACGAGCGGCGCCGCGATCCGCGCGCTGCTCGAGCTCGGCGCCAAGGAAGCGTTGCTGCTGCGCGACGGCGAGGAGCAGCTCGTCCCGGTCGACCGCCTCCGCCCCGGCGACCTGTTCGCGGTGCGGCCGGGCGAGCGGATCGCCACCGACGGCGAGGTCGTCGACGGCGCCTCCGCGGTCGACCGCTCGCTCCTCACAGGCGAGTCGGTGCCCGTGGAGGTCGCGGCCGGTGACGCCGTCGCCGGCGCGACGCTCAACACCTACGGGCGGCTCGTCGTGCGCGCGACCCGGGTGGGCGCGGACACGGCGCTCGCGAGGATCACGCGTCTGGTCGAGCAGGCGCAGACGGGGAAGGCGCCGGTGCAGCGGCTGGTCGACCGCGTGTCGGCCGTGTTCGTGCCGGTGGTGCTGGCGATCGCCGTCGCGACGCTGGCCGCCTGGCTGCTCGCGGGCGCCTCGGCGGCGGCGGCGTTCACCGCCGCGGTCGCCGTGCTGATCGTCGCCTGCCCCTGCGCTCTCGGGCTCGCGACGCCCACCGCCCTGCTGGTCGGGACCGGCCGCGGCGCCCAGCTGGGGATCCTGATCCGCGGCCCGGAGGTGCTCGAGCGGACGCGGCGCATCGACACGATCGTGCTCGACAAGACCGGCACCGTCACCGAGGGCGCGCTCGAGCTGACGGCCGTCGTGCCGCTGAACGGCGCCGGCCGCGCCGAGGTGCTGCGTCTCGCAGGCGCGGTCGAGGCGGCAAGCGAGCATCCGGTCGCGCGCGCCGTCGCCGCCGCAGCGCGAGCCGAGGTGGGCGCGCTGCCCGAGGTGCGCGAGTTCCGCAACCTTCCCGGGGTCGGCGTGACGGGGCTCGTCGAGGGGCGGCGCGTCGAGGTCGGGCGCGGCGGCGACGGGGTCGAGGTCGTCTGGGACGGCGAGCCGCGCGCACGGCTCGAGGTGCGCGACGCGGTGAAGCCCACGAGCGCGGGTGCGGTACGCGAGCTGCGCGGGCTCGGGCTGTCGCCGGTGCTGCTCACGGGCGACGCCCGCGCGACCGCCGAGCGCGTCGCGGCCGAGGTCGGCATCGACCGGGTCGTCGCCGAGGTGCTCCCCGAGGACAAGGCCGCCGAGGTGCGCCGCCTGCAGGAGACGGGCGCGGTCGTCGCGATGGTCGGCGACGGCATCAACGACGCGCCGGCGCTCGCGCAGGCCGATCTCGGACTCGCGATCGGCACGGGCGCCGACGTGGCGATCGAAGCCTCCGATCTGACGCTCGTCGGCGGCGACCTGCGCGCCGCGGTCGACGCCGTGCGGCTCTCCCGGCGCACGCTCGCGACGATCAAGGGCAACCTCTTCTGGGCGTTCGCCTACAACGTCGCCGCGATCCCGCTCGCCGTCTCCGGCCTGCTGAACCCGATGGTCGCCGCCGCCGCGATGGCCTGCTCCAGCCTGTTCGTGGTCGGCAACAGCCTGCGGCTGCGGCGCTTCCGCGGCGTTCGCGAGGAGATCGCGTGACGACGTACGGCTATCACGACGACAAGCCGGCGCTGAAGAAGCGGCTGCACCGCATCGAGGGGCAGGTGCGCGGCATCGAGAGGATGGTCGACGAGGACCGCTACTGCATCGACATCCTCACGCAGATCGCCGCCGTCCAGACCGCGCTCGACGCGGTCGCGTTGAAGGTGCTGGACGAGCACGTCGGCCATTGCGTCGCCGGCGCCCTCACCTCGGGCGACCGTGCGGAGGCCGAGGAGAAGACGCAGGAGCTGCTCGCCGCCGTGCGGCGGTTCACGAAGACGCGCTAGATAGATCGATCTTCCACGGCTACGTCGCGCAGCCGCACTCGCCGGCGGCGAAGGACAACCGGATCGTGCGCCTCACCGTCTCGACCGTCGATCCGCGCTACGCGGCCGCGAGGCTCGACTCGAAGAGGGCCGGGCCGTCGGAGATGGTCTTCCACCGCGGCTCGTTCGGCTGGTGGGTGGAGGCGTTCGGCTCGTCGCTCGGCTGCGACAGCGCGCCCGCGAGCGTGCTCCGCGACCTGAAGGTGGGTTGCAGCCCGCCGGGCGCGACCGCGTGGATCAACGACTGCGGGCCGCTCGTCAGCAAGCCGAAGAGCATCGTCCTCGCGTGCGCGGACGCCGGCTACGGGCTGGCGGCGCTGCGCTGGCGCGGCTGGGGCTCGGCGCGCGCGACGGCGACCGGCTCGGCCCTCGCGAACGACTGCACGCCGAACTGCGCGGCGGGGCGGTTCCACACGTTCGCCGTCACCGTCGTCGCCGACCGGCTGACGCGCTGCGGCGCCGCCCGCTACTACGCGCGGCTCGAGCTCGTCTACCCGGGCGCGCGCCCGAAGGGAATTCCGCGGCGCGACGTGCACCGGCTAGGGTGTTGAGGGAGATGGCCGACGAGCGCGGCACCGGCACGTTCCTGGGCATTCCGTACGACTGGCGGCGCCCCACGGTCGCACGGGTGAAGCGGCGGTGGTGGAACCCCGACGAGCCGCGGCTGTTCGTGCCGAAGGCGTTCGGGTGGGGCTGGGACGTGAACGTCGCGCGCCTGCTGGGGCGGCGCCCGAAGTAGCGCGCCGGACGGCCGCGGTTCTCGTCCCCGTCTTCCGCGACGGGGCGGGCATGCTGCGGCTGGTGCTGGTCGTGCGCGCCGACCGGGGGCTGCACGCGGGCCAGCTCGGCTTCCCGGGCGGCCAGGCGGACCCGGCCGACGCGAGCCCGCTGGCGACGGCGCTGCGCGAGGCCGAGGAGGAGATCGGCCTGTCGCCGGCGCAGGTCGAGGTGCTGGCCGAGCTCGAGCCGGTGCAGTCGGGCCCGTCGCGCTTCGACGTGCAGCCGTTCCTGGGGCGCATCCCGGGCGACACGCCGTGGCGGCTGAGCGCAGACGAGATCGTGGATGTGCTGACGCCGTGGGTCGGCGACCTGGCACGCCCGGGTGTGCGGCGGGAGCTGCTCTTCCGCTCGTCGCACTGGCCGGAGGGCCGGCTGGTGGAGGGCATCGCCGTGGGCGACCACGTCCTGTGGGGCATGACGCTGCGCCTGCTCGACCCCCTCGTGCCGCGCCTCCTGGCCGGCGAGTGGCCCCTCTGAGCCGCCGCCCCTGCACCGAACGCTGTCGTTCTTGCCGCAAGGAGCGATCGCCGTGCGCGAATCGGCACACAATCGTTTCGCTTCCGTCGCAACCCGGGGTCAGACCCGGGTCTGACCCCGTTCCACAGGGGCCCCGGCGGAACGCGGCCGGAGAGGACGCGGCCGTCCGCGCCCCCTCACGGGCTCAGCACGATCAGTCGCTCCTCCGTCAGCTCGCGCACGGCGAAGCGCGGCCCCTCGCGTGTGTTGCCGGAGTCCTTCACGCCGCCGTACGGCATGTGATCCGCGCGCCAGCTGGGCGGCTCGTTCACGAGCACGCCGGCGAACTCGAGCTCGCGCGCCGCGCGCAGGGCAAGACCGAGGTCGCGCGTGAAGATCGCCGCCTGGAGTCCGTAGGGCGTCGCGTTCGCGGCTGCGAACGCCTCGGTGACGGCGGCGTACGGCTGCACCGTCACCACGGGACCGAATATTTCCCCGCAGGCGAGCTCGGAGTCGGGTGCCGGCGACGCGACCACTGCCGGCCGCAACACGCCGTCGTCGGTCAGCTCGCCCCCGGCGAGGATGGCGCCGCCCGACCGGGCGACCCAGTCGACGATGCGGTCGCGGCTCCGTTCGTCGATCACGGGGCCGACGTCCGTCGCCTCCTCGGCAGGGTCGCCGACGACGAGCGCCTCGACGAGCGGGAGCAGCTCCGCGAGAAACGCGTCGTACACGTCGCGGTGCACGATGAGCCGCTGCAGCGAGACGCACGTCTGGCCGGCGTAGCCGAACGCGCTGGCGACGGCGGCGCCGGCCGCTGCCGCGAGGTCGGCGTCGGAGGCGACGATCAGCGGGCTCGAGTTCCCGAGCTCGAGCAGGACGCGCTTCCGCGGCGCGCGCTCGCGCAGCGACCAGCCGACGGGGCCCGAGCCGGTGAACGTCAACGCGCGGACGCGCTCGTCGTCCACCAGCACGTCGCCGATCTCCCGCGCCGGCCCGCAGACGACGTTCAGCCAGCCCGCGGGAAGCCCCGCCGCCGCGGCCAGCTCGGCGAGTCGCAGCGCGCTCAGCGGCGCGGCGGGCGCCGGCTTCAGCACGACGGCGCAACCGGCCGCCAGGGCCGGCGCCAGCTTGTGCGCGACGAGGTTCAGCGGGAAGTTGAACGGCGAGATCGCGCCGACCACGCCGATCGGGACGCGCAGCGTGAAGCCGAGCTTTCCGTCGCCGCCGGGAGACGCGTCGAGCGGCACCATCTCCCCCGCGAGCGCACGTGCGGCATCGGCGGCCGCGCGGTAGGTGGCGGCCGCCCGCTCCGCCTCGACGCGGGCCGCACGGATCGGCTTGCCCGCCTCCGCGCAGACGAGCCGCGCGAGCTCCTCGCGATGCGCGTCGATCGCCGCGGCGATCGCCTCGAGGAGCGCGGCGCGGCGATGGACGGGCAGCGGCGTACGCATCGCTTCCGCCGCCGCGGCGACCGCGGCTCGTGCGGTCTCCGCGGTGCCGCGCGCGACACGTCCGACCAGCGCGCCGGAGTAGGGCGACCGGACGTCGTCCCACTCGCCGGTCTCGATCGTCCGCCCGCCGACGGGCAGACCGCAGGCGAGGGCGTCGGATTGCACCGTCACATGCCCTCCTGGTGCGGACGCACGGGGTTGACCGCGATCGCGCCGCCGTCGACGGAGTAGACGCTCCCGGTGACGAACGACGAGTCCGCGCCGAGCAGGAAGAGGACGACCTTCGCGACCTCCTCCGTCGTCCCCGCGCGGCGGAGCGGCGCGAGCCGGGCCCGGGCGTTCGGAGCGGCCGTGCCCGTCGCCGTGCCCGCCCCGGGCAGCAGGTTCGTCGGCACGACGCCCGGCGCGACGGCGTTGACCCGGATGCCGATCGGGCCGCCGAAGACCGCGGCGGAGCGCATCAGTCCGACCAGCGCGTGCTTGCTGGTGTGGTAGGCGACGAGGTCGGCGCCGCCGCCGAACGAGCAGATGGACGCGGTAAGGACGACCGAGCCCGGGCCGCCCTGCTCGGCGTACTGCCGGAACGCCGCGCGCAGACCCAGGAAGCTGCCGCGGACGTTGACCGCCAGGACGCGGTCGAACTCCTCAGCGCTCGCTTCCGGCAGGAACGCGGGCGCGCCGGCGATGCCGGCGTTCAGGTGGTAGAGGTCGACGCAGCCGAAGCGCTCGACGGTCTCGCGCATGTACCGCTCGACGTCGTCCTCGCGCGACACGTCCGCCCGCACCGCCAACGCCTCGCCGCCGACCTCGGCGGCCACCGCTGCAGCTCCTTCCCCGTCCGCGTCGACGACAGCGACCTTCGCCCCCGCCGCCGCGAGCGCCTCCACGACCCCGCGGCCGATGCCGCTCGCGCCGCCGGTGACGACGGCGACCTTGCCCGCGATCGAGTCCATCTCGCCTCCTTCGCCCGTGCACTTGACATTCGCGAACCCATCGCCGAGGATCGCCCCAGTAATTGTATGACGGTATGTCGAACGTACGTCATGGTGATCTTACGAAGCAAGGGAGGGCGTTCGGGATGAAGCGGGCAGCAATTCTCGGGGCCGCGGCGGTCCTCGTGGTCGTCGTGGTCGCCGCGTCGCTGGTCGGCACCGCACGACCGGCATCGACCCACGCGGCCGCGGGCACGAAGACCGTCGGCATCGTCGACCTCGTCCAGAGCGACCCGCTCAACGTCGAGGTGATCAGGGGCGTCACGGACGCGGCCAAGGCGAAGGGCTGGAAGGTCCTCGTCTTCGACGCGAACGGCAACGCCGACGCGGCGAACGCCGCGTTCAAGCGCTACGCGTCCCAGAAGGTGGACATGATCCTCGACCTCGCGTTCCCGGTGACCTCGGTGCGGGCGGGCCTGCAGGCCGCGCGCGCGGCGAAGATCCCGGTGGGCGGCTGGGGCAGCGGGCTGGCGCCGGGCATCCTGATGACGACCATCGACGCCGTCGGCCAGCCGTCGGCGAACGCCGTCCTGAAGGCGATGGGCGGGAAGGCCGGCAAGGGCTCGGTCCTGGCGCTCTTCTACACCGGCGGTCAGGTTTGCCGCGAGCGCCAGGCGATCTTCGTCAAGACGATGAAGAAGGCGCCGGGCGTGAAGGTGCAGATCCAGAACCTGACCCTGCCGGGCGAGCAGCAGGAGGGCACGAACTACACCTCCGCCTGGCTCGCCCAGCATCCGCGCGGCTCCGGCAACCTCGCCGTCTGGGGCTGCTGGGACTCGCCGATGTACGGCGCGGTCGCGGCGCTCCGCCAGCAGAGCCGCTCCGACGTGAAGTCGTTCAGCATCAACGGCAGCCCGCAGGCGATCCAGCTGGTGAAGTCGGGCTCGCTCACGAACGAGGTCTGGGAGAACGGCTACAAGGAAGGCCAGGTCGTCTTCAACACGACGCTCGCCGGGATCAAGGCGGGGAAGTCGTGGAAGCCGAAGGTCGTGGCGGTCCCGGGCATCGTCGTCACGAAGAGCAACGTCGACGCCTTCCTGAAGGCGAAGCACAAGTAGGGGGGATGGTGGCGGCCGCCGAGCTCGGACACGACATGCCCGCCCGGCTCGGCGGTCGCCCACCGCACGACGAGGCCCCGTGGATCGAGGTGCGAGGCCTGCGCAAGTCCTTCGCGGGCGCGCAGGCCCTCGCAGGGGTCGACTTCGACGTGTGGCGGGGGCAGGTGCACGGCCTCGTGGGGGCGAACGGCGCGGGGAAGTCCACCCTCGTCCGGTGCCTCGCGGGGCTCGTCGCGCCGGATGCGGGCTCGATCCGCATCGGCGGTGTCGAGGTGGCGATCTCCTCGCCGCAGGTCGCGCAGAAGCACGGTCTCGCGTTCATCCACCAGGAGCTCAACCTGGTGCCGCATTTCAGCGGCCTCGCGAACATGCTCCTCGGCCGCTCCAAGCGCAAGCGGCTCGGCATCGTCGACTGGCGCGCGACGCGGCGCGACGTCCAGGGCGTCGTCGACCGGATCGGCATCACGTTCTCGCTGGAGAAGCGCGTCGACGAGCTGAGCGTGGCGCAGCGCTGGCTCGTCTCGATCGGTCGCGCGTTGATCGGCAGCGCCACGATGATCGCGATGGACGAGCCGACGGCGTCGCTGTCGCCGGCGGAGGCCGACCGCCTCCACGCGGTCGTCCGCGAGCTCGTCGCGCACGACGTGGCCGTGGTCTACGTCTCGCACCGGCTGTCGGAGATCCTCGACCTGTCCGACACGATCAGCGTCTTCCGCGACGGGCACCTGACGCGCCGCGCGAGCCGGGGCGACTTCGACCGCTCGAGCCTCGTGCAGGAGATCATCGGCCGCGAGCTCCAGCCGGAGGCGGAGGCCGACGCCGAGGCGCGGGAGCAACAGCATCGAGAGGGCTCGGGCGACGGGCCGCTGCTGGAGGTCAGGAAGGTGACGCGCGGCCCCGTGCGCGACGTCTCGTTCAGCGTCCGGCGGGGCGAGATCGTCGGGCTCGGCGGCCTGGTCGGCGCCGGGCGGACGGAGATCGCCCGCGTCATCGCCGGGGTGGACCGGCCGGAGGCCGGCGAGGTCGTCCTCGACGGCCGTCCCCGCCGCTGGGGCAGCGTCGGCGCCGCCCTCCGGGACGGCGTCGCGCTGGTGCCGGAGGAGCGCCGGACCGAGGGACTCTTCCTCGACCGCTCGGTCGCGTTCAACCTCAACCTCGGCGACCTGAAGCCGCTGCGGCACGTCCCCTGGCTGCCGCTCCTGAACGGGCGCCGCGCGCGCCGCCGCGCTCGGCGGCTCACGGAGCAGCTCGGGATCAAGGCCTCGAGCATCGCGCAACCCGTCGGCTCGCTCTCGGGCGGCAATCAGCAGAAGGTCCTCATCGCGCGCTGGCTGACGCGGGACCTGCGACTGCTGGTCCTCGACGAGCTGTCACGCGGGGTCGACGTCGGCGCGCGCGCCGACATCCACGCGATCGTCCGCCGCCTCGCCGCGGACGGCACGTCGATCGTCGCGATCTCGTCCGAGATCGAGGAGCTCGTCGAGTTCTGCGACCGGATCGTCGTGCTCGCGGAGGGCCGCGTCGCGGGCGAGGTCTCCGGCGACGACATGACGCCCGCGAATGTCCTTTCCCTCTGTTACGCGGATCGCGACGAGCACGTGGAGGTGCCCCGATGAGCAACGTCTCGCAACCGGTCGACGACGGCCGCGTGGAGCTGCGCGGACGCTTCCTGAGCGACCGCGCCACCATCCGGCTCCTGCTGATCGTGTCCCGCTACGCGACGCTCATCGCGTTGCTCGCGATGGCGGTCGTCTTCTCGATCCACTCACCGCGATCGTTCTTCACCTACGACAACTTCATCAACATCCTCAACCAGTCGTCGCTCACGGCGCTGATCGCCGGCGGCCTCACCGTCACGCTCATCGTCGGCGAGTTCGACCTGAGCATCGGCTACGCCGCCAGCCTCGCCGGCGTCCTGGTCGCCGGTCTGATGAGCCACCAGGGCCTCTCGATCCCCCTCGCGGTGATCGCGACGGTCGCCGTCGGCGCCGGGATCGGGACGGTCAACGGCGCCCTGGTCGCGAAGGCGCGCATCAACTCCGTCGTCGCCACGCTCGGCATCGGCACCGTCCTCGTTGGCGTCAGCTACACGTACACGAACGGCCAGCCCATCGCGGCGGGCATGCCCGACTCGTTCCTGAACTTCGCCGTGACGAAGTTCGCGCACGTGCCGAAGCCGGTGCTCGTCAGCGCGGCGGTGCTCGCCTTCCTCTGGGTGATCCTCAACCTGACCGACCTCGGCCAGCGGCTGCAGGCCGTCGGCGGCAACGCCGAGGCGGCGCGGCTCGCGGGCATCGCCGTCGACCGGACGAAGATCTTCGCCTTCGTCATGTCCGGAGCCTGCGCCGCCCTCACCGGCGTGATGCTCTCCTCGCTCATCGGCTCCGGGACGATCGCCGCCGCGGACAGCTACCTGCTGTCCGCCTTCGCGGCGGTCTTCCTCGGCTCGACGACGCTCCGCGACGGCGAGTTCCACATCGTCGGCACGGTCGTCGGCGTGATCTTCATCAACACCGGCATCAACGGCCTGAGCATCTTCGGCGTGCCGACCTCCTACCAGAACATCTTCACCGGTGGGATCCTCGTGCTCGCCGTCGGGCTCTCGACCGTCGCGCGGAGGTACACGACGCGGTGACGGACACGAACCTCGAAACGGGAAAGGAGGCGACATGGCTCGCCTGGACGGCAAGGTCGCGCTGATCACGGGTGCCGCGCGCGGCATGGGGCGCACGACGGCGGAGCTCTTCGCACAGGAGGGCGCGCAGGTGATCGCAGGAGACGTCCGCGAGCCGGACCCCCCGTTCGACTCCGACGCGATCCAGGCGATCCACCTCGACGTCTCCAGCGAGGACGCGTGGAAGCAGGCGGTGGGGGACGCCGTCGAGCGGTACGGACGCATCGACATCCTCGTCAACAACGCCGGCGTGATCCAGTACGAGGGCCTCGAGGAGATGACGCTGGAGATCTGGCACAGGACGATCGCCGTCGACCAGACGGGCGTCTTCCTCGGCATGCGCGAGGTCGTCCCCGTCATGAAGCGGAACGGCGGCGGCTCGATCGTGAACATCTCCTCGATCTGGGGCAGCGCCGCCGTCTCGGGGGCGCACGCCTACCACGCCGCCAAGTCCGCGGTGCGGAACATGACGAAGAACGTCGCGATGGAGTACGCGACAGACGGCATCCGCGCCAACTCGGTCCATCCGGGCTACATCGTCACGCCGCTGACCGAGGTGCAGGCGCCGGAGGTCAACCAGCTGATGATCGACACGACGCCGATGCACCGCCCGGGGCAGCCGATCGAGGTCGCCTACGGGACGCTCTACCTCGCGAGCGACGAGGCCAGCTACGTGACGGGGATCGAGCTCGTGATCGACGGCGGCTACCTGGCGCAGTGATCAGCCGAGGTAGGCGTTGATGAGCGCGCGGCCCTCGACGTCGACGGCATCGGCGCGCTCCTCGACGGCGATCTCGCCGCCGGCCAGCACGTAGACGCGGTCGCAGGCCCGCAGCGCGAGGTCGACGCGCTGCTCGACCAGCAGGAACGAGCGGCCCCGGGCGCGCAGCTCGGTCAGCGCGTCGGCGACGCCGTCGATCGCGATCGGCGCGAGGCCGAGCGACGGCTCGTCGAGCAGGAGCACGTCGGGGTCGCTCATCAGCATCCGGCCGATCGCGACCATCTGCTGCTGGCCGCCGCTGAGCGCCGCGGCCGAGCGGCGGCGGTGCTCGCCCAGCACCGGGAAGAGGTCGTAGACCGAGTCGAGCAGCTCGTGCACGCGCTTGCGGTCACGGCGGAGGTGCAGCGCGCCGAGCACGAGATTGTCCTCGATCGACTGGTTCAGGAACAGGCGGCGTCCCTCGGGCACGAGGGCGGCGTGGCCGCGGGCGATCCGGTGGGTGGGCATCCGCGAGAGCTCGACACCGTGCACGCGGATCGAGCCGCGGCGGTGCTTGACCATCCCCATGATCGCCCGCAGGATCGTCGTCTTGCCCGCGCCGTTCGCCCCGAGGAGGGCGACCGCCTCGCCGGCGCGGACGTGGAGGTCGACGTCCTTGACGACGTCGTAGCGCCCGTAGCCGGCGGACAGCCCCGCCAGCTCGAGGGGATGCGGGGCGACCGCGCTCACTGCCCCAGGTACACCTTCCGCACGCGCTCGTTCTCACGCACCTCGGCGGCGGGCCCGGACGCGACGACCACGCCGGCGTCGAGGACGGTCACGGCGTCGCAGAGGGCGAACACGAAGCGCGGCTGGTGCTCGATCAGGACGACGCTCACCCCTGAGCGCTTGAGCTCGCTCAGGAGCTCGGCGGCGTGCTCGACCTCGCTCGGCGAGAGGCCCGCGAGCGGCTCGTCGAGGACGAGCGTTCTCGGCCCGGAGGCGCACGCCGCGGCCAGCTGGGTCAGCTGCTCCACCCCGTGCGGCACGTCGGCGACGCGGTTCCGAGCCCAGGCGCGAGCCCCGACGAACGAGAGCGAGTCGAGCGCGGCCGCATGCATGCGCCGGGCGTCGCGCCGGGCGCCCGGCAGGACGGGCCAGACCGGGGCGCGCAGCGCCACCCGCGGAACGCGGCTGTAGAGGCCCACGAGCACGTTGTCGAGGGCCGGCAGCTCGCGGACGAGCACCGCCGCCTGGAAGGTGCGCATGAAGCCGTTCCGGGCGCGCGCGGCCGGGCCCGCGTGCTCGAGCGGCGTCCCGTCGATCTCGATCGTGCCCGCCTGGGGCCGCAGGCGGCCGGCGATCAAGTCGACGAGCGTGCTCTTGCCGGAGCCGTTCGGCCCGATCAGGCCGTGGATCGTGCCCTGCTCGACGACGAAGTCGACGCCGTTGAGGACACGCGTCCCCTTCGTATAGGCGAACACGACGTCGCGGCAGCGCACGGCCGGCACGGCGGCCGTGCCCGCCGCGCGCGCGGGGGCCGCGGGCGGGCGCTCCACGCTCACGTCGGCCGCCGGCGGCACAGCGACGCGCGGAGCCGACGCAGACGGGCGCACGCGACCGACGAGCGCCCGGAGGAGCATCCGCACGAGCCCCACGGCCCCGGCGGGGAAGGCGACGATCACGAGCACGAACAGCGACCCGAACAGCACCTCCTGCCAGAACGGGTTGATGTTGACCTGCGCCGGGAACATCGTCACGAAGGCGGCGCCCAGCACCGGCCCGAGCGTGGTGTTCATGCCGCCGAGGATCACCATCACCAGGATGTTCACCGACACCGCCCAGTTGAACTGGCCGGGCGAGACGATCCCCTGGAAGGCGAAGATCCAGCCTGCGGCGCCGGCCATGGCGGCCGAGAGCCCGAAGACGGAGATCTTCACCAGCGCGGTGCGCGCCCCGGCTGCGGCGGCGAACGGCTCCGCGTCGCGGATCGCGAGCAGCACCGGGTAGAACGGCGAGTTCCGCAGGCCGAGCGCGATCGCGATCGCCACGAGCAGTCCGGCCATGCAGCACCAGATGAGCGACTGGCCGAGCCAGGAGAGGCCGCCCGGGAAGCCCGGGAAGATCGGGCCGATCAGCCCGCCGTAGCCGCCGGTGAACGCGAAGTCGCTCGCGACGACGGTCAGCACGAGCGTGAACACGAAGGTCGTGATCGCGAAGTAGAGGCCGCTGACCCGTAGCGAGAGCGCGCCGAGCACGAGGCCGACGAGCCCGACCTCGACGATGGAGACGGGAAGCAGCGCCCACAGGCTCCAGTGGTGGTCGTTGTAGAGGAGCGTCGTCGTGTACGCCCCCAGCGCGAAGAGGCCCGCGTGGCCGAGCGAGTAGAGGCCGGTCATGCCCGCGACGAGGTCGAGGCTGATCGCGAGGATGCCGAAGACCGCCGCGACGAGGATCAGCCCCTGCAGGTAGAGCGAGCCGTGCGCGAACCAGTAGGTGAGCGCGACGTAGCCGGCGAGCCCGGCGAGGTACGCGGACGGGCGCCACGGCAGCGAGCGGGCCGCCGAGCCGGCGACGGCCGGCTCGGAGTCGATCAGGCCCGCGGCCCTCACGACGCCGCTTCGCGGGGCCGCGTCGCGCCGCGGAGGAGGCCGCTCAGCCGTCCGCCGATCGAGAACAGCCCTTCGGGCATCAGGAGCAGGATCACCACGACGACGACGAACGGGAACCAGTCCGAGGCCTGCGTGTTGATGAGCCGGTTCGCCCCCTCCCCGAGCACGCCCAGCAGCAGCCCGCCGACCATCGCCGCGACGGGGCGCTCGGTGCCGCCGATCATCAGCGCGACGAAGCCCGCGATCCCGTAGGTGTCGCCCAGGTACGGGTTCGAGTAGGTGATCGGGCCGATGAGCACGCCGGCGACGCCGGCGAAGACGCCCGCCGCGGCGAACGCGACGATCGCGAAGAGCGTCGTGTTCGCTCCGATCGCGCGGGCCATCTCCGGGTCGTAGGCGATCGCCATGCCGAGCTTGCCGAACAGCGTGCGCTTGCGCACCACCTCGAAGGCGACCGCGAGCACGATCGCGACGGCGATCGTCACGACCTCCTGCAGCGTCAGGGTGGCGCCGCCGACGTGCACGCTCGTCCCGCTCAGCAGCGTCGGGAACGAGCGGGAGGTCGGCCCCCAGATGATCGCGGCGAGGTTCTCCAGGATCAGCGCGACGCCGAGCGTGCTGACGAGCCAGGCGAAGCTGAAGCGGTCGAACGCGAGCACCGGCCGCACGGCGACGAGATACGTGAGCACCCCGACCGCACCGGCGGCGAGGATGCCGCAGACGATGGCGAGCACCGGCGAGGCGCCCGTCCGGGCGATGGCCGCGGTGACCATCACCGCGACCATCAGGAGCTGGCCCTGGGCGAAGTTGATCACGCGCGTCACGTAGAACGCGATCGCAAAGCCCATTGCGACGAGGCCGTAGACGGCCCCGATCGCGAGCCCGCTCAGCAGCACCTGCAGCATCAGCCCTCGAACACGCTCGCATACTCCTCGTCCGAGACCGGGTCGAGCCACGTGTTGCTCCCGAGGGAGATCGCGACGTGGACGACGTACGAGTCGGGCGCGGCGCCGTGCCAGTGCTCCTCGCCGGGCGCGAAGTGGACGACGTCGCCGGCGGTGATCGGCCCGCCTTCCCCGTCGCGCGTCTGCGCCCAGCCGGAGCCGTTCGTCACGTAGAGCACCTGGCCTCCGTCGTGCGCATGCCAGTGCGTCCGCGCGCCCGGCTCGAAGAAGACCGTGTTCACCAGCACCCCGTCCTCGGCGGAGAGCACGGGATCCGCCCACACCCGGCCGACGAAGGTCGGCCCGCGCTCCTCCGAGGGGGCGCCCTTGCGGCCTCTCGCGATTCTCATCCGTTCCCCTTTCCGTCGCCGGCCGCGGCCTGGAGCCGCACGCCGCCCGAGACGTCGCCGAGCGCGTCGACGACACGATTCGAGATCTGATCGCCGTAGCCGAGCGCCGCCGCCAGATGGAACGCGCCGAGGCAGGACGGCCCGGCGAGGCTCGTGACCTCGAGCTGCCGCGCCAGGTCGAGGTACAGCATCAGGTCCTTCGCCATCAGGTTGCTCGTGAGGCCGCCCTCGAGGTAGTCGCCCTCGACGATGCGCGGGAAGCGGTTGAGGGTGGCGAAGTTGACGCCGCTCGAGTGGTTGACGACGTCGAGGAACTGCGCGAGGTCGAGGTCGGCCTTGCGCGCGGCCACCATCACCTCCGCCGTCGCCGCGAGGCTGATCCCGTTGAGGAAGTTGTTCAGGAGCTTCGCGACGTGGCCCGAGCCGGAGCCGCCCATGTGGTACACGCGTGTCGCGAAGGCGTCGAGCACCGGCCGCACGGCGTCGAGCGCCTCCTGCGAGCCTCCCGCCATGATCGTGAGCGTGCCCTTCTCGGCCGCGGCCGCGCCGCCCGAGATGCCCGCGTCGACGAACGCGACTCCCTTCTCGCCCAGGTCGCCGTGGATCTTGACGGTCGAGCTCGGCGCGGCGGTGCTCAGATCGACGACGATCTGACCCGACCGGCAGGCGGCCAGCACGCCGCCGTCGCCGTAGACCACGGCCTCGACGACACGGCTGTCGGGGAGCGACAGCAGGACGACGTCGACGTCGCCGACGAGCTCCGCGAGCGAGCCGGCGACGGGGACGCCGGCCCGCGCCGCCTGGTCGGCGTTCACGTCGAACCCCTGGATCGGCAGCTCCGCGTCGCGGATCCGCCGCGCCATCCGGCCTCCCATGTTGCCGAGGCCGATCATCCCGCTGCGCGTCGGTTCGGCCACTACGCGGCCGCCTCGCTCGCCACGACCCGGCTCTGCTCCCCGGCGGCCAGCGAGAGCTCGGCGACATGGAGGGTGTCGTCGAACACGCGGCTCGGGTACGCGCTCCAGAGCCCCTCCTCGTGGAACGGGATGATGCGCGTGTAGTCCTCGTCGACCCACTGCCACATCTCCTCCATCGTGAGGACGCAGCGCTCGTAGCTTCCGAACACGAGGCCGATCGGGACGAACTGGCCGCCCTCCTTGGCGGGCGCGAAGCTCTCGTGCACGTAGCAGTTGTCGCCGGCGAGCAGCCAGCGGCCGTCGCGGCCGTTCTCGATCGTCACGTACTGCGAACCCGCCGTGTGGGTGTCGTGCGCCGGGACGACCTGCAGGCCCGGCAGGACCTCGGTCGGCTCCTCCAGCAGCGTCAGCTTGCCCTGCTTCATCCGGTCGACGAGCCAGAGCATCAGGTCGGGGTCCGTGGCCGCCGTGAGGTACTGGAGGCGCTCGGGGAGGTTGCGCGCCCACATGTAGTTGGCGACCTCCCGGTGCTGGAAGTAGACGTGGGCGTTCGGGAAGAACTCGACGCCGCCCGCGTGGTCGAAGTGGTTGTGGGTGAGGATCATGGTGTCGACCTCGTCCGGGTCGACGCCGATCCGCGGCAGCACGACCGACGGCGGCTGCCAGTCGGAGACGTTGTACGAGCGGGCGAGCTCGGCGCCGAGCTCCACGTTGTCGAAGCCGCAGTCGACGACCGCCACGTGCCCTTCGCCCTTCACGACGGCGTAGCAGTAGGGAGCCACGCGGGTGCCGGCGTTGTAGTGGCCCTGCAGGAGGATCCCCTCCGGGAACTCCTTCACGCGGGCGTACTCGACGATCCAGATCGAATAGTCAGCCATCGCACTCCTCTCCTTCACGACCGTGAGGCGCGGAGGCGCAGCACGGCACGTACTCGCAGGGAACGACCTTCCAGACCTCGCGGCGGAGATGCTTGTGGGCCCGGCGCGCCGCGCCGACGTCGTCGCCGCCGCGCACGAGCAGCTCGCGCAGCTCGCTCGCGGCGTCGGCGCACGCACGCAGCTGCGAAGCGTGCGCCGCCCCTTCGGCCGCGGCGGCGTCCCGGGCTTCGCCGGCGAGCGCCGCCGCGTCTGCGACGAGCCCGTCGACCGGCTCCTCGAGCAGCAACGCCGCCCCCGCCGCGAGCGCGAGATGCTTGTAGCGCCCGTACAGCTCGCGTACGGAGGCTTCCGCGACCGCGCTCACGACTGCGCGCTTCCCCCCGCGAGCTCCTCCACGAGGATCGGCACGCCGACGGTGCAGGAATGGATGCCGATGACGCTCGCGAGCTCGATCACCTCGAGCACCTCCTCGCGCGTCGCGCCGTAGTCGAGCGCATTGCGGATGTGCTGCCGGAGACCGGAGACGTAGAGGTGCGTCGCCGAGACGTCGAAGGCGGTGTAGATCAGCTCCTTCACCTTCGGCTCGAGCGTGCCGCTGACCCACGGCACCGACGAGAACTGGGTGTACGCGGCGAAGAACTCCGGGTCGAGCCAGAGCATCTCGTCCCAGAACGGGTTCCAGTAGCCGCGCTTCTCGGTGAACTCGGCCTTGATCTCCTCCTGGCGGGCCGACAGCTCGCGCGACACGGGCTTGCCGGCCGACTCGAGCTCGTCGACGAGGATCGGCACGCCGATGTTGCACGCGTGGATGCCGAGCGTCGCCGTCAGCTCCAGCACCTCCATGATCTCCTGCGCGGTCGCCCCGTGGGCGAGCGCCTGCCGGATGTGCTGGCGGATGCCGGGCACGTAGAGGTGCGTCGCCGCCGCGTCGACGGCGATGTAGACGAACTCCTTGATCTTCGGATCGAGCGGGCCCTGCTTCCACGGCACCGACGAGAAGCGCGTGTACGCCTCGAAGAACGCCTCGTCGAGCTCGAGCAGACTGTCCCAGAACTCGTTCCAGTAGCCGCGCGCCTCGATGAACTCGTCGCGGAGCTGCTTCTTCCTGTCCATTGCGGTGCTCATGCGTCTCCTTCGTCCCGTCATCTGACCCCGGACGGAGCGGAGCCGGGGCGGCCCCCGTCGGGACCGCCCCAGGCCCGCGCCCCCGGCTCACTTGATGGGCAGCCAGGCTTTCTTCGCCGCGCTGTAGCGGACGAGCGTCAGCTGCTTCTCGGTGATCGTGGCGTGGTTCTGCTTGCTGAAGGAGACGGTCCCCTGGAGCCCGTGGTAGTTGCGCACGGAGTTCAGGCCGTCCTTCAGCTTGTTCGGGTCGGTCGAGCCGACCTTCTTGATCACGTCGCCGAGCATCATGATCGCGTCGTAGTTCGCGACCGCGAACGGCGTCGAGTCGATGTGGAACCGCGCCTTGTAGCGCTTCTGGAACGATCTGAGCGCCTTCGTCGGATGCAGCTCGGTCTTCAGCATCGCCCCGATCGCGCCGTCGGCCGCCTTGCCGGCGAGCGACGCGAAGGTGTTGTCGGCGTTGATCTCGTCGTTGCCGAGCACGGTCAGCTTCGTGCCGGTGCTCTTCAGCGTCTGCATGAAGCGCGCCGTGTCCTGCGGCGTCAGCCACACGACGACGCAGTCCGCGCCGGAGGCCTTGATCTTGTTGATTTCGTTCGTGAGCCCGACCGTGGCGCCGGTCGACCAGTCCTCGCTGATCGCGTTGTCGAGGGCGAGCTTCTTGCCCGCCTTGGAGTAGGCGAGCTTGATCGCCGCATCGCCGCCGCCGCCGTAGGTGGACGGGTCGTGCAGGACGGCGAGGCCCTTGCAGTTCTTCAGCGCGTAGTGCGCGTCGATGCCGCCCCAGGCGAACGTGTTCAGGCCCCAGCTCCACACCCACTCGAACGGTGGCTTCGACGGCCCGTCGGGATAGATCGTGATCCCGGCGTCGTCGACGGCGCCGATGTTCGGGATGTGCAGGCGCTGAGCCATCGCCGCGGTCGCCGGCCCGGTGTCGCCGGATCCGGCAACGGCGACCGCCCCGGCGCTGACGAGGCGCTGGAACAGCTGCGACGAGAGGGTCGCGGACGCCTGGTCGTTGTACGACTGGAGCGTGAACTTCTTGCCGAGCGCTCCGCCCTTCGCGTTCAGGTCCGCGACCGCCATCTTCGCGCCGTTCACCATGGCGACGCCGGTGCTCCCGTACGCACCCGTCGTCCCCGCGATCGAGCCGATGAGAATCGTGCCGCCCGCCGAGGTCGCCGAGCCTGTCGATGCCACCACCGCCGCGGCAACGACGGCCGCGACGAGCGCCAGCGCTCCGACCGTCTTCCGGGCTACCGATCCTGACTGCATCTCACCCTCCTCCTCGTGACCCGTCCGGGTCGGGGTTGAATCCACTGGGGAACGCTCATCCGAGGCGCACCGCGTTTCCGTCCGAGCCCTCCACCGCGGGGAAGCGGTGGACGACGTCGGGGTCGTGTCCGGGGACGACGACCGCCCCGGCCGCGGCGAGCTCGCGCAGCACGTCGTATGCCGCGTACATCTGCGCCAGGTCGGCGATCACGCCGAACGGCCGCTCCAGCTCGAGCTCCTCGGTGAAATGAACCGCGTCCGAGGCGAGCGCGACACTCCCGTCGGCAACGGCGACGACCGTCACCTGCTGGCCGGGCGAATGCCCTCCGACGTTGACGGCCCTGACGCCGTCGAGGATCTCCTCCGACCCGTCGGTGAGCCGGACGCGGCCCTCGGCGGCGAGGCGCTCGAGCCTCGCGACCTCGCTCGCCTCGACGTGCGAGGCGAACTGGAAGCGATTCGCGAAGGGGCCTGTCCAGAAGTCGAGCTCCTTGCTCGGGACGACGAGCCGCGCGCGCGGAAAGGCGCCGACGTTGCCGACGTGGTCGTAGTGGAAATGCGTGATCACGACGGTGTCGACGTCCCCCGGCTCGACGCCGTGCCGGCGGAGCGCCTCCACGGGCGGGCAGAGGCAGGTGCGCCCGCGGCGAGCGCCGACCGCGGGGTCGAAGCCGGTGTCGACGAGCACCGTCTCCCCGGGCCGACGCAGCAGCCAGAAGTAGTAGGCCATCTCCACCTCGGCGTCCGGGTCGCCGTAGCTCGAGTAGCGGTACACGAGCTCGCTCTTGCGGGCGCTCAGCGTCGCGTAGCGGAAGGCCGTCACCTCCCAGGGCTCAGCCATGCGCGACCCCGGACGGCCCGGCGACGACGGCGCCGCTCCACAACTCGAACAGCCGCACGATCTCGGTGTGGTCGGCGTCGGCGGAGGCCTGTGTGGCCGCGAGTCGCCACAGCTGCTGCACGAGGCCGCCCACCGGCATCGGCACATGGCGCCGCCGCGCCTCGTCGAGACAGAGCTCCACGTCCTTCGTCATCAACGCCAGCCGGAAGCCCGACGCGAATCGCCGCGTGAGCACGTGCGTGGGGAACTTGTCGGTCGTCGCGGTGTTCCGGCCGCTGCCCGCGCTGAAGACCTCGAGCAGCGTCGCGGGATCGAGGCCGGCCTCCACGCCGAGCACCGCCGCCTCGGACGTGATCGCCATCGCCGTCGCCGACAGGAGGTTGTTGAGGAGCTTCGCGACCTGCCCCTGGCCGGGGGTCGGGCCGACGTGGAAGACCGACCGCCCGAAGGTCTCGAGCAGCGGGCGGATGCGCTCGAACACCTCCGGCGCGCCGGACGCCATCACGGCGAGCGTCCGTGCCTTCGCCCCGGCGACCCCGCCGCTGACGGGAGCGTCGAGGTAGTCGACTCCCGCCCCGGCCGCAGCCTGCGCGAGCTCCTCGGCCGTCGCCGCGCCCGTGGTGGAGAGGTCGACGAACGTGCGGATCGCGCCGCCGCCGAGCACGCCGTGCTCGCCGACGACGACGTCGCGGACGATGTCCGGCGTCGGCAGGCTCGCCAGCACCACGGCGGCTGCGTCGGCGACCTCGCGTGCGCCGGCGGCCGGCGCGGCGCCGAGGGCGACGACCGCCTCGGTCGCCGCGGGGTCGCGGTCGAAGACGACCAGCCGGTGGCCAGCGTCCAGCAGTGCGTGTGAGATCGGAGCGCCCATCGCGCCGAGCCCGACGACGCCGATGACTCCGAGCTCGCTCACGAACCGTCGTGGTCCGCCCGCTCCTGGCGGACGGCCTCGATCACTCCGTTCGCGACGCGAAACGCCTCCATTCCGGCGGGAACGCCGCAGTAGGTCGCCGCCTGGAGCAGCGCCTCCTGGATCTCCTCGACGCTGCAGCCGTTGTTGAGCGCGCCGCGGACGTGGACGCCCAGCTCGTGCGAGCGGTTGAGCGCCGTGAGCATGCCGAGGTTGAGAAGGCTGCGCTCCCGCCGCCCGAGGCCCGGACGCGACCAGATCGTCCCCCAGCAGACTTCGGTCACGAACTCCTGCATCGGGCGCATGAAGTCCGTGGCCCTGGCGAGGGAGCGCTCCACGTGATCCGCGCCGAGCACCTCGCCGCGGACGCGGATCCCCTCTTCGTAGCGACTGGCTTTGGTCATTCGGGCGGCCCCCCTTCCGCCTCCTCGGCGGTCCTTAGCTGCGTGAACAAGGTCTCTGCGGCCTTGCGGATGTGGTGCGACGTCGCCGCGGCCGCGGCCTCGGGATCGCGTCGCTCGATGGCCTCGACGATCGCCCGGATCTCCTCGACGGAGATCGCCGGCCGGCCGGGCACGCCGACGGTGGTCGCGCGCAGCACGGCGACCCGCGCCTGCAGCCCTTCGAGGATGGTCCGGATCGTCTGGTTTCCGGCGCCTTCGAACAGGACCTCGTAGAAGCGGCTCTTCGCCTGCAGGAACGCTCCGTCCTCGACCGTCCCCTGGTTCGCGGCGACGGACTCGAACGCCTGACGCAGCGCCTGGACGTGCGCGTCCGACGCGTTGAGCGCGAACTCCTTGGCGGCGGCGGCCTCGAGCAGCGCCCGCACCTCGTAGACCTCGGCGGCCTCCTTAGCGGACGGCACCGCGACGATCGCGCCCTTCTGCGGGATCGTCTTCACGAGTCCCTCCGCGGCGAGCTGGCGCAGGGCCTCGCGGATCGTCGTGCGGGAGACCCCGATCCGCTCGATCAGCTCGCGTTCGACCAGCCGCTGACCCGGACGCAGCCGGAGCTCGACGATCTCCCGGCGCAGGAGCTCGAAGACCTGCTCGCGGAGAGGAGCGGCGACGCGCGCGACCTTCGAGGCGAGGTCGTCGACCCGCTCGGCGGACCCGAGCTCGAGCGCGGCCGCGCCCCCTGCTTCGGACGGAGAAGTCACAGGGCGGCTCCCGTCGAGCGGGTCGACGCGTTCAGGTGAGGATGACTCGGGACTGGCGTAGAGGCTCCTTTCTCAGCTGTCGAACTTTCGACATACCGTCGTACAATCCAAGGGTTCGATCCTAGTGGAGCAACCGTGGCGGCTGTCAAGGGGCGGATGTGTGTCATGCCGCTCACACTCGCATGCGCGGATGCGGCGCGCGCCCGTACATCGCGACGACGGGGACGATGAGCAGGCCGATGATCACCTGCTGCGCCGGCGCGTTGAACCCCCAGCCGATCAGCAGCATGTTGATCACGGTCAGGATGCAGACGCCGACGACGGTGTAGCCGATCCCGCCGTGCCCGCCCAGGAGCGAGGTTCCGCCGATCACGACCGCGGCGACCGTCGTGAAGAGGTACGGGTCGCCGGCGTCGGCGACCGCGCCGGCGCTGAACCCGAGGAGCAGCACGCCCGTCGTCGCCGCGGTGAGGGCGCTCAGGGCGAAGACGAGGATCCAGATCCGGCGTTCCGGCACGAGCAGGCGCCCGGCCGCGACCCGGTTGCCGCCGAGCGCGTAGATCCCGCGGCCGAGCCACGTCCGGCGGAGGGCGAACGCGACGAGCGCCGTCAGCGCGAGCCACACGACGGCGGCGGGCGGCGTGTTGCCGAGGAAGCCGCTGCTGACGGACGTGGCGGAGACGAGCCACTTCGGCACCGTCCCGAACACGGACTCGCCCGTCTGGGAGTTGTGGCTGATCACCAGCTGCGCCACACCCAGCAGGACGTAGCCCACGCCCAGCGTGACGACGACCGACTGCCCCCGGAGCCGGTAGCTGATCAGCCCGCCGAGCGCGCCCGAGGCCACGCACACCGCGGCCACGAGCAGGAGGGCCTGCCACTGCGGAACGTGGTGGTTGAGGAGCCAGAGCGTGCCCAGGTCGGCGGCGCCGATCACGAAGGGGATCGAGAGATCGAGCCCGCCCAGGAGGGCGCACACCGTCTGGCCGATCGACGCGATGCCGAGGAACGACGCGAGCAGCAGCAGCGACCGCAGCGTCAGCAGCGACCAGAAGCCCGGGATCGTGACGATGCCGAGGATCACCGTCAGCAGCAGGACGTTCAGGCTCACGAGCAGCGGCCGGTTCGCCTGCGCCGACCGTCTCAGCTGCGGCGCGACGGCGATCACTCGAGGACCGCCGAGGTCGCGGGAGATCCGGTCGCTCGCGTCAGGCGCCCGCGGATGCCGGCGACCGACCCCGTCAGGCTCCCCAGGAAGAGCGCGCCGATCAGCACGGCGCCGTAGATCAGGTTCGAGACGAAGCTCTCGGAGGAGCCGAGGTCGAGGGTGCCGATCACGTACCCGATCAGGAAGATGTCGACGGCGCCGATGACGGCGCCGAGCGCGCGGCCGCGCCCGCCCGCGAGGCTCACGCCGCCGACGATCAGCGCGGTGACGGCCATCAGCGTCTGCGAGGCGCCCTGGGTCGGGTCGGCCGACTGCAGGAGCGCGGTGAGAGTGATGCCGGCGAGCCCGATGAAGACCCCGCCGACGACGTGGGCGCCGACGCGGACGAGGGTCGGCGAGAGCCCGCTCACCCAGGCGGCCTTGTCGTTGCCGCCGACGAGACGCACGTTCCGCGCGAAGGTCGTCCGGGAGAACAGCCACCAGGCCACGCCGCACCCGAGGAGCAGGTACAGCTCCGGTGTGTTCGCGGAGGTGGCGGCCCCCCACCGCTCGAGCCAGCCCGGGACGGTCCCGCCGGGCTGCGGGAGCACGACGAGGTTGAGCCCGCTGAACACGAGGTAGCCGGCGAGCGTCACGATCACCGGCTGCAGCCTGAGCGCCCCGATCAGGAGGCCCTGGATCAGCTGGAAGCCGATGCCGACCCCGATCGCGAACGCGAAGACGGCGACGGGGTTCCCGTACCCGTTGGAGACGAGCCAGTGCACGATGCCCACGTTGAGGAAGGCGACGAACGGCCCCACCGAGAGGTCGATGCCTCCGGGCGAGGCGATCGCGATCGGCGTCATCGCGAGCACGGTCAGGATGAGCGGCGCAGACGCGGTCACCGCGCTCGCGATGCCGTTCGAGCTGTAGAGCTGCGGGAATCGGAACGCGAGCGTGACGAGGAGCGCGCCGCAGACCAGCGCCGGCGTCGCGAGCTCCGTCGCCGCCTGGGCGGCGCGCGGGGCCCGCAGCGCCGCCGACGCGGCGCGGAGCGACACGGCGGTCCCGCGGACCGTCACGCCGCTCCGCTCCCTGTCTCGCCGCGGCCGAACATGCCGGCGAGCACGCGCGCCGGCGTCAGCTCGCCCTCCGAGATCGTCGTGTGGGAGCCGCCGTGCCGGAGGACGACGACGCGCCTGCACAGGTCGACGAGCTCCTCGATCTCGGTCGAGAACAGGATCACGGCCTTTCCCTCCGCGGCGAGCTCGCGCAGCAGGGCGTAGAGATCCTGCTTCGTCCGGATGTCGACGCCGCGTGTCGGGTCGTTCAACACGACGATCCGCGGCGAGGCGGCGAGCACCCTGCCGATCAGCACCTTCTGCTGGTTGCCGCCGCTGAGCGACGTCACCGGCGACGACTGCCGGCGCGCCGTGATCGAGAGCCGTTCCGACTGCTCGACGAAGCGCCTCCGGATGGGGCCGAACGCGATCACGCCGGCCCGGGTCGAGCGACGGTAGAGCGCCATGCCGAAGTTCTGCAGCACCGACAGGTTGGGGAAGAGCCCCTCACGCGTCCGGTCGCCCGAGACGTAGCCCACACCTGCACGCTCGGCGTCTCGCAGCGACCGGACGACGTGCGAGCGGCCGTCGGCGACGATCTCGACCGTCCCGGCGAGGGGCGCCCTGATCCCGGCGATGGTCTGCACGAGCTCGGGCGCCCCGTGCCCCTCGAGCGCGGCGATGCCGAGGATCTCGCCCGCGGAGACGACGGCGTCGATGGGGGGCGATCCCGGCGCGATCCGCAGCCCGTCGAGGCGGATCGCCGGCGGCCCGAGCTCGCGGCGGGCAGGTGCGCTTCGCTCGGCGGAGAGCGAGCCCCCGGACATGAGGCGCAGCAGCTGCTCGCCGGTGATCTCGTCCCTGGTGAGCGTCCCGACGGTGGCGCCGTCGCGGAGCACGGTCGCACGGTCGGCGAAGCTCGTCAGCTCGGCGATCCGGTGCGAGATGAGCAGGACGCACACGCCGTCGCCGGCGAGCCGCTCGAGCGTCTCGAACAGCCGCCTCGAGCTCTGCTCGTCGAGCGCGGCGGTCGCCTCGTCGAGAATGAGTACGCGTGGGTCGCCCAGCAGCGCCCGCGCGATCACGATCCATTGCCGCGTGCTCAGCGGCAGGTCGTCGATCGGCAGCGAGACGTCGATCGAGTCCTGCATCAGCCGCTCGAGCAGCGGCTCCGCCAGCGCGACCTTCTCCTTCGTGGAGCGTCCGGAGCGGAGCAGGCCGTCGTGCCCGAGGAAGAGGTTGTCGAGCACCGACGCGCCCTCGACCACGAGGATCTCCTGGAAGACCGTCGCGATTCCCCCGCGCAGCGCGGCCCGCGGAGACGACGGCTGGCGGCCGAGGATGCTCACCTCGCCCTCGTCCGGGGGGAGGACGCTGCTCAGCACCTTGACGAGCGTGCTCTTCCCGCTGCCGTTCTCGCCGACGATGGCGTGGATCTCGCCGGGGAACGCGGTGATCGAGCAGCCGTCGAGCGCCCGCACGTCGCCGAAACGCTTCCGGACGCCGCTGACCGTCACGGCCGGAGCGGGACCGCTCACGGGCTCGGCTCCGTCGCGGATCGCGGGCGTGGGTATGTCGGACGGCTCGACGACACGTACATTCGTTTGCATCGCGGATCTGCGGCGATCGCGGGGCCCGGGCGCGCGCTGGGCGCGCCCGGGCCCGTCCGGTCGGTCCTTCCTCCTAGCCCTTGTACTTCAGCGGGTTGGCGGGGTGGGTGAAGTACTTGTCCATCAGCGATGACGGGAAGTACTTCGCCGCGGGCGGCTCGAGGAACAGGTTCCCGTTCGTGTCGCACTTCGCGGGAAGCTGCGACGCGACGTCCTTGAGCTTGAACGGGGCGAGCGGCCGGTGCATCGACTGGATCTTCGGGCCCTGCCCCTCCAGCGTCCGCATCATGATCTCCCAGGCCGCCTGGAACTCGTCTCCCGGAGGCCACGTGTTGAGGCCCGCCTTCACCCAGCTCGGGTGCTGCTTCCAGTAGCAGGCCGTGCCGCTCTCGCCGCCGACCACGATCGGCGGCACGCCGCGGCCGGACTGCAGCAGCGCCTGGAGGACGCCCACCTCGCCCGGCGACTGCGTGAACACGCCGTCCACCGAGCCCGGATGGCTGGCCAGGAACTGCAGGACGACGTTCTTCGCGATCGGGTCGGTGTCCTGGCTCGTGACCGAGCCGATGATCTTGATCCCGGGATAGCGCGTCTTGGCGACCTGCCGCATCCCGGCCTCGACGTTGTCGTTCGAGGTGATGCCGGGGAAGCCGGCGACGTCGAGCACGTTCCCCTTGCCGCCCATCGCCTGGAACAGCTGCTCGCCCATGTGCTGGCCGTCGACGTAGTAGTTGCCGAGCTCGCTGACGGCGTAGGGCGAGGTGACGTAGCCGTTGTAGACGAAGAACGGCACGTGGTGGTTCCACGCGTACTTGATGGCGCCGTTCAGGACGGTGGGCGCGGCGCAGCAGGTGATGATCGCGTCGACACCCTGGTCGACCAGCTGCTTGATCTGCTGGATCTGGAGCTGGTTGTTGAGGTTCGACTGGGTGACGATGACCTTCTTGACCAGCCCCGCCTTCTTGTACTGCGGCAGCAGGACCTTGTTGAGCCGGTTCAGCGCCGCGGAGCGCCAGTTGTTTCCGGCGTACTCGCTCGAGTAGCCGATCACCCACGGCGGGCCGTGCTTCGGCTTGAAGTTCACGAGCGGCGACGGCCCCGTCGGCTCCTGCGGGTTGGCGTGCACGTAGAGCGCCTGGACCGACTTCGGCAGCGACTTGAGGCCGTTTGCCGTGCTCTTCTCCTGACCCGCGGTCGCGACGACCGGCAGGAGCAGCGCGACCAGAACGACGATCCCGGCGGCGATGCGCCGCGGAAATCGCCGCAAGCCTTCTCTGAGCATTGTGCCCTCCGTTTTCGAGTGGGTTTCTTCGTGCCTCGAGCTCATGCCGACAGGACGACCTTCAGCGCATTGGTCTCGGATGCGTGGGTGAAGACGTCATAGGCCTCTTCGATCTTCTCGAGAGGAAGTCGATGCGTGATCAGGCTCGTGACATCCAGCCCTCCGGATGAGATCGCACGCATCAAGCGAGGGATGCTGAGCCCGTTCGGAATTCCGGTCGCGAGCGTCACGCCCATCGACCAGAGCTTCTCCATGTGCAGCGTGACCGGCTGCTCGTGGACGCCGATGTTCACGATGCGACCGCCGGGCCGCACGAGCTCGACGGCGAGCTCGAACGGCGCCGGGAATCCTGCCGCCTCGATCGTGACGTCGGCCCCGAGGCCGCCGGTCAGGTCGGCTACGACCGCGCCGGCCTCCTCGGGCGAGACGGCATGGGTCGCCCCGACCTCGAGCGCCTTCTGCCGCCGGGACTCGATCGGGTCGACCGCCACGATCGTCGCCGGCGAGAACAGCTGCGCGACGAGCGTCGTGGCGAGACCCACGGGACCGGCCCCGACGATGGCGACGGTGTCGCCCGGCGAGACCTGGCCGAGCAGCACGCCGACGTCGTAGCCGGTGATGAAGATGCAGGGGAGCAGCACGACCTGCTCGTCCGTCAGCTCTGGCGGGACCTTGTAGACCGAGTTCTGCGCGAACGGGATGCGGACGTACTCGGCCTGGGCGCCGTCGATCGTGTGGCCGAGCTTCCACCCGCCGTGCACGCACTGGCCGTACAGGCGCGCGGTGCAGAAGGGGCACGAGCCGCAGGCGGTCATCGCCGTCGCGAGCACGCGGTCGCCCGGTGCGACGTTCCGCACCGCGCTTCCGACCTCCTCGACGATGCCGACCCCCTCGTGGCCGAGCACCGTCCCCGGCGGCGCATCCGGCACGCCGCCGTTCAGCACGTGGACGTCCGTGCCGCACAGCGTCGTCGTGGTGACCCGCAGGATGATGTCCGTCTGCTCGCGGATCGCCGGGTCGGGGTGCTCGCGCCACTCGATGGTCCCCGGACGGTCGTAGACAAGTGCCTTCACGGCAGCCACCTCCCGGTCGGGCGAGCGTCACGGGGGGTCACACGCCTGATTCCGTCGTCTCGCCATATCGTCATACAGGACGACGATCCTCCCACCCTCGGGCGCGCCTTGTCAAGGGCGGCGCCCGCGCGCTGCCGCGGATGTACCGGAAACGGGTGTTACAGCCGCGTCGCCGGGCCGAGGTGGACCTCGCCGACGCCCTCGGCGAGCGCACCCACCAGGGCGCTCGCCTCGCGCACGTCGGCCAGCGCGCGCTCGGGGTCGATCAGCTCCAGCTCGTCGTCGACCCCCTCCTCGTCCTGGCGCGCCGCCATCCACACCGCCTTGTCGCGGATCGCCCGCATCTGCGTCGCGCCCTCGGCGAGCGCGTCGACCACCTCGCGCCGCTTCGCCGTCACGCGATCGAACCACTCGCCGTCGGGGCCCTCGCGGCCGCCGACCGCCTCCTCGAGCACCTCCTGGTCGCGCAGCGCCGGCCGCAGGTCGACGGCCGAAGCGCGTGCGAGCGACGCGTCGATCGCGTCCAGCTTCCCGCCGAGCTCGACGAGGCTCGCGAGCGAGGAGCCGAGCAGCACCCGCTCGTCCGCCGACGAGAACGACAGTCTCCGAAGCGACGCGAGCGCGAGCTCGCCGTCGCGCATCGCGGCGACGCACCACCGCCGCGCCGCGCCGCCCGGCGCGAGCCGCTCGACCGCCCGCCGCACCGGCGCCAGCTCGTCGCCCCGCTCCCGCCGGCGCCTCCGCCAGCGGTCGAGCGGGAGCATCGCCGCGGCCGCGCCGCCGACGGCGACCGTCGGCACCCAGAGCGAGCCGACGACGAGCACGAGCACGCTCCACGCCGCCAGGGCCAGCCCCGCCGTCCGCGGCACGGCCCGATCGCTGTAGGACCACGATGCGACCAGCCCGACCAGCAGCCCGACGGCCGCGACGGTGGACGGCAGCAGGAGCATCTCCCGAGGTTAATCGGCCGGAGCGAACATCTCTTCCGGGGTGGTCCGCGCGGCGACCGCGCGATTGACCGCGTTCACGACCGCGCGCAGCGAGGCGGTGACGATGCTGGCATGCATCCCGACCCCCCAGGTGAGGTCGCCGTCGACGTCCGCCTCGACGTACGCCGCCGCGGTCGCGTCCTCGCCCGCGCTCGTCGCATGCTCGTGGTACTCCCGCACGCGCACCGCTGTCCCGAGCTGCTCGCCGAGCGCGTGCACGAGCGCCGCGATCGGCCCGTTGCCCGAGCCGACGAGCTCGACCTCCTCGCCCTCGCGCACCACCCGCGCCGTCAGCCGGTCGCCGTCCGGGTCGGCCTCGTGCCGGTACGAGACCAGCTCCAGCGGCTCCGACACCGCGAGGTACGCCTCCGCGAACGCGTCGTACAGCTCGGCCGCCGACAGCTCGCCGCCGCGCGCGTCGGTGATCGACTGCACCCGCTGCGCGAACTCCACCTGCAGCCCGCGCGGCAGGTCGAGCCCGTACTCCGACTGCAGCAGGTAGGCCACGCCGCCCTTCCCCGACTGCGAGTTGACCCGGATGATCGCCTCGTAGGTGCGGCCCACGTCCTTGGGGTCGATGGGCAGGTACGGCACGTCCCACACGTCCGAGCCGGCGCGCTCCTGCGCGTACATGCCCTTCTTGATCGCGTCCTGGTGCGAGCCGGAGAACGCCGTGTAGACGAGCTCGCCCGCCCACGGATGCCGCGGGTGCACGGGCAGCTCGTTGCACGACTCGACGATCGCCTTCGTCTCGTCGATCCGCGACAGGTCGAGCCCCGGGTCGACCCCCTGCGTCAGCAGGTTGAGCGCGATCGTGACGAGGTCGACGTTGCCGGTGCGCTCGCCGTTCCCGAACAGCGTCCCCTCGACGCGCTCGGCGCCCGCCATCAGCCCGAGCTCCGCGGTCGCGACCGCCGTCCCGCGGTCGTTGTGCGGATGCACGGAGAGGATCGACGCCGCGCGGTGCGAGAACGCGCGCGCGAACCACTCCATCCGGTCGGCGTACACGTTCGGCGGAAAGTGCTCGACCGTCGTCGGCAGGTTGACGATCATCTTCTCGTCCGGCGTCGGCCCCCACTCCGCGGCGACCGCCTCGCAGATCTCCAGCGCGTACTCGAGCTCGGTGTGGTGAAAGCTCTCCGGCGAGTACTGGAAGACGATCTCGGTGTCGGTCCCGGCCGCGAGCCGCTTGCACAGCGCGGTGCCGCGCACGGCGAGATCGGTGATCCCGTCGCGGTCGAGCCGGAAGACGACCCGCCGCTGCGTGACGGAGGTCGAGTTGTAGAGGTGGACGATCGCGCGCGCCGCCCCCTCGATCGCCTCGAAGGTCCGCTCGATCAGCTCGGGCCGCGCCTGCGTGAGGACGGCGATGGTCACGCCGTCCGGGATCAGGCGCTCCTCGATCAGCGTGCGCACGAAGTCGAAGTCGGCTTTCGACGCCGCGGGGAAGCCGACCTCGATCTCCCGGAAGCCGAGCGAGAGCAGCAGGTCGAAGAAGCGCCGCTTGCGGGCCGGGCTCATCGGGTCGACGAGCGCCTGGTTGCCGTCGCGCAGGTCGGTCGAGCACCAGATCGGCGCGCTCGTCAGGACCGCGTTCGGCCAGATGCGGTCGGGCAGGTCGACGGTCTCGTAGGGACGGTATTTCCAGTACGGCATGGACATTCCGATCGGGCTCCTTCGGACGCTTCGGAGACGCACGGGTCCCCGGGGACGGCAGGGGTATGTCGACGCCGCTCCCCGTTACCGGGGAAGGATCGAGAGCAGGCCGCGGCGGAGCGTCGAGAGCGAGCGGAGGGTGCCGCGGCGAGTCGCCATTCCCCGGAACGCTAGTCGAAGCTGCCGTGCGCGTAAAGGCGCGCCGCCGGGTACGACCGAGCCGAGTGCCGTCGACGTCCCCGATCCGAGAGCGTCGTCGCCACCTGGTCGAGCGCCTCTCGGGTGACGAGCGGCACGGCCAGCGCTGGCACCTGCAGGTGCCGTGCCCGGGCGAGCCGTACCGGACGGCGCGCCCGCTGATCCTGGTGCTGGGCGTGCCGACGCTCGGGCTCGCCTTCGGGATCAGCGTGCTGACGACGTACGGCCCGGTCGTGCTCGCGCGCCTGACAAGCTCCAGCACCCAGATCGGCGCGCTGATCGGGGGCGAGGGCGCCTTCGCGCTCGCGATCCCGGTCGTCTCGGGCGCGCTCTCCGACCGCCTCGGCGGCTCGCCGCGCCGCCGCCGGCTGCCGTTCGTCGCCGCCGGGGCGCCACTCGTGGCGTTCGGCCTCGTACTGCTGCCGTTCGGCCACAGCTACGTGCTCGCCGGTGCGGCGGTGCTCGCCTTCTACGTCGGCTACTACCTCTACTACCCGCCGTACCGCGCCCTCTACGCCGACCTGCTGCCGCGCGAGCTGTACGCCCGTGCGCAGGCGAGCCAGGCGGTGCTGCGCGGCTCGGGCCTCGGGGTGGCGCTGCTCGCGGGCGGGCTGCTGCTCGGCCTCTGGGCGCCGCTGCCGTTCCTGCTCGCGGCGGCGGCCGTCGTCGCGGCGACGCTGCCGCTGCTGCAGGTGCTGCGGCTGGAGAGCGATTGCCCGAACGAGACGCTGCCCTATCGCGGCGGCTCCGTGCGGGCGCTCCTCGCCGACGGCGGCATGCGGGCGTTCGCCGCGGCGAACGCGTTGTGGGAGTTCAGCTTCGCCGGACTGAAGAGCTTCATCGTGCTGTACGTCGTGCGCGGCCTCGGGCACTCGCCGGCGGTCGCCTCGGCGGTGATGGCGGTGGTGGCCGTCGCGTACGTCGTCGGCGCGCCGGTCGCGGGGCAGCTCGCCGACCGGTACGGGCTCACGCGCGTGCTGCGGATCGCTGCGACGGTGTACGGCGCGGGACTGGTCGCCGGCGTCCTGCCGCACACGCTGCTGCCGATGCTCGTGGGGCTGCCGTTCGTGGCGCTCGCCGGGGCGATCGTGATGACGCTGCCGCAGGCGCTCGCGTTCTCGCTGGCGCCGCGCGGGGCGGAGGGCGCGGTCGCCGGCCTGCAGGACTTCTCGCGCGGCGTCGGCGTCGTGGTCGGCCCGATCGCGGTCGGCGCCGCCGTCGACGCCGCCCGGCACACGCTGACGAGCACTCACGGCTACGCGGCGATGTGGCTCGTGATCGGCGTGCCCGTGCTCGCGAGCGTCCTGCTGCTGCTCCGCGTGCGAGAGGCGGACGGCTCGACGGCGCGGCAGAATCGTACGGATGGCTGAGGCCGGTCACCGCGGCGCCGGCGCCGTCACGATGGCGCTCCTCGGTCGCGCCGGGCGGGCGGCCGGTCGCGCGCTCCAGAACCGGATCGGCGGGGCCGAGCGGACCCGGATCGTGCTGCTGCTGGCGGCGGTGCTGGCGCTCTCGAGCGCGGACGTCTCCACGGTCGGGGCGTCGGCGACGCAGCTGCGCCACAGCCTCGGCATCACGAACACCGACATCGGCCTGCTCGTCTCCGTCACGTCGCTGGTGGGGGCGGCGGCGAGCCTGCCGTTCGGCGTGCTCGCCGACCGCACCCGGCGCACCTGGCTGCTGGGCGCCGCGATCGTTCTCTGGGGCGCCGCGATGCTGTGGAGCGCCACCGTGTCCGACTTCGGCGAGCTGCTCCTCGCCCGCGTCTTCCTCGGCGGCGTGACCGCGGTGGCGGGCCCCGTGATCGCGTCGCTGACCGGCGACTACTTCCCCGCGGCCGAGCGTGGCCGCATCTACGGCTACGTGCTCGCGGGCGAGCTCATCGGCTCCGGGATCGGCTTCGCGGTGACCGGCGACATCGCGGCCCTCTCGTGGCGGGCGGCGTTCGTGATCCTCGCCCTGCCGACGTTCGTGCTCGCCTGGTTCATCTTCAAGCTGCCCGAGCCGAGGCGCGGCATCCATGGGGCGGACGTCGCCGGCGAGCCCACCGACGCGCAGCGCCTCGCGGCGGAGCGCGACCTGGAGCCCGACCCGGAGCTCGTGCTCGACCGCGACCCGCGCCGGATGAACATCGTGGCCGCGACCCGGTACATCCTGCGGATCCGCACGAACATCGTCCTGATCGCCTCGAGCGCGTGCGGCTACTACTTCCTCGCCGGCGTGCAGACGTTCGGGATCGAGTTCACCACCCGGCAGTACGGGATCGCGCAGGCGCTCGCGACGTCGCTCCTGCTCCTCGTCGGCATCGGGGCGGTGCTCGGTGTGCTCGCCGGCGGCACGATCGGCGACCTGCTGCTGCGCCGCGGCCATCTGAACGGCCGGATCACCGTCTCGGCGCTCACGGCGAGCGCGACGGTCGTCCTCTTCATCCCGGCGATCTTCTCCCACTCCGCGATCGCCGCAATGCCGTACCTGTTCTTCGCGGCGATGATGCTGTCGGCCCAGAATCCGCCGCTCGACGCGGCGCGCCTCGACGTGATGGTGCCGCTGCTATGGGGCCGCGCCGAGGGTGTGCGGACGCTGCTACGGACGCTGGCGATGGCGCTGGCGCCGCTGCTCTTCGGCGCGGTGTCCGACCACGTCTTCGGCGGCGGCCGTTCGGGCCTGCAGTGGACGTTCGTGGTGATGCTCGCGCCGCTCGCCGCCAGCGCCTACCTGCTCTTCCACGGCCTGCGGACCTACCCGCGCGACGTCGCCACGGCGGCGGCGTCGGCGCGGAGGACCGGTCACGACCAGAGCTCGAACGGCTCGTCGATCGAGTCGCCGGCGAGGAACGAGCCGAGCAGCTCGGGCAGCCTCCCGGGATAGAAGCGCTCGCCGGCGGCGGCGATCTCCTGCACGGGCCACCAGCGGAAGCCGAAGTAGTCCTCCCGCTCGTACTCGAGCCGGAGGGACCCGTCGACGTCGGGGCCGGGCGTGTCGAGACGGACGGCGACGACCACCTCGTCCTGCAGGTGCCGCTTCTGCCGGACCCGGAACGACGCGCTGCGGCGCCACGCGGGCGGCCCGACGGCTGCCGGGTCGACGGCGATGCCGGTCTCCTCGCGCAGCTCCCGGACCGCGGCGTCGACGTACGTCTCGCCCGGGTCGAGGCCGCCGCCGGGCAGCTCCCACCACGTCCCCAGCTCCGGCCAGTCCGCGTCGCGCGTGTGGAAGAGCAGGATGTCGCCGCGCCCGTCGATCAGCACCACGCGCACGGCGCTGCGTTCGACGATCGGCAGGTCGCTGGGAAGCGCGTCGAGCACGGCACGAGGAAACGTACGCTCCGGGGGTGATCGTCGAGCGGGTCGAGCATCCGGGCTGGCTGTCGAACAGCTACCTCGTCGCGGAGGGGCCGGGCGGCTGCGGTGTGCTCGTCGACTCGAACGGGCTGACCGCGGCGCTCGAGGAGCGCGCCGCGCGCGAGGGGATCCGGATCACGCACGTCCTCTGCACGCACGGCCACGGCGACCACGCCGTCGACATCGCCGCGCTCGCCCGCCGCGTCGGCGCGCCGCTCGTGGCGCACCCCGGCACGCCGGTCGACGCCGACGAGCGCGTCGCGGACGGGGCGACGCTCCGCAGCGGCGGCATGGAGATCCGCGCGCTGCACACGCCCGGCCACTGCGCCGACCATGTCGCCTACCTGGTCGACGGCACGCACTGCCTCACAGCCGACCTCCTCTTCAAGGGGACGGTCGGCGGCACCGCGGCGCCCGACGGCGACCTCGCTTCGCTGAAGCGGTCGATCCTGGAGCGGATCCTCCCGCTCGGCGACGACGTCGCCGTCCTTCCCGGCCACCGCGAGTCGACGACGGTCGGCGCCGAGCGCGCCGCGAACCCGTTCCTGCGGGCGTGGCTGCACGGCGAGGGGCTGGTCGAGGAGCCGTGCCGCGTCTCCGGCGCGCCCGCGACGCTGCTGCTGTGGGCGCCCGACTACGACGGCGGCCACAAGGCGCTCGTGCGCCTCGCCTCGGGCGAGGAGACGATCGTCGGCGGCTCGCGCGTCGAGCGCAACCGGCGCTGAGAAGCGCGCGTGCACTGCATTGGCGCGCAATTGTTTCGCTTCGGCCACAAACCGGGGTCAGACCCGGGTCTGACCCCGGTTTTCGCCCCGGCACGGCGGTTGCGGCGCAGCGTGACGCTTCTGTGACGGTTCCGGGGAAGGACGAGCGCGCATTCGGGGCACGCTCGTGACGGGTCGGTGACGTTTCAGAGCGCCGGAACGCCCAGCTCGGACTGCAGCGTCGTCGCCACCTCGAGGAGCGCCCAGTCCGTGCCCGCCGGGCCGATCAGGGAGACGCTCGTCGGCAGGCCCGTCCGGCGGCCGAGGCTCGCCGGCAGGGCGACCGCCGGCACGCCGATCCAGTTCCAGTAGTGCGTGAGCGCGATCTCGACCCGGTCCGTGCCCGCGTGCTCGTAGCCGTCGCCGCGCGGGCGCGCGACCACCGGGATCGTCGGCTCGAGCAGCGCGAACACGCCGTGCTCCGCGAACCAGTCCGCCCACGCGGCCGCCGCCTCCCCGCGTCGCACCTGCGCGGCCGCATAGCCCTCGCCGCTCACCGGCTCGCGCTCGCCGCTCTCCACCCACTCCCGGAGCGACGGCCGGTAGCCCTCCCGGCGATCGTCGAAGCGGCGGTGGTAGACGAGCAGGTCGGCGCGCAGCACGTCGAGGAAGTCGCGGCCGACGTCGAGCGGCGCCCCGGGCGGCGGCGGATCGACGAGGACCCCTCCCAGCGCGCGCACGGCGGCGACGGCGCCGTCGAAACCGGCGGCCGTGTCCTCGTCGAGCTCGAAGCCGCCGTCGCGCGGCGAAAGGGCGAAGCGAAGCCCCGCGAGCGGCCGCGCGCGCAGCCCACGGCCGGGGTCGAGCCCGGCCATCGCGCGCAGCAGCAGGGTGCAGTCCTCGACGCTGCGCGCCATCGGACCGGCGTGGTCGAGGCTCGGCGAGAGCGGGACGATGCCGCGCAGGGAGACCAGTCCGCGCGTCGGCTTGATCGTCGACGTGCCGCAGCGCGCCGACGGGATCCGCAACGAGCCGGCCGTGTCGGTGCCCGTGGCGGCCGGGACCATTCGCGCCGCCAGCGCCGCCCCCGAGCCGCCGCTCGAGCCGCCGGCGCTGCGGTCGAGCGCCCACGGGTTGCCCACCTGGTCGGTGGTGCCGCCGACGGCGAACTCGTGCGTGTGCAGGTGCCCGAGCAGGACCATCCCCTCCGCTCGCAGCCGCGCCCACACGTCGCAGTCGCGATCCGGCACCTCGTGCAGCAGCCTGCTCGACGCCGTCAGCGGCTTGCCGGCGACCGCGTACAGATCCTTCAGCCCGACCGGCACGCCGCAGAGCGCCGGCGCGTCTCCCGCGGCGCGCCGCGCGTCGGCGGCGCGCGCCTCCGCCCGCGCGTCCTCCGCGTACACGCGCACCCACGCGTTGATCGACTCCGAGTCGCCGTCGTGGCTGTGCCGCCCGTCGCGCTCGTCGATCCGCGCCAGGCACGCGTCGACCAGCTCGGCCGACGAGAGCTCGCCGCGCGCCAGCAGCGCGGAGGCTTCCGAGACGCCCAGGTCTGCGGGGCGCGTCACTCGTCGTAGCCGACGTAGTTCTCGGCGAGCGACCGCGCCGCGGCCTCCGAGGTGGTGACGTAGCGGAGCTGCGACTGCTGCAGCCGCACGTCGAACGCGTCGCCGCCGGGGGCGAGGTGGAGCATCGACGTCATCCACCACGAGAAGTGCTCGGCGCGCCACACGCGCCGCAGGCACGTGTCGGAGTACGCGCGCAGGCGCGCGTCGTCGCCGCTGCGGTACCACTCGATCAACGCCTCGGCGAGCACGGCCACGTCGTGCATCGCCAGGTTGAGGCCCTTCGCGCCGGTCGGAGGCACGATGTGCGCCGCGTCGCCGGCGAGGAAGAGGCGGCCGTGCTGCATCGGCTCGGCGACGAAGCTGCGCATGCCGGTGACGCCCTTCTCGAGGATCGGCCCTTCCGCGAGCTCGAACCCGTCGACCGCCACCCGGCGCTGCAGCTCCGCCCAGATGCGGTCGTCCGGCCACTCGCCGAGATCCTCGTCGGGGCGGCACTGCAGGTACAGGCGGCTCAGTGTCGGCGAGCGCAGGCTGAGCAGCGCGAACCCGCGCTCGTGGTGCGCGTAGACGAGCTCCTCCGACGACGGCGCGACCCCGGCCAGGATCCCCAGCCAGCCGAACGGGTACTCGCGCGTGAACGTGCGCAGCACCTGCTCGATCGCCGGCCGGCACACGCCGTGGAACCCGTCGCAGCCGGCGATCACGTCGCACTCCAGCTCCAGCTCCTCGCCCGCGTGCGTGAAGCGGATGTGCGGCTGCGGCCCCTCGACGTGGTGCACCGAGACGCCGTCGACCTCGAACAGCAGCGGCAGGTCGTCGTCGAGGCGCACCTGGATCAGGTCCTTGACCACCTCGGTCTGGCCGTAGATGACGATGCTGCGCCCGCCGGTCAGCTCGCTGAGCGGGACGTGGTGGCGCTCGCCGTCGAACTGGATGTGGATGCCGTGGTGGACGATTCCCTCGGCGCGCATCCGGTCGCCGACGTCGGCGCCGTTCAGCAGGTCGACCGTGCCCTGCTCGAGCACGCCCGCGCGGATGCGCCGCTCGACGTAGTCGCGACTGCGGCACTCCAGCACGACCGCGTCGATGCCGGCGCGGTCGAGCAGCCGCGCCAGCGTCAGGCCGGCCGGGCCCGCGCCCACGATCCCCACCTGCGTCCGCAGCTTCCTCATGCGCCCGCCTCCTCGCGGAGCACCCGCTGCGCGATCGCGAACGCGCGGTTCGCGGCCGGGACGCCGCAGTAGATCGCCGCCTGCAGCAGCACCTCGCCGATCTCGTCCGACGTCAGGCCGTTGCGGAGCGCGGCGCGGACGTGCATCGCCAGCTCCTCGTGATGGTTCAGCGCGATCAGCGCCGTCAGCGTGATGCAGCTGCGCGTGCGCCGGTCGAGGCCGGGCCGCGTCCAGATCTCGCCCCAGGCGTAGCGCGTGATCAGGTCCTGGAAGTCGCGCGTGAAGTCGTCGGCGTTCGCCGCGGCGCGGTCGACGTGCTCGTCGCCGAGCACCTCGCGCCGCACGCGCATCCCCTCCTCGCGGCGATCGCTCACGCTGCCAGGTGCTCCCGCACCGCAGCGGTGAACTCGGCCGGCCGCTCGACGTTGACGAGGTGGTGGCCCTCGAGGACGACGGCGCGCGCCCCCGGCACCGCCGCCGCGATCGCCTCCAGCTCGGCGGGCGGCGTCGACGGGTCCGCAGAACCGGCCAGCGCGAGCGTCGGCACGGCGATCCGGCGCACCTCGGAGCGGAAGTCCCAGCGGGAGATCGCCTCGCAGCACGCCGCATAGCCCTCCCGCGGCGTCGAGAGGAGAATCGCGCGGAGCCGCTCGCGCAGCTCGGGGTCGGGCTCCGGGCCGAGCCAGCGACCGAGGCTCGCGTCGGCAAGCGGCTCGAGGCCGTCTGCGCGCACCAGCCCGGCGCGCTCGCGGTAGCTCCCGGCGCCCGCGAAGCGGGCCGAGGTGCACGCGAGCACGAGCCGCTCGACGCGCTCGGGCGCGCTCGCGCCGAGCCACTGGCCGACGGCGCCGCCGAGCGAGATGCCGACGAACGAGAAGCGCTCGAGACCGAGCGAGTCCGCCAGCTCGAGCACGTCGCGGGCGAGGTCGGCGACCTCGAACGGCCCGTCGCCGACCGGCGTGCCGCCGTGGCCGCGGTGGTCGTAGCGCACCACTCGGTGGTCCGGAGCGAGCGCCTCGGCCTGGGCCGACCAGAGCCTCAGGTCGGTGCCGAGCGAGCTGGAGAAGACGACCGCCGGCGCGCCCTCCGGTCCCTCGACCTGCACGTGCGGGATCACAGTGGGATCACCAGTCCTCCTCGGTCTCGCCGGCGTAGACCGCGAGCGCGCGATCGACGAACGATGCTGCCTGACCGAGGTAGTCCTCGTCGGCCTGCAGCCCGAGCCGGTCGCGCTCGGCGTACAGCTCGTCGCGCATGTTCGCGCGCATCCGCCCGGGGTCGGCCTCCAGCTGCTCGAGCAGCCGCGCCACCGCCGCGAGGCCGCCGCCGGCGAGCGCCAGCGCGCCCGAGAGCGCCGCCCACTCCGCGTGCCAGGACCCGGCCGCCCGCTCGTGCTCGCCGACGAGGCTGCCGAGCAGCACCGACGCGTGCGCCGCCGTCCGGCGCGCGCAGGCGACGGCGACGGCGGAGGCGACCGGGTTCTGCTTGTGCGGCATCGTCGACGAGCCGCCTGCGCCGGGATCGAGAACCTCGCCGACCTCCGTCTGCTGCAAGAGCGCAACGTCGGTCCCGATCTTGGCCGCCACGCCGGCGACGACGGCGAGGGCCGACCCGAGCTCGGCCATCCGCACCCGGTTCGCGTGCCACGGGAGCGGCGCCAGGGGCAGGTCGAGCTGCGCGGCGAACAGCTCGGCCACCTCGCCGCCCTTCGCGCCGAGCGCGGCGAGCGTGCCGGCCGCGCCGCCGAGCTGCGCCGCCAGGCCGTCGTTCGCGCGCAGCAATCCGCGGCGCGCGTCGAGGACGGCGACGAGCCAGCCGGCGGCCTTCAACCCGAAGGTCGTGGGCACCGCCTGCTGCAGCAGCGTCCGCGCCGCCATCGGCGTGTCGCGGTGGAGGCGCGCCAGCTCGGCGGCGGCCGCGGCGAGCCGGTCGGTCTCGTCGATCACCTGGCCGAGCGCGCGGCGGGCGACGAGCACCGCGGCGGTGTCGACGACGTCCTGGCTGGTGGCGCCGCGGTGGACGGCGTCGCGCCAGGCCGGGTCGACGGCGTCGCGCAGCGCACGGACGAGCGGCTCAGCCGGGTTGCCCGAGGAGCGGCCCTGCACGGCGAGCTCATGCACGTCGAAGCGGCCGGGGTCGCATGCGGCGGCGATCGCTCCGGCCGCATCGGCCGGGATCACGCCCGCGAGCGACTCGGCGTTCGCGAGCGCGCGCTCGACCTCGAGCATGGCCTCCAGCCAGGCGCGATCGGAGACCGCCTCGGCCAGCTCGTCGGGCACGAAGATCGCCTCGAAGGGCCCCATCAGTGGGCGAAGAAGACGGTCGCGCGGTCGCCCTGCAGGCGCACGTCGAAGCGCAGCGCGCCGTCCTCGGCCTCGGCGACGAGCGTCGCGCGCCCGGCCTCCGGCAGCGCCGCGAGCACGGGGTCGACGGCGTTCGCCTCCGTCTCGTCCGGGAAGTACACGCGCGTCAGCTGGTGGCGGAGCAGCCCGCGGGCGAAGACGTGGACGTCGAGCCGCGGCGCCTCGCCCGGGCGCGCCGCCGGCTTGGCGACGACGAACGAGAACGACCCCTGCGCGTCGGTGCCGCAGCGTCCCCAGCGCCTCTCGGTCGCGTCCCACACCTCGAGCACGCCGTCGACGATCGGCTCTCCCGCGCCGTCGAGCAGCCGGCCGACCAGCCGCGTCGCCCCCGGATGGTCGCGCGGCACCAGCTCGTCGCCGGGCCGCCGGCACAGGCCGATCGAGAAGAACGGCCCGACCGTCTGCGACGGCGTCGGCGACAGGCTCAACCCTCCTCCAGCGGCGTCGCGCCGCCGCCTCGACCGAGCACGATGTCCCACTGGAAGCCGAGCGCCCACTCCGGCTGCGTCGTCTCGAGGTCGAAGCGCGCCACGAGCAGCTCGCGTGCCTTCGGGTCGCGCACCGCGTGGAAGATCGGGTCGTAGGCGAACAGCGGGTCGCCCGGGAAGTACATCTGCGTCACGAGCCGCTCGGCGAACAGGCGCCCGAACAGCGAGAAGTGGATGTGCGCCGGCCGCCACGCGTTCTCGTGGTTTCCCCACGGGTAGGCGCCCGGCTTGACGGTGACGAAGCGGTAGCGGCCGTCGTCGTCGGTGAGGCAGCGGCCGGCGCCGCCGAAGTTCGGGTCGAGCGGCGCAGGGTGCCGGTCGACCTGGTGGTGGTAGCGCCCGGCCGAGTTCGCCTGCCAGATCTCGACGAGCGCGCCGCGGATCGGCCGGCCGTCGGTGTCGAGCACCCGGCCGGTGACGACGATCCGCTCGCCGAGCGGCTCGCCGCCGAACCCCTGCGTCAGGTCGTGGTCGAGCTCGTCGAGAGCGTCCTCGCCGAACACCGGCCCGGCCAGCGCGTGGAACGACTCGGGCAGCGTCACCAGCGGTCGGTCGGGCGCGCGCAGGCGCGTCGAGCGGTAGCCCGGGTAGTCGATCTGCACCTCGCCGCCGAAGCTCGGGTCGTCGCCGAGCACCACCGGCTCGTCGCGTAGGTGTGTCGTCGGCACCTCTGTCACTCCCGTCCCTTCGTCTCGAGCGCGCGCAGCGCGGTCAGCTCCGCCTCGCTCGGCGGCTCGGTCGTCTCCACCTCGTCCGCCACCGCCAGCTCCCAGCCGGTCGCCTCGCGCACGTCGTCGACCGACACGCCCGGGTGCACCCGCACCAGCGTCAGCTCTCCTCCGCGAGGCTCGAGGATCCCCAGGTCGGTGACGACGACGCGCACCCGGTCGCCGCGGCTGGTGGTGAAGTCGAGCCGGTCGACGAACGTGCGCCGCGACTGGCGCAGCATCACGAACACGTCGCGGACGGAGGTGGCGATCTCGGGCGCGCCGCCCGCACCGGGCAGCCGCACCGTCGGCGCGGCGTAGTCGCCGATCACCGTGCTGTTCAGGTTGCCGTGCCGGTCGATCTGCGCGGCGCCCAGGAAGCCGATGTCGATGCGCCCGCCCTGCAGCCAGTACGCGAACATCTCCGGCACCGAGACGACCGCGTCGGCGGTCTCGGCCAGCTCGCCGTCGCCGATCGAGAGCGGCAGTCGCGTCGGCTTCGCGCCGATCGTGCCGCTCTCGTAGACGAGCACGCACCCTGGCGCGTGCGTGCGACGCGCCAGATTCGCGGCCAGGCTCGGCAGCCCGATGCCGACGAAGCAGACGGTGCCGTCGGCGATCCGCCGCGACGCCTCGACGGCCATCATCTCGTCGGCGGTGTACGTCGCGACGACGGTCATGCTCTGTCCGCTCCGGCGCCGGCAAAGCCGGCACCTCCGCTCTTGGACGGCTCCGTCGAGCCTACGCCGTCGAGGCTCCGCCGGTAGCCGTCGACGTCGCGGGTCTCGAGCACGTGCACGCGCATCCAGTCGCGGAACGTCTCCCTGTCGCGGCTGATCGCGTCCCAGCCCACGTAGAACGCGTTGTCGCGGTCGTAGTAGCCGTGCGCGTACGACGGGTGCGCGCCGCCCGGCGCGAGCGCGACCACGTCGACCGTCCAGCCGGGGATGACGACCGCGCCCGGCCGCGGGTCGAGCTCGTCGACCACCTCCTCGACGGTGACGATCGAGCGCGCCGAGGCGAGCACGACCTCCTTCTGGACGCCGGCGATGCCCCACAGCTGCACGTTGCCGTCGCGGTCGGCCTGCTGCGCGTGCACGATCCCGACGTCCGGCCGGTGGGCGGGGACCGCCGCCAGCTCCTCGCCGGTGAAGGGGCACGCGATCGTCGCGACCCGCGTGCGCCCGACCAGGTCGTTGCCGGCGTAGCCGCGCAGCACCGCGAACGGCAGGTTGGCCGCCCCGGCCGCGTACGCCGCGGCCATGCCGGCGTGCGAGTGCTCCTCGATCTCGAGCGGCCCGGGCCAGCCGTGCTCGACCGCGTCGCGCAGCCGGTGCAGCGACCCGACGCCGGGATTGCCGCCCCACGAGAACACCAGCTTGCTCGCGCAGCCCATCCCGATCAGCTGGTCGTAGATCACGTCCGGCGTCATCCGCAGCAGCGTCAGCTCGCGCCGGCCCTGGCGGATCACCTCGTGCCCGGCCGCATGCGGGATCAGGTGGGTGAAGCCCTCGAACGCCACGACGTCGCCGTCGTGGACGAGCTCCTCCACCGCGTCGCAGAGCGCGAGCAACCGTGCCATCGCCGTCAGAACGGGAACGGGTGCGAGCCGCTCTGCACGGTCACCCACCGCGTCTCGGTGAACTCCTCGATCACCGCGGTGCCGCCGAAGCGCCCGAAGCCGCTGTCCTTGACGCCGCCGAACGGCATCTGCGGCTCGTCGCCCACCGGCTGGTCGTTGACGTGGACGATCCCCGCCTCGATCTCCTGCGCCAGCGCGAGGCCGCGGTCGGGGTTCGAGGTGATGATCCCGGAGGCCAGGCCGTACGCCGTCGCGTTCGCGCGGGCGACCGCCTCCTCGGCGCTGTCGACCACCTCGATCGCCGCCACCGGCCCGAACGTCTCGTGCTTCGCGAAGTCGGAGTCGGCCGGGACGTCTGCGAGCAGCGTCGCCTGGAAGCACGGGCCGACCGCCTCGCCGCCCGCGAGCACGCGCGCGCCCTTCGCCACGGCCTCCTCGACCCGCCCGCGCACCAGCTCGAGCGCGCTCTCGTTGATCAGCGGCCCGATCACCGTGTCGTGCTCGCCCGGGTTGCCGACCTTCAGCCCCTTCGTCTTCTCGGCGAGGCGGGAGACGAACTCGTCGGCGATCGGCCGCTCCACGATCAGCTTCCGCGCCGACATGCAGATCTGCCCCTGGTGCAGGAAGGCGCCGAAGGCGGACGCGTCGACGGCGTAGTCGAGGTCTGCGTCCGCGAGCACGATCAGCGGGTTGTAGCCGCCCAGCTCGAGCACCACGCGCTTCAGCTGGCGGCCGGCCGCCTCGGCGAGCCGGCGGCCCGTCGCGGTCGAGCCGGTGAAGTTGATCCGCCGCACGTGCCGGTTCTCGACGAGCTCGTCCCCGATCTCGCCGGCGGCGCCTGGCGCGTGGGTGACGACGTTCAGCACGCCGGCCGGCAGCCCCGCCTCGGCGAAGATCTCCGCCCAGAGCAGCCCGCCCGCGTACGGCGAGAGCTCGGACGGCTTCAGCACGACCGTGTTGCCGAGCGCGAGCGGCGCGGCGATCGAGCGGGCCGAGAGGATCAGCGCCGCGTTCCACGGCGCGATCGCGCCGACGACGCCCACGGGCCGGCGCAGCCCCATCGAGAACGCGCCCGTGTCGGACGGGATCACCTCGCCGAGCGGCGCGTAGGCGAGCGCGGCCGCCTGCCGGAAGAGCCCGGGCACGAAGTGCAGCTGGAACATCGAGAACCCGAACGCCGAGCCCGTCTCGCGGATCAGCCAGCCCGCGACCTCCTCGGCGCGGCTCTCGAGCAGGTCGGCCGCCTTCAAGAAGATGCGCTGGCGCTCGGCCGGCGGTGTCCTCGACCAGGCGGGGAACGCCGCCGCGGCCGCCTCGACCGCCGCTTGCGCGTCGGCGCGCCCGCCCGCCGGCACGCGCGCGACCACCTCCCCGGTGAACGGGTCGAGATCGTCGAAGGTGCTCCCGCCGGCCGCGTCGACCCACTGCCCGTCGACGTACTGCTGCAGCTCGCGGACCTCGCTCTGCACGCTCGTCACGTGTCGCTCCTTTCGATTCGCGCCGGCGGCGCCCCCACGTCGCGGAGGCGGTAGCCCACCGGCAGCAGGCGGACGCCGAAGCGGTCGACGACGGTGCCCCAGATGCCCCGCGGCGCGAGCAGCGCGAACGCGATCGCCACGGCTCCGAGGAAGACGAAGTACCAGACGCCGTTGTCGCCCATCTCGTTCTGGATCACGAAGAGGATGATCGCCCCGAGGATCGGGCCCTCGAACGTGCCGAGGCCGCCCACCAGCACCATGAAGATCATCAGGGCCGAGTAGTTGACGCTGAAGATCGACGGCGGCTCCACGAAGAACTCGTTCGTCAGGATCAGGCAGCCGGCGGCGCCGCAGCCGAGCGCGGCGATCACGAACACGAGCGCCTTGCGCCGCATCACGCCGACGCCGAGCGACGCGGCCGCCTCCTCGTCGTCGCGGATCGCCTGCAGCGACGCGCCGAGCCGCGTGCGCAGCAGCAGGAAGACGAGCCCGAGCAGCACGGCGGTCGTCCCGAGCGCCGCCCAGTACACGAGCTCCTGCCTGCGGTGCGGGTCGGGGAACGCCAGCGTCAGGTTGTTGAACGAGAGGCCGGTGCCGCCGCCGAGCCGCGGGTAGATCGTGAACAGGATCATCGCGATCTCGGCGACGACCCAGGTGGCGATCGCGAAGCCGCCGGCGCGCAGCTGCAGCACGACGAACGCGATCGGGATGGCCACGACCCCCGTGAACAGCGTCGCGAGCAGCATCGCCAGGAACGGCTCCATCCCGTGCAGGTACGAGAGGAAGAGCGTGCTGTACGCGGCGGTGCCGATGAACGCCTGCTGGCCCACGGAGACGAGCCCGCCGTAGCCGGCGAGCACGTTCCACATCACCGCCAGGATGACGAGGATGTACAGCGAGACGAGCTTCTGGGTCGTGCCGTCGCCGAGCACGAGCGGGACGAAGACGAGCAGCACGATCAGCGCCCCGAGGCCGCCCGAGAACAGCATCGAGAGCGGCGTCCACCGCTGCACCGACGCCCGCGCCGGCGCGCGCTCGGTGCGCGCCACCGCCATCTGCGTCATGCCTGCGCCCCCCGCAGGAAGCGGATCGCGACGCCGCGCGACTCGAGCACGGCGCGGCCGACGATCACGATCAGGAAGAGCAGGTGGCCGAAGAGGGCGAAGTACTGCGGGTCGACCTGCTCGCCGATGTTCTGCGCCACGCCGAGCGCGATGCCGCCGGCGAGCGTGCCCCAGAGCGAGCCGAGGCCGCCGATCACCACCGCCTCGAAGGCGAAGATCAGCTGGCTCGCGCCGTCGGAGGGGCCGAACGCCGAGCGCATGCCGAGGAAGACGCCGGCGAGCGCGGCGGTCGCGACGGCGATCGCGGTCGCGCGCGCGTAGACGCGCCGCGCATTCACGCCGACCAGCTCGGCGGTGTCGGCGTCCTCGGCGGTGGCGCGCAGCTCGCGGCCGGTGCGCGTGCGCGTGAGGAAGAGCTGCAGCGCCCCGAGCACGACCACCGCGAGGCCGAGCACGAGCGCGGCGAAGGCCGAGATCGAGATGCTGGAGGTGACGCGCCAGCTCTTCACGCCCAGCTCGCCCGGGTTGAGCGCCTGCGCGTCGGGCGAGAAGAACTTCTGCAGCAGGTTGCCGATGATGATCAGCAGCCCGAACGTCGTCAGCAGCGGCACCAGCTGGCCGCCGCGCAGGCTCCGCTCGAGCATCGTGCGCTGCAGCAGGTAGCCCACGATCAGCGCGCCGGGCAGGATCGGCGCGATCGCCAGGTACGGCGAGATGCCCGTGTGGTCGACGAGCAGCACCGCCATGTAGGCGCCGACGAGCGCCAGCGAGCCGTGCGCCAGGTTGATGATGCGCATGACGCCGAACATCAGCGACAGCCCCGTCGCGAGCAGCGCGTAGACGCCGCCCAGGAAGATGCCCTGGACAACCGCGTTGAGCCACGTCATGCGGTCACCTCGCGGCGCAGTCCGAAGTACGCGTCGGTGACGCGCTCCCGCGTCAGCTCGCCGGGCACGCCCTCCAGCACGATGCGCCCCTCGAGCACACAGGCGACGCGGCTCGCCACGCGCAGCGCGCGCCCCAGGTCCTGCTCCACCAGCACGATCGTCGCGCCCTCGTCGATCAGCGTCTGCAGCGACCGGTAGACGTCCTCGACCGCCACCGGCGCCAGCCCGAGCGACACCTCGTCGAGCAGCAGCAGGCGCGGGTTCGTCATCAGCGCGCGGCCGATCGCGGTCGCCTGCTGCTCGCCGCCCGAGAGGCTGCCGGCGCGCTGCTTCAGCAGCGGCCGCAGCAGCGGGAAGGCCTCCACCACGGTCGCGACGTTCCAGCGGCCGCGCCCGCGCTCGGCGACCAGCAGGTTCTCCTCCACGGTCAGGCTCGGGAAGAGCCGCCGCCCCTCGGGCACCAGCGCGATCCCCAGCTTCACGCGCTCGTGCGCCGGCAGCCGCGTGATGTCGGCGCCGTCGAAGACGATGCGCCCGCCGGCCGGCCGGTGCCCGCCGGCGATCGCGCGCAGCAGCGTCGTCTTGCCGGCCCCGTTCGCGCCGACGAGGGCCAGCGTCTCGCCCTCCTCCACCTCGAACGACACCTGGCGCACCGCCTGCAGCAGGCCGTGCCGCGCGTCGAGCGAGTCGACGGTCAGCAGCGCCATCAGGCGGCGCTCCCCAGGTACGCGTCGATCACGGCGGCGTCGCGCATCACGAGCTCGGGCTCGCCGTCGGCGATCACGCGCCCCGCGTCGAGGCACACGAGCCGGTCGATCACCTGCACGAGGACGTGGACGATGTGCTCGATCCACACGATCGCCACCCCCTGCCCGCGCAGCCCCCGCACGGTGTCGACGAGCTGGTGCGCCTCCTCCTCGGTCAGTCCCGCGCCGATCTCGTCGAGCAGCAGCACGCGCGGCCCCGTGGCGAGCGCGCGGGCGAGCTCGAGCCGCTTGCGGTGCAGCAGGCCGAGGCTCTCGGCCGAACGGTTCGCGAGCGGCAGCAGCTCGCACAGCTCGAGCACCTCGGACGAGCGCTCGAACGCGGCGCGGCCGCGCAGCCGGCCGCCGTTGGTGGCGCCGACGAAGACGTTCTCGAACACGCTCATGCCGCCGAACGGCTTCGGCACCTGGTGCGCGCGGGCGATGCCGAGGCGGCAGCGCGCGGCGGCGCCGATGCGCGTCACGTCGTCGCCCTCCACGCTGACGCGGCCGCCGTTCGGCCGCTGCGCGCCCGAGAGGATGTTGAGCAGCGTCGTCTTGCCCGCGCCGTTCGGGCCGACGATGCCGACGGCCTCGTCGGCGCCGACGGCGAAGTCGACCCCGTCGAGCACGACGAGCGCCCCGAAGCGCTTCCTGATCCCGTCGGCGACCAGGATCGGTTCGGCAGCCACGCCGAGACCGTACGTCTCCCGCCGTGCAATCGTCAAGACGCTGTTCGACTATTCGGGACAATTCCGGTCACGTCGGCCAGAACCGCATGCGGAGCGCGACCGGTCGGCGCGCCGGCCGCTTCGGCGGCGGTCGAGACGCCGGTCAGAACGAGCAGCGCGCGGGCGCCTGCACGGCGGGCCATCGCGATCTCGAGCCGGAGGTCGTCGCCGATCACAGCCGTCCGCGCCGGCGTCGTTCCGAGCGCGCGGCACGCTTCGCGCAGCGCGACCGGGTCGGGCTTGCCGAGCGTGCGGGCGCGGGCGCCGGTCGTCTTGACGATGCCTGCCACGACGGCGCCCGACCAGCCGGGAGCGTGCCCGCCCGCGACCGAGAAGACGGGAGCGGTCGAGGTGGCGTAGAGCGGGGCGCCATGCCAGATCGAGTCGCACGCTGCGCGGAGGGCGCCGTAGGAGAGCCCGTCGTCCCAGCCCACGAGGACGACGTCGGCGAGGTCGGGCTCGGCGCGGTCGACCACGCGCAGGCCGGCCGCGCGCACCGGCTCCGAGACGCCGCGCCCGCCCAGCACGAGCACGGAGGCGCCCGGGTGCTTGCGCGCGATGAAGCGGGCGGCGACCACGGCCGGGTTCATGAACTCGCCGGGCTCGATCGGAAAGCCGAGCCGAGCCAGGTCCCTGGCGTACTCGGCAGGCAAGCGGCCCGTGCCGTTCGTGAAGCAGAGGATCCGCCGGCCGCTCGCGCGCACCCGCTCGACCGCATCGACCGCGCCGGGGATCGCGGTCGCGCGGTGGACGCCGCCCGGGTCGGCCGCGTGCAGCAGCGTGCCGTCGACGTCGAACACGACCGCGTCGATGCCGTCGAGGTGCCTCATCGTGCCGGCTCCGGGTGGCTCGTCGCCCGCAGCCGCACGCCAGGCGCGTCGATCGCCACCTCGGCCAGTTCGCGCCTCGCGGTCACGCCGGCGACCAGGGTGCGCAGCGGGTGCTCGCGCGGCGGGCGCGACCGGTGCGGCCGGTCGGCGAGCATCGCGTCCACCTGCGCGGCCGGCAGCATCATCCGCAGCAGGAGCAGCTCGTCGGAGACGTCCCCGAAGCGCGCGCGCGCCTCGTCGAGGTCGAACGGCGTCTCCCCGGCGGCGAGCGCCTCCGCCTGCGGCGAGCCGAGCACCCGCGCGCGGACGTCCGGATCGAGCTCGCCAGGCGGCTCGCCGTACTGCCCGAGCACGTAGCGCACCACCTCGTCGGGGATCTGCGACCAGCGCTGTCCCGTCGTGACGTTCAGCACGGCCTGCACGCCGACGTACTGCGAGAGCGGGGTCACCATGATCGGGTAGCCGAGCTCGGCGCGGACGCGCGGCAGCTCGTCGAGCACGTCCCGCCAGCGGTGATCCTGGCCGACCTCGGCCAGCTGGCGGCGCAGGGTGGAGGTCATGCCGCCCGGCAGCTGGTGGCGGTAGATCGAGACGTCGTACTCCAGCGGCCGCCCCTCCGGCCGCCCCAGCCGCCGCGCCAGCACGGAGAAGTACGCCGAGAGCTCGGCGACCGCCTCGTCGTCGACGTCGACCGCGAACCCGGCTGCGCGCAGGTTGGCGACCGTCTGCTCCGTGGACGGCTGCGAGGTGCCGTTCGCGAGCGGCCGCGCCGCGGTGCAGACGAACCGCGCCCCCAGCCGGGCGGCCTCCAGGTACGTGAGCGGCGCCATCGTCGCCGTCGTGTGCGAATGCACCTCCAGCGGCAGCTCCGGCGCGGCCTCGCGCAGCGCCGGCACGAGCGTGCGGACGCGGTCGGGCTCGAGCAGCCCGCCGGGGTCCTTCAGGTTGAGCACGTCCACGTCGGGGCTCGCCGCGACCGCCCGCGCGCGCCCGGCGTAGTAGGCGTCGGTGTGCACGGGACTGAGCGAGTAGACGAGCCCGACGAGCACTTCCTCGGCGCCCTCCTCGCGCGCGATCCGCGCGATGCGCAGCGCCGCCGGCACGTCGTTCATCGACTCGGCCACCCAGATCCGCCGCACGCCGTTCCGGATCACGCAGCGCAGCGCGAGCCGCATCACCTCGGTCGGCGCCCGCTGCCACGCCATGAAGCGCATGCCCGGCGTGATGAAGCCGAGGCGCGTGCGCGGCATCCGCTCCGAGACGACGCGCAGCCGCTCCCACGGGTCCTCGCGGTGCCAGCGCACCGCCATCGCCATGTGCGTCGACGAGGTGAAGTCGACCGCGTGGAAGCCGGCGCGGTCGATGATCGGCGCCGCCTCCGCGATCATCGGCGTCGTGAGCGCGTTCGCGCTCCACAGGCTCTGGTGGCCGTCGCGCACGGTGGTGTCGACGATGCGAATGGTCTCCGAGACCGCGATGGCCGCCACCTTGCTCCCGCCCCTCGCGGTCTCAGAGGCCTGCGTCTCGTCGCACGCGGAAGAGGACGTCGCCGTACTGGACGCTCTCGCCGTCGGCGCGGCAGACCTCGACCACCTCGCCCGCCACGCCGGCGGCGACCCGGTTCATCAGCTTCATCACCTCGACGATGCAGACGGGCGAGTCGGCCTCGACGCGCGAGCCCGGCTCCACGAACGGCGGCGCGTCGGGCGAGGGCGCGCGGTAGAAGGTGCCGACCATCGGCGAGGTCACCTCCGCGAGCCCGTTCGCGGCGGCGGCCGGAGCCTCGACCGCCGGCGCCTGCGCGGGAGCCGTGTCACGCCGGAAGCGGATCGTCAGCGTCGGAGTCTCCAGCTCGAACTCGTCGAAGCGGGACTCGTCGACGAGGCGGAGGATCTCCCGCACGTCCTCCGGGGTGAGCTCGCTCATCGTCTCAGCCCACCGGTGAAGGTCGCGGTCAGCGCCGCCATCGCGCCGGCCGGTGCGGGCGCCGCCGGGCGGCGCGCCCACACCGTCTCGGGCCGCGCCTGCAGCAGGCGCAGCTCGCCGGTGGCGCGGTCGATCGCCCACTCGACGTCCTGGTGGCAGCCGTAGTGGCGCTCGACGCGGCGGGCCATGTCCACGAGCGCTGCCAGCTCCTCCGGCTCCAGGCAGGGCAGGGAACGCCGCTCGTCGTCGACGGCGACCGTCGCCGTTCCGCCGCCGGCGGGGTCGGGCAGGCACTCCGTCTCCTTCGCGCCGACCCGGGACCGGACCACCGCGCCCGTGATCTTGTTGACGAGGAAGGAGTCGGGCGTGACTTCGCCGCCGACCACCGAGACGCCGAGGCCCCAGCTCGCGTCGATCGCCACCGTCGCCGGATCGCCGGAGACCGGGTTGCGGGTGAAGGCGACGCCGGCGACCCGCGCGTCGACCATCGCCTGCACCGCCACCGCCATCCGCGTCTCGGCGATCCCGCGCTCCGCGCGATACGCCACGGCCTCCGGGTTGCCGAGGCTCGACCAGCAGCGGCGGACCGCGTCGAGCACCTCGTCGACGCCCCGCCGCCAGAGGTAGGTGTCCTGGACACCGGCGAAGCTCGCCTCGGCGCCGTCCTCGGCGACCGCGCTCGAGCGCACGGCCACCGGCGGCTCGCCCAGCGCACGGTAGGCGTCTGCGACGGCCGCGGCCAGCTCCCCGGCGGCAGCGGCGGGCGCGGCCGTCGTCACCGCGAACCCCGGCGGCACCGGGAAGCCGGCGCCGGTCAGCTCGCCGAGGTTCGCGCACTTGCCGCCCACGCGCTCGACGTCGCCGGCGCCGAGCTCCTCGAACCGGACGACGAGCGTCATCGCAGGATCGTCACGCGGCCGGCGTCGCCGTCGACGCGCACGCGGTCGCCGGTGCGGATGGTGCTGGTCGCATGGCCGGTGCCGACGACGGCGGGCAGCCCGTACTCCCTTGCGACGATGGCCGCATGGGACATCATTCCGCCGATGTCCGAGACCGCGGCGGCGATCCTCGGGAACACCGGCCCCCAGCTCGGCGCCGTGACGGGACAGACGAGCACCTCGCCCGGCTGCACCGACCCGATCTCGTCGACGTTCCGCACGACGCGCGCGACCCCCTCGACCACGCCCGGCGACGCCGCGTAGCCGGTGACGGCGTCAGTCTCCTGCTCGGCCCACGAGCGCAGCCGGTCTGCCGTGACGCCCCACAGCAGCTGCACCGTCGGGTCGTTCACCTGCTCGGGCACGGTGCCCAGCGCGGGCGGCGGCGTCCAGCGCGAGAGCACGTCGAGCACGCGCTTGCGCTCGGCCACGACGGGCGGCCAGTAGACGGTGCCGCGGCCGGGCGCGCCACCGGCCCACGCGAGGCCGAGGTCGGAGAGCGCCTCGTGCACCTCGTGCGTGTTCAGGTAGAAGAGATCCTCGGCGTCGGCGAGGAAGCCATGCTCGACGAACACCTGCCCGATCTCGCGCATCTTGTTGAAGAACAGCGAGGTGCCCCAGTGCTCGATGAAGAACTTGTGGCCCTCGGCGTGCGGGAACACGTGCCGGCAGAGGCCGAGCATCTCGTCGAACGACTGCCGCTGCTCGTCGGCGAGCAGCTCGCGGTACTCGGCGGCGATGCGGTCGCGCTCGGCCAGCAGCCGCTCCCTGGGCCGGCTCAGGTCCTCACCCGCGCGTAGCCGCGCCACGTAGTCGGTGATCGCCGAGAACGGCAGGCGCAGGTCGTCGATCCAGGCGCGATGGTGGTGGTAGAAGCCGTCGCCGGTCGACATGAAGAACCACGGATGCCGGCGCCGCTCGAGGTCGGCGAGCCAGGCGCGGCCGCCGTCCGAGCGCTCCAGCTCGCCGAGCACCTCTTCCACCGGCCGGCGTTCGACGAAGACGGCGTCGACACCGTGCTGCAGCGCCGCCGCTGCGAGCGCCTTCAGCTCGTCGTCGGGGCGGAACATCGTCGTGTCGTAGCCCGAGATCATCTGGGTCATCGTCTGCGTGCCCATGTCGGGGAACGCCGACGAGCAGAACTGGAAGAAGGTCAGGTACGCGCCGTAGGCGAGCAGCAGCAGCTCGAAGTGCAGCTGGTTGAGCTCGTTGTAGAGGCCGAGCGCCCGGTCGTACGCGGTGAGCAACCGGTAGTTCGAGCCGAGCCGGTGGTCGTGGATCAGCTCCTGCTCGTCCTCCAGATCCGGCAGGCGCGGGATCTCGAGCGCGGTCAGCCGCGCGATCGCATCGTCGACGGCGGCCTGCCAGCGCGCGACGAGGTCGTCCCAGTTGGCGTAGTAGTGGCCGATCCGCGGCAGAAACGTCTGCAGCCGCCGCTCGATCTCGTCCGGGTCGGTGACCTCGTTCGAGGTGATGTAGACGTAGCCGTTGACGACGCGGTGCTCGATTCCGAGCACGGTCGGGATGCTGAAGACGCGCCCCTGGTACAGGCCGATCGACAGGTAGCACGACTCGGCCGTGATCGTGTCGAAGGCCGGCATCGGCTCCGGGAAGTGCATGCCGTTGTAGAACCAGAAGCGGCGCTCCTCCTGGTCGCGGCGGGCCGGGTCGAAGAGCAGGTAGTAGGGGTACATCGCCTCCCAGCCCTCGGCGCCCTCGGGCGTCTCGACCTCGAACGGGCTCAGGAACCCGGTCCGCGGCTGCGGCTCCGTCATCGCTCCTCCTCGTCTTCCGACAGCTCGCAGCGCACGAGCGCCGTCTTCATCTGCGACCGCGGGATCGCGCCCGCTGGGACGAGCTCGACGTCGACCGGCACGGTCAGGCGGCCGCGGACGAGCGCCTCGAGCCGCGCCTTCAGCGCGGGCTCGTCGGCGACGCCCTCGCCGCGCTCGACGCGCACGCGCAGCGGCGGCGCGACGCGCGGGCCGGGCTCCCGCAGCACCACCTCCAGCGCACCGGTCGTCTGCGGGTGCAGCTCGGAGACGAGGTCGCGGATCGCCGAGGGGAAGACGTTGACGCCGAGCACGATCAGCATGTCGTCGGTGCGGCCGACGCAGCGGATGCGCGGGCCGGGCCGGCCGCAGGCGCAGCCCATGCCGAGCACGCGGACCCGATCGCGGGTGCGGAAGCGCAGCAGCCCGCAGCACTCGCGCTCGAGCGCGGTGTAGACGAGCTCGGCCTCGGCGCCCTCCTCCCACGGCACCACCTCGCCCGTCTCGGGGTCGACCAGCTCGGCGAGCACCCACTCGGCGCCGGTCAGGTGCATGCCCTGCTGGTGCTCGCACTCGCCCCACACGATCGGCGCCATGTCGGCGTTGCCGAGCCCCTCGGTGACGGGCGCGCCCCAGTCGGCCTCGATCCGCGCCCGCGTGGCCGGCTCGCCGCCGCCGGGCTCGCCGCCGACGGTCAGCTTGCGCACGCCGAGCGCGCCCGGGTCGAGCCCGCGCTGGCGCGCCACCTCGGCGAGGTAGACGGCGTAGGAGGGGGTCGCGTGCAGCACCGTGCGGCCGAGCGTCTGCATCGCGGCAAGCACCTTGTCGGAGGCGCCGGTGCCGATCGGGACGAAGGTGGCGCCGATGCGCTCGATCGCGTCGCGCGCGGGTAGGCCGCCGACGAACAGCGTCAGCCCGGCGGCGTGGATCACGACGTCGTCGCGGCGGATCCCCTGCGCCCGGAACGACGCGGCGGTCAGCTCCGTCCACACCTCGGCGTCGCGGGCGGTGACGCCCACCCAGCTGGGCGCGCCGGTCGTGCCGGTCGACGCATGCAGCCGGATCGTCTCGTCGAGGCGAACGCAGGCGTGCCGGCCGAGCGGGGGCGCCGCGGCCTGCGAGTCGCGGATCTCCTGCTTCGTCGTGAACGGGAAGCGCGCGAGCGACTCGAGCGAGTCGAGGTCGCCGGCGCCGACGCCCGCCGCGGCCAGCTTCTCCCGGTAGAAGGGCGAGCGCTCCTCGAGGTAGGCGACCTGGCGGCGCAGCTTCGCGAGCTGCAGGTCGCGGAGCCCGCGCGCGCCGGCGGAGGCTGCTTCCGCCTCCGCCGGCGCTGCGCTGCTCTGCATCCCGGTCAGCGGCTCACCGCCTACCGGTACGGCCGCAGCTTCGTCTGGATCGGGACGTTCTTGTCGTCGGCGTGCTCGCAGAGCAGGAAGTCGACCTTGAAGCGCCCCTTCGTCGCACGCCACTGCCCGCCGATGATCGGCGTGCGGACGACGTTCGGCACCGGGTTCTTGGCGCCGCCGGTGCCCCAGTGCAGGTGGCCGACGGGGGTCGTCACCTTCAGGTGGAACATCGCCTTCGCGACCTTCTCCTTGTCCTTCGGGTCGCCGCTCGCTTTCAGCACCGCCTCGGCGACGTCGAACATCGACAGCGAGGCGCCGAGCTGCTGGTTCCACTGGCGGCCCGTCTTCCTCGTGTAGCCGTCGCCGATCTGCTTCGAGGTGAGGCCGGTGAGCGGCGAGGAGTACGGGAAGTGCGGCGTCCAGTAAGCGCCCGAGGCGAGGCCCGGGCCGAGCTTGCCGAGGATCGTCACCTGCGACGGGAACAGGCCGGTCTTCGCGATCTGCGCGATCTTGACCATGTTCGTGTAGCCCTGCTGGGCGGCCTGGCGCCACAGCGTGGTGAAGTCGGGCGGGATCGGCGCGCACTGGAAGATCTCGCACTTGTTCTTCTTGTAGACCGAGATCAGCTTCGTGTAGTCGGTCGTGCCGTCCTGGTAGGCCCCCGGGTCGAAGACCTTGTAGCCCGCCTTCTCGAGCGCCGGGCCCAGGTTCTCGCGGAAGGCGTTGCCGTCGGCGTCGTTCGGCCACATCACGCCGACGTGCTTGTTGGTCTTCACCTGCGGCCACAAGCTGATGTAGGCGATGGCGAAGTCCTCGCCGCCGAAGCAGTAACAGAAGGAGTACTTGAACGGCGACGGCTTGCCCGGCTTCGCGCCCCGGCCGAAGTACCACGACTGCCACGGGTCGATGGTGGCGATGTTCGGCACGCGGTTCGCCTCGGCGGCGTCGGCGGCCGGGTTCACCGACTCCGGCGTCGAGGTGGCGAGCAGGAGGTCGACGTTCTCGCTGTGGATCAGGTCGTTCGCCACCTGCGCGCAGCGCGAGGGCGTCGACTGGCTGTCCTTCGAGACGATCTCGACGTCGTACTTCGTGCCGTGCACGTTCAGGCCCTTCGCGAACGCCTTGCGGGCCAGCCCGAGGATGTACGGGTCGCCCTCGCCGAAGCCGGCGGCCGGCCCCGTGATGGGACTGATGTAGCCGATCCTGATCGTGTTCGCAGCCGACCGCGTCGAGCCTGCCGGCCGTGCCCAGGCCGGCCCTGCGAGCGAGCCGGTGAGGGCGAACCCGCCCGCTCCGACGCCCGCGCGCTTCAGGAGCTCGCGCCGAGAGATTCCCGTGCCTTGCGTGCTGCTGTCGTCGCCCACAGACGCCTCCTCGGTCAAATGTGTGTTCGGGGGGTGGCACGAGCGACGCTACGCCGGGACTTGTCTGCTTGTCAAGATGGTGTTCTACTATGCGGAACGTGGTGCGTCCGTCGACCGCAGACGAGGGCCGCAGCCCCTACTCCCAGTCGCTCGAGCGGGGGCTCGCGATCCTCTCGGCGTTCCGCTCGGGGCGGCCGCTGCTCGGGATCAGCGAGCTCGGGCGCGAGATCGGCCTCAGCCGCTCGACCACGCACCGCTACGTGGCGACGCTGGCGGCGCTCGGCTACCTCGAGCAGGACGCCCCCTCGAAGCGCTACCGCCTCGGCCCGCGCGTGCTCGACCTCGGCTTCTCGGCGATCAACTCGATGGAGCTGCGCGAGATCGGCGCGCCGCACCTGCGCGAGCTGAGCGACGAGACGGGCTTCACCGTCAACATGGCGATCGTCGACGGCGCCGACATCGTCTACGTGGAGCGCTGCCGCTCGACCCGCGCCGGGCAGCGCGAGATCGACCTGAACCTGCACGTCGGCTCGCGCATGCCGGCGTACTGCACGTCGATGGGCAAGGTGATGCTCGCCTGGCTGCCCGAGGCCGAGCGCGACGCGATCCTCGACCGCTCGACGCTGCAGCGCCGGGGGCCGAACACGTACACGACGCGCGAGGCGCTGCTGGCGGAGCTGGAGCGCGTGCGCGCGCAGGGGTTCGCGATCAACAACGAGGAGCTGGCGTACGGCCTGCGGTCGATCGCCGCGCCGGTGCGCTCGCACACCCGCGACGTGGTGGCGGCGATCAACCTCGCCGTGCACAGCTCGATGGTCTCGATGCAGGAGCTGGTGGCGCGGCTCAGCCCGCCGCTCCTGCGCACCGCCGCGCAGATCTCCGCGCGCGCCGGCTACCGGCCCTGAGTCACGCTACGCCCGCAGCCCGAGCAGCCGCGCCGCGTTCTCCTTCAGGATCAGCGGCCGCACCGCATCTTTGAAATCGGCTTCCTGGAAGTCGGCGAGCCAGCGGTCGGGCGTGATCATCGGGTAGTCGGAGCCGAACAGCACGCGGTCCTTCAGCAGCGTGTTCGCGTACTGCACGAGCTGCGGCGGGAAGTACCGCGGCGACCAGCCCGACAGGTCGATGTACACCTGCTGCTTGTGCAGGGCGACCGAGATCGCCTCGTCCTGCCACGGGAACGACGGGTGCGCCAGCACGATCGTCAGCTCCGGGAAGTCGACCGCCACGTCGTCCACGCACATCGGGTTGGAGTACTTGAGCCGGATGCCGCCGCCGCCCGGCAGCCCCGAGCCGATGCCCGAGTGGCCCGTGTGGAAGAGCGCCGGCAGCCCCGCCTCGGCGATCGCCTCGTACAGCGGGTAGACCGCCCGGTCGTTCGGGAAGAAGGCCTGGATGTTCGGGTGGAACTTGAAGCCGCGTACGCCGTGGTCGGAGATCAGCCGCTTCGCCTCGGCGACCGCGTTCGGCCGGTGCGGATCGACGCTCGCAAACGGGATCAGGACGTCCGGGTTCGCGGCCGCCACCTCGGCGATCTCCTCGTTCCGCACCGCCGGCCGCCCCGTCTGCGTCTCGGCGTCGACGGTGAACACGACCGCCGCCATGTTCCGCTCGCGGTAGTACGCCGCCACGTCCTCGACCGCCGGCAGGCCGCCACCGCGGAAGTACGCGCTCGCGGCCTCGCGCCACTCGGGCTTCAGCCCGTCCTCGCCCGTGCGGTGCGACACCTCGGCGTGCGTGTGCACGTCGATCGCGACGACCCTGTCGACGTCGATCGTCATCGGAGCAGCGCCAGCCCGTCCTTGAGCACCGGCGTGCCGTCGGGGTTCGCCGACTCGAAGCCGTAGCCGCCGTCGACCCGCCACACGCGCGTCGTCAGGGTCTCGCCGGGGAAGAGCGGCGCCGAGAAGCGCACGGCGAGCCGCCGCACCGCGCGCGGGTCGTCGATCCCGGCCGCCTCGAGCACCGCGCGGCCGGCGAACGCCATCGTGCAGAGGCCGTGCACGATGCGGCCCGGCAGCCCCACCGAGCGCGCGAAGGCGTCGTCGAGGTGGATGGCGAAGTCGTCGCCCGACGCGGCCGCGTACCGCTGGGGCTGGTCCTCCGCCACGAGCTGCGAGACCGCGGCGATCGGCTCGCCCTCGGCCGTCAGCCGGTGGTCGGGCGCGCGCTCGCCGCGCCCCTCGGGCGCCTCGAGGCCGCGGAAGAACTCCGTCACGTACTGCTCGTTGACGAGCTCCCCGTCGGGCGTGCGCGTCTCGGTGCGGATCACGAGCGACGTCCCGTTCGGGCGCGGCAGCAGCGCTGTCGGGGCTGCGGTGGAGAGCAGCGTCTGCCCCGCCTCGATCGGCCGGTGCAGCACGATGTCCTGCTCGTAGTGCAGCACGTGCTTGCGCGCCTCGTCGGCCGCGACGGCGCGCGACGCGGGCGCGACCGCGTCCCACACCGGCAGGATCGCGAACACCGGCCCGCCCGGCACGTCGTCGGTGGCCTCGGCGTACGCGCGCAGCGCCTCCTCGGTCACCTCGTAGCGGTAGGTGTCGCCGCTCCGGCCGATCGCCGCGGGATCGAAGCTCATCTGTTCTCGCCTCCGTCGAGCCTGCGGCTCACACCGTCATCCCGGTGGTCTGGCCGCCGCTCGCGGTGATCACCTGGCCGTGCACGAAGTTCGACCACGGCGAGCAGAGGAAGAAGATCGCGCCCGCCGCCTCCTCCGGCTGCGCCGGCCGCCCGAGCGGGATGATCTGCGACGCGGCGTCGCGCATCTGCTGGGGCAGCTCGGCGGTCAGCCGCGTCTCGACGAAGCCGAACGCAACCGCGTTCACGTTCACCTTGAACGGGCCCCACTCGCGGGCGAGCGTCTTCGTCAGCCCGACGAGCCCCGCCTTGGCCGACGAGTAGTTCGCCTGGCCGAGGTTGCCCTGCGTGCCGGAGATCGACGTGACGTTTACGACCTTGCGGAAGACCTCGCGGCCCGCCTCCCGGTCCGCCTTGCCCGCGTCGCGCAGGTGCGGCGCCGCGGCGCGCAGCACGCGGAACGGGACGACGGTGTGGATCTCGAGCATCGCGCGGAACTGCTCGTCGCTCATGCGGTGCGCCATGCCGTCCCACGTGTAACCGGCGTTGTTCACGACGATGTCGAGGCCGCCGAAGGCGTCGACCGCCGTCCCCACGAGCGCCTCGGGCACGCCGTCGGCGGTCAGGTCGCCGGCGAAGACGGCGGTCTCGCCGTCGATGGCGGCCGCGGCCGCCTCGGCCGCGTCCGCGTCGCGGTCGTTGATCACGACCCGCGCCCCCTGCGAAGCCAGCAGCTCGGCGGTCGCCCGCCCGATGCCGCGCGCGGAGCCCGTGACGATCGCGACCTTTCCGTCCAGCACACCCATGGAGCCTCCCGGTCGTTAGCGGAGCATCAGGTTACCTGACACGGCTACGCGGAGGGGAAGCCCGCGTGCAGGGAGCGCACCGCGGAGACGAGCGCACGGCGCAGCGCGGTCACCTCGCGGGCGCCGAGCCCGGTGAGCATCTCCTCCTCCAGCTCGTCGACCGCCTCGTCGCACGACGCGAGCACGCGCCGGCCCTGGGCGGTGAGCCGCGCCGGGTACACGCGGCGGTGGTTCGGATGCTGCTGGCGCTCGACCAGGCCCTTCCCCTCGAGCGCGTCGAGCACCTCGCTCATCGACTGCGGCGTCATGTAGGCGCGCCGCGCGAGCTGCGCGTTCGACAGCTGGCCGCCGACCCCGAGCACGCTCAACGTCGTGTACTGCAGCGTCGTCAGGCCGTGCCGCTTGACGCGCTCGTTGATCGCCTTGCGGATCGCGCGCTCCAGCCGGGCGACGACGTAGCTGACGCGCGGCTCCGGATGATGCTCGTCGTGGTGGGGAAGCCGAGCCGGTTGGGTCATGCTTCCATTCTGTCAGGGAACCTGAGATTCTGCACCCGGTGAGCCTCACCGAGACGAACCTGGCCGCGATCCTCGCAGAGCAGGCCTCGACGCGGCCGGATGCGCCGGCGTTGCTCGTCGACGGCGCGACGGTGAGCTACGCGGAGCTGGAGCGGCGCGCGGCGGAGGCCGCGGGGGCGTTGCGCGCCCGCGGCGCCGGCGAGGCCGACCGGGTGGCGGTGCGGCTGCCGAACGGGGTCGACTTCGTCGCCACCTACTTCGGCGCGCTGCGCCTGGGGGCGATCGTGGTGCCGCTGAACCCGCTGCTGGCCGCGCCCGAGGTGGAGCAGCGGCTCGCCGCCTCGGGTGCGGGCCTGCTGGTCGACGAGCCGCTCCCCGCGGCCGGGCCGGTCGCGGAGATGGTGGCCCGGACGGGCGGCGATCCGGCGGTGATCCTGTTCACCTCCGGCACGTCGGGCAAGCCGAAGGGCGCGATCCTCACGCACGGCGGCCTGCGGGCGGCGGCCGGCGCGGCGGTGGGCGCGCTGCAGCTCTCGTCGCGCGACGTGGTGCTGGGCGCGGCGCCGTTCTCGCACGTGCTCGGCCAGTCGGCGGGGTTGCTGTCGACATTCCTGGCAGGCGGCGCGGTCGCCGTGGTGCGGCGGTTCGAGCCGGAGGCGACGCTGGCGACGATGACCGCGACGGGCACGACGATCCTGCTCGGCGTCCCGACCATGTGCATCGCGCTCTGTCAGCAGGCGCGCGACCGGACGGCGAGCGAGCTGCCGCCGGTGCGGATCGCGCACGTGGGCGGGGCGGCGCTGCCGGTCGAGGTGGCGCGCGAGTTCGAGCGCGTCTTCGGCAGCGAGGTCTACGAGGGCTACGGGCTCACGGAGCTGTCCGGCCTCGCCACCACCTACGTCGCCGGGCAGCCGCGCAAGCCGGGCTCGGTCGGGATGGCGCTCGGCGACACGGAATTGCGGATCGTCTCGCTCGAGGGGGCGCCGCTTCCGGCCGGCGGGATCGGCGAGGTGCAGTTCCGCGGCCCGTCGGTCGTGCCGGGCTACTGGAACGATCCCGCGGCGACGCGCGAGGCGCTCGACGCGGACGGCTGGCTCGCGACGGGCGACGTCGGCTACCTCGACGAGGACGGCTACCTGTTCCTGGTCGACCGGCGGAAGGAGATGATCATCCGCGGCGGCTACAACGTCTATCCGCGCGAGGTCGAGGAGGCGCTGTACGCCCACCCGGCGGTGCTGGAGGCGGCGGTGGTCGGCGTGCCGCACGAGACGCTGGGCGAGGAGGTGGGGGCGCTTGTCGTCCTCCGCGCCGGCGCCGCGGCGACGGCGGAGGAGCTGCAGGCGTGGGCCAGGGAGCGCGTGGCCGCCTACAAGTACCCGCGCCGCGTCGCGCTCGTCGACGCCCTCCCGAAGGGCCCGACGGGGAAGATCCTGAAGCGCGAGATCGACCTGGCCGCCCTCAGCTGAAGCCAGCTGGGACGAGCGCGACCGGGAGGGCGGCCGGGCCGTAGAGCGGCCACGGCACCATCTCGACCTCGCCGGCGAGCTCGACCCGCTCGGTGCGCGCGAGCAGCTCCTCGAGCACGATCCGCAGCTCGGCCCTGGCGGCGTGGGCGCCCGGGCACTTGTGCGGGCCGTGGCCGAACGCGAGGTGCGGCGCCTCGCGGTCGAGCCGGAAGGCGTCCGGCTCCGCGAAGACGTCCTCGTCGCGGTTCGCCGAGGTGAGGACCAGCGCCACCTGCTCGCCCGCGCGCACGGGACAGCCGCGGATCTCGGCGTCCGCGCGCGCCGTCCGCGCGAAGCCCTGGTTCGGCGTGTACAGCCGCAGCAGCTCGTCGACCGCCGCCGGGAGCAGCCCCGGCTCGGCGCGCAGCCGCGCCTGCAGCGCAGCGTCCTCCGCGAGGTGCCGCACCGCGCTCGCGATCGCCGCGGTCGGCGCGACGTGCGCCGCGATCAGCAGCTGCCGCACGCTCCCCGCGACGAACTCGTCGTCCCGCTCCAGCGCCAGCAGCGCCGAGACGATGTCGTCGTCGGGGTCGAGCGGGGCGGCGCGGCGCTCGCGCACCAGCTGCCGGCACGCCTCGTAGAGCAGCAGGTTCTCGCGTTCCGCCGCTCCGGTGTCGCGCTCCTGCTGGGCGCGCTCGAACGCCTCGCTGTGCCCGTTCAGCTCGAGCGCCCGCTCGCGCGGCAGCCGGACGAACTCCGCGAAGACGAGCGCCGTCAGCGGCGACGTCAGCTCGCGCACCAGCTCGCCGCCGCCGCGCGCGAGCAGCGGCTCGAGCAGCTCGACGACGAGCGCGCGGATCGTCGGCTCGAGCGCGCGCACCCGCTCGGCCGAGAGCGCCGCGTTCAGCGGCCGCCGGTAGCGCGGGTGCTCGGGCGGGTCGAAGTGCAGCGGCGCGCGCCGGCCCGAGACCGGGTTGCTCGGCACGACGATCCCGAGCTCGCTCGTGAACGTCCCGTAGTCGGCGCTCACCGCCTTCACGTCCTCGTAGCGCGTCAGCGCCCAGAAGCCCCAGCGGGCGCCGCGCGCCACCGCGCGCTCGCGCCGCAGCCGCGCCCACGTCGGATGCGGGTCGGCGACGAACGCCGGGTCGAGCGGGTCGAAGTCAGGCTCGGGCAAGCCTCACCGGCACCGACAGCGTCCCCCACTCCGGCCAGCGCGTCATCCGCGGCTCGCCGGCCGTCTCGATCGCGCTCGTCCGCCCGAGCAGCTCCTCGAGCGTCAGCCGCAGCATCAGCGTCCCGAGCGGCGCGCCCGCGCAGCGGTGCGGCCCCAGCCCGAACGCGACGTGCTGCTTCGCGTTCGACCGGTTCAGCACGAAGCGGTCCGGCTCGGGGAAGACGTCCTCGTCGCGGTTCGCCGACGCGAACACGAGCGCCACCGGCTCGCCCTCGCGGATCGTGCGGCCGCGGATCTCGACGTCGCGCGTCGGCGTGCGCGCGAAGCCGCGGTAGGGCGTGAGCAGCCGCAGGTACTCCTCGACCGCGGCCGGAATCAGCCCGGGCGCGGCACGCAGCTCGGCCTGCAGGTCGGGATGCCCGGCCAGGTGGATCGCCATCGAGCCGATGAACACGCTCGGCGCGATCATCCCGACGACGATGAACTGCCGGATCGTCCCGAGCAGCATCTCCTCGGGCAGCCCGGTCTCGAGCAGCCCGGTCGCGGGATCGTCGGCCGGATCGAGCGGCTCGGCCTTGCGCATCGCGATGATCTCGCGCGCGATGTCGTACAGCTGCAGGCTCGTGCGCTTCACGTCCTCGTCGACGAAGTCCTGGACGGCGACGTTGAAGGCGCGCGACGCCTCGCGGATGCGCAGCCCCAGCTCCGGCGGCAGGTTGAAGAACTCGGCGAAGACGTAGCCCGGCAGCCGGTGCGTGAACGCCTCGCAGAGGTCGCCGCCGCCCGCGTCGACCAGCGGCTGCAGCAGGTCGCCGACGATCTCCCGCAGCCGCGGCTCGAGCCGCGCCATCTTCTCCGGCGTGAAGTACGGGTTGAGCGCGCGCCGGTACGGCGTGTGCTCCGGCGGGTCGAGGTGCAGGGGCGGCCGCCGCCCGGTGAACGCCAGCTTCGGCACGACGTTCTGCACCGTGGTCGTGAACGTGCCCGGATCGCGGAGCGCGGCGACGACGTCGTCGTAGCGGGTCAGCGCCCAGAAGCCGTTCCAGGCGTCGCTGTGCGCGACCGGGCACTCGCGCCGGAGCCGTGCGAACTCCTCGTGGAAGCTCGAGAACGTCTCGGGCGCGAGCGGGTCGAAGTCCTGCTTCATGCCGGCAGCACGCGCACGTGCTCGACCGGCATGACCAGCCAGGCGGCCGCGCCCGGGTCGAGCTGGCGGGTGTCGACGCTCCAGAGGCGGAAGTCCTGCTCCCCGACGCGCACGACGTGCTCGAGGTTCGGCCCGAGGAAGGCCGAGGCGCGCACCTCCGCCCGCCAGCGGTTCGGCTCGCCGGGCTCGTCGCGCGCCAGCCGCGTGCGCTCGGGCCGGCAGAGCGCGACCGCCGCGTCGCCGGCGCGCAGGCCGTCGACCCCCGCCATCCCGCGCACCTCGCCGAGCGCCGTCTCGACGACGGCGACGTCACCGTCGAGCCGGGCGAGGGTTCCGGTCAGCTCGTTCGTCGCGCCGACGAAGTTGGCGACGTAGCGCGAGCGCGGCTCGGTGTAGATCTCGCGCGGCGCGCCGAGCTGCTCGATCGTGCCCGAGGACATCACGGCGATCCGGTGCGCCAGCTCCATCGCCTCCGCCTGGTCGTGCGTGACGTAGAGCGCGGCGAAGCCGAGCTCGCGCTGCATCGAGAGCAGCTCGAAGCGCAGCTGCTCGCGCACCTTCGCGTCGACGTTCGAGAGCGGCTCGTCGAAGAGGACGAGGTCGCCGCCGCCGACGAGCGCGCGGGCCAGCGCGACCCGCTGCTGCTGGCCGCCGCTCATCTGCCCGGGGTACTGCCGCCGCAGCTCCGGGATGCCGACGAGCTCGAAGACGCGGTCGACGCGCTCGGCGATCTCGCGGCGCTTCACCCGCGCGCTCTGCAGCGGGTAGGCGACGTTCTGGAACGCCGTCATGTGCGGCCAGAGCGCGTACGACTGGAAGATCATCGCCAGCCGCCGCCGCTCGGGCGGCACGTCGATGGCCTCCGCCGAGGAGAAGACCGTCTCGCCGCGGATCTCGATACGCCCGGTGTCGGGCTGCTCGAGCCCGGCGATCGAGCGCAGCAGCGTCGTCTTGCCGCAGCCGCTCGGGCCGAGCAGCACGAGCGACTCGCCCTCGTGCAGCTCGAGCGAGGCGCCGTCGATCGCCCGCGCGACCGTGCCGTCGGCGCGGGTGAACGCCTTCGAGAGCGCCTCGACCCGAACGACGGCGCGACGCTCGGCGCCGGGGGAGCGGACCGCGAGGCCGGTCTCCTGCACCTGGGGCAATCTACGTCGCCGCCCCGCGCCGGCCGAGCGCGACGCGGCCGCGCCGCCGCGTCAAGGTCAGGACGGCCACCACGACGACGCCGGAGACGAGCGTCAGGATCGTCGAGAGCGCGGCCATCTGCGAGAACGAGCCGTCGGTGTAGACCTGCAGGATCTTCCAGCCGACCACCGGGTTCTTCGGGCCGGCGAGGATCGACGAGGCGGTCAGGTCGCCGACGCAGCGGACGAACAGGAGCGCCCAGCCCGCGGCGAGCCCGGACACCATCAGCGGCGTGTAGACGCGACGGAACGTGCGTCCCTCGCCGGCGCCGGCGACGCGCGACGCCTCGGGCAGCTCGCGGCCGACCTGGGCGACGGCGGCGTCGGCGACCACCGCCGTCTGCGGGAAGTAGAGCGCGAGGTAGGCGAGCAGCAGGATCGCGACCGTGCCGCCGAGGTGGAACGGCGCGCCCCCGAGCGCGAGCACGAAGCCGACGGCGATCACGATGTGCGAGAGCGTCGCCGGGAACTTGATCGCGCCGTCGACGACGCGGCCGACGCGCGGGCTGGTGCGGACGACGAACAGCGAGACGATCGCGGCGAAGACGACACCGACGGTGGCGCCGATCCCGCCCAGCTCGAGGCTGTCGACGAGCGACTTCCGCGCGATCGCCTCGTGCAGCACGCCCGTGCGGTACGCGTCGAGGGTGAGGTCGCCCCACGGGATCGTGGACGACCAGAAGCGCTCGAGCGAGACGATCACGAGCGCGAACAGCGGCAGCACCGTCGTCACCAGCATGTAGCAGAGGACGACCCCGCGCACCGGCCAGCGCCACGCGCCGAGGCGGATCGGCGTGGCGCGCCGCCCCTTGCCGCCGACCGTCGCGAACCGCTCGCGGCGCAGGATCCGCGTCTGCGCCCACCAGGCGACCGCGACGAAGGCGATCATGATCAGCGAGAGGCCGATCGCCACACCCGTGTCGGGCGGGTAGGTGAAGGTGAGCACCCGCACGATCCGCTCCGAGAGGACGTGGATGTTCGCGCCGGTGCCGATCGCGAGCGGCACCGAGACGATGCCGAAGCCGCTCCACAGCATCAGCAGCACCGCGCCGCCGATGCTGGGCAGCACGCCCGGCAGCGTCACCCGCCGCACCGTCCGCAGCAGCCCGGCGCCGGAGACGCGCGACTGCTCCTCCAGGCTCGGGTCGACGTTGCGCAGCCCGGCCGAGACGAGCATGAACGCGTACGGCACCTGGTAGATCGTGTAGACGAGGATCAGCCCGAACCAGGAGTAGACGTTCAGCGGCCCGGTGAACGTGTGGTCGCCGACCTTCGCGAGGCACCAGCGCAGCCAGGCGTTGACGAAGCCGGCGCCGGGCGAGAGCAGCAGCACCCACGCGACCGAGCCGGCGATCGGCGGCAGCAGGAACGGCACCAGCGGCAGCGCCTCGGTGAGCAGCCCCATCCGCGCGTCCGTCCGCTCGTTCACCCACGCGAGCAGCGAGCCGATCAGCAACGCGATGCCCGTGCTCGCGCCGACGACGATCAGCGTGTTCGCGACGACGGTGCCGAGGTCGGGCTCGTCGAAGGTGCGCCGCAACCCCGACACGTCGAGGTGCCCGTTCGAGACGAAGACGCGGACGAGCACGGTGCCGAGCGGGTAGAGCGCGAGCGCCGCCATGAACAGCACGACGAGGGCGCTCGCCACCTGGAACGGCGTCAGCCGGCGCCGCGCCCGCCGGAGACGGCGGATCGGTGCGGAGGAGGCGGTGGCTGTCATCGGGCCGTGGTGGGGCGGGCCCCGGCGCCACGCGCCGGAGCCCGCCGGATCGAGCTCAGCCGACGCCGAACGCGCCGAAGATCGCGCTCTTCATCTTCGACGAGACCGCCGGGTCGACCCGCGTGTACTGCGCCGGCAGCTTGTTCACGTCCCAGGCCGAGATCACGCCGGGGTCGGCGTTCAGCAGCGCCTGCCCGCCCGGCGTGAGCAGGAACCAGGCGAACAGCTTCGCCGCGTTCGGATGCTTCGCCTTGTTCGTCAGCAGGACGACCTCCTCCGGGCCGTTCGTGACGGTCGGCGTCACTTCCTTGAGCGGCGCGCCCTTCGCGATCAGCGACTCGGCGATCGCCGGCACGCCCGGCACCGCGATCGGCGCCTCCCCCGCGATCACCGCCTGCGTCAACGGAGCGACGCCCGGATACAGGCGGATCGCCTGGGCGCGCAGCTTCTTGAGGAAGTCGATGCCGCCCTCCTTGCGCTGCACCGCCCACCAGAGGTCGACGAACGCCGGCGAGGAGGTCGGGTCGGTGAGGATGATCTTGCCCTTCCACTTCGGGTCGAGCAGGTCCTTCCAGTCCTTCGGCGCGTCGGCCGGCTTGACGAGGTTCGTGTTGATCAGGAACGTCGAGGGCTGCAGCTGGACGATCGCGCTGCCGCTGTTCGTGAGCAGCTTCTTCGGGTAGCCGATCGGGATCTGGCCCTTCGGCCATCCGGGCAGCCCGACCTGCTTCGGGCCCGACACCCAGCCGCGCCGCTCGGCGAGCCCGACCCACTGCGAGTTCGAGAGGATCAGCAGGTCGGCCCCCGGCGAGCCGCTCTGCGCCTCGGCCGAGAAGCGCGTCTCCAGGTCGGAGGTGCCGAAGCGCGTCCAGGTGACCTTGATGCCCCAGCGCTTCGTGAACGCGTCGGCGACGCGGCGCACCTCGGGATCGGGCGGCACGGTGTAGAAGTTGAGCGACCCCTCGGCCTGCGCCTTCTTGACGAGCGCGGCGAGCGCGGCCCCCGGGTGCAGCAGCGTCGGCCCCTTCGGCTTCTTCTTCGCCGCGCCGGCGCCGGCGGCGGCGACGAGGACGGCGGCGGCCACGAGCAGTACGGCCAGAGCTCTCGGACGGAAAACCTTCATGACTCCTCCTCGCTGGACGGGCGAAGGTACCAGGGAACCTGACAGAGATCGCGACAGTACCAGGTAACCTGACACACTGCAACGACGGTTCAGGATGAGACGTCCGGAGCGCCGAGCGGTTGGTCAGATGACGCCGCGGGCGCGCAGATCGACGATCCGCGCGGCGTCGTATCCCGCGATCTCGGCGTACACCTCGTCGGTGTGCTGGCCGAGCAGCGGCGGCGGCGCGATGCCGTCGTCGCCGCCGAAGCGCAGCGGCAGCCCCGGCCCGTAGACGTCCTCGGCGAGCGGGTGCAGCGGGTGCTCGAGGCGGCGGGTCTCGCCGCGGCGCAGCACCTCCGGGTCGCGCACCGCCTCCTCCGGCGTGCGCACGGGCGCGATCGCGATCCCGGCGCGCGCCAGCCGCGCCACCACCTCCGCCGTCGGCAGCGTGCGCGTCCAGCGCTCGATCGCGGCCTCCACCTCGCGGTGGTTCTCCACGCGCGCCTGCACGCTCGCGAAGCGCTCGTCGGCGAGCAGCTCGGCCTGCCCCATCTCGCGGAACAGCCGCTCGCACTCGTGGTCGTTCGTGGCGCAGAGCGCGACGTGACCGTCAGCGGTGGCGAAGATGCCGAACGGGGTCAGCCTGACGGTGCTGTTGCCGGTGCGCGCCGGGATGCCGAAGCGCCGCAGCAGCTCGAACGGCTCCGAGGCGACCAGCGAGGTGACGGCGCCGAGCATCGAGACGTCGACGAACCGCCCCTCGCCCGTCTCGTCGCGCACCCGCAGGGCGCCGAGGATGCCGATCAGGCCGAACAGGGGCGAGACGAGGTCGGCGAACGGCATGCCGATCTTCACCGGCGGATCGCCCTCGCTCCCCGAGAGCATGGTGATGCCCGAGAGCGCCTGGACGACGGTGTCGTAGGCGCGGTCCTCGCCCGGCGGCCCCTCGGCGCCGAAGCCGCTGATCGCGCAGTAGACGATCCGCGGGTTGGCGGCGCGGCAGGCCTCGTAGCCGATGCCGAGCCGGTCGGCGGTGCCGCGGCTGAAGTTCTCCACCACCACGTCGGCGCGGCGTACGAGGTCGGCGAAGACGCCGGGGCCGTCGGGGTGCTTGAGGTCGAGCGTCACGCTCTGCTTGCCGCGGCCGCGGCTGAGGAACGGCACCGAGAGGTCGTCGTCGTCCTGCCGCCTGAACGCGACGCCGTGCGCGCCCGCGAACGGCGGGTGCTTGCGCACCGGGTCGCCGCCGCGCGGGTTCTCGACCTTGATCACGCGCGCGCCGAGCGCCGCGAGCAGGAACGTCGCGTAGGGGCCCGCGAGCGCGGCCGTCACGTCGACCACGACGACGCCCTCGAGCGGCTTCACGCCAGCCCCTCGACGAAGGCGGTCACGCGCGCCTCGATCGCCTCGGCGTCCCAGGCACGCTGGTCGACGTTGTGCGCGCGGATCTCGCAGACCGGGATCCCGGCCCGCTCGAGCGCGCGCGTGATGAACGGCGCGCCGCGCAGGGCGTCGCCGACGAGGTGGACGACGCCGTCGACGCGGTTCCGCACCGCCTCGGCGGCGTACCACTCGCTCGACCACGGCGGCATGTTGATCTGGTCGCCGAACGCCGCGAACCGCGCCGCGAGGGCGCGCAGCGGGTCGTCGCCGTAGCGCAGGTACGCGTCGGCGGCCACCGCGAGGTACATCGACCAGACGAAGACGGCGCCGTGGCGCTCCTCGAAGCGGCGGTAGAAGCCCATGTCGAACCAGAGGCCGCGGCCGACCCACATCAGCCGAAGCCGCTCGTCGGGCCCCGCGCCGGCGGCGGCGAGCGCGGCGACCTCCTCGTAGAGCGCCCGCGCCGCGTCGACCGCGTAGCGGGTGCCGCGATGCCACTGCGGCAGCATCACCGCCGGGATCGCGTCGGCGACGGAGACCGGCGCAGGCGACGTCGCCGCGATCAGGTCGCGCGTGCGGGCGTTCCACTCGGCCTGCTCGTTCGCGAGCCGCATCGTCTCGGCGAAGCGCTGTTCGTCGAACCGTCGCCCCGTCACCCGCTCGATAGTCTCGATGAGACTATGTAGCTCGGCGACCATCAGGTCGATGCGGTCGCCGCCGATCGTCTCCTCCCACGCGCGGTGGATCGTCTCGTGCCAGCGCGGCGGCACCTCGTTCGCCACCGTCGCCGAGAGCGGGTGGAACGTCGCGCCGCTCGCGCGCGCCCAGAGCTCGAAGATCTTGCGCTGGGCGTCGTCGGTCAGGTGCGCGACGAGGAACGTCGGCCGCGGCAGCCCGCCCCACGGCGGCTCCGGGTCGTCGGCCAGCGCCGAGGCGAGCGCGAGCGAGCCGTACTGGTCGCTCCAGTCCGGGTAGCCGCGCTCGCGCAGGCCGCCGAGGTACGGGCCGGAGCGCTGCTTCGCCGCGCACACCGAGGCCCACCACTGGTTGACGACGTACGGGATGTCGAAGGCGCGGAAGAGCTCGTGCGGCGCGTCGGCGTTCACCACGGCGAACGGCTCGCCCGCCTCGACGCGGGCGCGCGTCTCGGCGAACCACGTGCGCTGGTGCGCGCTCGCGGCGCGCGCCGCCTCGAGCGGGTTGACGTGCCGCGTCACCATGCGAGCCCCGCCAGGTCGTACGGCTGCTGCTCGCGCAGCGTGACCGGGATGCCGGCGCGCTCGAGCGCGTCCCGGCACTCCGGATACTCCCAGCGCAGGCCGTCGTCGCCCTCGAGGTAGAAGGCGAGCGCCGCGTCGGCGCCCGCGGCGCGGGCCGCCTCGGCGACCGCCTCCGCCTTGCGCGCGCTCGAGCCGCGCGCGCCGGCCAGCAGCGGGTGCTCGTAGCGGCGGGCGATCGCCTCGACCGGGTCGCCGCCCTCCCCGGTGAGAATCGGCGGCCCGTCGACGACCGACGCGCCGGCTGCTTCGAGCGCCGCGCCGAGCCCGGTGTCTGCGTGCTCGCTGCCGGTGACGAAGACGCGCCGGCGGCCTTCCGGCGCCGGCCTCCGCGGACGGCGCCTCTCGTTGCACGCCGCGATCGCGTCCGGCAGCCGGTCCTCGCGCGCCCCCACCGCCGCGCACAGCGACCGCACCTGCGCGGCGTTCCAGCGGCGGGTCGCGTCGGTGCCGAGGTGCTGGAGATCGACGACGTGCACCGGCGGCACGCCGCGGTCCGGCTCGAGCCGGCGCAGCTCGCGCAGCGAGTAGAAGAGGCGCAGCGGCGCCTCGGTCTCGCGCGAGCAGACGATCAGGTCGAGCCCGGCGTACGTGCCGTCGAGGAGGCGCTGCAGCTGGGAGCGCGCGCGAGGCCCCACCATCGGCTCGACGTAGCGGTCGGCGAGGTCGGTCGCGCCTCCCGGCGAGCCCTCGATCGCGATCGTCTCGGCGCCGGCGGCGACGAGCACCTCCTCCGGAACGCCGTTGCCGAGGACACCGACGACCACTGAGTATCAGGCTACCTGAATCTAGACCGCCGGAGCCAGCCCGATGCTCCGAGGCGAGTGCCCGAGCTTGCTCGGGTGCGAGCGACCAGGACCGGAGGTGGCTCTCCCGACTACCCCCAGACCTCCTCGGCCACCTCGACGATGAGGCGGAGCTTCTCCCATTGCTGCTCCTGCGTCAGGACGTTGCCCTCGACGGTCGAGGAGAAGCCGCACTGGCCCGACAGGCACAGCTGGTCGAAGGGCGCGTAGCGCGCGGCCTCCTCGATGCGGCGCTTCAGGTCGTCCTTCGACTCCAGCTCGCCGCGCTTCGTCGTCACGAGCCCGAGCACCACCTGCTTCTCGCCCTTCGGCAGGAAGCGCAGCGGCTCGAACCCGCCCGAGCGCTCGTCGTCCCACTCCATGAAGAAGCCGTCCACCTGCAGCTCGTTCAGCAGCGCCTCGGCGACGTGGTCGTAGCCGCCCTCCGCCACCCACGAGGAGCGGAAGTTGCCGCGACACATGTGCGTGGTGACGCTCATCCCCTCCGGCCGGCCCGCCAGCGCCTCGTTGATGTGGTGGATGTACTCGACGTGCTGGCGGTCGGGGTCGCCGCCGATCGAGGCGACGTACTCCCGCTGGTGCGGGTCGTTCATATAGGCGAGGCTCGTGTCGTCGAGCTGCAGGTAGGTGCAGCCGAGCTCCCCGAGCCGGCGCACCTCCTCGGCGTACGCGGCGGTCAGGTCGCTCCAGAAGGCGCCCAGCTCCGGGTACACGCCCGGGTCGATCGCCGCCTTGCCGCCGCGGTAGTGGACCATGCTCGGCGACGGGATCGTCAGCTTCGGCGTCGCCGTCGACACCTGCTCGCGCAGGAAGCGGAACGCGTCGCCGAAGATCGTCTTCGAGACGCCGAGCTTGCCGTTCACGTGCATCGCCGCCGGCGTGAACTCGATGTCGCCCTGCGGGTTGTGGAACCTGACGGCGATGTGCCCGGCCTCCTTGCTGATGCCGTCGAGCTGGTAGATGAAGTCCATGTGCCACGAGGCGCGGCGGAACTCGCCGTCGGTGGCCGACTGCAGCCCGACCTCCTCCTGCCGGCGCACCGCCTCGCGGATCGCCGCGTCCTCGGCCGCGCGCAGCGCCTCGTCGTCGATGCGCCCGGCGGCGTGCTCCTCGCGGGCGCGCAGCAGCTCGGGCGGGCGCAGCAGGCTGCCGACGTGGTCGGCCCGGAACGGGGGCTTCGTCCGAAGCACGGGGACCTGATACTACGCCGACGGTCAGGCCGATGCGGCGAGCCGTTCCTCGACGGCCGCCGCGAGCGCGGCCAGCGTGAACGGCTTCTGCAGCACCGGCGGCGCGGCCGCGTCGTCCGACTCGACGAGCAGGTCGCGCGCGTAGCCCGACATGAGCAGGCAGCGCGTGCTCGGCGCGAGCCGGCGCACGCGTGCGGCGAGCTCGACGCCCGAGAGGCCGCCGAGCACCGCGTCGGAGAGCACCAGGTCGTACCGCTCGGACGACAGCTCCGCCAGCGCCGTCTCGGCGCTCGCGGCGGCGCCGGTGCGGTAGCCGATCTCGCTCAGCCAGCTGACGACGACGTCGCGCACCGCCGGGTCGTCCTCCACCACGAGCACGCTCGCGGAGGCGGCGACGGCGGGCTCCGACGGCTCGGGCTCGGCGCGCGGCGCGACCGCCGGACGGTCGCTCACCGGCAGCGCCACCAGGAACCGGCTGCCGCGGCCGGGCTCGCTGCGCGCCGTCACGAAGCCGCCGCTCTGGCGCACCGAGCCGTACACGCTCGACAGCCCCAGGCCGGTCCCCTCGCCCGTGCGCTTCGTGGTGAAGAACGGCTCGAACACCTTCTCGAGCACGTCGCGGGTCATGCCGACGCCGGTGTCGGTGAGCGTCAGCGTCGCGTACTCGCCGGGGACCGCGTCGTGCTCGGCCGCCGCGGCGGGGTCGAGCGTCAGCCGGCCGGTGGCGATCGTCAGGGTGCCGCCGTCGGGCATCGCGTCGCGCGCGTTCACGGCCAGGTTGACGATCGCGTTCTCGATCCGCGCCGGGTCGACGAACACGGCCGGGCTGCCGTCGTCCAGCTGCACGCGCAGCTGGACCCGCTCCCGCAGCAGCGGCCGCAGGATCGGCAGCACGCCCTCCACCAGGTCGCGCGTCTCCACGTGCTGCGGCGCCAGCAGCTGCTTGCGGCTGAACGCGAGCAGCTGCGACGTCAGCTCGCCGGCGCGCGCGCTCGCCTGCAGCACCTGGCCGAGGTACGCGGCCGCCCGCTCGTCGGCGCCGACGCGGGCGAGCTCGGTGTAGCCGCCGATGGCGGTGAGCAGGTTGTTGAAGTCGTGGGCGACGCCGGCCGCGAGCTGGCCGACCGCCTCGAGCCGCTGCGTGTGCACGAGCTGCCGCTCGACCTCGCGCCGGGCGGCGGCAGCGCGGTCGCGAGCGGCGGCCGCGGCGAGCAGGTTCGCGATCTGCTCGACGAGGCTCACGTCGCTGTCGTCGAAGGCGCCGTCACGGCCGGAATGGACGGTGACGACGGCGTGCACCCGCCCCTCGACCACCACCGGCGCGGCGATCGAGCTACGCACGCCGCGGCGCTCGCGCAACGACTGCATCGGCGCGGTGAGGCGTTCGTCCGGCGTGCAGAACGTCGCGCCCGTCGCGGCGGCGATCCCCGCCGGCGACTCCGGCAGCGCGACCGCGTCGCGCGCCGACCAGCCGAACGACTCGCGCACCACGAGCCGCTCGCCGTCGACCTCCAGGTACGAGCCCGCGATCGCCTCGATGCCGTCGTCGAGCACCGAGAGCGCCTCGCGGACGAGCGCGTGCAGCGACGCGCCCTCGAGCGCCCGGCGCCCCATCTCGGCGAGCCGCCTGCGCGTGGCGACGCGCAGGTGGAGGTGCTCCTCGGTCGCCTTGCGATCGGAGATGTCGAGCAGGTAGCCCTGCGCGAGCTTCTCGCCGGCGATCGTCACGATCGTCGACGAGTCCTCGACCCAGCGCGTCCGTCCCTCGCGGTCGACGACGCGGTACTCGATCCGCAGCGGCAGCCCCTCGCGGTCGGCCTTCTCCATCGCGGCGATCGTGCGCGCACGGTCGTCGGGGTGCACGGCGGCGCGCAGGAGGTCGAACGTGAACTCGCCGGCCGGGACTCCGAGCAGCTCCTCGACGCGGCCCGAGACGTAGCGCGGCCGCGGGTTCGCGTCCAGCGTCGCGGTGTAGACGGCCAGCGGCACGTTCTCGGCGAGCGCCCGCACGAGCTCCTGCGCCTCGTGCAGCTCCTGCTCGCGGCGCTGGGGCGCGGTCGTGTCGAGCGCGACGGCGAGGCAGCCGGCGATCTCGCCGGCCGGGTCGCGCAGCGGCTCGACCGTCACCGTCCAGGTCAGGCCGGCGAACTCGTGCCGGTAGGTGGAGACGCGACCGTCGAGCGCCGCGCGGTGCGCCTCGGCGGCGGCCGACGACGTTCCGACGAGCTCGTCGATGGCGCGACCGATCGAGCGCGTCCCGGCGAGCTCGCCGCTCGTCGAGGTGACGCGCAGCTCGCGGTCGGTCGTCCAGACGAGCGCCGAGACCCGGCGCAGGACCGCCGCGAGGCCGGCCGCTGCGGTCCAGGGGGCTTCCACGGGCGCAGCTTCGCGCAGCCGGGCCCGGCCGACCATCCCATGGTCCGGCACACCGCATCCCTCGAACGGGTGGGGTGGCGCGACAGCAACACTTCGCGCATGGCCGGATTCCGTTTGAGCGTGCTCGACCAGTCGCCCGTCTCGCAGGGCTCGAGCGGCGCGGAGGCGCTGGGGAACACGGTCGACCTGGCGCGGCTCGCGGAGGAGCTCGGGTACGCCCGCTACTGGATCGCCGAGCATCACGGCACGTCGATGCTGGCGAGCCCGGCGCCCGAGGTGCTGATCGCGGCGATCGGCGCCGCCACGTCGCGCATCCGCGTCGGCAGCGGCGGCGTCATGCTGCCGCACTACAGCCCGCTGAAGGTGGCGGAGGCGTTCAGCATGCTCGCCGGCCTCTACGGCGACCGGATCGACCTGGGCATCGGCCGCGCGCCCGGCACCGACCCGCAGACGATGTTCGCGCTGCAGCGCGATCGGAGGCAGCGGAGCCCCGACGACTTCCCCGAGCAGCTGGCCGAGCTGCTCGCGTACCTCGAGGACGACTTCCCCGACGACCATCCGTTCGCCCGGCTCGCGACGCTGCTGCCCGGGCTGCCGGCGCGGCCGGCGCCCTGGCTGCTCGGCTCGTCGCCGCAGAGCGCGCTCTGGGCGGCCGAGCTCGGGCTGCCGTACTCGTTCGCCGACTTCATCAACCCGGCCGGCGCGGAGATCGCGCGGCTGTACCGCGAGCGCTTCCGCCCGACGGCGCGCGGCGCCGAGCCGTTCGTGTCGGTGGCGGTGTCGGCGGTGTGCGCCGAGACCGACGAGGAGGCGGAGCGCCTCGCCTCGAGCGGCCGGATGGCGTTCGTCCTGCTACGGCGTGGTCGGCCGGTGACGATCCCGCCGGTCGAGCAGGCGCTCGCCTTCCTGGCCGAGGAGCCCGACGCCTTCCACGCGACCGGCCGGCGCACCGTCGTCGGGTCGCCCGAGACGGTGCGGGCCGGCCTCGCGCAGGTCGTCGAGGAGTACGGCGCCGACGAGGCGATGGTGGTGACGATCGTGCACGAGCACGCCGCGCGCCGCCGCTCGTACGAGCTGCTCGCCCCGCGTTAGCGCGGGGCGAGCGAGGCGCGCGCCTTCGCCGCCTTGACGGCGGCCGTCAGGTTGGCGATGTCGTAGGCGCCGTGGTGGCGGCGCCCGTTGACGAAGAAGGTCGGCGTGCCCGAGACGCCGCTCAGATCGGCGGAGTCGACGTCCTCGGCGATGTGCGCCGCGCCCGCGTGACGGCGGAGGTCCTCGCCGAAGCGGTCGACGTCGAGGCCGAGGTCGCGTGCGTAGCCGACGAGGTCGCGCAGCCGCAGGTCGCCCTGGTGCTCGAAGAGCACGTCGTGCAGCTCCCAGAACGCTCCCTGCGCCGCCGCGGCCTCGGCCGCCTCGGCGGCGAGCTGCGCGTGCGGGTGCACGTCGTTCAGCGGCAGATGCCGCCAGACGTAGCGGACGTCGCCCTGCTCGGCGAGCAGCTCCCGGATCACCGCCTCGGCCCGGCCGCAGTACGGGCACTCGAAGTCGCCGTACTCGACGAGCGTGACGTGCGCCTCGGCGGGGCCGCGCACGTGGTCGCGCTCCGGGTCGACGGGCACCGCGAGGTCGACGATCGGCTCGGCGAGCCCGACCAGCGCCCGCACCCGCAGCCGCCGCGGCAGCGAGCCGACGGCGCGGAAGAGGCCCCACGTCGCGGCGGAGGCGACGAGCGCGGCCGTCAGGACGCCGAGCTTGGCCTCCTCCAGCTCGTCGCCGTGGAAGGCCAGCGTCGCGATCAGCAGCGAGACGGTGAAGCCGATCCCGGCGATCGCGCCGCCGCCGGCGACGGCGCCCCAGCCAACCGGCGGCCGCAGCCGGCCGCGCGTCAGCTTCGTCACGAGCCACGAGACGCCGAGCACGCCGGTGGGCTTGCCGGCGACGTAGCCGACGAGGATCCCGAGCGTGATCGGCGATCCATAGGCGCGGGAGAGGAAGCCGCCGTCGATCGCGATGCCGCCGTTCGCGAGCGCGAAGAGGGGCACGATCGCGTAGCTCGTCCAGGGATGGAAGAGCTGCTGCAGGCGCTCGTTCGGCGAGATCGCCGAGTCGAGCCCGACCCGCGCCGTCCGGGCCAGCTCGGGCGTCGGCTGCTCGCGGAAGAGGCGGAACAGGTCGGTCGCCCGCTCGAGGTCGCTGCGCGCGGCCGGGTAGGCGTAGGTGAGCAGCCCCATCACGAGCCCGACGACGACCGGGTCGACCCCCGCCTCGTACGCCGCCACCCAGCCGGCGACCGCGAGGGCGGCGTACACGAGCCCGGCGCGCAGGCCCGCGGCGCGCACGAGCAGCACCGCGGCGAGCAGCGCGAGCGACACGATCAGCGCGGCGATCGAGATACCGCGCGTGTACGCGGTCGCGATCACGAGCAGCGCCACCACGTCGTCGACGACGACCACGGTCAGCATGAACGCCCGCAGCCGGTCGGGGAAGCGCGGCCCGACCAGCGCCAGCATCCCGAGGGCGAAGGCGGTGTCGGTCGACATGGCGACGCCCCAGCCGTGGCGCGAGGCGTGCGAGGCGTTGAACGCGAGGTAGATCGCGACCGGGACGATCATCCCGCCGATCCCCGCCAGCAGCGGCAGCGCGACGCGCCGCCGCTCGCGCAGCTCCCCCATGTCGAACTCGCGCCGGGCCTCCAGCCCGACGACGAAGAAGAACGCCGTCATCAGCCCGTCGTTCACCCACTGCCGCGCGTCCTGGGCGATGCCGTGGCCGCCGACGCTGATCGCGATCGTCGACTGCCAGACGCGGTCGTACGAGCCGAGGTCGGCGTTGGCCCAGACGAGCGCGGCGACGGTCGCGCCGAGCAACAGGACGGCGCTGCCGGTCTCGGTGCGCAGGAAGTCGCGCAGCGGCGTCTCGAGGTTGCGCGCCCACGCGGTGCGCCCGGTGAGCGGTGCGGCGTCGGCCATGCCGCATTCTGCTTCACTGGGAGTCGTGCGCCTGCGACCCCGCCACCGACCCGATCGCGGGCTCGGCCCGCTCGTGCGCGCGCTGTGGGCGATCGCGTTCTGCCTGGCCGTGCTCTATGCGGCCGAGGGCGTCGTGCGGCTCGTGGCGTAGAGGCCTCGAGCGCGCACGTACCCTCTGCGGGTGACCGATTCCGCCCGCGGCAGGCTGTTCATCCTCTACGCCGCGCTGGCGTGGTCGACGGCCGGCGTCCTGCAACGCGAGCTCACGGTGGGCGTGGGGACGCAGCTCGCCGGGCGCGCGCTGTTCGCGACGCTGACGCTGCTCGCGTTCGTCGCGTTCACGGAGCGGCGCGGCTGGTTCGCGGCGTTCGCCCGGATGGGCCGCGCCGAGCTCGGCTTCGCGCTCTGCATGGCGATCTCGTCGGCGTCGTTCATCGTCGCGCTCAACCACACGACGGTCGCGAACGTGCTCTTCCTGCAGGCGGCCTCGCCGTTCGTGGCGGCGCTGCTCGCGTGGGCGCTGCTGCGCGAGCACGTCGGCCGGCGGACGCTGCTGGCGATGGGCGTGGCGCTCGCGGGCGTGGCGGTGATGGTCGGCGGCCCGGGCGGCGCCTCGGTCGGCGTCGCGATCGCGTTCGGGATGACGCTCGCGTTCGCGGCGAGCGTGGTGCTGGCGCGGCACCGCGCCGACATCTCGATGGGGCCGGCCACCTGCATGGCGCAGCTCGCGATCCTCGTCGTCGCCGCGCCGCTCTCGCATCCGGGCGCGGTCGGGGCGCACGACCTCCTCTTCCTGGTCGGCCTCGGCGTGAGCCAGATCGGGCTGGGGCTGATCTTCCTGGTGCTCGGCGCGCGGCTGATCCCGGCGGCCGAGGTGGCGCTGATCTCGCTGCTCGAGGTGGTGCTGGGGCCGCTGTGGGTGTGGCTCGCCGACGGCGAGCGTCCCGCGGCGACGACGCTGGCGGGCGGCGTCGTGGTGGTCGTGGCGGTCGCCATCCAGGCCACGGCGGGCGAGCTGCGGTTTCCCCGACGAACGGTCGCCCGTCTTCGCAAGGATGTCCCGATGCAGATCGACCACATGGCGCCGTGACGGGAGACGAGCTCCGCGCCGTCCTCGACGCGCTCGCCCGGAACCTCGCCTACTCGTGGCTCCCCGAGACGCGCGCCATCTTCCGCGACCTCGACCCCTCCGACTGGGAGGAGTCCGACCACAACCCCGTCGTGCTGCTGCTGGGCGTCTCGGACGACCGGCTGGAGCGCGCCGCCGAGGACGACGCGTTCGTCACCCGCGTCGAGGCGGCGCGCGACGCGCTCGACGAGGAGCTGACGCGCGCCGGCTGGTGGGACGAGCAGGACGCGCCCGACGACTTCCAGGCGGCCTACTTCTCCACCGAGTTCGCGCTCGACGAGAGCATCCCGGTCTACTCGGGCGGCCTCGGCGTGCTCGCCGGCGACCACCTCAAGTCGGCGTCGGAGCTGAACGTGCCGCTCGTCGGTGTCGGGCTCTTCTACGACCGCGGCTACTTCCGGCAGCGGCTCGACGAGACGGGCTGGCAGCGCGAGCGCTACCCGCTCAACGATCCGTCGCGCCTGCCGCTGACCCTGGAGAGGCAGCCGAACGGCGAGCCGGTGGTCGTGCACGTCGAGCTGGCGTGCGAGCCGGTCGCGCTGCGCGTGTGGCGCGCGGACGCCGGCCGGACGCGGCTGTACCTGCTCGACGCGAACGTCGCCGGGAACGGCGACGCGGCGCGCGCCGTCACCGACCGGCTCTACGGCGGCGACCGCGAGCACCGCATCCGGCAGGAGGTGGCGCTGGGGATCGGCGGCGTGCGCGCGTTGCGCCAGCTCGGTATCGAGCCGACCGTCTTCCACATGAACGAGGGCCATTCGGCGTTCCTCGTGCTCGAGCGGCTGCGCGAGCTGGTCGCCGACGGCGTCGAGCTCGAGCGGGCCTGCTCGCTGGTGCGCGCGAGCACGGTCTTCACCACGCACACGCCGGTGCCGGCGGGGAACGAGGTGTTCGACCCGGCGCTCGTGAAGCGCTACCTCGCCGGGCACGTCGCGGCGATCGGCCTCGAATGGGACGCGTTCCTCGCGCTCGGGCGCGCGCAGGAGAGCGACACGCTGTTCGGGCTCACGCCGTTCGCGCTGCGCACCTCCGACCGTGCGAACGGGGTGTCGGCGCTGCACGGGCAGGTGGCGCGCGAGATGTGGCAGCCGATCTGGCCCGACCGCGCCGTGGAGGACGTGCCGATCGGGCACATCACGAACGGCGTGCACGCGCGCACCTGGCTCGGCCGCACGCTCGGCAAGCACCTCGACGGCGACTGGTCGTCGGTCGCCGATCTCGCCGACGAGGAGCTGTGGCGGATCCACGCGACGCAGAAGGAGGAGCTGCTCTCGATCATCCGGGCCGAGGGGCACGAGGTCGAGGGCGAGGTCGACGTGCTGACGATCGGCTTCGCCCGCCGCTTCGCCACCTACAAGCGCGCCGGGCTGCTCTTCTCCGACCCGGACCGGCTCGCCGAGCTCGTCGCCGACCCGGCCAGGCCGGTGCGCGTGGTGCTCGCCGGCAAGGCGCACCCGGCCGACGAGGGCGGCAAGCGGCTGATCCGGGAGGTGTGGGAGCTGGCGCGCGAGCCGCGCTTCGCCGGGCGCGTCATCTTCCTGGAGGACTACGAGATGACGCTGGCGCGGCGGATCGTGCACGGCGTCGACGTGTGGCTGAACACGCCGCGGCGGCCGCAGGAGGCGAGCGGCACGAGCGGCATGAAGGCCGCGATGAACGGCGCCGTGAACTGCTCGATCCTGGACGGCTGGTGGGACGAGGGCTTCGTGCCGGAGACGGGCTTCGCGATCGACGGGGGCGACGACGACGTCGCCGATGCGGAGACGCTGTACCACCTGCTCGCGAACGACGTGATCCCCGCCTACTACGAGCGCGACGCGGGCGGCCTGCCGCGCCGGTGGCTGGCGCTGATGCGCGCGTCGATCGAGCGCCTCGGCGCCGAGTTCAACACGAACCGGATGGTGCGCGAGTACGTCGAGACGATGTACCTGCCGGCGCACCGCTCCGCCGCCGAGCTGACGGAGTCGGCCGGAGCCGAGTCGGCTCCGCGCCGCTAGGGCCGCACCTCCCGTACCTGGTACGAGGGTCCGCCCCGGCTCGACGCGATGGGTCGGCCGCACTACGCTTGCGCCCATGTCCGCACCGCTCGACGAACTGTGCGAGGTCGTCCGGCGGACGCCGCCGGCGCCGCCGGCGATGGACGCCTACCTGGACAAGGTGCGTCGGCACGCCCACCGCATCACCGACGCCGACGTCGACGCGCTGAAGGCGGCCGGCGTCGACGAGGACACGATCTTCGAGCAGACGGTGGCGGTCGCGATCGGCGAAGGGCTGCGGCGGCTCGAGGCGGCCGAGCGGGCGATCGGATGATCCGCCTCGCCGTGGTCGATCACGGGCACGCGCCGCCCGAGGCGGCGATGCTCGCCGAGATCCGCGAGCGCAGCGGCCGCGAGCCGCTCGGCGTGGTGAAGACGCTGCTCTACCGGCCCGAGCTCTTCGGCGGCCCGTTCTCGGACGAGCTCGACCGCGTCATGCGCGGGCCGTCCGACTGGAGCGCGGGCGAGCGCGAGCTGTTCGCCGGCTTCACGTCGCACCTCAACCAGTGCCTCTTCTGACTCGGCTCCCACGGCGCGGTCGCGTCGTACGCGCTCGGCGAGGAGGTCTGGCATGCGGTTCGCACCGACTGGCGCACCGCGCCCGTGCGCCCCGAGCTGCGCGCCGCTCTCGGCTTCGTCGAGAAGCAGACGCTCGCGCCCGACGAGCTCACCCCCGCCGACGCGGAGGCCGTCTACGCCGCCGGCGTCTCGCAGCAGGCGCTCCGCGAGGCGGCGCGGGTCTCCGCCCTCTTCAACATGATCGTCCGCCTCGCCGACTCGTTCGGCTGGGACGTGCCCGAATGGGACGCGCTGCTGGCGCGGGCGCCGGCGATGCTCGAGGGCGGCTACCGGATCGGCGCGATCCGGAAGCGCTAGGCCGTCAGCCCCAGCTGTCCTCGGTCATCGGCCGCAGCGCGGTCTCGAGCATGCGGAACCGCCGCGGCCGCTCGAGGCAGAAGACGACCACCTCGGCCACGTCCTCGGCGGTCATCATCCCTTCGAGGGCGTCCTGCGTCCGGCCACGGCCGGGCTCGAGCGCGAACTCCGTCGCGACACCGCCCGGGCAGACGTTCGTGCAGCGGATCCCCTGCTCCCGCAGCTCGTGGTCGAGCGCGCGGGTCAGCCCGACCTGGCCGAACTTCGACGCGCAGTACACCGCCTCGTTCGGCAGCCCGCGTCGCCCGGCCTCCGACGCGAGCGTGATCACGTCGCCCTCGCGGCCCAGCATGTGCGGCAGCGCGGCGCGGATCGCGTACACGGTGCCCTTCAGGTTCACGTCGAGCATCTCGTCGAGATGCTCGCGCGACAGCTCGAGGAACGGCCCGTAGGCGCCGACGCCGGCGTTGGCGACGACGATGTCGATGCCGCCGAACTCGGCCGCGGTCGCGTCGCACAGCTCCACCAGCGCGTCGAGGTCGCGCACGTCGCACCTGCGGGCGACAACCTGATCGAGGCCGAGGTCGGCGCCGCGCCGCGAGGCGAGCCCGAGGTTGACCCCGCGCGCGTGCAGCTGCCGCGCCACCGCCGCGCCGATGCCGCCGCTCGCGCCCGTGATCACCGCCGTCTTGCCCTGGAGGCTCATTCCGGTCGCGAGCCTACAAGTCCCGCGACGGCAGGGTTGCGATCAGGCGGGGTTACGATGAAGCAGTGATCGAGTTCCACCTCGACTCGCGCTCCGGGGTCGCCACCTACCTGCAGATCGTCCAGCAGGTCGAGGAGGCGCTCCGGCTCGGCACGATCGACGTGGGCGACCAGCTGCCGACCGTCCGCGAGGTGGTCGCCGACCTGGCGATCAACCCGAACACCGTCGCCAAGGCCTACCGCGAGCTCGAGCGCTCCGGACTGGTCGTCGCCCGCCAGGGCCGCGGCACCTTCGTCGCCAGCACGCTCGCGCCCGCCTCGCTCGGCCACTACGACGTGCTCCGCGAGCGGCTCGAGGGCTGGCTGGCCGACGCGAAGACGGCCGGGCTCGACGAGGAGAGCGTCAAGGCCCTCGTCTCGGCGACGCTGCGCGAGAAGCTCGCCGTCCGCCGCGTCGCATGAACCGGGCGGAGCTGCTGCGGCTCGCGGCTGCGGCCGCCGCCGGGGCGGCCGTTCCCTCCGCGGCGCAAGCGGCCGCAGCGGACGTCGCGTTCCCGAAGCCGCACCCCCGCTGGCGCGTCGTCTTCGTCAACCACGCGCTGACCAACCCGTTCTTCGTGCCGGCGAAGTACGGCAGCGAGGACGCGGCGGCGCTGCTCGGCGTGCGCGTCGACTGGACGGGCTCCGTCTCCAGCGACGTCGGCGACATGCTGAAGGCGATGCAGCGCGCGATCGACGAGCGCGTCGCCGGGATCGCGGTCTCGATCATCGACCCGACCGCGTTCGACGCGCCCACGGCGCTCGCGCTGAAGCGCGGCATCCCGGTGATCGCCTACAACGCCGACGGCGCCAAGGCGAACACGCGCCTCGCCTACGTCGGCCAGGACAACTACCAGTCGGGCCTCGAGCTCGGCGCGCGCGTCGTCAGCCTCGTCGAGGCGGGCGACGTCTACTTCTTCATCGCGACGCCGAACCAGGAGAACATCCAGCCGCGGATGGACGGCGCCCTCGACGCGATCCGCGACTCGGGCAAGCCGATCCGCGCCCACGTCGTGGACAGCGGCGTCGACGTCGCCACCGAGCGGAAGAAGATCGAGGCGACGTACCTCGCGCACCGCGACCTGCGCGGCCTGTTCGCCGTCGACGCCGGCTCGACCGAGGGGGTCGCGCGCGTGATGCGCGAGCACCGGCTGCACGCGCGCGGCGTGCGCGCCGGCGGCTACGACCTGCTGCCCGAGACGCTGCGCGCCATCCACGACCGCGACCTCGACTTCACGATCGACCAGCAGCCGTACCTGCAGGGCTTCCTGCCGGTGCAGCAGGTGTTCCTCTCGCGCTACAGCGGGGGGCTCGTCGCGCCCGCCGACACGAACACCGGGCTCAACTTCGTCACGCACCAGAACGTCGCTCGCTACCTCGAGACGAGGAGCCGTTACGAGGGCAGCTCGAGCCGCGAGGCCTACCCCGTCGCACCGAAGGGCCGCACCCCTTGAACTATTCCACTAGGAGAGTAGGATTGCGCCCCAATCCCTGTCGGCCCCGCGAGGAGGCACAAGAGTGAGGAAGGTTCCACGGAAGACGTTCGCAGTCGTCGGCGCGTTCGCCGCGGTCGCGGCGCTCGCCGCGATCGGCGCCACCACCGCCGTGGCGAAGAGCCAGCGCGCGAAGGCCAGCGTCGACGTCTGCGTCCTGCTGCCGGACACGAAGTCGTCCGTCCGCTGGCAGCAGTTCGACGCGCCCGGCTTCAAGAACGCGTTCAAGGCGGCCGGTGTGTCCGCGTCGATCAACAACGCGCTCAACGACCCGCTGAAGCAGAAGGCCCAGGCGCAGGCGTGCCTCGCGGCCGGTGCGAAGGTGGTCATCGAGACGGCGCTCGACAACGGCTCCGCCGCCTCGATCGAGAAGCTCTTCACCTCGAAGGGCGGCTTCGCGATCGACTACGACCGCCAGGTCACCGGCGGCTCGGCCTCCGTCTACGTCACGTTCGACGGCAAGAAGGTCGGCGAGGCGCAGGCGAAGGGCGTCGTCGCGGCGATGAAGGCCGACGGCACCTACAAGGGCGGCACCGTCGCCGAGCTGTGGGGCGGGCAAACCGACCAGAACGCGTTCTGGTTCAAGAGCGGCAACGACGCCGTCTTCAACCCGCTGTTCAAGAGCGGCGCGCTGAAGAAGGGTCCGCAGCAGTTCGTGCCCGACTGGGACGCGAACAACGCGGCCACCATCTTCAACCAGATGCTGGTCAAGACGAGCAACAAGATCGACGGCGTGCTCGCCGCGAACGACAACATCGCGGGCGCCGTGGTCGCCGACCTGAAGGCGAAGCACCTGAAGCCGATCCCGCTGAGCGGCCAGGACGCGACGCCGCAGGGCATCCAGTACATCATCTCCGGCTGGCAGACCGGCACGGTCTACAAGTACGTGCCGGACGAGACGAAGGCCGCGGCCGCCGCCGCCGTCGCGCTCCTGCACGACAAGAAGCCGAAGACGAACGGCTTCCGGATGAACGGCAAGAAGAAGGAGCCGACCTACGCGCTCCCGGTCGTCTGGATCACGAAGCACAACTACAAGCGCCTCTTCACGGATCACTTCCTGAAGAAGAGCGACGTGTGCGTGGGCCAGTACAAGAAGTACTGCAAGTAGGATCCCGCACGATCTGCGGTGGAGGCGTCCTCCGGGACGCCTCCACCGCATCTTCGACGCGATGACCGACACGCCCCTTCTCCAACTCAGCGGCATCACGAAGACGTTCGGCTCGGTCGAGGCGCTGCGCTCGGTCGACTTCGAGGTGCGGGCCGGCGAGGTGATGGCGCTCGTGGGCGACAACGGCGCCGGCAAGTCGACGCTCGTCAAGTGCATCGCCGGCACGCACGCCGCCGACAGCGGCCGCATCCTCTTCGAGGGCGACGAGGTGCACATCCACGGCCCGAAGGACGCGGCCCGGCTCGGGATCGAGGTCGTCTACCAGGATCTCGCGCTCTGCGACAACCTCGACGTCGTCCAGAACATGTACCTCGGCCGCGAGGTCAGCCGCTTCCAGATACTGAACGAGGCGGCGATGGAGCAGAACACCGCGGCGACGCTGAAGACGCTGGCCGTCACGACGATCAAGTCGATCCGCCAGCCCGTCGCGACGCTCTCCGGCGGTCAGCGCCAGTCGGTCGCCGTCGCCAAGGCGGTGCAGTGGAACTCGAAGCTCGTCATCCTCGACGAGCCGACCGCCGCCCTCGGCGTCGCGCAGACGGAGCAGGTGCTCGCGCTCGTGCGGCGCCTCGGCGAGCAGGGCCTGGCCGTCGTCCTGATCTCGCACAACCTCCATGACATCTTCGAGACGGCGGACCGGATCACGGTGCTCCGCCTCGGCCGGAACGTCGGCGTGTTCGAGCGCCGCCAGACGACCCAGCAGGCGGTCGTCGAGGCGATCACCGCGGGCGTCCCGACGAAGGTCGCCGGCATTCCCGCGCTGACGGAGGCCGAGGCGTGACGACGACCGCGGACGTCCTCGGCCCCGACCGCGCGAAGCCGACCGAGGAAGAGGAGCTGCCGAGCGGGCTCGCGGGCCTGATCGCGCGCTCGTGGCTCAACCTCCGCACCGGCAACCTCGGCCCGGTGCCGATCATCGTCGGCGAGGTCCTCGTCGTCATCCTCTTCGGGCTGACGGCGACGAACTTCTTCACCGCCGTCAACTTCACGAACCTGATCAACGAGACCGCCGGCACGACGATGCTGGCGTTCGGCGTCGTGTTCGTGCTGCTGCTCGGCGAGATCGACCTGTCGATCGGCTACCTCGCCGGCATCGGCGCGCTCGTCGTCGCCGAGCTGCAGCTGCCGGGCAGCAGCTACCACATGAACGGGCTCATCGCGATGGTCATCGCCGTCGCGGTCTGCGCGCTGATCGGCGCCGTGCAGGGGTCGATCGTCGCGTTCGTCGGCGTGCCGTCGTTCGTCGTCACGCTCGCCGGCTTCCTGATCTGGCAGGGCGTGATCCTGAACAAGCTGCAGCAGCGCGGCACGATCATCATCCAGGACCGCTGGATCAACTACACCGACAGCTACGCGTTCTCGCACCTCGGCGGCTACATCGTCGCGCTCGTGATCACGGCGCTCTATCCGCTGAGCGTGCTCTACAAGGTGCTGGCCGCGCGCGGGACGCAGATCGCGCAGGTGAAGCCGCTCGGGTTCGTCGCGAAGGCGGGCGGCATCGCCGTCGTGGCCTTCGGCACCGTGGCGGTCGCCAACCACGGCAAGGTGATCGCGACGTCGCTCGGGCTGCCGCTCTCCGGCGTGATCATCATCGTCTTCTTCATCGCGCTGACCTTCCTGGCGCGCTGGACGACGTTCGGCCGCCACGTCTACGCCGTGGGCGGCAGCGCCGAGGCGGCGAGGCGCGCCGGCATCAACGTGCCGCGGATCAAGGTGCTCGTCTTCGTCATCTCGGGCGCGACCGCGGGCATCGGCGGCATCATCTTCGCCGCCCAGGTGAACTCGGTGGCGCTCACGTTCCCGCCGGGGAACCTCCTGCTGAACGCGATCGCCGCGGCCGTGATCGGCGGCGTCAGCCTGTTCGGCGGCCGCGGCGAGGTGCGCGGCGCCCTGCTGGGCGCCGTGCTGATCGGCACGCTGCAGAACGGCCTCAACACGTTGAGCGTGTCGAACGGCTGGATCTACATCATCACCGGGCTCGTCCTGCTCGCCGCCGTCACGCTCGACACGTTCGCGCGGCGCCTGCAGATGCGCTCGGGCCGGTAGCCGCGGGCCGCGTCATCAAACCGTCACGGGCGTGTGCCCGAATGCGCGCTCGCTTGTCCACCGAGCCGTCACAAAAGCGTGACCCTGCCCCGCAAACGCTGTGCCGGGGCCAAAACCGGGGTCAGACCCGGGTCTGACCCCGGTGTTCGGGGAGCCATGGCCGCCGCGGACAGTCGGCTGGGCGCGGCGACGTTTCGGGGCTCAGCGCGCCGCGCTCGCGCGCAGCGCGAGCCGGCCGACCTGCCCGCCGATCCGCGCGCCCGCGGCGGCGTCCGCCGCCAGCTCAACACCCCGGTCGACGCCGACGCTGCTCGCTGCCTCGACCCTGCCCGCGAACGAGCGCCCCGAGAACGCCTCCAGCACCCCGCCGGCCGCGTCGGCGAACGCCGCGTCCGCCGACGGCCAGCCCGGCGACGGCGGCGTCGCCGCCGGCGGCGTCCAGCGGTCCCCGCGCACCCAGCGTCCCTGCAGCCGCACCTCGACGAGGCCGTCGACACGGCGGGTCAGCCCGGCCACGATCGGCAGCCGGTCGTTGAACGCGAGGTAGCGGATCATCTCGATCGGCCGCGGCGACTGATACTTCCGCTTCGCGCCGTACACCGCCACGGCGGCGTCGTTGAGCGCGCCGTTGAGCGCCAGGTCGAGCCGCACGTCGTGCCGCAGCCTCTCCGCCGCCGTGCGGCCCGCGGGAAGGGCGTCGGTGGCCGCGTTCCAGCCGATCGGCGACGGGTCGACCGCCGGCAGCTTGCGCGTCGCCGCGGTCGCGCGGATCGCCGCCATCGCCGCGTCGCGGTAGGCGGCGCCCGACGGGTCGCCCAGCTGCGGCGCACCCGGATCGAGCCGGCCGCGCAGCGCGAACGTCCGCACCCGCCCCCACTGCGAGCCGACGAAGCTCTGCACCTCCGCCGGGACGGCGCCCGACCCGCGCGGCGACACCTGCGCGAGCGCGAGCGGCTGCCAGAACGTCGCATCGTGGACGGTCGAGCCCGCGCGCGCGACGATCAGCGGCTGGTTCCGCGGCGCGTAGGTCGGGTCGGCGTAGTGCAGCGCCTCGTTCGAGCCGTCGCGGCGCGCCGCCGCGATCGCCGCCGCCGCGACGCGATTGCCGACGGCGGCGGGCGACGAGCCGCGCGCGGTCGTGACGCCCGGCGAATAGCAGAGCCGGCGCAGGTCGTCGGCGAGCAGCGAGAAGTTCGGCGCCAGGCTGCCGTCGAACGACGCGAGCCACAGCAGCGTGCGGTAGGCGGCGTAGCTGATCGCCTCGTTGCGTGCGGCGAGCGTGCCCTGCGCGTCGTACGCCCGCGCCACCGCGGCCGAGAGCACGTAGAGGTCGCGCGCCTGCACGGCCTCGGAAGCGCCGCCCGCGTCGAGGACGACGGTGGCGATGTCGTTCCAGTAGCGCGCCACCGACGACGGCCGCACCGGCTCGCAGCCGAACACCGGCCTCGACCGCGTCGCGGCGCGACCCGGGCGCGCGGGAACCCGCACCTCGACCACGCGATCGGCGCGCACGTCGCGCAGCACGGTCTTCCCGCCCCACGGATAGCGCACCGTCAGGCGCGCCGCCGTCGCCGCGCTCCCCAGCCCGAGGTGCACGCGCGGGTCCTCGGACGACAGGTAGCTGCTCCCCGCCTGCACCTCGCGCGCGACCTGCCGGCCGCCGGGCAGCGTCGCCGTCACCACGGCGCCCGGCTCGAAGCGCGAGAGCGCGACGTCGAGCCAGTGCCCGCTCGGGCCCGACGGCCGCAGCAGCACGAGCTCGCCGCCGACCGTGTTGACGGCGATCTCCATGCGCCCGTCGTTGCCCGCGTCCGCGGCGGCCAGGCCGCGCCCGTTCACCCGCACGCCGTTCGCGGCGAGCACCCCCGGGGCGTTGCCGAAGCCGCCGCTGGCCGGCGCCAGCACGCGCATCGGCTCGGCGTCCTTGGCCAGATCGGTCACCGGGATGGCGCCCGCCGTCAGGACGAGATCGAGCTTGCCGGAGTTGGTCAGGTCGACCCAGGACGCCCCCCAGCCGGCGAAGCCCGTGCCGAGCGCCGGATCGACCTGCGGCCGCGCGTTCGCGAAGCTGCGGCCGGCGAGACGGTAGGCGGCCGACGGCTCGCCGCGCGAGTTCGTGACGAAGAGCGAGCCGCCGGCGGCCGCGACGCCCATCCCGGCGAACGGGTCGGCGGCGCGCTCCGCTGCTGCGCGCTCCTCGAAGCGGAAGCCCAGGCCGAGCGGATCGGCCGCGGCGCCGCCGGGCCAGGGGACGTTCACGTAGAGCTGGTTCGGGTCCTCGTCGTTCGCCACGTACAGGTCGGGCCGCCCGTCGCCGTTCACGTCGGTGAAGAGGGCGCCGAGGCCGTGCCGGAAGCCGGCCGCCTCGATGCCCGCCGCGACGCCCACCTCGCGGAACCGCCGCGAGCCCTCGTTGAGGAAGAGCAGGTCGCGGACCCCCTCGAGGTTCGTCGGGAAACCGGCGAAGGAGCCGGGCACCGGCTCGTTCGGATCGGCGTAGCCCGCAACGAACAGGTCGGGACGGCCGTCGCCGTTCACGTCCGCCACCGCCGCGCCCGTGTACCAGCCGGCGGCCGGAAGCGTCGCCCGGCCGAAGGAGCCGCCACGGTTCCAGAGCACCTCGACGCCGCTCGTCGTGGTCACGACCAGGTCGGTGCGGCCGTCGCCGTCGAGGTCGGCGGCGACGCAGCCGTCGCCCTGCACCGCCAGCCCGGCGCGCGTCTGTCGCGTCACGTCGCGGAAACGGCCGTGCAGGTTCTCGTACAGCCGGCTCGTCGGCAGGCCGCCGTGGGCCTCCCACTGCGCGGTGTCGTCGCTCGAGTACGAGTTCACCGCGAACAGGTCGAGCCAGCCGTCGCCGTTGTAGTCGAGCCAGCAGACGCCGCCGCCCATCATCGCCTTCGTCTCGCTCGACATGCCGAAGCGGAACGAGCCCTGGTGGAAGTCGAGCCCCACCGCGGGCGCGACGTCTCTCAGGCGCGTCCCCACGAGCTCGTTGCTCGTCGTCGAGGGAGCGGAGGGCGCCGTGCCGCCGGCCGGCAGAGACCAGCCGCCCGCCGAGGTCTGGTGCAGGCGGTAGGTGCGACCGCCGAGCACGGCGACCGCGATCGGCGGCGACTGGTCGGTGCCCGGCTCGAGGTGGATCGCGAGGCTCTCGCCCGCGTGCGCCGGGCGCGCCGCCAGCAGGTCGTAGGCGATCGCGTCGGCGGTGCCGCGGTCGAGCTGCGTCTGCACGCCCGGCGACGGCAGGATCTCGATCGGCGGCAGCCGGCCGGCGGGCAGCGCCCGCGCGCCGGCAGACGAGGGCTGGCCGCTGTTCGCGAACGCCGCCACGGCGCCCACCGCCGCCAGGCTCGCCGCCGTCGCGACCGCGAGTCGCGAGCGGTCGGCCCGCACCGGCACGAACCGCAGCAGCGACTGCGCCAGGCAGACGATCGCGAGCGACGCGAGCAGCGCGACCTTGGCCGCGAACTCGGTGCGGGTGGGCGCGATCAGCAGCGTGGCGAGCAGGCCGAGCACCACGCCGTAGACGACGCGTGCGCGCAGGTCGCGCGGCGCCGTCTTCGGGTCGGTGATCATGAAGAAGAGGAAGACGAGCACCTCGGGCGAGGTGACGAGCACCCACCAGAACGACAGGCCCTCGATCGGCCCCAGGTGCCAGCGGGCCGTCATCGCGTGGCCGCCCACCGCGATCGCCCCGATCCCGAGCGCGAAGGCGCCCCAGAACGCGAGCGCGACGCGCAGCAGCGCCAGCCGGCGCAGGATCGCGAAGCCGCCGGTGACGATGATCGCCAGCGCGAGCGCCATCCACCACGACATCGGCCCCCACCAGAAGTCGAGCGGCTCCACGCGGGTGCGGCCGAGTGCGAGGAAGCAGACGACGAGGCCGATGTTCGACGGGTTGAAGACGTGCTCGCCCCGCCAGGCGATCACGTACTTCGAGAGGAGGGAGCCGCCGGCGACGGCCACGAAGATCCACCAGCCGTGCAGGCTCCACCAGTCGCCGTGCCTGGTGCCGGGCACGCGCAGCACGAAGGCGACGCCGTTGCCGGTGAGGAGCGCGCTCGCCGGCCACATCAGCACCCGCTGGCGGCGGACGGTGATCGCGACCTCGATCGCCGCGACCGTCCCGAGCGCGAGCAGGATCTGGGCGATCGACAGGCGGAAGTGGAACGCGACCTGTCCCAGCACCTGCAGCGACGTGATCGTCGCGGCGAGGTGGAGGCGGGGATCGCGCAGCTTCGGCAGCACGATCGGGTACGTCGTGCCGCGGATCGCGACTGCAGCCATGCGGCCTCCAAATGTACTGCGGTCGCAGTAGAATTACTATCTCCCTATGAAACTGGAACGCGCGCGGGCGATCGTCGACGACGTGCTGGCCTCGGCGCCCGGGCCGGTGTCGGTGTTCGTCGCGGACGCGCACGGCGAGCTCGTCGCCGCGGCGACGATGGACGGCGCCGCCCCCGACACCCGCGTGAACGCGCAGCGGAAGGCCTACACCGCCGCGCGCAGCGACGCCCGCACGACGCGGGAGCTCGCCGCCAAGGTGCGCGACGACCCGGTCGAGCGGGCGAGCTTCGACCTGTTCTTCACCTTCTTCCTCGGCGGCGTCGCCGTGTTCGAGGGCGACAGGCGGGTCGGCGCCGTCGGGGTCAGCGGGCTGCCCGGCGACGTCGACGAGCAGCTCGCGCTGACCGCGATCGAGCGGACGGCCGGCGGCTAGAAGGCCGCCTGGTTCGCGAGCGAGATCCGCAGGTCCGCCACGGCCCGCTCGCCGATCGCCGCGACCATCTCGGGACGCTCGAGCAGCCGCGCCCGCTCGTCGGTCGTCGAGCGGTTCCGGACGTACGCGTCGTCGAGCACGTCCTTCAGCGACCGACCCTTCTCGTGCTCGCGCAGGACGTACCGCATCAGGTGGTCCTCCCGCTTCGAGCCCGTGAAGAGGAACGAGAAGGGATTGCTGCCGTTCCTGAAGATGCGCATCGCGAGCCTCCTTCCGTTCGTCCGCTCCGGCCGGGGAGCGCCTCGCGTCGCGCGCCCCGGCCCCGAAGCGGCGGGACGGAGCTCGCTGCCCCTTCGCGTCTCCGGGTGCGACAGCCTGGAGTCCGTCTCGCCGTTGCCCGCATGGTTCCGGAGGGCGGGGCGAGCAGCCATCGGCTCGACCCCCCATCCGAAGGGCGGCGTGCCCCCATGGCGCGGTCCGGACATCAGCGCACGGCGAGCACGTCGCAGTGCGCCCGGGCGACGAGCTTCTCCGCCACCGAGCCGCGCAGCGTCCGGGCGACGAAGCTGTCGCCGCGCGCGCCGACCACGATCAGGGACGCGTCGATCTCGCGGCCGACGTCGGCGAGCGCCTCGGCCGGCTCGCCCTCGACGAGCCGCCACGAGACGTCGACGTCGCGGCCGGCGCAGCGAGCCGACCCCTCCCGCAGCAGGTCGACGAGCTCGCCCCGCGCCGGCGACGCGGTCAGCTCGTTCTCGAGCGACTCGACGGGCGGAGGGAACGCGGCCACGAGCGCGACCCGGCCGCCCGGCCCGGCGAGGGCGACCGCGCGATCCGCCGCGCGCTGCGCCGCCTCCGAGCCGTCGTAGCCCACGACGATCGGGCCCGACCGCCACGGCGGGTCGTCACCGCGCGGAGCCATCGCGGTGCTCCCGGCCCGGCGGGCCCGCGTCCGGAGGCGGCGAGCTCCGGCGACCCGCCGACGTCTCCCGCCGGTTCGAGCCGACCATCACCGAGATCACCACGATGGCCGCCAGCACGAGACTGCCGGCGAAGACGATCGTGATGAAGACGTTCGGGTTCATCGCAGCCTCGATCCGTCTCCCCGTGCCGGACGACCGGAAAACGCGGGCACCCCGGCCGAGACGGGCACGCCGGCACGGCCCGAGGCGGCGCCGGGCGGCACGACGAGCACCGGGCAGCGCGCGACCCCGATCAGGTCGGTCGAGACGCTTCCCAGGAATGCCGCCCTGAACGCGCCGCGCCCGCGCGAACCGACCACGATCAGCTCGGCGTCCTCCTCGTCGGCCAGATCGGCGAGCCGCTCGGCGGGGAAGCCGAAGACCACCCGCCGCTCGACGTCCTCGAGCCCCTCCGCCTCGAGCACCCCGTCGAGCAGCAGCTCGCCCGCCTCGCGCTCGCCGCCGAGGGGCAAGGTCACGGCGCCCGGCGCGATGCGCGGCCCCACGATGGCCGTCTGGACGACGTGCGCCACCACCAGGCGGGCGTCGAGCTGGGCCGACAGCTGCGCGGCCGCTCGCAGCGCCAGCCGGGCGTCCTCGGAGCCGTCGACGCCGCAGAGAATCGATCTGGACACGTGTCTCTCCTCTCGCTGGTTGAAGGATCACCGTCGCCGCCCAGGCGCTCGTCCGCCATCGGTCGCTGCCCCCAATCGACGGAGGCCGGCGCTGTACGGGCACCCGGTGGACGCCCTCGCGCCGGCGCGCCATGCTCCGCGGAGACGTGGGTTGATCGACCAGCTCCTCCACGCGCTGCACGCCTTCGCCGACTACCTCGGCTCGCTCGGCTGGGCCGCGCTCGGCGCGGCGGCGGGCTGTCACGTCGCCAAGATCGTCGCCCGCACGCGCGCCTGGCGGAACATCCTCGCGGCGGCCCACCCGCGCGTGAACGTCCGCTGGCGCAGCGTGTTCGGCGCCTACGCCGCCGGGACCGCCGTCAACGCGGTCGTCCCGGCGCGCGGCGGCGATGCGCTGAAGCTCTTCCTCGCCCGTCGGCGCATTCCCGGCTCCAGCTACCCGACGCTCGTCTCCACCCTCGCCGTCGAGACGCTGGTCGACATGGTGGTCTCCGCCGGGCTGCTGCTCTGGGCCCTGCAGCAGCATGCGCTGCCGGGGCTCGACGTCCTGCCGCGGCTGAGGACGGTCGACTGGTCGTGGGCGGACCGCCACCCGCGGGTCGCGCTCGTCGCCGGCGTCGCGCTGCTCGTCGTGGTGCTCGCCGCCGCGTTCTGGGCGCGGCCGCGGCTGCGCGAGTTCATGGACAGGGTCCGCGCCGGCGGGGCCATCCTGCGGACGCCGGCCCTCTACCTCCGGCATGTCGTCGTCTGGCAGCTCCTCGACTGGGCGCTCCGGCTCGCGACCGTCTACTGGCTGTTGCGGGCGTTCGGCGTGCCGTCGACGGCCCGCAACGTCCTGCTCGTCCAGGTGACGCAGAACCTCTCGACGCTGCTCCCGTTGACCCCCGGCGGCATCGGCACGGAGCAGGGACTGCTCGTGTACGTCTTCTCCGGCACGGCGCCGGCCGCGGCCGTCCTCAGCTTCAGCGTCGGCATGAAGATCACGCTCACGGCCGTCAACCTCGCCCTCGGGCTCCCCGCGATGGCGGTGATGCTCCGCACGCTGCGCTGGCGCGGGGTTTCCCGCGACGCCGCCCTGGAATGATCCCCGGGCGCGACGAGAGGGGTCGACCGATGCACGATCCGATCGAGCGGTGGGAATGGGAGGGAGGCGCGATCGCCGCCGAGACGCGGGAGCCGGCTCAGCCGTCGAGCTCGACGATCTCGAACCGTCGCGAGCCGCCGGGCGCGGCGGCCTCGACGACGTCGCCGACGCGGCGGCCGAGCAGCGCCGCCCCGATCGGGGAGCGGTACGACACCTCGCCGGCGGACGGGTCCGCTTCGCCCGCGCCGACGACGCGGTAGTCGCTCGTCTCGCCGCTCTCCAGGTCGAGTACCGTCACCCGCTCGCCGAGGTCGATCTCGCCGTCGCAGCGGGAGGCGACCACCTCGGCGCCCGCGAGCCGGCTCTCGAGCAGCGCCAGGCGCCGGTCGAGCAGCTCCAGCTCGTGCCGTGCATCCAGGTAGTCCCCGTTCTCCGGGAACGCGCCGCCGAACTCGAGCGCCGACCGCATCCGCTCGACGAGGCTCTGGCGCTCGTCCCGGAGCTGGGCGTGCTCGGTGGTCAGCTTCTCGAATCCCTGGGCGGTCAACAACGTCTCGGTCACGTCCTCACTCCTTCTCTCGCATCGTCCGCACGACGCGCGGCTGCGCGCCGTGTGCAGCCAGGTTCGCGGCGCCCCGCTCTGCGGGCAATGGGTTCGAGCCGCCACTTGGGCGTGGCCGGTCCACCACGAACACGTCGCCGGCCGGCGCCGGTGGGACGACGACCACCGGGCACGGCGCGCGCCGCGCCACGTCGGCCGAGATGCTGCCGAGGAGCGACGAGCGGGGGCCGTGGTTGCCCACGACGAGCAGCGACGCGTCGCGCTCCGCCGCCAGCGCGACCAGACGGTCGGCGGGGTGCCCGCGCTCCACGAGCAGCGTGCCGCTCGCGACGTCCGCATCCCGCAGCGTCTCGAGCGCACGCTCCTCGCCGCCGGGGCCTTCCACCACGTGCACGTAGAGCAGGGGCGCGTCGTAGCGCCGCGCCATGTCGCGCGCCACCTCGATCGCCTGCCGCGCGCTGCCCGAGCCGTCGACGCCGCAGATCACCGGTCTCTCCATCCGGACACCTCTCCTCCTGATTCGGTCGCCGCCCAGGGTCGCGCTCCGCCGGTCGCGAGGCCATAGAGGCGTCGCACCATTCCGCGTCCGACAGGACCTCAGTCGCGCCGGAAGGCGCTACGGCTGGATCAGCCCGCGGCGGATGGCGTAGCGGGTCAGCTCGACGCGGTCGCTCATCCCGAGCTTGTCGAGGATGTTCTGGCGGTGGCGCTCCACCGTCTTCACGCTGATGAAGAGCTCCTGCGCGATCTGCTTCGACGTGTACGCCTCCGCGATCAGCTTCAGCACCTGCAGCTCCCGGGGCGTCAGCACGTCGAACTGCTTCTCGTCGGGCCGGCCGCGCTCGACGAAGTCGCGCACCAGCGTCGAGATCGCGGACGGGTAGAGGAACGACTGGCCGCGCATCGTCGACCGCACCGCCTCGACGATGTCCTGGTCGGCGTCCGACTTGAGCACGTACCCGGAGGCGCCCGCCCGCAGCGACTCGAACAGGAACTGCTCGCTGTCGAACATCGAGAGCATCAGCAAGCGCAGCTCGGGCTTCCGCCGGTGCAGCTCCTCGGCCGCCTGGATGCCGGTCGTCTTCGGCATCGAGACGTCGAGGATCGCCAGGTGGACGTCTTCCGCGAGCGCCTTCCTGACCGCCTCGGCGCCGTCCTCGGCCTCCGCGACCACCTCCATGTCCGGCTCCGCGTCGAGCACCCGCTTCAGGCCGGAGCGCACGATGGGGTGGTCGTCGGCGACGAGGATGCGCGTGACGAGCGGGATCGGCATCAGTGCGCTCCTGCCGGCACCTCGAGCCGCACCTCGACGCCGCCCGCCGGCGCCGGCTTGATCGCGAGCGCGCCGCCCACGAGCAGCGCGCGCTCGCGCATCCCGCGCAGGCCGCCGTGCCCGTTCGCCTCGGCCGCGCCGGCGAGGCCGCGGCCGTCGTCGGCGACCGTGAGCACGACGCTGCCCGGGCCCGGGTCGAGCGACAGGGTCACGTGCCGCGCGCCCGCGTGCCTGGCGACGTTGGTGAGGCTCTCCTGGGCGACGCGGTAGACCGCCAGCTCCGCCTCGTCCGAGAGCGCCGGCAGCTCGTCGGCGAAGCGGCGCTCGACAGGGACGCCGCTGCTTTCGGCGAAGCGGCGCGACAGCTCGGTGAGCGCGCTGACGAGCCCGAGGTGCTCGAGCATCTCCGGGCGCAGCTCGCGCGCGATGCGCCGCACCTCCTCCAGCGCCTGGCGCACCGCCTGCTTCGTCTCCTCGTCGTCGAGGCGCAGCAGCACGCCGGTGAGCACCTG
>DASVDV010000005.1:0-22969 GCA_036380895.1 Gaiellaceae bacterium | reverse complement strand
GGACATCGGTGGCGGCACGACCGAGGTGGCCGTGATCAGCCTCGGCGGGATCGTCGTCTCGCAGTCGCTGCGCGTGGGCGGCGACGAGATGGACGAGGCGATCATCAACCACATCAAGCGGGAGTACAAGCTGCTGATCGGTCAGCAGACCGCGGAGGAGATCAAGCTCGAGGTCGGCTCGGCCTACACCATGAAGGAAGAGGTGCAGGCGGAGGTGCGCGGTCGCGACATGTTGAGCGGGCTGCCGAAGACGGTGATCCTCTCGAGCGAGGAGGTGCGGCACGCGCTCGAGGAGCCGGTCAACCAGATCGTCGACGCGATCAAGTCGACGCTCGACAAGACGCCGCCGGAGCTGGCCGCCGACATCATGGATCGCGGCATCGTGCTCGCCGGCGGCGGCGCGCTGCTGCAGGGGCTCGACGAGCGGCTGCGCCACGAGACGCACATGCCGGTGCACCTGGCCGAGTCGCCGCTCACCTGCGTCGCGGTCGGGTCGGGGCGCAGCCTCGAGGAGTTCGACGCGATCCACCGCTCCTCGCGGGCCCGCGGGCGCACCGGCCGCAACGGGCGGTAGGCGGCTTGGCGGTCTCCGTCGAGGAGGTCGACGCGCGGACCGCGCCGGACGAGACCCTGCTCGCGTTCCACGAGCTGGACCTCGCCTGCCTGCGCGAGACGAGCGGCGACGAGCCCGGCCGGAGCGCCGCCGAGGCGATCGCGTACTACCGCTTCCAGCCGGCCGGCCGCACGAGCTGCCACTGGCTCGCCGGCGGCGGGTCCGCCGCGCTCTACGTGCACGGGCCGCGAGCCGCCTTCGTGCACCTGCGCGTCCACCCCGACGCCCGCCGGCGCGGCATCGGGACGGCGCTGCTCGAGACCGTTCTCGGGCGCTGCCGTGAGCTCGGCGTGCGCGCGCTGCACGGGCACCACACGTCGCCGGCGGGCGCGGCGTTCGCCGCGCGGGCCGGCGCGTCCGACGGTCAGCGCGTCGTGCACTCGCTCCTCGGCTTGCCGGCGGCCGAGCTGCCGGAGCCGTCGCCGCCGGCGGGCTGGCGCCTCGCGACGTGGCTCGGCCGCGTCCCCGGCGAGCACCTGGCGGCCTTCGTCCGGGCCCGGGCCGCCATGGACGACGCGCCCGCCTCGGACGGGGTCGAGTTGCCGGTGTGGACCGCGGAGGACGTCCGAGCATCCGAGGAGTCGCTCGCGGCGCGGCAGAGGGAGATGCGGCTGACGGTCGCGCTCGACTCCGCGGGCGAGGTGGGGGCGTTCACCGAGCTCCGCCACTCGGCCGGCTCCACGCTCGGCTTCACCGACGACACCGGGACGGTCGCCGCTCACCGCGGCCGCGGGTTGGCGCGGGCGGTCAAGCTCGAGTCGCTGCGCCGCCTGCGCGCCGACCATCCGGAGGTGGAGGTCGTCACGACGGCGAACGCGGAGGAGAACACCGCCATGCGACGCCTCAACGAGTCGCTCGGCTTCCGGCCGACGATCGTCCTCACGACCGCCACGCTGCTCCTGTGATCGAGACCGACCGGCTGCGGCTGCGGCCGTTCCGGCCGGACGACGTCGACGAGGTGACGCGCTGGGTCGCCGATCCCGCGTTCACGCGGCATCTGGGCGGCGCCTGGAGCCGTCGGCGGGTGGTGGAGATGCTGGAGCGGGCCGGTCGCCACCACGCCGAGCACGGCTACGGCCCGCTGGCCGTGGAGGACCGCGCGACGGGAGCGCTGGTGGGGCGCAGCGGGCTCGCCTTCCATAGCGCGTGGCCGGCCGACCCGGAGCTGGGCTGGTGGATCGCGCCCGAGCGGCAGGGCGGCGGGCTCGCGACGGAAGCGGGAGCGGCCTGCCTGCGCCACGCCTTCGAGGCGCTCGGCCTGCCGCGGGTCGTCTCGATCGCGCTCGAGGCGAACGCCGCCTCGCGCCGCGTGATGGAGAAGTTGGGCTTCCGCCTGCACGAGCGCGTGCCGAGCGAGTGGGGCGAGCTGTTGGTGCATCTCCACGAGGCCCCGTGATCTGCCGGAAGAGCCGCTAGACTCGTTCCGCCTGTGCCTCGCAACCGGACCGTCCGTCTTGCGGTCCTGGGCTCGTCCGTCCAGCGCGCCGCCGCCTCCGGCTATCCCTCGACCCGCTCCAGCGCACTTCGGCGCCGGATCGTCGTGGGCGGCCTCGTCCTGCTCGCGCTCGTGCTCATCACCGTCTCGTTCCGCTCGAGCGCGCTGAACGGCGCGCAGGGGACCGCCGCGGACGTGCTCCGGCCGTTCGAGGTGGCCGTCGAGCGCATCTCGGCGCCGTTCCGCGACGCGGTCGGCTGGGTGCACGGCCTCGTCAACGCGAAGTCCGAGAACAAGCGGCTCCGCGAGCGCGTCGCCGAGCTGCAGGGCGCCGTGGTGAACGCGAAGACCGCCGAGGCGCAGAACGCGATCCTCGAGCGCCAGCTGAACTACCACGGGCCGCCGTCGCTCGCCGCGTTCGACCGCATCTCGGCGGCCGTGATCATCAACCCGCAGAGCGCGCTCAGCCAGAGCATCACCATCGAGGCCGGCTCGAGCAGCGGCCTCCGCACGGGCGACGTGGTGATCACGCCCGCCGGCCTCGTCGGCACCGTCGCCCGCACCACGCGCAACACCGCCCGGGTGACGCTGATCAACGACGAGCTCAGCTCGGTCACCGCCACCGACGTGAGCCATCCGGCCTCGGTCGGGCTCGTCTCGCCCGGCAACGGCGGCACCCTCGTGTTCGGCTACGTGCCGAAGAAGAACGTGGTCGAGACGGGCGACACGATCATCACCGCCGGCACCGCCCCCAAGGCGACCCTCCCGTCGATGTACCCGCGCGGCATCCCGATCGGCACGGTCACCAGCGAGAGCGACAACGACGTCGACGTCTTCAAGAACATCCAGGTGGAGCCCGCCGTCGATCTGTCCTCGCTGCAGTCGGTGATCGTCCTCGTTCCGAAGTCGCGCTGATGGACGGGCTGAAGGCCGCCGTCTGCCTCTTCGTCGTCGGGCTGGTGCAGCTCGTCGTGCTCAGCGAGTACTCCGCCTTCCGCTCCGCCAGTCTCGTGCTGGTGACGCTGCTCTCGATCGCGCTGCTGCGCGGCTCGATCTTCGGCTCGCTCGCCGGCTTCGGCACCGGCCTCCTGCTCGACACCGCCACCCTGGGCACGCTCGGCTTCACCTCGCTGCTCCTGACCGTCGCCGGCTTCTGGATCGGCCGCTACGGCGAGACGACCGCGCGCGACCGCTTCCACGCGCCGTTCGTCTCCGTCGCAGTCGTCACCGTCCTCTACGCCATCGCCGAGCTGCTGCTGAGCTTCGTGCTCGGCCAGCCGACGCCCGCCGGCCATGTGCTCGAAGGGCTGCCGCTCGGGCTGTTCCTGAACCTGCTGATGACCCTGCCCGTGTACGCGCTCGTGCGGCGCCTCTTCCCGCCGATCCAGGTCGGCGACCGCGTCCGCGAGGTGCGGCTCCTTGGCTAGCTTCCCGAAGCGGTTCCTGCCGCCCGACCCGCGCGTCGAGGAGCCCTACCGTCTCACCCCGCAGATCGCGGTGCGCGTCGCGGTGCTCGGCTTCCTGGCCCTCACCGCCTTCGCGGTGCTGTTCCTGCGCGTCTGGTCGCTGCAGGTCCTGTCGGGCGACAAGTACCTCGCCGCCGCGAACGACAACCGCGTGCGGACGCTGAAGATCGAGGCGAAGCGGGGGCCGATCCTCGACGTGAAGGGCCGCGTGATCGTGCAGAACACCGCCGGCTTCCGCGTGGAGCTGTGGCCGGCCGACCTGCCGAAGACCTGGGCGGCGCGGAAGACGGAGCTGAGGTCGCTGACGCGGGTGGTGCGCGGCGTCACCCTGAAGCAGGTGCTGGCGCTGATCAAGGCGCACGGCTCCGATCCGCTCACGCCCGTGGTGGTGCAGACCGCGTTGCACCGCGACCAGGTCGACTACCTGAGCGAGCACCAGGCCGAGTTCCCGGGCGTGCGGATCGCGAAGACGTGGCTGCGCAAGTACCCGTACCAGTCGCTGCTCGCGCAGGTGCTCGGCTACGTCGGGCCGATCAGCGCCGACGAGTACAAGACGCTGAAGTCGCAGGGCTACAGCGCCAACGACTCGGTCGGCCAGGCCGGGATCGAGAAGTCGTACGACACGTACCTGCGCGGGCACGACGGCTCGGCGCAGCTCACCGTCGACTCGCTCGGCCGGCCGACGAGCCAGGTGAAGCCGGTCGTCAACCCGCGGCCGGGCGAGGCGCTGCGTCTGACGATCGACATCAAGCTGCAGCGGGCGGCCGAGCGCGCCCTCGTCACCGGCATCCGGGCCGCCCGCGCCGCGGGCGAGGGCTACGCCGACGGCGGCGCGATCGTCGCGCTCGACCCGCGCGACGGCGCCGTGCGCGCGATGGCGTCGTACCCCACGTACAAGCCGTCGGTATGGGTCGGCCGCACGAACACGAAGAAGCTCGCGCCGCTCCTCGACCCGGAGGTGGCCCGGCGGGACAACTACCCGGCGCTCAACCGCGCGATGCAGGTGGGCTATCCGCCGGGCTCGACCTTCAAGCCGGTGACGGCGCTCGCCGCGATGGAGGAGCACATCCTCAACCCGTGGAACCTGATCCCCTGCACGCCCGACTTCAAGGCGTACGGGCAGGTGTTCAACAACTGGACGCCGCTGATCGACGAGGGCATGAACCTCGAGACGGCGCTCGAGCAGTCTTGCGACACGTACTTCTACGAGATCGGCAAGCGCTTTTACCTGCTGCCGCCCGACCGCGGGCACCCGCTGCAGGCGTGGGCGAACCGCTTCGGATTGGGCGAGCCGACCGGCATCGACATCCCCGGCGAGACGACCGGCCTGATGCCGACGCCCGAATGGCGGCGCAAGGCGTTCTCGGGGCCGCAGTACACGGAGATCGACCGCACCTGGAAGCCGGGCTACTCGATCCAGCTCGCGATCGGCCAGGGCGACCTGCTGGTGACGCCGCTGCAGATGGCGCGCTTCTACGCGCTGATCGCGAACGGCGGCAAGCTGGTGACGCCGCACCTGGCGGACGACGTCGAGCTCGCCGGCGCCACCGGTCAGGCGCAGCGGGTGCTGCGCCGCTTCGGCGGCCAGCCGCCGCGCTCGGAGAACGTCGAGCCGAGCGCGCTCAGCGTCGTCCAGCAGGGCCTCTACCTGGGCGCGCACAACCCGAACGGCACCTCGTACGGCGTCTTCGGCGACTTCCCGGTCCCGATCGCCGGCAAGACCGGCACGGCCGAGAAGGTCATGCACATCGCGGGCTATCCGAACGGCCTCAAGCTGAACCAGTCCTGGTGGTGCGGCTACGGCCCGTTCGACAGCCCCGACCTGGTCGTGTGCGCCGTGATCGAGAACGGCGGCCACGGCGGCACGGCGGCCGCGCCGGCGGCGCTGAAGGTGTTCCAGCAGTGGTTCGGCAAGCAGTCCACGATCACGGCGCACGCCTCGGATTGAGGGATACCGGCTGATGGCGATCGACCTGGAAGCAGCAGACGCGCGGCCCCGCCAGCTCCGGCGGCGCGAGACGAGCGAGACGTCGGGCGTCGGCTCGGTGCTGCGGCGGCTCGACTGGCTGCTGCTGCTGGCGGTCGGGGGCGTCGCGCTGTACGGCCTGTGGGCGATCGACGGGATCACGCGCCACGACCCGGGCGGCTCGGCGCTCAGCCGGCAGGCGACCTACGCGGTCGCCGGTCTCTGCCTGTTCGTGGCGGCGCTGTTCGTCGACCCGGAGCGCTACCGGCGGCTGCAGAAGCCGATCTACTTCGGCACGCTCGCGGTGATGCTGTTCGTGCTCGCCGCCGGGGCGGCGACGCGCGGCTCGAAGCGGTGGATCGACGTCGGCTTCTTCACGTTCCAGCCGTCGGAGTTCGGCAAGGTCGTGTTCGTCCTCGCGATCGCGGGGTTCCTCACCCAGCGGTCGCGCGGCCTCGCGGGCGCCCGGGCGCCGCTGGCGGTGGTCGGCTACGCCGCGGCGCCGATCGCGCTCGTGTTCGTGCAGCCCGACATCGGCACGGCGCTCGTCTACTCGGCGGCGCTGATCGCGGTGCTGTTCGTGGGCGGGGTGCGCTGGCTGCACCTGGGCGTGCTGGCGACGGCGGCGATCGTCGGCATCCTCGCCGTGCTCTGGCTGCTGCCGGCGTCCGGGGTGCAGGTGCTGAAGCCGTACCAGGCCGACCGTCTCACCGGCTTCACGCACCCCGACAACGATCCTCGGGGCGCCACGTACAACCTGCGCCAGTCGATCACGGCCGTCGGCGCGGGCGGCCTGCGCGGCCGCGGCGTGCAGGGCGCGACGCAGACGCGCCTCGACTACCTGCCGGAGCACGCGACCGACTTCGCGTTCGCGTCATTGGCCGAGCAGCGCGGCTTCCTCGGCGTCTCCATCCTGCTGCTGCTCTACCTGCTCGTGGTGTGGCGCGGCCTGAAGATCGTGGCCGGCGCGCGCGACATGTACGGCGCGGTCGTCGCCGGCGGCATCTCGTTCATGTTCCTGTTCCAGGTGTTCGTCAACTGCGCGATGGCGATGGGGAGCGCGCCGATCACCGGCATCCCGCTGCCGTTCGTGTCGGTGGGCGGCTCCTCGCTGCTGACGAACTTCCTGGCGATGGGGATCCTGCAGTCGATCCACGTCCGCAGCTCGCGGCGGCGCGCGTGAGGAAGAAGCGCAGCGCGAAGCTGGGGCCGCTCTCGGTGCTGGCGGTGCTGCGCGAGCTGCGCCGCGGCCAGGGCGATCCACGGCCGCTGGCCGTCGCCGGTTCCCGGGAGCTGGCGCCGCTGCTGGCGCGCGAGCTCCGCAGGGGCGGCGACCCGTCGGCGGTCGTGGAGGGCGGAACCGACGCCGCGGCCCTCGTCTGGCTCGGGCCGCCGGACGAGGAGGCGCTGCGCGCCGCCGACTGCGCGGAGATCCCGATCGTCGCAGTGGGTGAGACGCGGTCTCTGCCATACGTGCTCGCCACCGACGTCGTGCTCGTCCCGCCGGGGCAGGGCTTCCCGGTGGAGCGGATCGCCGCCGCGCTCGCGCGGCGGCTCGGCGAGGACGGGACGGCGCTGGCGGCGCGGCTGCCGGTGTTGCGCGAGGCGGTGTGCGCGCAGCTGATCCGCACGGCGGCGCGCCGGAACGCGGCGGTCGCCGCCGCGGTGTTCGTCCCGGGCGTGGACATGCCGGTGCTGACGCTGAACCAGGTGCGGCTCGTGCTGCGGATCGCGCTCGCGCACGGCGTCGAGCTGGACGGCCGCCGGGGCGCCGAGCTGCTCGCGGTGGTGGGCGCCGGCGCCGGTTTCCGGGCGGTTGCGCGCGAGGCGCTCGACGTCGTCCCGGTCGCGGGCTGGGCGCTGAAGGGCGCCGTCGCGTACGGCGGCACGAAGGCGATCGGCGAGGCCGCGCTGCGGTACTTCGCCGCCGCCGACGGTGCCGTCCGGCCGGGGTCCTAGTCTCTCCGCGGACACGACCCGGAGGTGACAACGGTGGCTCTGACCGGCGATACGGAAGCGCACGAGCTCCTCCTGATCGAGGAGGCCGACGCGTGGTTCGAGTACCTGGAGACGACGCGGGGCCAGGGCCTGGCGCGCTATGCCGAGCTGGAGCCCTGGGCCTGGGCGCGGCTGGCGCAGCGGCTGCGGGCGATTCGCGCGCGCAGGGCCCGCCTGCGGCCCGCCTCCGAGGCTGCTTGAGCTCGCTGGGCCAGACCCCCTGATACTCTGCGGAAAGGCCTATGCCAGGGCTTTTCCCCATCCTCAGCGACGCGCGCCCGCCGAGCCTGACATCGTCAGAGCAGCGCGGCTGCGCGCGCACGACTCTTCGAAGGAGCACGTTTGCCACTCCCATGGTTCCGCCGCAAGACGGCGGAAGAGCAGGCGCCGATCTCGGCTGCCGCAGAAGCACCCGCCGTTGACCCCACGACCGTCGACGCGCCGGCCGAGCAGCCGGCGGCGGACGACGCACAGTCCACCGCCACCGAGCCGAAGAAGCGGCGCCGCGGCACGCGCGGCGGGCGCAACCGGCGCAAGAAGACCACGGCCGACGGGGCCGCGCCCGCCGAGGCGGCCGAGCCGGTCGCAGCCGGCGGCAGGGACAAGGACGCGAAGGAGGCGAAGGACGGCGACGCGAAGGAGAAGCGCTCGTCCGACCGCCGCGGCCGCTCGCAGACGCGGCGCCGGCAGGCGCCGAAGCGGGCGCCGCTGCCGAAGGCGAAGCGCGAGCTGATCGTCTCCGTCGACGCCGGCGAGAAGCGCGTCTCCGTCCTCGAGGACGACCGCGTCGTCGAGGTCTACCTGGAGCGGCCGGAGCGCCGCTCGATCGCGGGCGACATCTACCTCGGCGTCGTCGACAACGTCCTGCCGGGCATGGAGGCGGCGTTCGTCGAGATCGGCCTCGAGAAGAACGGCTTCCTCTACGTCGACGAGATCGTCGGCCCGGAGCTCGAGGGTCGCAAGGGCGCGCGCAAGATCCAGGACCTGATCCAGCGCGGCCAGACGATCCTCGTGCAGGCCGTGAAGGACCCGATGAAGACGAAGGGCGCGCGGCTCACCACCGAGATCTCGCTGCCCGGCCGCTTCGTCGTCTACGTGCCGCACGGCGAGGGGCTCGGCGTCTCGCGTCGGCTCGAGGACGAGGAGCGCAACCGGTTGAAGGCGATCCTCAAGGAGTGCTCGCCCGCCGAGGGCGGCGTGATCGTGCGCACCGCCGCCGAGGGCGCGTCGGCCGAGGACATCGAGCGCGACCTCGATTTCCTGCAGCGGCTGTGGGCGTCGATCGAGGCGCGCGCGAAGGTCGCGAAGGCGCCGTCGCTGATCTACCAGGAGGCCGAGCTGCCGCTGCGCGTGGTGCGCGACCTCTTCACCGGCGACTTCGAGCGGCTGCTGGTCGACCACGACCGCACCTACAAGCGGATCGTCGGCTACCTGAAGAAGACGTCGCCGCACATGGCCGAGCGCGTGACGCGCTACAAGGAGCGCGAGCCGCTGATGGAGGCGTTCGGCGTCGAGGCCGAGATCAAGTCGACTCTCAACCGGCGGGTCGACCTGCCGTCGGGCGGCTACCTGGTCTTCGACTACGCCGAGGCCTTCACCGTCGTCGACGTCAACACCGGCCGCTTCGTCGGCTCCCGCTCGAAGAAGTCGGGCGCCCGCCTCGAGGACACGATCACGAAGAACAACCTGGAGGCGGTCAAGGAGGTCGTCCGCCAGCTGCGGCTGCGCGACATCGGCGGGATCATCGTCATCGACTTCATCGACATGGCGAACCCGAAGAACCGCCAGCAGGTGGAGACGGCGCTGCGCGAGGAGCTGGAGCGCGACCGCACGAAGACCTACGTGGTCGAGATCTCGCCGCTCGGGCTGGTGGAGATGACCCGCCAGAACGTCACCGACGGGCCGCGCGAGGTGATGACGAAGAAGTGCCCGACCTGCGGCGGCGACGGCATCGTCGTGTCGGAGCAGACGGCGGCGATCGACATCGAGCGGCGGCTGCGGACGCTGCCGACGCCGGGGTCGCGCTCGAAGGCGTTCAAGGTCGAGGTGAACGCGAAGGTCGCGTCGCTCGTCGCCGGGCCCGCCGCCGGGCGGTTGCTCGAGCTGGAGGAGACGACGCGCCGGCGGTTCTTCCTCGTCGGCAAGGAGGACGTGCACCTCGACCACTTCCGCGTGCTCGAGCAGGGGACGCTGGAGAAGGTGGCGCCGCAGCTGCCCGTCGAGATCGGGCAGGAGCTCGACCTGAAGCTCGGCGAGCTCGGCCTGCACGACCCGCACGCGGGCGTCGGCAAGATCGAGGGCGTCGACGTCTCGGTCGCGAACGCGGCGAAGCTCGTCGGCAAGAAGGTGCAGGCGCGCGTCACCGCCGTGACGGAGGGCTTCGCCTGGGCGGAGCTGCTCTCGCCGGTCGAGACGGCCGAGCCGCCGCTGACCGCGGAGGCCGAGGCCGAGAAGCCGACGCGGGCGCGCAAGGCGGCGCCGCGCCGCAAGGCAGGGGACGAGGTGGAGGTCGAGGCGGAAGCCGAGGCCGAAACCGAGGTCGCCGAGGAGGTCGAGGGGGTCGCCGCCGAGGGCGAGGCCGCCGAGGGCGAGGCTGCCGAGGGCGAGGCTGCCGAGGGCGAGGCTGCGCCCGCCAAGAAGCGCACCCGGCGCGGCTCGCGCGGCGGTCGCAGCCGCCGCAAGAAGACGGCAGTCACGGCCGAGGGCGAGGAGACGGCGGAGGCCGAGGCCGACGCCGGGGTCGACGCCGAGGCCGAGCCGGTCGCAGCCGACGAGGAGCCGGCAGAGGAGGACGGCGGCCCGGTCATCCACGTGCCCGACCGCGAGCTGGGCAGCGAGCCGGGAGAGGACGACGAGGCGGCTCCGAAGAAGCGGACGCGCCGTGGCTCGCGCGGCGGCCGCAACCGCCGCCGCAAGCCGGCCGACGAGGCCGCCGAGGGGGCCGCCGAGGGGGCCGCCGCGACGGCGACGGTCGAGGCGGTCGACGAGGTCGAGGCCGCGGCGGACGAGCCGTCGTCGAACGGCGACGACGGCGCCAACGGCGACGGCGAGTGGTCGTACACGCCCATGAGCGACTGGGGATTGGACGAGTCCGAGTAGGACTCGCTACACTTCCGCGGCTTCGCGGGCGCGTGCCCGCGTTTTCTCCGCTATGGCCATGGACTACGCGATCATCCGTCTCGGTGGGAAGCAGTACCGCGTCCGCGAGGGCGAGACGCTCGTCGTCGACCGCGTCAGGTCGGCGGAGGGCGAGTCGTTCACGCCGGACGTGCTGCTCGGTGACGCGAAGGTGACCGCCACGGTCGTCGCGCACGAGCGCGGGCCGAAGATCCGGATCGCGAAGGTGAAGCGGCGCACCGGGTACCGCCGCCACAACGGCTTCCGGGCGGCGACGTCGCGGATCGAGATCTCGCTCGGCGCCGCCAAGCGCGCGGAGCCTTCGAGGAGCGCCGCGAAGAAGGAAGCGCCGGCCCCCAAGGCCGAGGCCGCGCCGGCACAGGCCGCGCCCGCCGAGGATCACGTCAAGGGCATGCCGAGCGGGTACGAGGAGCTGACGGTCGCGCAGGTGAAGGACGGCGCGAAGACCTGGAACCGGCCGATGCTCGAGGCCGCGCTCGCGTACGAGAACGCGCACGCGCAGCGGAAGGGCGCGGTCGCCGCGCTCGAGGCGGCGCTCGAGGCGAAGGAGGCCTAGAGATGGCACACAAGAAGGGGCTCGGCTCCTCCAAGAACGGCCGCGACTCGAACCCGAAGTACCTCGGGGTGAAGATGTTCGACGGCCAGGCGGCGCAGCCCGGCAACATCATCGTGCGGCAGCGCGGGACGAAGTTCCGCCCCGGCCCCGGCACGCTGATCGGTCGCGACGACACGATCTTCGCGGTGCGCGCGGGCACGGTCAGCTTCCGGACGAGCGGCGAGCGCCGCTTCGTCTCGGTCGTCGAGCCGCAGGCGTAGCCCCCGAGGGCGCCTCCGGGGCGCCGAGCTACGGTGTCGCGATGTTCAGCGACCGCGCGACGATCCACGTGCAGGCCGGCAAGGGCGGCGACGGCGCGCTCAGCTTTCGCCGCGAGAAGTTCGTGCCGAAGGGCGGGCCGGACGGCGGCGACGGCGGCGACGGCGGCGACGTGGTGCTCGTCGCCGACTCCGACCTGCGCGACCTGTCGGCCTACCAGCGCCGGCGGTGGATCAAGGCGAGCCGCGGGGAGAACGGCCGCGGCGCCCGCAAGCACGGCGCGCGCGGCGAGGACGCCGAGCTGCGGGTCCCGGTCGGCACGCAGGTGCTCGCTCCGGACGGCGGCCTCGTCGCCGATCTCGCCCATCCCGGCGCGCGGGTCGTCCTCGCGCGGGGCGGCCGCGGCGGCCGCGGCAACGCGCGCTTCGTCTCCTCGACGCGCCAGGTGCCGCGCTTCGCGGAGGTCGGGCCGCCGGGCGACGAGCGCGACGTGGTGCTCCACCTGAAGCTGCTCGCCGACGCGGCGCTCGTGGGGCTGCCGAACGCGGGCAAGTCGTCGCTGCTCGCCCGCATCTCGAACGCGCGGCCGAAGGTGGCGGACTACCCGTTCACGACGCTGCAGCCGGTGCTCGGCACGGTCGAGGCGCCCGACGGCCGCCAGCTCGTCGTCGCCGACGTGCCCGGGCTGATCGAAGGTGCGAGCGAGGGCGTCGGCCTCGGCCACGAGTTCCTCGCGCATCTCGAGCGGGCGCGGACGCTCGTGCACGTGATCGACGCCTCCAGCCCGGTCGAGGAGCAGTGGCGCGCGATCGACGGCGAGCTCGCCGCGTACGGCGCCGGCCTCGAGCAGCGGCCCCAGATCGTCGTCCTGAACAAGATCGACCTCGAGCCCGAGCCGCGCTTCGACGTCGACGACCCGCGGGTGCTCGCCGTCTTCCGCCTCTCGTGCGCGACCGGCGCCGGCGTCGAGGACTTCCGCCGCCGGCTGTTCGCGCTCGTGCCCGAGCTCGAGGCGGAGGAGGCCGGCGAGGCGGAGCTGGCGGACTTCCTCGTCTACCGGCCCGAGCCGCGTGCGCGGCCGTGGCGGCTCCTGCGCACCGACCGCGGCTTCCGCGTGCTCGGCACGCCGCCGTCGGACGAGGAGCTGGAGCGGGCGCTGAGGGCGGCCGGCGCGAAGGCGGGTGCGACCATCGAGGTGGGGGAGGACGAGCTTGAGCTCGCCTGACGGTCCGCTGGGGTTGTTCGGCGGCGCGTTCGATCCGCCGCACCGCGGTCACGTCGAGCTGGCGCGGCGGGCGAAGAAGGCTCTCGGCCTCCGCCGCCTGCTGGTGCTCGTCTCGGCCGCCCCGGGCCACAAGCGGATCGACACGCCGGCGGAGACGCGCCTGCGCCTCGCGCGGGCGGCGTTCCCCGACGACGATGTGGCGCTCGACGCGCATGCGCGCACGGTCGAGACGCTGCGGGCGCACCCGGAGTGGGGGGAGACGGTGTTCCTGATCGGCGCCGACGAGTTCTGCGACTTCCCCTCGTGGCGCGAGCCGGACGAGGTGCTGCGCCTGACGCGGCTCGGCGTCGCGACGCGCCCCGGCTTCCCGCGCGACCGGCTCGACGCGGTGCTCGCGACGCTGCCGGCGCCCGAGCGGGTCTCGTTCTTCGAGATCGAGCCGACGCCCGTCGCATCGCGCGAGCTCCGCTCGCAGCTGGGGAGCGGCGCGGACGTGACGTTCGACGTGCCGGCGGCGGTGGCCGGGATCATCGCCCGCGAGGGCCTGTACGGCGCCGAGGCGGGCTACACTCGCAGCGTTTGAGTCCGATCGAACAGGCACGGCGCATCGCGGCGATCGCAGGCGACAAGCTCGCCCGCGACGTCGTCATCCTCGACATGCGGCCCGTGTGCACCTACACCGACTACTTCGTCGTCTGCACCGGCTCGAACCCGCGGCAGACGAAGGCGATCTGGGACGAGGTGCACGAGCGCCTGAAGGCCGAGAACCGGCAGCTGCCCCGCTCGGTCGATGGCGAGCGCGAGTCGACGTGGATCATCGCCGACTACCTCGACGTCGTCCTCCACGTCTTCACCCCGGAGGCGCGGCAGTTCTACCGCCTCGAGGACCTCTGGGGCGACGTGCCGCACGAGTCGCTCGAAGCAGCCTCGGCCTGAACGGACATGTCTTCTGGACGGACAACAGTCCGTCCGCCCGGACGGCTACCGTTCTCCGCTCCACCGACGAGAGACGAGGAGGACGCGGCGCTCCCGCCGGCCCCGGCGCGCCAGCCACGCGGCGGTGCCCGAAGCCCGCATCCGCCGGGCACGTGAGTACGAGTTCGGGGCTACACTGTCACGGCTCGACGGGCCCATAGCTCAGCTGGGAGAGCGTTTGACTGGCAGTCAAAAGGTCGGCGGTTCGAGCCCGCCTGGGTCCATCGCATGAAGCCGCCTCCGGGCGGCTTCGCCGTCTTCAGTCGCCGGGCGGCCGCAGCAGGCAGCCGCCGTCGGCTCGCTCCACGACGAACGGCAGCTCGCGCGCCGCCAGCCACCCCTCGATCGCGTGGGCCGTATCGCAGACGAGCTTCTCGCGCTCGTCGGCGAAGTGCACCCGCAGCTCCACGACCTCGCCGTCCGAGACGACCTCGGTGACGAGCCCCTGCGACTCCAGGCTGTCGCACAGCTCCTGCCGCAGGCCGGGCCGCGGCAGCTCGACGACGATCGTCTCGGCCACGGCTCCGGCCTACCCGGCCGACGCCTGTCCTAAGCGCGATGGGGGAGCAGCCGCGGTGCGCGCCGCACGCGGCGGTCGCCGGCGCCGCGGACCTGCGCCGCTCGCAGCGCCAGCAGCGGCAGCAGGTGCGCCGTGCGCTCGAACGGGTCGGCGAGCGGCGGGCCGCCCGCCAGCGGCTGCGCGGCGACGATCCGGCCGCCGACCTCCGCCAGCACGGCGCGTCCGAGCGGAGGCTCCCGCTCGGCCAGGGCTGCCAGCCGCGCCAATGCGTGGTCGTCCGAGACGCGGCAGAGCCGCAGGGACACGTCCGACTCGTCGGACCGCGGCACGACCGCGTCGGGGCGCGGGTGAACCTCGTCGCGGAGCCTCGAGAGCCGCTCCTTTGCCAGAACGAGCATGATCGCCGGGTGCATCGTTCGCCTCCTCTAGTAACCGTCGCTAGAATGATACCGGTTACGACACCTGCTAAGCGAGGAAGATGGTTACGGGAACCGATCTGATCGTCGACTTCGTGAACTCGCTCGAGCACAACGTGCAGGACGCGCGGGACGTGGAGCTGCTCGACTCGCCGGCCGCCCTGGTGGCGTGGCTCGCCGAGCGCGAGCTGCTCGAGCCGCCCGCGCCGGCGACGGACGGCGACCTGGCGCATGCCCGCGCGCTGCGCGAGGCGCTGCGAGACCTGCTCGGGTCGCACAACGAGCTCGAGGCCGACGTCGCCGGGGCCGGCGCGGTGCTCGACGAGACGGCGCGGCGCGCCGGTCTCGGCGTCCGCTTCGCGGGCGATGCGGCGCGTCTCCAGCCGAGCGCCGGCGGCGTCGACGGCGCGCTCGGCCACGTGCTCGCGGCGGTCGCGGCGGCGATGGACGACGGCACCTGGCCGCGCCTCAAGGTCTGCCGCGCCGACGACTGCCTCTGGGCCTACCTCGACACGGCGAAGAACCGCTCCCGGGCCTGGTGCTCGATGCAGTCCTGCGGCAACCGTGCGAAAGTGCGCGCGTACCGCGGACGCCGCGCCACCACGTGATCCCCCGCAGCACCTTCTCCATCGTCGCCGTCGACCCCGCTGCGGGGGAGGTCGGCTGCGCCGTCCAGTCGCGCTATTTCTCCGTCGGCCTGGTCGTGCCGTGGGCGCGCGCCGCGGTCGGCGCGGTGGCGACGCAGGCGGCCGGCGTCGCCGTCTACGGCACGCGAGCGCTCGCGGAGCTCGAGGGCGGCGCGTCCCCCGACGAGGCGGTCGAGCGCGTGCTCGCCGGCGATCCCGGCCGCGAGACGCGGCAGCTCGGGGTCGTCGCCGCCGACGGCCGCGCCGCCGCGTTCACCGGCGCCGAGTGCCTCGACTGGGCCGGGCACCGCACCGGCCCCGGCTACGCGGTGCAGGGGAACATCGTGGCCGGCGAGGACGTCGTCGACGAGATGGCGCGCGCGTTCGAGCAGACGCGCGGCGCGCTGGCGGGGCGGCTCGTCGCCGCGCTCGAGGCGGGTCAGGCGGCCGGTGGCGACCGGCGCGGCCAGCAGTCCGCCGCGCTCCTCGTCGAGCGCGCGGGCGCCGCGGCCGAGACGCGCGAGGGCATCGACCGCATCTGCGACCTGCGCGTCGAGGACCACGAGCAGCCGATCGCCGAGCTGCGCCGGCTCGTCGGCATCTGGGAGGGCTGGGAGGCGCTGCGGCGCTCGACCGGCGCGTACGAGCGCCGCGACTACAACGCGGCCGCCGACCTGCTCCTCGACGCGGTCGCCGTGCGCCCCGACGACGGCATGTTGCTCTACAACCTGGCCTGCTGCGAGGCGCTGGCAGGGCGCCACGCCCCCGCTCTCGAGCATCTCCGCCGGGCGTTCGCGCTCGATCCGTCCTACCGGGAGCTGGCCTCCGGCGACGGCGACCTCGATCCGATCCGGGAGCAGCTCGCGGCGCTCGTGTAAATCCGATGTATCGCCGTCCGCTCACGGGGAATAGACTTGCGCGATGTCCGGCATCGCCTGGGAGCTGATCTTCATGCTGCTGATCCTGAAGATCCCGGTCGTGTACCTCGGCTGCGTGGTCTGGTACGCCATCAAGGCCGAGCCGGCGGAGCCGGGAACGGATCCGCACGACGCGTCCACGTGGCGCCCGTGGAAGCGGCCCGACGGGCCGCGACCGCGGCGGGGCGGACCGCACGGCACGCGCGATGGTGCCCGTGTGCAACGGGCCCGGCGCGATAGAGTCCCATCGTGAGCTCCGCCTTCCGCGCGCCCGAGGCGCGCACGTCGCGTCTTCGTCCGGCTGAGGCCGTGGCCGGCCTGCTGGCCGCCTGCGCGCTCTTCCTGGGCGTGACGGAGCTCTTCTACCGCCCGTTCCGCCTCGCACCGGCGGCGCTGATCCTGCTGCTCGTCGCGACGGTGATGAGCCGCGAGCACCAGCGCCTGATCGGGCTCGCGACGGCGATCGTCGGGATCTGCTTCGTGGCCGGGGCCGCGCTGCAGGTCGTGACGCATCATCCCCTCTTCTGACGCTGCTACAACACAGCAGGTGAGCGCACGCGAGGTCGACGGGCTGAATGCCGGGTACGCCCGCGCGCTGCTCGACGACTACCTCGAGAACCCCGCCAGCGTCCCCAGCGAGTGGCGCGCCCTGTTCGAGAGCGGCGACTCGCAGCTCGTCGCGACCCATCCCGGCGTCGCCCGGCTGCTCGAGACCCTCGGCAACGGCGCGAACGGCCACGCGGCCGCGCCCGTCGCTCCGGCCGCGCCCGTCGCGGCGCCCGCGGCGCCGGACGCGCAGCTGCTCGGCGGCGTGGCGGCGGCGATGGCGCTCGTCAAGGCGCATCGCACGCACGGCCACCTCGCGGCCCGGCTCGACCCGCTGGGGTCGGAGCCGGTCGGAGACCCGTCGCTCGAGCCGCTCCGCCTGGAGCCGCGGCTGACACCCGAGCTGCAGGCGCGTATCCCGGCCTCCGTCCTGCGCGTCCACGTCCCCGGCGAGACGCTCGCCGAGGTGCTGCCCCGGCTCGCCGAGACCTACTGCGGGACGCTCGCCTACGAGATCGAGCACCTCTCGAGCCACGAGCAGCGTGTGTGGCTCCGCCAGGCGATCGAGTCGAACCACTACCGGCAGCCGCTGAGCGGCGACGAGAAGCGGCTGCTCTTCCGCCGGCTGTGCGAGGTCGAGGGCATGGAGCGCTTCCTGCGCAAGCGCTTCCTCGGCCAGAAGCAGTTCTCGCTCGAGGGCCTCGACGTGATGATCCCGATGCTGGACGAGACGATCGAGCTGGCCGCCGAAGGCGGCGCCCACGAGGTGGTGCTCGGGATGGCGCACCGCGGCCGCCTCAACGTGCTCGCGCACACCATCGGGATGCCCTACGAGCAGATCCTGCGCGAGTTCGAGGGTGAGCGCACGCTCGACGCCGTCGCGGCCGACCCGGAGGGCGGCACCGGCGACGTCAAGTACCACCTGGGCGCGCACGGCACGCGCAGCACCGCGAACGGCAAGGTCGGCGTCCGCATCGTCGCCAACCCGAGCCACCTGGAGGCGGTCGACCCCGTCGTCGAGGGGCGCACGCGCGCGGAGCAGACCGACCGCTCGACGCGCACCGGCGCCCACGACCCCACCGTCGCCCTGCCGGTGCTCCTGCACGGCGACGCGGCGTTCGCAGGGCAGGGGATCGTCGCCGAGACCTTCAACCTGCACGACCTCGAGGGCTACTCGACGGGCGGCACGCTGCACCTGATCACGAACAACCAGATCGGCTTCACCACCGACCCCGACCAGGGCCGCTCGACCCGCTACTCGTCCGACCTGGCGAAGGGCTTCGACTCGCCGATCGTGCACGTCAACGCCGACGATCCCGAGGCGGCCATCGCCGCCACGCGGCTCGCGCTGGCGTTCCGCCGGCGGTTCGGCACCGACGTCGTCGTCGACCTCGTCGGCTACCGGCGCTTCGGGCACAACGAGCAGGACGAGGCGGCGTACACCCAGCCGCTGATGGTGGAGCAGATCAACGCGCACGCGAGCGTGCGCGAGCTGTACCAGGAGCAGCTCGTCGGCGAGGGTGTGCTGACGGCCGAGGAGGCGGAGGCGCTCGTCGCCGAGGTCGAGACCAAGCTCCGCGACGCGCACGAGCGCCTGAAGGCGTCGTTCGGGGCCGCACACCAGGAGCCGGGCGACCAGATCCCGCGCGGCGGCGCGGCCGAGGTCGTCACCGCGGTCGCCGCCGATCGTCTGCGCGGCCTGAACGAGCAGCTGCTGCGGACGCCCGAGGAGTTCGCCGTCCACCCGAAGCTCGCGCGGCAGCTCGCCCGGCGCGAGACGGCGATGCAGGAGGGCGGCATCGACTGGGGCCAGGCCGAGTCGCTCGCCTACGCCTCGCTGCTCGTCGAGGGCATCCCGATCCGGCTCACCGGCCAGGACACGCAGCGCGGCACGTTCTCGCAGCGCCACCTCGTCCTGCACGACCACCGCACCGGCGAGACGTTCACGCCGATGCAGCACCTCGACGAAGCGAGCGCGTCGTTCGAGGTGTTCAACTCGCCGCTGTCCGAGTACGCCTGCGTCGGCTTCGAGTACGGCTACTCGGCCGCAGCGCCCGGGGCGCTCGTGCTGTGGGAGGCGCAGTACGGCGACTTCGCCAACGGCGCGCAGATCGTGATCGACCAGTTCATCTCGTCTGCCCTGTCGAAAGGGCGCGAGACGTCACGCCTCACCATGCTGCTGCCGCACGGCTACGAGGGCAACGGCCCCGAGCACTCGAGCGCCCGCCTGGAGCGGTTCCTGCAGCTGGGCGCCCAGGAGAACCTGCGCGTGGCGAACCTGACGACCGCCGCCCAGTACTTCCACCTGCTGCGGCGCCAGGCGCTCGACCCGACCGGGCGGCCGCTCGTCGTCACGACGCCGAAGGGGCTGCTGCGGCTGAAGGAGGCGTCCTCGACCCTGGCCGACCTGAGCGACGGCGCGTTCCGCCCGGTGATCGACGACGCGGCTGCCGACCACGGCACGACCCGCCGGCTGATCCTCTGCACCGGCAAGGTGTACTACGACCTCGTCGGGCACGAGCTGCACGGCTCGGCCGAGAACGTCGCGATCGCCCGGATCGAGCAGCTGTATCCGTTCCCGCGCGAGGCGGCGGCGGAGGTCGTGGCCTCGTACGGCGCGCTCGAGGAGATCCTCTGGGTGCAGGAGGAGCCGCAGAACATGGGGGCCTGGCGGTCGATCCGCCACCGGCTGGAGGAGGCGGCCGCAGGCGTGCCGCTGCGCTACGTCGGCCGGCCGTGGCGGGCGAGCCCGTCCGAGGGGTATCCGACCGCGCACCTGATCGAGCAGGACCGGATCGTCCGCGAGGCGCTCGGCTAGCGTCGGGCGCGGCGCGCCTTCAGCGCCCGCTTCGCGAGCGTCGGGCCGTGCTGGCGGGCCTGCGCCATCAGCCAGCGCCGCTGCTTCGGCGGCAGCCGCCGGTAGATGTCCCATGCGGTGAGCGCCAGGCCGATCGGGCCGGCGCGGCGGGTGACGAGGCGCGTGATCCGCGGCACGCGCACATTCTGCCGTTTGCCGTCAGCGCCAGCGGCCGTGACCGTGGCCGTTCCCGCCACCGTGGCCGTGACCGTGGTCTTCGCGGCCGCGCAGGATCCGCGCCGCCGTGTCGTGTCGCGAGAAGCTCTGCGGCAGCAGCGCCGTGGCGGACGGCATGGCGACCGACGGTTCGTCGATCTGCGGGATCTGGACGGGGGAGATCGTCACCGACGGCACGGTCACGACGGGTGTCGTCACCGCCGGGGTGGTCACTCCCGGGACGCTCACCGACGGGGCGGCCGGGGCCGGCGCGGGCGAAACCGGCGAGGGCTCGCGCGGGGCGGCGGTCTGCGCCGACGCGGGCGACGTCGACGGGGTCGAGGCGGGGCTCGGGCTCGCGTTCTGGCTCCCGGACGGCGGGAGCGGCGGCGGCGTGGGGGCCGGCGCGGTCGTCGTGGGCGGCGGCTTCGGGGCGGGGACGTGCGTCTTCGGCTTCGTCTTCGGCTTCGTCCGGGTGCGGGTCGTCGGGTGCACCAGGTGCTTCGTCACGGCGGTGTGCCCCTGCGTCGTCGGCGCGGCGACCCGGGGGGCGGTCGGTCGCGCCTGCGGGGTCGCGGCGTGATGGGTCGCGGCGCGGCGGGTCGCCGGTGCGATCGTGAGCGAGGCGGCGCGCGTCGGTCTCGCCGTGGTGCGGGGGCGCTTCGGGGCGGCCGTCGTGGTGACGTGCTTCGTCGCGGCCTTCTTCGCCGGCCGGGCGGGCGCGGCGGGCGCCTGCACCGACTTCGGGGACGCGGTGGCCGGCACGTCGACGGCGGTCGTGTGGTGGCCCTGGACGAGTCGGCCGGGGAGCAGGACCAGCACGACGAGGGCTGTTGCGAACAGCAAACCCGCCGACAGGTAGGTCTTCATTCGTTCCCCCGTTCCGCCGACAATCTTCCCCGTGGATGTCTATCGGCAGAACGCCGGGCACAATTGACCCTTGTGGGGGATTTCAAGCTCAAGCTGGCCGGTTTTTTCGCGCTTCTAGCGCTCCTTCCGCTCGCGATCGCGTTCTACGGCTACAACGCGCTCGCGCACGACGGTGAGCGCGGCCGGGCCGACGCCCGGCTGGACGCAGGCCTGCGCAGCGTCGTGGCGGTCTACGCGTCGCGTCTCGACGCGGCTGCGAGCCAGGCCGAGAGCCTCGCCGCCCACCCGGCGCTGGGGCGCGCGCTCCGCGGGCGCGACCGCCGCACGCTGGTTCGTCTCGTGCGCACGGTGCCGCATGCGGCGGTGCGAGCGCCGGGGCTGAGCATCGGCCCGGTGCCGTCGGGTGCGGCCACGAAGACGGTGCGGGTGCTCGACCACGGGCGCACGCTCGGACGGGTCGTCGTCTCGGTTCCGTTCGACGCGGGGTTGCTGCGGACGCTCCGCAGCGGCCTCGCCGACGCCGACCGGCTCGCCGTGCTCCGCTCCGACCGGCTCGGCCTCGTTCCCGGCACGCCGGCGCAGGTGACGCTCGACGGGACGAGCTACCGCGGGCTCGCGTCGGCGCCGCTCGCGGACCCGAAGGGCGTGGAGCTCGCCGTGCTGACGCCGCAGGCCGGCATCTCCCATGCGGCCCGGGTCACGGAGGAGCGGATCGCGGTGGCGCTCCTCGCGTCCCTGTTGCTGATCGCCGCCGGCACCTACCTCGTCGGCCGGTCGATCGTCCGCTCGCTCGGGCGGGTCGCGGCGGCGGCGCGGGCGATCGCCGGCGGGCGGCTCGGCGAGCGCGTCGAGGTGCGCGGCAGCGACGAGTTCGCCCAGCTCGGGGCGGCGTTCAACCACATGGCGGCGCAGCTCGAGCAGCGGCTCGCGGAGCTGGAGGCCGAGCGGGCGCGCGTGCGCGAGGTCGCGGCGCGCTTCGGCGAGGCGCTGGCGGCGACGCACGCGCCGGAGCAGCTCCTGCAGCTGGTCGTCGAGTCGGTGGTGGAGGCGACCGGCGCCGCCGGCGGAGTGGTCGTCTCGCTCGACGGCACGCGCGCCCGGGCGGGCGATCCGGACGCGACCGGCGACACGATCCGCTTCCCGCTGCGCACGGGCGACTCGGACTTCGGCACGCTCGAGCTGGTCGGCGAGGAGTTCGACACGCAGCGCGTCGAGACGGCCGCCGCCCTCACCGCGCAGGCGGTGGTGGCGCTCGAGAACGCACGGCTGCATCGCGTGGTCGAGCGGCAGGCGCTGGTCGACGGGCTCACCGGTCTCGCGAACCGGCGCAGCCTCGACGAGACGCTGCATGCGGAGGTGTCGCGGGCCGTCCGGTTCGGCGAGCAGATCTGTCTCGTCCTCTGCGACCTCGACAACTTCAAGAGCGTCAACGACCGCTTCGGCCACCCGTGCGGCGACCTGGTGCTGCGCTCGTTCGCGCAGACGCTCGGCGAGACGGTGCGCGACATCGACACCGCCGGCCGCTGGGGCGGGGAGGAGTTCGCGGTCGTGCTGCCGGGCACCGACCTCGCCGGCGGCACGCAGCTCGCCGAGCGCGTGCGGCAGGCGATCGAGATCCGCGAGCTGGCCGCCGAGGACGGCTCGCCGCTGCCCGTCACCGCCAGCTTCGGCGTCGCGGTCTTCCCGCAGACGGGCAGCCTGGAGGGCCTCATCGCCGCGGCCGACGGCGCCCTCTACGAGGCGAAGCGCACCGGCAAGAACCGCGTCGTCGCGGCGGCCGAGGGAATTCCTGCCGATTCCGAATCCATCGTCTAGACTCTCACCCGCGTTCCGAGCAGGAGGATTCCCTTGGCAGTCGACACCCCCTCGATCTTCTCGCAGGTCATCCAGGATCATCTCGAGCTGAAGCGCCGGAACGCGGCCCTCGAGCACGAGATGCCGCTGGAGAAGTACATGCATTCCGACCCGTTCGAGAACCACCCGCTCTTCAAGACCGAGGAGCAGGCGCGCATCGAGGACACGATGGACGGCGTCGAGTCGATCGTCGACCAGCCGACGACCCTCGACTGGCCCAGCGCGGAGGACACCTTCATCGACGCCCCGGCCGTCGTGCCGGACGCGTCGGCGGGCGAGGCGACCGACCCCGACCAGCCCTCCGACGAGAACCTCTGGTCGCGCTCGCGCGACTTCGACTGGGGCGACTGACTTCGTCGGGAGGGGCGCCTCCGGTTCCCCTCCCGAACCCTCCCCTCCGACGCTTTCGGGGTCGGGGCCTCGCACGGAACGGCGCGCCGGGCGTCACGGCTCGCAGAAGCTCGCACCCGAGCAAGCTCGGGCACTCGCGAAGACCATTCGGGCGGATTGTTCCGTGGGCCGAAAACCGGGGTCAGACCCGGGTCTGACCCCCGTTTTCGGCCCGGCACAGCGATTG
>DASVDV010000004.1:0-101997 GCA_036380895.1 Gaiellaceae bacterium | reverse complement strand
CGTCGCGGATCCCGAGACGCGCGCGCGGCGGCGGCAGGCCGAGCGCCCCGAGATCGGCGCCGACGCGCTCGTCACGGACCTGCGCGCCCGCGACCGCAAGGACGCCGAGCGGATGCAGCCGGCCGACGACGCCGTCCACATCGACACGACCGCGCTTGCCGTCGTCGACGTCGTCGAGCGGATCGAGGATCTCGTCCGCGCGCGTTCCGCGGCGTGATCGCGTGAGCGCCGTCGACGCCGCCTGGTGGGTCGGGCGCCGGACGATCCAGCCGCTCGTTCGCGCCGTCGCGCCGTTCCGCAACTACGGCGTGGAGCGCGTCCCGCCGGCGGGCGGCTGCGTGATCGCGGTCAACCACTTCTCCTGGATCGACCCGCCGCTCGTCGGCGCCGCGTGCCCGCGCCGGATCGCGTTCGTCGCGAAGGTCGAGGCGCACCGCGTGCCCGGGCTCGGCCAGCTGATCCGGAGCTTCGGGACGATCTCCGTCCGCCGCGGCGAGTCCGACCGCGACGCCGTGCGCCTGATGCGCGAGGCGGCCCGCAACGGGCGCGTGCTCGGGCTGTTCGTGGAGGGGACGCGGCAGCGGAGCGGGCGTCCCGGCGTGGCGCAGCCGGGCGCGGCGATGGTGGCGCTGCAGGAGGACGTGCCGGTCGTGCCGGTGGCGATCCACGGCACGCAGGTCTGGTCGCTCCGCAACCGCGCTCCGTGCAGCATCGCCTTCGGGCGGCCTCTGCGATTCGAGGGGTTGCCGAAGAACGGCCGGGGCTACAAGGAGGCGACGGCCGAGATCCAGCAGCGCATCCACACGCTCTTCGAGTGGCTGGAGGACGTCCACCGCCGCGGTCGCCCGCAGGGGCTCGAGCCGCCGGTATGACGGAGACCGGGGAGCTCGCCGGCACGGTGGCGATCGTCGGCTTCCCGAACGTCGGCAAGTCGACGCTCGTGAACCGGCTCACCGCGACGCGCGCCGCCGTCGTGCACGCCACGCACGGCACGACGCGCGACCGCAAGGAGCTCGTCTGCGAGTGGCGGGGCAAGCAGTTCCTGCTGATCGACACGGGCGGCGTCGACGTCGCCGACCCGAGCCCGATCACGCGCTCGATCGCCGACCAGGCGCGCGCGGCGATCGCCGAGGCCGACCTGGTGCTGTTCGTCGTCGACGCGCGGGCGGGCGTGACGCCGGGCGACGAGGAGCTGGCGCAGATCCTGCGCGAGGCGCACACGCCGGTGCTGGTGCTGGCGAACAAGATCGACGACCCGTCGCACGAGGCGCTCGCGCTGGAGTTCCACCGGCTCGGCTTCGGCGAGCCGTTCCCGATCTCGGCGCTGCACGGCTCGAACACCGGCGACCTGCTGGACGAGGTGCTCGAGCTGCTGCCGGGAACCTCGCGCCGCTCGCTGCCCACCGACGCGATCAGGGTGGCGATCCTCGGCCGGCCGAACGTCGGCAAGTCGTCGCTCTTCAACCGGCTGCTCGGGGCCGAGCGGACGATCGTCTCCGACGTCCCGGGCACGACCCGCGACGCCATCGACACCGTGATCGAGCACGAGGGCAGGACGTTCGTGCTCGTCGACACGGCCGGCCTGCGCCGCAAGCGTCGGCAGCGGCAGGGGATCGACTACTACTCGGAGCTGCGCGCGCTCGAGGCTGCGGAGCGCGCGGACGTCGCGCTCGTGCTGATCGACGCCAGCGCGGGGATCGTCGAGGGCGACGTGACCGCGGCCGAGGTCGCGCGCAAGGCGATGTGCTCGACCCTGATCGTGCTCTCGAAGTGGGACATCGGCGAGGTGACGATCGAGGAGGTGCGGCCCGAGCTGCAGCGGCGCCTGCGCCAGCGGCCGCCCTTCATCACCACGTCGGCGGTGACCGGCCGCGGCATCTCGCGCATCCTCGACCGGGTGGCGGAGCTGTTCGACAAGCACACCGGGCGCGTGTCGACGGGCGAGCTGAACCGGTTCCTCGGCGAGCTACGGGAGGCGCGGCAGCCGCCGAGCCGCGGCGGCAAGCGGCTGAACCTGCTCTACGGCGCGCAGGTGGCGACGCGGCCGCCGCGCTTCCGCTTCACCGTCAACGACCCGGGCCTCGTGACGCGCGACTACGGCTACTGGGTCGAGAACCGGCTGCGCGAGCGGTTCGAGCTCGAGGGCGTCCCCGTCGCGATCGACTTCCGGCGGCGCCCGTGAAGGTCGTGGTCGTCGGGCGCGGCGCGTGGGGGACCGCGTTCGGCGGGCTGCTGCGCGACCGCGACCACGAGGTGGTCGCGGTGGGGCGCGACGGGCTGGGCGGCGCGCCGTGGTCGGAGGCGGAGCTCGTCGTGCTGGCGGTTCCCAGCCGCGCCTTCGCGGAGGTCGCCGGCGCCGTCGGCGGCGACGCGCCGGTGCTGAGCCTCGTCAAGGGGCTCGATCCGGCGAGCGGCGAGCGCCTGTCGACGCTCGTGCGCGACCGGCCGGTGGCGGTGCTGTCGGGTCCGACGATGGCCGAGGAGGTGGCGGCCGGGCTGCCGGCTGCGGTCGTGGTGGCGAGCGAGGACGCCGAGCTGGCGGAGCGGCTGCAGGCGGCGCTCAACTCCGGTGTCTTCCGGGTCTACGTGAACGACGACCTCGTCGGGGTCGAGCTGTGCGCGGCGGCGAAGAACGTGATCGCGCTGGCGGCGGGGGGCGTCGACGGTCTCGGCCTGGGCGACAACGCGAAGGCCTCGGTCGTGACGCGCGGCCTCGTCGAGATGGCGCGGCTCGGCGAGGCGTGCGGCGCGCAGGCGGAGACGTTCAGCGGCCTCGCGGGCCTCGGCGACCTGGTCGTCACCTGCTGGCATCCGAGCGGCCGCAACCGCCGCGCGGGGGAGCTGATCGCGCGGGGCGCCACGGCCGAGGAGGCGAAGGAGGCGATCGGCCAGGTGGTGGAGGGCCTGACGACGGCCCCGACCCTGCGCGACCTGTCGCACCGCCTCGGCATCGAGCTGCCGATCACGGAGGGCGTGTGCGCGGTTCTGGGCGGCCTGCCGATCCACGAGCTGGCCTCCAACCTGATGGGCCGCCAGCCGCGAGCCGAGTAGCGCGCTCGACGGATCGCTCGGGCCATGTCTCCGTCGGCCGTGTCCGTCGGCTGCCGCCGAAACGGGACCGTGACGAGAGACGCGCGAAGGTGGAGAGATTGCGTGCCGGAATGCGCGCGCGACGCCTCTTTCGGTTCCGCGACGGGCACGATGAGACTTGTGGTGAGCCGTTTTGCACGCGCCCGGACGGCTCTCTTCGCCTGCCCGCTCGCGATGCTCGCGCTCGCCGGATGCGGCGGCCCCGGCGACGCCGGCGACGCCGCCCAGCTCGCTCCGGCTCGCAGCGTCGCCTTCGTGCAGCTCGAGCGCGGGCCCGCGCTGACGCGCGCCGAGACGCTCCTCGACCACGTGTCGCCGGTCCCGGCGGCCCTGCGTACGGCGCTCGCACGGAGCGGCGCGCCCGGCGGCACGGGGCGCATCGAGCTCGCCGCGGTGCCGATCGGCGGCGGCGTCGCGTGGCTCGCCTACCTCCCCGGGAAGCCGAAGGGGCTGCCGACCGACGTGGCGCACCGGCGTGTGCGCGGCTGGACGGTCGTCGCCCCCTCGCAGACCGACCTCGACGCCGCCCGTGCGAGCAAGCGGCACCTCGCCGACGACCCGCGCTTCCACACGCTCCCGTCCGGGCTCGCGGCCGTGTTCGTCCGGACGGCGGGCGCCCGGCTGCTGCGGCTGCCGCGCCTGCCCGGCACCCGCTGGGCGACGGTGGCGCTCGCCCGCGACCGGCTCACCGTGCGCCAGGCCGCCCCGCCCGCAGCGGCGATGCACCCCACGACCGCCGCCGCGGCCGTCGACGACCGGACCGCCGTCGCCGCAGGCGCCGGCGCCTGGTCGCCGGCGGCCGGCGTGCTGCCCGCGCTCGCCGGCGCCTACGGCGTCGACGCGAAGGCGCTCGGGCGCGACCTCCCGGCCGGCTCGGTCGTCGCGCTGCGGCCGGGGACGCTGCTGCCGGAGCTGACCCTCGCCGGCGAGAGCCCGCACCCGGAGACGACCGCCCGGAAGCTCGCGCTCGTGCTGACGCGCGGCCAGGGGAGCGTCGAGAGCACGGTCGACGCCGGCGTCCCGATCGTCGCGTACGTCCTCGGCGCGGCCGAGGTCGACACCGGGTCGTGGGGGAGCCGCTTCGCCGTCTCCACCGGCCTCTCGGGGCTGCTCGCCGCCCACGCGGCCGCGGGAGACCTCGGCCTGCCGGCGCGCAGCGAGGGCTGGCTCTACGTCGACGCCGCCCGGGCGCGCGCCGTCGCGCCCGCGATCGACACCCTCGCCGGCGGTCACCGCGCCCGCGACGCGGTCGCGCGCCTCGGCCCGATCGCGCGCCTCCTCGCCTGGCGCACGCGCGAACGGGGCGTCGAAACGACGGTGTGGGAGGCGTCCTGAGGCGCCCGACGTTTCGGCTAGGCTGGTCCGCATGGCCCAGCGAAGCTTTCTCTTCACGTCCGAATCGGTCACCGAGGGGCATCCCGACAAGGTCGCCGACCAGGTCTCCGACTCCGTCCTCGACGCGGTCCTGACCGACGACCCGAACGGACGCGTCGCCTGCGAGACGCTCATCACGACCGGCCTGGTCGTCGTCTCGGGCGAGATCTCCACCGAGACCTACGTCGACATCCCGAAGCTCGTGCGCGAGCGTGTGTCCGAGATTGGCTACACGCGCGCCAAGTACGGGTTCGACGCGGAGACCTGCGGCGTGATGGTGGCGCTCGACGAGCAGTCGCCCGACATCGCGCAGGGCGTGGACGCCGCTTACGAGGGCCGGCACGACCCGGGCGACGACGACCCGCTGGACCGCGTCGGCGCCGGCGACCAGGGGATGATGTTCGGCTACGCCTCGAACGAGACGCCCGAGCTGATGCCGCTGCCGATCATGCTGGCCCACAAGATCTGCAAGCGGATGTCGGAGGTGCGCAAGGCGGACGTGCTGCCCTACCTGCGCCCGGACGGCAAGTCGCAGGTGTCGGTGCGCTACGAGGTCGACGCCGAGGGTCGCCAGCGGCCGATCGGGATCGAGCGCGTGCTCGTCTCGACCCAGCACCGCGACGGCCTCGACCCGGAGACGATGATGAAGCCGGACATCGTCGAGCATGTGCTACGGCCGATCCTCTCCGAGTACGTCGACGACGCGCAGTGGACGCAGCGCGACTTCGTCTACGTCAACCCGACCGGCAAGTTCGTGATCGGCGGCCCGATGGGCGACACCGGCCTCACCGGGCGCAAGATCATCGTCGACACCTACGGCGGCGCGGCCCCGCACGGCGGCGGCGCCTTCTCGGGCAAGGACCCGACCAAGGTCGACCGCTCGGCCGCCTACGCGGCGCGCTACGTGGCGAAGAACGTCGTCGCCGCCGGCCTCGCCGACCGCTGCCAGATCCAGGTCGCCTACGCGATCGGCGTCGCCCGGCCGTTCTCGGTGCTGGTCGAGTGCTTCGGCACCGAGCAGGTGCCGGTCTCGCAGATCGAGCAGCTCGTGAGCGAGCACTTCGACCTGCGCCCGGCCGCGATCCTGCGCGACCTCGACCTGCGGCGCCCGATCTACGCCAAGACCGCGGCGTACGGCCACTTCGGCCGCGACGACCACGACTTCACGTGGGAGCGCACCGACAAGGCCGACGCGCTGCGCGAGGCCGCCGGCCTCGCGAGCGCCGTCACGGCGTAGGCGCCGGCAACGAGGACCGCGCCCTAGAACCGCGTCCGGGTGACGTTCTGACCGAGCCCGCGCGGCAGGTCCTCGCCGAGCGCCAGCAGATTCAGGCGCGACGAGAGCAGATAGGCGCCCACGAGCCCGGCGACCGCGAAGGGGACGATGGTGTGGACGTTGCGTGCCGGTGATCGCCGTCGTGGCCATCGTGTGGTTGATTGTGCGTGTCGTCTTCCCACACGTCGGGTCGAACTTCTTCTTCGGCTAGGCAGCGCTCGCCCCGGCGCCGACTTCGTCGGCGCCGCTCTCGCCGCCCGCTCGCTCGAAGACCTTCGCCTCGAACTCCTCGAGCAACGACTCGCACCGCCGGAGCCACGTGCGTGCTTCCTCCTGGTTCGGCGCGCCGAACCAGTCGCGCTCTCGCACCCGGTCGAACCAGGTGCAGATCTTCTCGAACTCCATCCGGATCTCTTCCGCTTCCTCGTAGGTGAAGTTCTCGCGGAAGGTCTCGAACTCGATCTCCTTGACGAAGTTGACCTCGCAGTTCTCGACGATCTCGCTGTAGTGTTTCGCCGCCTGCTCGACGAAGAGCTCGACGAGCTTCGCCTCCTCCTCGGCCGGCAGCTTGCTCAGGGGCAGCATGTGGTAGCGCCCCTTGCTCTCGTCGATCCGCTCGAGCACCGGCGCGAGCTCGTTGCGCAGCGCGCGCGAGTCGGGGATGAGGCACACCGAGTCCTGCAGATAGACGGCGCCCGCCTTCTTCAGGTTCCGCCACACGGCCACGCGGCCCGCCGTCGGCTTCGCGGGCATCCGGTAGACGAGCAGCAGGAAGCGCCGCGGCACGGTCGTCATCTGCGGGTTGGGACGTCGGGGCGCACGATCGGTCAGGTGGCGGTCGGCTCTGCGATGGCGGGCTCGTCGCGGCGGACGGGCTGGGCGGGGGCGGGCGCCGGCTCGCTGCGCTTCGCCGTCGCCTGCCTGAGCGAGTCGGCGAGCGCGATCGCGACGGCCGCGATCACGCCGACCGCGAGCAGCCACGCCGCGACGCCGTCGTGGCCGAGCTTCTGGGTGAAGACGGCGATCGCCAGGACGACCGCGACGGTGAGGATCGCGAGGATCCCCTCGCCCACGAACAGGCCCCAGATCTTCTCGACGATCGCCTTCGGGACGCGCAGCGCGCCGCCCGTGTGCAGCTGCGGCGGCGACTGCAGCAGCCGCAGCAGCAGGATCGAGATCAGCGCGTAGCCGCTGATCAGGATGAGGATCGAGACGTCGCCGTGCCACCAGGCGACGCCGACGCCCTCGCCGGCGAAGAAGGTGCCGAACGCCGAGAGCATCAGGCCGACGACGTACTTCATGGTGTTCTCCGGCACCTTCGTCAGCGGGGCGCGGAGGGCGACGCCGACGACGGTGACGGCGGCCAGCGCGGCGACGGCGCCGATCGAGGCGGCGCCCGCGGACCTGAGGCCACCGAGCGCCATCACGATGAAGATCACCTCGAGCCCCTCGAGCACGCAGCCGTTGAAGGCGGTGGCGACGCCGCCCCAGTCGAGCGCGGCGGTCGCGCCGCCCGGCCCGAGCTGCTCGCGCGTCTCCTCGAACGACTCGGCCTCGTCGTGCAGCGCCTTGAGGCCGGCGGAGCGGAGGATCGCCTTGTGCAGCCAGCGCAGGCCGAACAGCAGCAGGCAGACGCCGACCACCGCCTGTGCGGCGCCGATCGGGAACGAGCCGACCGTGCTCCGGAACGCGGTGACCACCGCCAGCAGGAGGACGGCGGCGCCGACCGTGCCCGTCCAGGCGCTCTTCCAGCCCTTGAACATCCCGACGGCGAGGACGATCGTGAACGCCTCCACCCACTCGACCGCAGCTGCCAGGAACGTCGACACCACGACGAGCCAGCTCATCGTCCACACCCTCCGATCGCCGTCACGAGGCTCCCTTCGTTGAAACGGTGGTTACTTGTAGCGGGCGTTATAGAGCAACGGGCGGCACATGTCCAGCGCTCCGGACGTCAGGTGCGCCTTACTCGGAACGGCAGGTAGGCCATATATCTTCTGGCGTCTTTTTGCAAGTCATTCCTTACAGACGCCGGCAAGGAGTCCGGAATTATAGAGCGGAATCTGTCCGGGAATGCCTGCTACGCTTTCGCCATGACCGACATGGCCCTGAACCCGACACCGCACCCCGACGAGCACGCGTTCCTGCTGCAGCGGGTGCAGCCGGCCCTGACGGGCCTCATCGACGGCTCGCTGTCGACCCTGGCACCGATCTTCGCCGTGGCGCTCGCCACGCATCGCCCGCACTACGCGTTCATCGCCGGCCTCGCGACCTCGTTCGGCGCGGGCCTCTCGATGGCCTACTCGGAGGGGCTCTCCGACACCGGCGAGCTCACCGGGCGCGGCCATCCCATCGTGCGCGGCGCGATCACGGGCCTCGGCACCTTCCTGGGCGGGATCTTGCACACGCTGCCGTTCCTGATCCCGCACTACCATGCGGCGCTCATCGCGGCGCTCGCCGTCGTCTGCGTCGAGCTGCTGACGCTCGCGCTGATCCGCGTGCGGTTCTTCAAGGTGAGCTTCGCGAGCTCGATCGCGTCGATCACCTTCGGCGGCGCGATCATCGTCGCGGTCAGCGCGTTGCTCGGCTCCTCCGGGTAAGGCTTCCGGCGTGCATGCCGAGAACGGCGAGCTGGCCCAGGTGCTCTACGAGGAGACCGAGGGCGTCGCCGTGCGCGTCCTCGTCGAGGGCCAGTGGGGCTTCGCGGCGGCCGCGTTCCCCGACCGGGCCGAGCAGGAGCTCGTCCACGCGGTCGCCCAGGCGCGCTCGGCGGGCCGCGCTGCGACAAGCGCCGGGAGCCGTCGCCTCGGCCTTCCCGGTCGACCTCATCACCGGCTAGGGACGTTCCCCGCCGTGGACGAATTGGCACACAATCGTTTCACTTTGGCGCAAAGGCGGGGTCAGACCCGGGTCTGACCCCGGGTTGCAACGGAAGTGTCGCAAAGGCGTGCCAAGTTGCACGCGCGGTCGCACGTTGCGTGGAAATCGTCGCGCGGGAGCGCGTCAGTCGAGGTAGCGCACGAGCTCGGCGAGGGGCGCGCGCTCCTTCGCCGGCGGCTGCGAGCAGGGGCGGCCGAGGTGCACGAGGCCGACGAAGCGCTCGTCCGGCTCGAGCCCGACGGCGGCACAGCCGACCTCGGTGCGCAGCACCCCGGGCGTGCGCCAGTACGACGCGAGGCCGCGTGCGTGCGCAGCGAGCAGCACGAGGTAGATCGCAACGCCGGTGGCCAGCAGGTCCTCCTCGTCGGTGACCGGATCGCCCGAGAGCTTCGCCGAGACGACGACGAGCGTCGGCGCGCGGTCGAGCTTCGGCGCCTCCTTCGGCCCGCCCGCCTCCTTCAGCCGCGCAAGCGAGCTCGGCCCGAGCACGCGGAAGCGCCACGGTTGCGTCATGCGGTGATTCGGCGCCCAGCTCGCGACGTCCAGCAGTTCCTCGAGCAGCTCGCGCGGAACCGGCTCCGGCTCGAACTGCTTGTGGGTGCGGCGACCGCGGATCGCCTCGTCGACCGTCCTCATGGCAGCTTCCCGGCGAGCGGGACGGCCCGGACGCGCTTGCGCAGCTCGTTCAGCTCGGCCAGTGCCGCCAGCGAGCGGGCGCGGTCGCGGTCGGCCAGTGCCAGGAGCAGCGCGTCGAGCAGCACCATCGTCGTCGTCGCGCTGCTCAGCGCCCCGCGCCGGCTCCGCCGCGCTTCCAGCGCCGCGTCGACGCGATCGGCGAGCTTCTCGCCGAGCGTGTCGGTGATCAACACGACCGGCAGGTCGAGCTCGTTCGCCCGCGTGAGCGCGGCCCCGGTGTCGGGGTCGAGCTGCTCGTACGCGAGCATCAGCAGCGTGTCGTTCGGGCGCGCGTCATCAGGCGGCGCGCACGTAGAGCCCGGCGGCCGCCTTCTCCGAGATCGCCTGCTCGCCGCCGCCGACGCCGATCCGATACTGGCCGGTGGCGGGCTCGGCGGCCTTCAGCTCGATCTCCGTGCCGGGGGCGAGGCCGTTCTCGTAGAACCAGTGCAGCAGGTCGCCGTCGTGCTCGGCGAGGCGCACGATCGTCGCGCGGTCGCCGGCGGACAGCGCCGCCAGCGGCGCGAGCTCGTCGTTCTCGGCCACCTCGACGTCGGGGTCGACCGGCCAGCCGTGCGGGCAGCGGTCGGGATGGCCGAGGCGCTGCTCGATCCGCTCGATCATGTCGTCGCTGAACGTGTCGCCGAGCTCGTCGGCGTGCACGTGCGACTCGGCGGCCGTGTAGCCCATGAAGTCGGTGAGGAGCCGCTCGATGATGCGGTGCTTGCGCACGACGCGGCGGGCGCGCTCGGCGCCGGCTGGGGTGAGGATCGCCTCCTTGTGCTCGCCGCGCTCGACGAGCCCGTCGGCTTCGAGCCGCTTCAGCATCTCGCCGGCGGACGCGCGCGAGACGCTCAGCATCTCGGCGACGCGGGACGCGAGCGTCGGGTTGCCCGAGGCGTGCGGGCGGTACTCCCCGATCGGAAACGCGAGGAAGTAGATCGTCTCGAGGTACTCGTCGACGGAATGCCCCTGCGCCACCCGCCGAAGTGTAGTTTCCGGCCCGCGTGTAAGGTAAGCCTTACATGGGCGGAGGAGAGATCGTCGGCCTGGGCGCGATCGCAGGGTCGACGATCCTGCTGGGGCTTCCCGTCGGCCGCATGCGCTCCACGGCGCCGGCGCTGCGCTGCGCGCTCGGCTCCGTCGCGACCGGGATCCTGCTCTTCCTCTTCTGGGACGTGACGACGAACGGCGTCGAGCCGGTCGACGCGCGGCTCGAGGCGCACCACTGGGGCTCGTTCGCCTGGCTCGCGTTCCTGCTCGGCGCCGGCTTCACGGTGGGGCTGATGAGCCTCGTCGGCTACGACGCCTGGCTGAAGCGGCGCCGCGCCACGCCCCTCGTCGGGCCGGGCGCGGCCGCGGCGGACGAGTTCGACCGCCGCCTGCGCCTCGAGCAGCTGACGCCCGGGCGGCGGCTGGCGCTGCTGATCGCCACCGGGATCGGCATCCACAACTTCGGCGAGGGCCTCGCGATCGGCCAGTCGGCCGCCGCCGGCGAGATCTCGCTGGCGCTGGTGCTGATCATCGGCTTCGGCCTGCACAACGCCACGGAGGGCTTCGGCATCGTCGGCCCGCTCGCGTCCGAGGCGGAGCCGCCCGGCTGGGGCTTCCTGCTCGCGATGGGCGCGATCGGGGGCGGTCCGACCTTCCTCGGCACCGTGCTCGGGCAGGCGTGGGTGAGCCCGGCGCTGGAGACGGCGTTCTTCGCGCTCGCCGCCGGCTCGATCCTCTACGTGGTGATCCAGCTGCTCGAGGTGTGCCGGCGGTTCGCGATGCCGTGGCTCGTCGGCTGGACGCTGCTGCTCGGCCTGCTGCTCGGCTTCGGCACGGACTTCGTGCTGACGGCGGCCGGGGCCTGAACTACTGTCGGCGGCGTGAGACTCGCCGCGGTCGTGCCGCTGGTGACGGCGCGCGCCGTCGCGCGCCCGTTCACGTACGCGGTCGACGACGACGTGCCGGTGGGGGCGATCGTGCGCGTGTCGTTCGGGCGCGGCAGGGCACGCGGCGTCGTCGTCGGCTACGAGCAGCAGGCGCCCGACGGCGTCGAGGTGCGGCCGGTCGACGGCGTCGTCGGCGAGGTGGCGCCGGCGCTCGTCGAGCTGGCGCTGTGGCTGGCGGACTACTACGGCTCGACACCGGCGCGCGCGCTCGCGCTGGTGGCGCCGGCGCTGCCGAAGCGGCGCAAGGAGCAGGCGCCTCCAGCCGAGCGGCAGGCGCTCGACGGCGAGGTCGAACCGCCCGCGCTGTCGGCGCCGCAGCAGGCTGCGGTGGCGCGGATCGTCGCCGGCATCGACGCCGGCGGCGCGAATCTGCTCCTGCACGGCGCCACCGGCTCCGGCAAGACCGAGGTGTACCTGCGGGCATGCGCCGCGGCGCTCGAGCGCGGCCTGGGGGCGATCGTGCTGGTGCCGGAGATCGCGCTCGCCCCGCAGACCGTCGGCCGGGTGCGGCAGCGCTTCGGCGACCGGGTGGCGATCCTGCACTCGGCGCTCACCGAGGCCGAGCGGCGCGACGAGCGCGAGCGGATCGCGTCGGGTGCGGCGCGGATCGTCGTCGGGGCCCGCTCGGCGATCTTCGCGCCGGTGCGCGGCCTCGGGCTGATCGTCGTCGACGAGGAGCACGACCCGTCCTACAAGCAGGACTCCGACCCGCGCTACGACGCGCGCACAGTCGCTGCGAAGCGCGCCGCGCTCGAGGGCGCCGTCGCGCTCTACGGCTCCGCGACGCCGCGGCCGGAGAGCTGGGCGGCGCTGGAGCGGCTCGAGCTGGGCGGCCGGCTGGGTGCGTCGCTGCCGCCGGTGACCGTCGTAGACCTGCGCCGCGAGGCCGGCTATCCGCTCTCCGCTCCCCTCCTGCGCGAGCTGCGCGGCGTCGCGAGCCGGCGCGGCAAGGCGATCCTGCTGCTGAACCGCCGCGGGGTGGCCCCGGCGCTGCACTGCCGCGCGTGCGGCACGACCGTCCGCTGCGAGAGCTGCGACGTGGCGCTCGTGCTGCACGGCGACGGCTCGCTGCGCTGCCACCACTGCGGCTTCCACGGCCCGGCGCCGGCGCACTGCCCCGCCTGCGGCTCGCCCGACCTGGCGCGGCTCGGCGCGGGGACGCAGAAGCTCGAGCGCGAGCTGGGACGCGAGCTGCCCGAGCTGGAGCTGATCCGGCTCGACGCCGACGCGGTCGCGAAGCCGGAGCAGCTGGCGGCGTCGCTGCGCCGCTTCGCCGAGGCCGAGGGGGCGATCCTCCTCGGCACGCAGATGGTGGCGAAGGGCCACCACTTCGCCGGGGTCGAGCTGGCCGCAGTGGTCGACGCCGACACGGGGCTCGGGCTGCCGGACTTCCGCGCCGAGGAGCGCACGTTCCAGCTCGTCACGCAGCTGGCCGGACGCAGCGGCCGCGACGCGCCCGGGCGGGTGCTCGTCCAGACCTTCCAGCCCGACGCGCGGCCCATCGTCCATGCCGCGCGGCACGACGTCGCCCGCTTCCTCGGGGAGGAGATCGACCGGCGCCGCGCCCTCGGTTACCCCCCCGCGACGCACCTGGTGCGCATCGTCGTCACGGGGCCCGAGCAGGCGCCCGTCGTGCGGGCGCTGGAGGAGCTCAAGGCCGGGCTCGCCGGCGCCGACCTGCTCGGCCCGGCGCCGCTCCTGCGCCTGCGCGGGCGGCACCGGGCGCAGCTGGTGGCGAAGACCGACCGGCCCCGCCGGCTCGCCTCGCAGGCCGCGCGGCTGCTGGCGGCGGCGGCGCCGGCGATGCGGCGCGCCCGCCTCACCGCGGTGGTCGACGTCGACCCGCAGTCCCTCTGACCGCGGGCGCGAGCGCCTTGGCACACTGGTCCGGATGCGGCAGACGGTGCGGCCGGAGGAGATCATCGGCGAGTGGGGCGTCCGCGATGTCACCCCGCCGTCGCAGCGCGAGCGCGACCTTCTCGCGGCCGACGCCGAGCTGAACCCGCTCGTCGGCCGGCCGATCCGGCGCCGCCTGCGGAACTTCACCGCCGACCCGTACGGGTACGTCGCCTCCCTCGGCGGGCCGCTGCCGTACATGCAGCGGGCGCGGCAGATCGACGAGGAGACCGACGCGCACCTCGAGCGGCTCGAGGCCGCCCACGCCGAGCACGGGCACGACCCGGCCGCCTGGCGGCGGATCGTCGAACGCTGGGACTTCGGCGCCGTCAACGAGCTGATCGAGCGCCACAACCGCTGGTTCCCCGTCGAGGCGCGGCTGCCGATGGACCCGCGCACCCGCGACTACGTCAAGGTCGGCGGGCGCGACTACCGCCGCCGGCCGCTCGACGCCGCCTGGGTGCTCGAGCGATTCCCCGCCGGAGCCGCGTAGACTTCGCCGCCGTGTCCGAAGCGCACCATCACCACGAGCACGACCACGAGCACGAGCACGAGCCGACGGAGGAGGAGCTCCGCGAGGCCGAGGCCGACGCGCGGCGCCGCCTCGCGTTCGCGCAGATCCGCCAGTACCCGGACACCGCGCTGCGGCTCGTCGCGAACGAGGTCGTCGACTTCGACGACGACCTGCGGCGCCTCGCCGACCGCATGGTCGGGCTCATGCACGACGCGCGCGGCGTCGGTCTCGCCGCGACGCAGGTGGGCGTGCTGCGGCGCATGTTCGTCTTCGAGCCCGACCCCGAGGATGAGTCGCACGCCGTCGTCAACCCTGTGATCGTCGAGCGCAGCGACGAGACGGAGGTGGGCGACGAGGGCTGCCTGTCGCTGCAGGGGATCGAGCTCGTCCCCGTCGAGCGCGCCACGCGCGTGGTGCTCGAGGGCAAGGACCCGAACGGCGAGGACGTCCGCTTCGAGCTCGAGGGGCACGGCGCGCGCGTCGTGCAGCACGAGCTCGACCATCTCGACGGCGTCCTGATCATCGACCGCACCGACGGCGAGCACCGCAAGCAGGCGCTGGCGCTCCTGCGGCCCCGCGTCGTCCTGCGTTGAGGATCGGTGTCGCGGCGACGGCGCCGGTCGGCGCCGACGTCCTCGAGCGCCTCGCCGACCGGCACGAGATCGCCTTCCTGCTCACGCGCCCGGACGCGCCGCGCGGCCGCGGCCGCCGGCTCGCCCCGCCGCCGGCGAAGGAGACGGCCGCGCGGCTCGGCATCCCCGTGCTGCAGCCGGAGAAGCCGGCGCTGCCCGACGACGTCCCGGAGCGGATGGTCGTCTGCGCGTACGGCCTCTACATCCCGCCGCGGTTGCTCGAGCGGACGCTCTGGCTGAACGTCCATCCGTCGCTGCTGCCGCGCTGGCGCGGCGCGGCGCCCGTCGAGCGGGCGATCCTCGCCGGCGACGAGCAGACCGGCGTGACGATCCACGAGACGGTCGAGGCGCTCGACGCCGGGCCGATCGCGGCGCAGGAGGCGTTCGCGATCGGCGACCTCGACGCGGGCGGCGTCTTCGCCCGCTGCGGCGAGCTGGCCGCCGAGCTGCTCGAGCGCGTGCTGCCGGAGCCTCGGTTCGAGCCGCAGCCCGACGAGGGCGCCACCTACGCCGAGAAGCTGACCCCGGCCGACCGGGAGCTCGACCTCGACGATCCGGTCGACGCCTGGCGGCGCGTGCGCGCGCTGTCGCCGCACGTCGGCGCGCGCGGCGAGCTGCACGGGCGTCCGGTCACGATCTGGCGCGCGCACCTGGACGGCGGCCGCTTCGTGCCCGACGAGGTGCAGCCCGAGGGCGGCCGCCGCATGCCGTACGAGGCGTGGCTCCGGGGCCTGCGGTGATCGCGCCGGCGCGCCGCGCCGCCTTCGAGGTCGTCCGCCGCGTCTTCGAGGAGGACGCCTACGCCGACCGGGCGCTCGCGAGCGCGGTCGAGGGGCTCGACGAGCGCGACCGTGCGCTCGCGCAGCGGATCGCGTACGGCGCCGTCCAGCGCGTCCGCACGATCGACCTCGGCATCGACCGGCTGGGCAAGCGGCCGGTGCGCAAGCTCGACCCGCCGGTGCGCGCGGCCCTGCGGATCGCCGGCTACCAGCTGGCGTGGTCGGAGGCGCCGGTGCATGCGGTCGCGGACGACTCGGTGGAGCTCGTCCGCGCCGCGGGTCGCGAGCGGGCGGTGCCGTTCACGAACGCGGTCGTGCGGCGGCTCGCCCACGGGTTCCGCGGGCTCGTCGCCTCGCTCCCGGAGGGGCCGGTGAAGCACTCCTACCCCGACTGGGTGGCGGAGACGTGGGAGCGCGACCTCGGCCAGGAGGAGGCGCTCGCGCTGATGCGGGCGCAGAACGAGCCGCCCGCGCTCGAGGTGCACGCCGCCGAGCCGGTCGGCGAGCCGACCGACGTGCCCGGCGCGTACGTGGTCGAGCGCGTCGACCCGGCGCGGATGCGGCCGATGAGCCGCGCGTCGCAGCTCGCAGCGCTCGTCGTCGGCTCGCAGCCGGGCGAGCGGATCCTCGACGCGTGCGCCGCTCCCGGCGGCAAGACGTCGCTGCTGGAGGGCGAGGTGACGGCCGTCGAGCTGCACCCGGGGCGTGCGCGGGCGCTCGCCGAGCAGGCCGGGCCGAACGTCCGCGTCGTCACCGGCGACGTGCGCGAGCTGGACGAGTCCGGCTTCGACCGCGCGCTCGTCGACGCGCCGTGCTCCGGCCTCGGCGTGCTGGCCCGCCGCCCCGACCTGCGCTGGCGCGCGAAGCCGCTCGCCGAGCTGCAGCTCGAGCTGCTGCGTGCCGCCGCCGAGCGCGTCCGGCCGGGCGGGACGATCGTCTACTCCGTCTGCACGATCAACGCCGACGAGAACGAGGCGGTCGTCGACGCCTCCGGGCTGGCCGTCGATCCGCTGGGCGAGGCGTGGCCGCAGTACGCGCACCCGCGCCGGCGCGAATTCCTGCTGACGCTGCCGCACCGCGACCGCACGAGCGGCTTCTTCGTCGCCCGGCTCAGAACGTAGAGTCGGCTCGTGCCGTGGCGCGACTGGATCCGGACGGTGGAGATCGAACCGTCGCTCTACGCGGCGGACTTCTCGATCCTCGGCGAGCAGATCGAGGCGCTCTGCCGCGCCGGCTGCCGCATCTTCCACTTCGACGTCGGCGACGGGCACTTCGTCGAGCCGGTGACCATGGGGCCGATCGTGCTCCAGTCGATCTCGGGCGCGATCCATCACTACGGCGGCGCGATCGACGTGCACCTGATGGTCGAGAACCCGGCGAAGTACTTCGCGCCGATCGCGGCGGCGGGCGGGGACAGCGTCACCTTCCACTACGAGGCCGTCGACGACGTGCCCGCCACGATCCGCGCCGCGCGGCTGCAGGAGCTGGAGGCCGGAGTCGCGTTCAGCCCGGGCACCGAGCCCGAGGCGGTGGCCGCGGTCGCCGGCGACGCCGACCTCGTCCTCTGCATGGCGATCGAGCCGGGCTACTCGGGGCAGCCGTTCCGGCCGGAGACGCTCGAGCGCGTCGCCCGTCTGCGCGAGCACCTGCCGGACGAGATCTACATCCAGGTCGACGGCGGCGTCGGGCCGGACAACGTCCGCGAGCTGCGCGAGGAGGGGGTGCGCCTGCTCGTGGCGGGGTCGGCGATCTTCGACCGCGAGGACCTGCCGCGGGCCTACCGGCGCCTCGTGCAGCAGACGCTCGGGTGAGCCCGCTCGAACGGGCGATCGAGCTGGCGCGGGCCGCCGCCGGGCGCGCCCACCCGAAGCCGACGGTGGGCGCGGTCGTGGTCGCGGGCGGCGAGATCGTCGCCGAGGGCGTCACCGAGGCCGGCGGCCGGCATGCGGAGGTGGTGGTGCTCGACGCGGCGGGGGAGCGGGCGCGCGGCGCGACCCTCTACGTCACGCTCGAGCCGTGCGCGCACTGGGGGACGACGCCGCCGTGCGTCGAGCGGGTGCTGGAGGCGGGCGTGGCGCGGGTCGTCGCGGGCTCGCGCGACCCGAACCCGGAGGCCGCGGGCGGGCTGGAGCGGCTGCGGGAGGCGGGGGTCGAGACGGAGCTGGTCGACTCGTTCGCGTCGCGGCAGCTGGACGAGGCGTGGCGCACCTGGGTGACGCTGCGGCGTCCGTTCGTCGTGCTGAAGGTCGCCGTCACGCTCGACGGGCGCGTCGCCGTGCCCGGCCGGCGCTGGGTGACGGGCGAGGAGAGCCGGCGGCTGGTGCACGAGCTGCGCGCGCAGGTGGACGCGGTCGCCGTCGGCGGCGGCACCGCGCACGCCGACCGGCCGCGCCTCGACGCGCGCGACGTGGCGACGCCGAAGGGGCAGCCGCGGCGGCTCGTGTTCTCGCGCGGGCCGCTCCCCGACGGTCTGGACCTGGAGCTGGTCTCCGGCTCGCTCGCGGAGGAGCTCGCGCGGCTCGCCGCGGAGGGCGTGCAGTCGCTCCTGCTGGAGGGCGGGCCGACGCTCGCAGGGGCCTTCCTGGCGGCCGATCTGGTGGACAAGGTGCTGCTGTTCGTCGCGCCGGCGATCGCAGGCGCGGGCCCGGCGCTCCTTCCTGCGTTACCCTCACCGCGCGCCCTGAGCCGTCTCGAGGCGCGGCAGGTCGGTGCCGACGTCCTCCTGGAGGCCTATGTCCACGAACCGTGAACCGTCGCAGCGGTCGGACGACCGGATCGTCACGCTGCTCTCGCGCTGGCTGACCCGTCAGCTGGGAAACGACGAGCTGCGCCGCAAGGTCGAGGAGGTGGGCACCGACGACCTGGCGCCGGGCCAGCGGGATGCGGTGCGGTCGCTGCTGGCGGAGCTGGAGACGGCGCCGCCGGGCGAGCGGGAGCAGCTCGAGGCGACGGTGCGCGAGACGGTCGAGACGCTCGTCTACGGCGACTGAGTCACCTGGTACCGAACCGTCGCGAATGTGTGTCGCGGTGCGCGCTCGGTTGTCCCCGGAACCGTCACGGAAGTGTGACGCTGCGCCGCAAACGCTGTGCAGGGGCCAAAACCGGGGTCAGACCCGGGTCTGACCCCGGGGGTGCGGCCCGGCGAAAACGCGCGGGGTAGGCTGGGCCGATGTTCACCGGGCTCGTGCGGGAGGTGGGGACGGTCGCGGCCGTGCGCGACGGCGGCGGCGGGATCCGGCTCGAGATCGACGCGCCCGCGACGAGCGCCGCCGCGGCGATCGGCGACTCGGTCGCGATCGACGGGGTGTGTCTCACCGTCGTCGAGACGGCGGACGGCAGGCTCGCCTTCGACGCGGTGCCCGAGACGCTCTCGCGCACCGCGCTCCGCCGGCTCGGGCCCGGTGCGCGCGTGAACCTCGAGCCGGCGCTCCGCGCCGGCGAGCCGATGGGCGGGCACGTCGTGCAGGGTCACGTCGACGGTGTCGGCACCGTACGCTCGGTCGAGCCGGAGGGCGACGGCCGCCGCGTCTGGGTCGACGCGCCCGACGGCGTGCTGCGCTACGCGGTCGAGAAGGGCTCGATCGCGATGCAGGGCACGAGCCTCACCGTCGCCGGCCTGGACGACGCCGGCTTCGCCGTCGCGCTGATCCCGCACACGCTCGCGGCCACGACCCTGGGGGAGCTGGAGCCGGGCGCGCCGGTGAACCTCGAGGCGGACGTCCTCGCCAAGTACGTCGAGCGGCTGCTTCCCCGCTAGCCTGCACGCGTGGCCGTGACGACCCCGTTCGCGACGATCGAGCAGGCGATCGACGACGTCCGGGCCGGACGCTTCGTCGTCGTCGTCGACGACCCGGACCGCGAGAACGAGGGCGACCTGGTGATCGCGGCCCGCTTCGCGACGCCCGAGGCGATCAACTTCATGGCGACGCATGCGCGCGGGCTGATCTGCTTGTGCCTCACCGACGAGAGGGCCGAGCAGCTCGGGCTGCGCCCGATGACCGACCACAACGAGGCGCCGCTCGGCACCGCGTTCACCGTCTCGGTCGAGGCGCGCACCGGCGTCACCACCGGCATCTCCGCCGCCGACCGCAGCCACACGATCCAGACCGCGATCGCGCCGGGCGCGACGCCGCGCGACCTCGTCCAGCCGGGACACGTCTTCCCGCTGCGCGCCCGTCCGGGCGGCGTCCTGGAGCGGATGGGGCAGACGGAGGCGGCCGTCGACCTCGCGCGCCTCGCCGGCCTCGACCCGTCGGGCGTCGTCTGCGAGATCATGAACGAGGACGGGACGATGGCCCGCGTCCCCGATCTGGTGCCGTACTGCGAGCGGCACGGCCTGAACATGGTCACGGTCGCCGATCTCGTCGAGTACCGGCGCCGGCACGAGAAGCTCGTCGAGCGCGGCGCCGCGGTGCGGCTGCCGACCGAGTACGGCGAGTTCTCGGCGATCGCGTTCCGCGAGCTCCTCACCGGCAAGACGCACCTGGCGCTCGTGAAGGGCGACGTCGACGGCGCCGACTCGGTGCTGGTGCGCGTCCACTCCGAGTGCCTCACCGGCGACGTCTTCCACTCGCTCCGCTGCGACTGCGGCGAGCAGCTCGAGCAGGCGCTGCGGCAGATCGAGGAGGAGGGCCGCGGCGTGCTCCTCTACATGGCGCAGGAGGGCCGCGGCATCGGCCTGCTGAACAAGCTGCGCGCCTACGAGCTGCAGGAGCGGGGGCGCGACACCGTGCAGGCGAACGTCGAGCTCGGCTTCCCGGCCGACGCGCGCGACTACGGGATCGGCAACCAGATCCTCGCCGACCTCGGCCTCACGACCATCCGGATCCTCACGAACAATCCCAAGAAGCTGACCGGCATCGACGGCTTCGGCCTCACCGTGGTCGAGCAGGTGCCGATCGAGGTGCCGCCGAACGCCGAGAACCGTCGCTACCTGACGGCGAAGCGGGACAAGCTGGGCCACCGGCTGCACCACCAGGACCTGAAGAACCTCGACTACGAAGCGGAGACCACCGAATGAGCGAGATCGACGAGCAGCAGGCGGCGAGCGAGGAGGCGCCCGCCGAGGAAGAGGAGCGGCCCGAGCCCGCGACGACGGACGAGGACACGCCGGCGCCCGCGCCGCCCGACCCGTTCGAGGGCTGGCCCGCCGCCGCCTCGTCCGCGGTGATCGAGGCGACCCCCGACGGCGTCAGCGTCGAGCACGTCCGCGGCGAGGTGCAGGTGCCGGACGGCTTCACCGTCCTCGAGGGCACGCCGCTCGGAAACCGCCGCTCGGTCGGCGTCGTCGTCTCGCGCTTCAACGGCGGCGTCACGAACCAGCTGCTCCAGCGGGCGCTCGACGCGCTCGTCGAGGCGGGGGTGTCGCAGGACGCGGTCACGGTGGTGCCCGTTCCGGGCGCGTTCGAGCTGCCCCTGGCGGCGATGGCGCTGGCGAAGACGCGGCGCTACGCCTGCATCGTCGCTCTCGGCGCCATCGTGCGCGGCGAGACCCCGCACTTCGACTACGTCGCCGCCGAGTGCGCCTCCGGGCTGCAGCTCGCCGGGATCGAGACGGGCGTGCCGGTGGCGTTCGGCGTGCTGACCGTCGACACGGTCGAGCAGGCCGAGGCGCGGATCGACCGCGCCGCCGACGCAGTGCGCACCGCGCTCGAGATGGCCGACCTGTTCGCCCGGCTGCGCGCGGCCGCGCGGCAGTAGCAGGGGGAACTGCCGTCCGCTACGATGCGCGGCCGATGTCCAAGGTCTGCTCGGTCTGCGGCAAGAAGCCGTCGTTCGGTCACCACCGCTCGCATTCGATGGTGGCGACGAAGCGGCGCTTCGACCCGAACCTCCAGCGCGTTCGCGTCCTGCTGAACGGCTCGCCCACCCGCGCCTACGTCTGCACCCGCTGCCTCAAGGGCAACAAGGTGCAGAAGGCCGTCTGACGACACCGGGCGGCGCCCGCTCCCGCCGGGCGGAGCCCGGCTCCGCGGGCGCCTCTCGCCGGAGCCGTCAGCACGTAACCGTGTAGTCCCGCATCCGGTCTAATCCGCAGGTGGCGGACGACCCGACGATCCAGCTGGAGCACGGCCGGCTGACGATCACCCGCGAGGCGATCGGCGAGGTGGTCGCGGAGACGGCGCTCGCCTGCTACGGCGTCGTCGGCCTGACCGCGCCCACGCGCGTGCGCCGGATGCTGCGCCGCGAGGGCGTCAGCGTCGAGGGCGGGCGCGAGGGGCTGCGCGTGGGGCTGCACGTCGTCGTCGAGCACGGCCTCAACCTGGCCGAGGTGGCCGCGACGATCCGCTCGCAGGTGGGCTACGAAGTCGAGCGCCTCACCGGCCTGACCGTCGCCGCCGTCGAGGTGGTCATCCAGCGTGTCCGGCAGAGCCCGTGAGGTGGCGGGCCCGGCAGCTGGCGCGGGGTGCGCTCGCCGCGATCGAGGCGGCGCGCGAGCGCATCGACGACCTGAACGTCTATCCGGTCCCCGACGGCGACACGGGCACCAACCTGACGCTGACCGTGCGGGCGGTCGCCGAGGCGCTGGAGGGCGAGGGGCCCGACGGCCGTCCCGGGCTCGCGCGAGAGGTCGCGCGCGCGGCGCTGATGGGCGCGCGCGGCAACTCCGGGGTGATCCTGTCGCAGATCGTGCGCGGCGCCGCCGACGCGCTCGCCGTCAGCGACGATCCGGCGCGCATCTTCCGCGCCGCGAGCGATGCCGCCTACCGGGCGGTGCGGAAGCCGGTCGAGGGGACGATGCTGACCGCGATCCGCGAGCTGGCGGAGGCCGCCGAGCGGGGCGACGACCTCGCCGGGATCGTCGCCGCGGGACAGGCCTGCGTCGCCCGCACCCAGGACATGCTGCCGGTGCTGCGCGAGGCGCAGGTGGTCGACGCCGGGGCCGCCGGCCTGGTCGAGATCGTGCGCGGCATCGCCGGCGTCGTCGCCGGCGAGGCGCTGCCGGAGCCGCCGGCGCGGACGGCGGAGGCGACGATCGAATCGGCGCACGCCGCCTCGTCCCGCTACCGCTACTGCACGGTGCTCGTCGTCGAGGGAGAGCACCTCGACGCCGCGGCGCTCGAGGCCGAGCTGGAGCAGCTGGGCGACTCGCTGCTCGTGGTCGGCGACGGCGACGCCCTCAAGGTGCACGTGCACACCGACGACCCGGGCCGGGTGCTCAGCCTGGCGGTCGCGCTCGGGACGATCGACGGCGTCGAGATCGCGAACATGCAGGAGCAGGCGGCCCGGCGCACGGAGCGGCTGCTGCATGCGGTGCCCGACGACGCGACCGCCGTCGTCGCGGTCTCGACCGGCGAGGGCAACCGCCGCCTGTTCGAGAGCGCCGGTGCGGTGGTGGTCGACGGCGGCGCCACGATGAACCCGTCGACCGTCAACCTGCTCGAGGCGATCGAGCGTGCGCCCGGCCGGGGCGTCGTCCTGCTCCCGAACAGCCCGAACGTGCTGCTGGCGGCCGAGCAGGCGGCCGCGAACGCCTCGCGGCCGGTGCGCGTCGTCGCCTCGACCTCGCTCCAGGCCGGCCTCGCGGCGCTCGTCGCCTTCGAGCCCGATCGCGACCTCGACACGAACGCGGACGCGCTCGACGAGGCGGTCGCCGGGGTCGCGACGGGCGCGGTCACGGTCGCCTCGCGCGACGTCGTCGTGGGGGAGACACCGGTGTCGAAGGGCGCCTGGCTCGGGCTCGTCGAGGGCGCTCCCGTCGCGGGCGGCGGCTTCGACGAGGCCGTCCGCGGCGTCGTCGACCGGCTGCTCGCGGAGCCGCGCGACGTGCTGATGCTCCTCGCGGGCGACGATCCGCCGCGGCTCGAGGAGGTGCTGGCGGGCGTCCGTTCGGCCCACCCGGACCTCGAGCTCGAGCTGCACGAGGGAGGACAGCCGCACTACGCGCTCCTGCTCGCGGCCGAATAGGCTTCGCGGGTGAAGCCGATCCGCGTCGTCCTCGTCGAGGACAACGACACCTTCCGCGAGACGCTCGAGCTGCTCTTCGGGCTCCGCCCGGAGATCGAGGTCGTCGCGAGCCTGGCGAGCGGCGTCGGCGCGCCCGAGGTGTGCGCCGAGCTGCAACCGAACGTGGTGCTGCTCGACTACCGCATGCCCGGCCTCGACGGCGAGCAGACGACGCGGGCCGTGCTCGCCGCGGCGCCGGAGGTGAGGGTGGTGTGCCTCACCGCCTCGGTGTCGAGCCGCGAGGTGGAAGCGCTGCGCGAGGCGGGCGCGGTCGCGTGCCTGACGAAGGACGAGGACCTGGAGCAGATCGTCGCGGTCGTCTGCGACGCCCCGCAGGGCGTCCACGCCCCGCGGTGAACCTGACCGCCGCGAACACCGCGATCGTGCTCGATTCGACCGCGGACCTCCCGGAGGCGCCGGAGCGGTTCCCGAACGTCCGCATCGTGCCGCTCTACGTGCGCTTCGGCGACGAGAGCCTCCGCGACGGCGTCGACATCCGCCCCGACGAGTTCTACGCCCGCCTGGCGGCAGCGCCGGAGCTGCCGACCACGTCGCAGCCGTCCCCCGGCGACTTCCTCGCCGTCTACGAGGAGCTCGGCGGATACGAGCGGATCCTCTCCCTGCAGCTCTCCTCGACGCTCTCGGGCACGTTCGCGAGCGCCGAGGCTGCGGCCGCCGCGCTCGGCGACGACCGCGTCCGCGCGGTCGACACCGGCTCGATCTCGGCCGCGGTCGGGCTGCTCGTGCTGGCGGTGCAGCGGCGGCTCGCGCGGGGCACGAGCGACGAGGAGATCGACGCGCTCGTCGAGGCGTTCCGAGCGCGGCACCGGATCCTCTTCACCGTCGACACGCTCGAGTACCTGCAGCGCGGCGGCCGGATCGGCCGTGCGGCGGCGCTGGCGGGGAGCCTCCTGCAGGTGCGGCCGGTGCTCGCGATCCAGGACGGCGAGGTGCTGCCACTGCGGCGCGTCCGCGGCAGCGGCAAGGCGCTGGCCGCGTTCCGGGAGCTGCTCGAGGCGGAGACCGTCGACGCGCCCTCGCTGCGGATCGGGCTCGCGCACGCGGCCGCGCCGGAGCGGCTCGAGGCGCTGCGGCGGCTCGTCGAGGAGGCGCGGCCGAACGCGTCGATCGAGATCGCCACCGGGCTCGGCGCGGTCGTCGGCACGCACGCCGGTCCGGGCACCGTGGGCCTGTTCTGGTTCGACGACCCCGACTGACCGTGCCCGCCGCGGCGGGTCCTATACTCCGGCCGCGGTGGCTGTGACGGCGCGCGCGCACCTGGGGTTCGCAGGGCTGGTCCAGGCGCCTGAGCGCGACGCCTGGCCGCGGCCGCGCGGCTGGGCGCGGCCCGAGCGGCTCGAGCTCGGTGTCGACGTCCTCGCCGGCGTCGGGGCGACGCTGCTGCGCCGGCTGCGCGCGTTCGGGATCGAGACGGTCCGCGACCTGCTTCTGCACGCGCCGCGCCGCTACGAGAGCGCCGTCGAGCAGGTCCCGATCGCGCAGCTCGGGCGGGCGGAGGGGGAGGTGGCGATCGCCGGCCGCGTCTCGCAGGTCCGGTCGCGGCGGCTGCGCGGCAGCCGGACCCTGGTCAGCGCCGTGGTCTCCGATCGCAGCGGCGGCTCGATCACCGCCTCGTGGTTCAACCAGCCGTGGCTCGCCGAGAAGCTCGAGCCGGGCGCCGAGGTGCGGCTACGCGGCAAGCTCGGCCGCCACGGCTTCGACGTGAAGAGCTACGACCTGGGCGAGGCGCGGCGCACCGCCGACTTCGCGCCCGTCTACCCGGCGAGCGAGCAGATCCCGTCGACGCGCCTCCGCGAGCTGGCCCGGCAGGCGCTCGCCGAGCACGCGACCGACGTCCTCGACCCGCTGCCGGCCGAGCTGGTGCTGCCGCTGCGGCGCGACGCGCTGGCGGCGATCCACTTCCCGGTCGACGAGGCGCAGCAGGAGACCGCCCGGCGCCGGCTGGCCCTCGACGAGCTGATCGCGCTGCAGCTCGTCGCCGCCCGGCTGCGCGACACCGACCTGCAGGCGCCGTCGCTCGGCGAGCCCGGCGAGCTGGTCGCGCGGTATCGCGAGGTGCTGCCGTTCCGGCTGACCGAGCACCAGGAGCGGGCGCTGGGGGAGATCGACGCCGACCTGCGCGGGACGGTGCCGATGCGGCGGCTGTTGCAGGGCGACGTCGGCTCGGGCAAGACGGTGGTGGCGCTGTACGCGCTGCTGCGCGCGGTCGAGAGCGGGCGGCAGGGCGCGCTGATGGCGCCGACGGAGACGCTCGCGGAGCAGCACCACCTGACGATCGAGCCGTTCTGCGCCGCGCTGGGCGTGCGCTGCGTGCTGCTCACCGGCTCGGCCGGGTCGAAGGCGGTCCGCGAGGAGATCGCCTCGGGCGCCGCCGCGATCGCCGTGGGGACGCACGCGTTGATCCAGCGCGACGTCGAGTTCCGCGACCTCGCCGTGGCGGTCGTCGACGAGCAGCACCGGTTCGGCGTGGAGCAGCGGAAGGCGCTCGCGGAGGGGCGCGCGGCGCACGTGCTGCACATGACGGCGACACCGATCCCGCGCACGCTCGCGCTGACGATCTACGGCGACCTGGCGGTGAGCGAGATCGCGCGGCCGCCCGCCAATCGCAAGCCGATCGTCACGCGGCGCGTGGGCGCGGAGCGGTCGGGCGAGGTGTACGACCGGCTGCGGCGGATCCTCGACGAGGGCAGGCAGGCATACGTCGTGTGCCCGCTGATCGAGCAGTCGGAGGCGCGGCTCGCGCGCGCCGCCGAGGCGGAGGCCGAGCGGCTGCGGCGCGCCGAGCTGAAGGGGTATGCGGTCGGCCTGCTGCACGGGCGGCTGAAGCCCGCCGAGCGGCGCGAGGTGATGCGGGCGTTCGCGGCGGGCGAGCTCGACGTGCTCGTCGCGACCACGGTGATCGAGGTGGGCGTCGACGTGCCGAACGCGACGATCATGATCGTGCAGGAGGCCGACCGCTTCGGCCTCGCGCAGCTGCACCAGCTGCGCGGGCGGGTCGGGCGCGGCGCCGAGCAGAGCTACTGCATGCTGATCTCGCGCCCGGCGGAGGAGCTGACCGAGGTGGCCGAGAAGCGCCTGCAGGCGCTCGTCGACACGACGGACGGGTTCGAGCTGGCGCAGATCGACCTCGACCTGCGCCGCGAGGGGCAGCTGCTCGGCACGCGCCAGTCGGGGTGGAGCGACCTGCGCTTCACCCGCCTGCGCACCGACCGCGAGCTGATCGAGCGGGCGCGCGAGGTCGCGCGCGAGCTGGCGCCGCAGCCGGGCCCGTGGCAGGACGAGGCCGACCGCCTCGCGAAGGGCGCGAGCGCGGACGCGTAACGCCGCCACCCGTGTGGCATCATGTGACCACAGATGGCGAGCATGGGAATACGGGAGCTTCGCGACAACCTCACGGCGGCCGTGCGCCGTGTGCGTGCCGGCGAGACGATCGAGGTGACGCACGACGGCGAGCCGGTCGCCGTGCTCGCGCCCGTCCGCCGGGACGCCCTCGACGACCTGATCGTCCGAGGCGAGGCGAGACCCGCGACCCGTCCGCTCGACCTCTCGGCGCCGCTCTGGGTGAACACCTCCGGGAAGAACGTCTCGGAGAGCCTCGACGAGCAGCGTGACGACCGCGTCTGAGACGCCGACCTACGTCGATGCGTCGGCGTTCGTGAAGCTCGTCGTGGCGGACGACGAATCGGAGGCGCTGCGCGCCTTCCTGCGCGAGGGCGAGCGACGTCTGGTGGCGAGCGCGATCCTCGGGGTCGAGGCCGTGCGCGTCGGTCGTGCGACGGCCGGCGAGCTCGCACGGCTCATGACACGAGCGCTCGAGTCAGTCGAGCTCGTCGACGTGACCGCGGCCATCCGGGCGCGGGCCCGCCTGCTCGATCCCGTCCATCTCCGAACGCTCGACGCAATCCACCTCGCCACCGCCCTCGAGGTCGGGGCGCGCGACGTGCTCGTCTACGACCGGCGGCTGGCGGATGCCGCCGCCGGCTACGGCCTCAACCCCGTCGGGCCGGGAGCCTGATGCGGATCATCGGCGGCGAGCACCGGGGGCGGCGGATCGTCGCGCCGAAGGGGACGGCGACGCGCCCGACCTCCGATCGCGTGCGCGAGAACGCCTTCAACCTGATCGGGCCGGTGGACGACGCGGCCGTGCTCGACCTGTTCGCCGGCTCCGGCGCGCTGGGGCTCGAGGCGCTGTCGCGCGGCGCCGCCAGCTGCGTGTTCGTCGACTCCGACCGCGCCGCCTGCCGTGCGATCGGCGCGAACCTCGACACGCTCCGCCTGCACGCGACCGTGCTCTGCCAGGACGCCTTCCGCGCCGTCGCGCACGAGCGGCAGCGGTTCGACCTGATCCTCTGCGACCCGCCCTACCACGTCGACGCCGCCCGGCTGCCGTTCGCTCGCCTGCTCGCCGACGACGGCCTGCTCGTCTACGAGAGCTCGGGCCGCGCCGAGCCGCCCGAACCACCCGAGCTGGAGGTGCGCGCCTCGCGCCGGTACGGTTCCGCGCGGCTTACCCTGTTCACCCGATGATCACCGCCATCTACCCCGGCACGTACGACCCCGTCACGAACGGGCACGTCGACGTGATCACCCGCGCGTTGAAGGTCTTCGACCGGGTGGTCGTCGGCGTCGTCGGCGTCCCGCACCACAAGACGCCGCTGTTCAGCGTCGAGGAGCGCGTGGCCTTCCTCCGCGACGCGCTCGAGGGCATGCCCGGGGTGGAGGTGGACGTGTTCCGCGAGCTGGTCGTCGACTTCGCCCGGCGCTGGAACGCGAAGGCGATCGTCAAGGGCCTGCGCGTCGTCTCCGACTTCGAGTGGGAGTTCCAGATGAACCAGCTGAACCGCACGCTGGCCCCCGACATCGAGACGGTCTACGTGATGGCGAGCCCGCAGGTGAGCTTCGTCTCGTCGAGCGGCGTGAAGGAGATCGCGTCCTTCGGTGGAAACGTCGAGGAGCTGGTGCCGCAAGCGGTCGCGCGCCGGCTGAAGGAGATGTTCCCGAACGGCCGCGGCGGTGCCCCGCTCTCCAACCAGGAGTAGACTTTTCCGGAAATGGACGTACTGGTTCTGATCGACAAGCTCGACGACCTCGTGCACAACGCGAAGGCCGTTCCGCTCACCGACCAGGTGCGGATCGACCGCGAGGAGATCTACGACATCCTCGACCAGATGCGGGCCACGATCCCCGAGGAGATCAAGCAGGCGCGCTGGATCGTCAAGGAGCGCCAGGAGATGCTCGCGGAGGCGAAGCGGGAGCAGGATCGGTTGCTCCAGGAGGCGCGCGAGCAGGCGGTGCGCGAGGCGTCGCAGACCGAGATCGTCAAGCTGGCCGAGCGCCAGGCGCAGGAGATCATCGACGAGGCCCGCCGCCAGGCGCGCGAGATGCGGCTCGAGATGGAGGACTGGGCCGACGGCATGCTCGCCACGCTGGAGACGAACCTCGACAAGTTCCTCGTCGCCGTCCGTCGCGGCCGCGAGCGGCTGCACGAGCGCTCGCAGGAGTCGGTGGTCGCCGGCATCGGGCCGATCGACATCGACGCGAACGGCTCCAGCTACTAGAGCCCGGCCGGGTTCGGCGGCCCCTCGTTCCGCCAGTGCCCGTACGGCGCGTACGCGTCGGTGCCCGACGTCGTCTCCGCCTCGACGCTCTCGGCGAGCTCCGTCGGCACGTAGCGCAGGTCGTGCGAGACCCGCGCGCCGACGGCGAGGAAGACGCACGGGCCGTCGCCGGCTCCCCGGAAGGCGTGCAGCGTCCCGGGCGGGCAGTGGACGAAGTCCCAGGCGCGCAGCCGCCGCACCTGCCCTTCGACGATGCAGTCGCACTCGCCCGAGAGCACCAGGAAGTCCTCCTGGTTGCCGGGCTCGGCGTGGTAGAGCGTGCTCGGCTGCCCCGGCTGCAGCACGTGCAGCCCGATGCCGAGCTGCGGGAACGTGCGCCGCTCGACGCCGTCCTGCGCGCGTGCCACCGGGCCGTTCGTCTCGAACGGACACTGGAACCCGAAGGTGTCGTGGTGGATCCAGGCCGCGTCCCGCGCGTTGACGACGAACCACCCGTCCGAGACCGGCGCGAGGCCGTTCCCGACCCGCTCGAGGCGCGCCTCGTCCATGTCCCGCACGCTACCGTTGCCCCATGACGAGCTTCAGCCTGCGTCAGGTGAAGCTCCGTCCCGGCGAGCAGTACCGCGACGCGCTCGAGGTGGAGCTGCCGACGTTCGGGTTCGGCGGCCAGCGCTACCTGCCCGTGCCCGGGCAGGTGACGGCCGACTTCGAGGTGACCCGCGCGAACACCGGGACGGTCTTCTCCCTCGCCTTCACCGCCCGCCTGCACGGGCCCTGCCAGCGCTGCCTCGGCGACGCCGTGCTGGAGATCCCCGTGCACGTGCGCGAGTACCAGGACGAGTCGCCCGACGACGACGAGCTGACGACCCCGTACCTGGAGGGCGACAACCTCGACGTCTCGGCGATGGCCCGCGACGCGGTCGCGCTCGCGCTGCCCGCCAAGATCCTCTGCCGGCCCGATTGCGCCGGCATCTGCGCCGAGTGCGGCACGAACCTGAACGACGAGCCGCACACGCACGAGCACGAGGAGGGCGACCCGCGCTGGGCCGCCCTCGAGGCGTTGCGCGACGAGAGCGCCTCCTAGGCCGCGTCCTCGACCGGCTCGAGGCCGGCCGTCGACGCCGCCTCGACGTGGTGGTACTTGCCGCCGCGGAGCAGCGAGGCGACGGCTGCGATCAGGCAGGCGCCGATGGCGAACACGAAGGCGTAGACGAGCGCCGTGTGGAACGGCCCGGAGATGAGGTGCGGGAAGAAGCTGCGCCCGGTCAGCACCTGTGCCTGCGTGTGCGGCAGCGAGCCGAGCACGTGCGGGCCGAGCAGCGTCGCGACCGGGTTGTAGCCGAGGAACGACGCGAACAGGGTCGCCACCGGCGGCAGCTGCGAGATGCGCGTCGCGTCGGCCGCCGGCACGCCGTGCGCGATCAGGCCGCTCTGCATGGTGTGCGGCAGCCCGGAGGCGAGCCCGACGATCATCAGCGAGAAGAAGACGCCGATCGAGAGCACCATGGCCGAGTTCGTGAACGTTGCCAGCATCCCGGCGCCGGCGCCGCGCTGGGTCGGCGGCAGGCTGTTCATCACGCCGGCGCTGTTCGGCGCCGCGAAGAGCCCCATCCCGATCCCGTTCAGGAGCAGGATCAGCGCGAACCAGACGTAGGAGAAATCGACCGGCAGCACGATCAGCAGCAGGAAGCTGCCGGCTGCGATCACCATCCCGCCGGTGGCGAACGGCCGCGCGCCGAAGTGGTCGGAGAGCCAGCCCGACGCGGGGCCCGCGACGAGGAAGCCGGCGATCAGCGGCAGCATGTAGATGCCGGCCCAGAGGGGCGTCTGCGAGAAGTCGTAGCCGTGCTCGGGCAGCCAGATGCCCTGCAGCCAGATGATCAGGATGAACTGCAGGCCGCCGCGGCCGATCGCGGCGAGCAGCGCCGCCAGGTTGCCGGCCGCGAACGCGCGGATGCGGAACAGCTCCAGGTGGAACATCGGGTCCTCGACGCGCAACTCGATCAGGCAGAACACGATCAGCACCGCGACGCCGCCGATCAGCGTCGTCAGCACGAGCGGCGCCGTCCAGCCCATCTCGTGGCTGCCGTAGGGCTGGATGCCGTAGGTGATGCCGACCATCACGCCGACGAGGCCGAGCGCGAACGTCGCGTTGCCCCACCAGTCGATGCGCGCCGCCTTGCGCTGGCCCAGCTCGCGCAGCGAGTGGTAGGCCCAGAACGTCCCGACGACGCCGATCGGCACGGAGACGAGGAAGACGAGCCGCCACATCACCGGCGCCAGCACGCCGCCCAGCACGAGCCCGATGAACGAGCCGGCGATCGCCAGGATCGAGTTGACGCCGAGCGCGACGCCTCGCTGGTTCTGCGGGAACGCGTCGGTGAGGATCGCGTTCGAGTTCGCGAACAGCAGCGCGCCGCCGACGCCCTGGCCCACGCGCATCGCGATCAGCCAGATCGCCGCCGCGCCGCCGTGCATCCACGTCGCCGACAGCAGGATCGAGAAGAGCGTGAAGACCGCGAAGCCGAGGTTGAACATCCGCACGCGGCCGTAGATGTCGCCGAGCCGGCCGAGGCTCACCATCAGCACGGCCATCACGACCATGAAGCCGAGGATCAGCCAGAGCAGGTAGCTGGTGTTGCCCGGTGCGAGCGGGTCGATCCGGATGCCGCGGAAGATGTCGGGCAGCGCGATCAGCAGGATCGAGGCGTTGATCGTCGCCATCAGCATGCCGAGCGACGTGTTCGACAGCGCGACCCACTTGTACTCGAGCTTGCCCGACCTCTTCACCTGCGTCCCCCACGGTCTATACTTAACGTGCACGTCAACTTACCAGAAGGAGCTGCCGGACCAGGTGGTCTGGACGATCGCTGCGCAGGAGGGCACCGGCGGGGAGCGCGTGGCCGCCGCGCTGGCGGCCGCCGCCGGTGTGCCGAGCCTCGATCGCGAGGCGCTGACGGAGGTCGCGCACGCGGTGGCGCCGCAGATCGGCGGCGTCGAGGACCTGGAGCGGCGCGTGGGCGGGAGGCTCGAGCTCGTCGCGCTGAGCATGGCGCTCACGGCCGGCGCCGCAGACGCCTACCGCGAGCTGGAGCTGCGCCGCCGCCTGCCGGAGCTGGGGCGCTCGGTGCTCGCCGAGGCGGCGCGGCAGCCCTGCGTGATCCTCGCTCCGGGCGCCTTCGCGGCGCTCGGCGATCATCCCGGCGCCGTGCACGTGCGCCTGCGCGCACCGCTCGTCTGGCGCGTGGCGAGCTTCGCCCGCGAGCGCCTCGTCGACCACCGCTGCGCCGAGAAGGCGGTGCGGCGCGCCGACCACCGCGAGCACGCGTGGGTGCGTTCCCTCTACGGCGCCGACATCGACGACGCGGGAGCGTTCACGCTGGTCGTCGACACGAGCCGCCTCTGCCGGGACCGCATCGTCGAGCTCCTGCTCGCCGCCGCGGGCGCCCGCGAGCGGGCGACCGTCTAGGACATCTCCGCGAGCAGGTCGGCCTCGGCGTCGAGCGGCTCCGGCACGACGTGCTCGGCCGCCTGCGTCTCCTCGGCGCGCGCGAGCAGCCGGTCGCCGGTCGCGAGCACGCCGATCGAGGCGACGATCGCCGCGACGCCGATGTAGAAGGGGAGGTGGTCGCCGTGCGCGGCGGCGATCTTCCCGGCCGCCCAGGGCGCGATGCCGCCGCCGATGAAGCGCACGAACCCGTACGAGGCGGAGGCGATCGGCCGGTCGACCGGTGCGATCGTCATCACCGCCTGCGTCGTGATCGTGTTGTTCGTGCCGATGAAGACGCCCGAGAGGATCACGGCGACGATGATCGTCGCCCGCGAGTGGATGAAGAGGCCGATCACGAGCACGTCGGCGGCGAACAGCGCCAGGTTCAGGTAGAGCGCCCGCGCGATGCCGAGCCGCCGCTGCAGCCGGGGCGCGCCGAAGATCGCGAACAGGCCTACGAGCACACCCCAGCCGGTGAAGACGTAGCCGAGCTGGTGGATGTCGAGGTGCAGCGGGAACGGCGCGTAGCCGAGGACGGTGAAGAAGCCCCAGTTGTAGAGCAGCGCCGTCAGGCCCATGGTGAGCAGGCCGCGGTGGCGGAGCGCCTTGAGCGGGTCGACGATCGAGGTGCGCCGCGGCGGCTGCGGCACGTCCTTCACGAGCAGGACGGTGGCGACGAGGCCGATGCCCATCAGCGCCGTCACGCCGAAGAACGGGCCGCGCCAGCTGATGGCGCCGAGCTCGCCGCCCACCAGCGGGCCGAGCGCGATGCCGATCCCGAGAGCGGTCTCGTAGAGGATGATCGCCCCCGCGAAGCCGCCCCTCGCCGACGAGACGATCACGGCGAGCGAGGTGGCGATGAAGAGCGCGTTGCCGAGGCCCCAGCCGGCGCGGAAGCCGACGATCTGGCCGATCGAGTGCGACGCGCCGGCGAGCGCGCTGAAGACGACGATCAGGGCGAGGCCGGCGATCAGCGTCCGCTTCGCGCCGATGCGGCTCGACACCCAGCCGGTGACGAGCATCGCGATGGCGGTGATCACCAGATAGCTGGTGAAGAGCAGCTCGACCTGGCTCGGCGAGGCGTGCAGCTTCGTCGAGAGCGCGGGCAGGATCGGGTCGACGAGCCCGATGCCCATGAACGAGACGACGCAGGCGAAGGCGACGGCGAAGACGGCCTTCGGCTGGTGGAACGGGTTGGCGGAGACGGTGGACCGCTGCATGGACGCGCACATTAATTGACGTGCACGTCAAGTTTATCAGCAGTCGGGCGCTCTCCGTTCCATCAGGGTGACGTTGCGCCAGGCGCCCTGCTTCTGCGCGAGCCGCTCGCGGACGCCGACGACGCGGAAGCCGCAGGCGGCGTGCAGCGAGATCGAGGCGTCGTTGCCGTCGAGGATCCCGGCCTGGATCGTCCAGATGCCGGCCTCCTCGGCGCGGCGGCACAGCTCGCGCAGCAGCTCCCGCCCGACGCCGTGGCCGCGCGCCGCACGCGCGACGTAGATCGAGTCCTCGACGACGCCGCGGTAGCAGTGCCGGCGCGAGTAGGGCGCCAGCGCCGCCCAGCCGAGCAGCGTCTGGCCCTCGCGCGCCGCGAGGCGCGGCGCCGGCAGGTAGCGCGCGTCCCAGTCCTGCCAGCCCGGCACCTCCTCCTCGAAGGTGCCCACGTCCATCCCCTCGGCGTAGATCCGCGCCGCCTCGGGCCAGTCCGCCTCGCGCAGCTCGTCGATCGTCACAGCTCGATCCTACGAGTGGTGTCGAGCCGATCCAGGAAGCGCCGGTCGTGCGACACGACGACGAGCGTGCCGTCGTAGCCGGCGAGTGCTCCCTCGAGCTGCTCGATCGCCTCGAGGTCGAGGTGGTTCGTCGGCTCGTCGAGCACCAGGCAGTTGACGCCGCGCGCCTGCAGCAGCGCCAGCGCAGCGCGGGTGCGCTCGCCGGGAGAGAGCGAGGCGGCCCGGCGCGAGACGTCGTCGGCGCCGAGGGCGAACTTGGCGAGCAGCGTGCGCGCGTCCGTCTCCGCGAGCCCCGAGGCGGCGGCGAAGCCGCTGAGCAGCGAGGCGTCGCCGGCGAAGGCCGTGCGCTGCTGGTCGAGCGTGCCGAAGACGGTGCCGCGCCCGACGCGCCGCGTCCCCGACGACAGCGCGACCTCGCCGATCAGCGCGGCGACGAGGGTCGACTTGCCGGAGCCGTTCGGGCCGACGATCGCGAGCCGGTCGCCGGCGTGCAGGTCGAGGTCGAGCGGGCCGAGGACGAATGCGCCCCGGCGCACGACGGCGCGGGCGAGCGACACGACGTCGTCGCCGCCCCGGCGGGCGGCCCGCAGCTCCAGCCGGAGCTCCCACGGCGTCCACGGCTTGTCGACGCGCTCCAGGGTCTCGAGCCGCCGCTCCGCCTGACGCACCTTCGAGCGGAGCGCCTGGGTGCCGCGGCGGTTCGGCATCGACTCGCCGCCGCGTGCCTGCATCCGCCGGTCCTGCAGCAGCGACGAGAAGCGGTCGTGCTCCTGCTCGTAGTCGGCGTACGCACGCTCGTGCTCGGCCCGCGCGCGGTCGCGCTCCGCCTCGAACTCGCTCCACGTCCCGGCGTACTCGCGCACCCGTCGCGTCTCGGCTTCCAGCTCGACCACGCGCGTCACCGTCCGGTCGAGGAACGCGCGGTCGTGCGAGACGAGCACCACGCCGGCCGCGAGCCCGTCGAGGAAGCGCTCGAGCCGCTCGAGTCCGGCGAAGTCGAGGTCGTTCGTCGGCTCGTCGAGGCAGAAGACGTCGAAGCGCGCCAGCAGGATCGCGGCGAGCGCCGCCCGTGCCGCCTCGCCGCCCGAGAGGCGTGCGAGCTCGTCGTCGGCGCGACCCGCGAGGCCGACGTCGGCGAGCACGCCGCGGGCCCGCGCCTCGAAGTCGTCGCCGCCGAGCAGCAGGAAGCGGTCGAGCGCGTCGCCGTAGGCGCCTGCGAGCTCCGGCTCGGCGCCGAGTCGCGCCGCCAGCCCGTCCATCTCGGCCTCGGCCGCAGCGACGCCGACGCGCCGCGCGAGGTACGCGAGCACCGTCTCGCCGGCCCGCGCGTGCGGCTCCTGCGGCAGGTAGCCGACTTGGCCGGAACGGACGATCGCGCCGCGGTCGGGCTCCTCGACGCCGGCGAGCAGGCGGAGCAGGGTGGACTTGCCGATGCCGTTCGGCCCGACGATGCCGACACGGTCGCCGGGGGCGACGGTCAGCGAGACGCAATCCAGAACCTGGACGGCGGCGTAGCTCTTTCCGATGTCACGTGCAGACAGTGAGCCCGGCACGGGGGCACCTCCTCTGGCCACCGCGCGTGGGCTCGACGGAGCAGCGCGGAAGTACTGGAGTGAGTTCCGATGACCTAGGAGGCGCGCATAGTCGGGCCCCGGGGGCTCCGGCGCCCAGATTAGCTACAGTGCGCGCCGCGATGGCGGTCCCGAAGAGGAAGACGTCGAAGGCGCGGCGCGACCAGCGGCGCGCGCAGCACAAGGTGGAGGCGCCTCGCGTCAACACCTGCCCGCAGTGCGGCTCGCCGAAGCGGCCGCACCACGTCTGCCCGACCTGCGGCACCTACAAGGGCCGCGAGGTCGAGCCGCTCCGCTTCCAAGCGCCGTAAGTGCCCCGCGTCGCCGTCGACGCGCTCGGGGGCGATCGCGCACCGGCGGAGGTGGTGGCCGGCGCGGCGGAGGCCGCTGCCGACGGGATCGAGGTGACGCTTTACGGCCCGGCGGGGCTCGACGCGGGCGGACTGCCGCTCGTCGAGACGACCGACCGGATCGACATGGCCGAGAAGCCGGCCGAGGCGGTGCGCGCGAAGCCGGACTCGAGCCTGGTCGCCTGCGTCCGCGCGGTCGCCGACGGTGCTGCCGACGCGGCGGTCTCGGCCGGGAACACGGGCGCGATGCTGGCGGCCGGCCTGCTGTATCTGCGGCGTCTGCCGGGTGTGCAGCGGCCGGCGATCGCGGTGCCGATCCCCACGCGCAACGGCCCCTCGGTCCTGCTCGACGCCGGCGCGAACGCCGACGCGCGGCCGGAGCACCTCGTCCAGTTCGCCCACATGGGCTCGGTGTTCGCGCAGGAGCTGCTGGGGGTGGAGCGGCCCGAGGTGCGCCTGCTCTCGATCGGCGAGGAGGATGAGAAGGGCAACCAATTGACGCTCGAGGCGCACCGCCTGCTGCGCGACGAGCAGGGGATCGCGTTCGCCGGCAACGCCGAGAGCCGCGACCTGCTGCGCCGCGCCGCCGACGTGGTCGTCACCGACGGGTTCACCGGCAACGTCGCGTTGAAGCTGCTCGAAGGGACGATCGGCGAGCTGCTCGACGCCCTGCGCAGCGAGATCGGCGCCACGACGGCCGGGAAGCTGGGGGGCCTGCTGATCCGGCCGGCCGCGCGACGCCTGCGCACGCGCCTCGACCCCGAGACCTACGGCGGCGCGTACCTGCTCGGCCTGCGCGGGCTGGCGGTGATCGCGCACGGCAACTCGAGCCGCCGCGCGATCGCGAACGCCATCCGCCTCGCCGGTCGCGGCGTCGAGCACCGTGTCGTGGAGCGGCTCGCGGAGAGGCTCCCGGAACGCGTCCGTGTATGATCGGCCGGTTTTTCCAACCCCCTACGAACTCAATGAGGTGACATGGCAGCGTCGCGTGAAGAGGTCTTCGAGCGCGTCAAGGACGTCCTGACGGAACAGCTCGGTGTCGACGACGATCAGATCACGGACGAGGCGTCCTTCCAGGACGACCTCGACGCCGACTCGCTCGACCTCGTCGAGCTGATCATGGAGCTGGAGGATCAGTTCGGGATCAAGATCTCCGACGAGGACGCGCAGAAGATCACGACGGTCGGGCAGGCAGTCGACTACGTCACGTCCCACCAGTAGGCTCGCGGACTCACCGGGCCGGCCGGACACCGGCCCGGAACATGCCACCCTCGGCGAGCTGATCGACCGGCTCCCCGAGGGGCGGAAGGCGGCGGTCTTCACGCACTCGTCGTGGGCCGCCGACCGCACCGCCTCCTACGAGCGGCTGGAGTTCCTCGGCGACTCGGTGCTCGAGCTCGCCGTCGCCCGCGCCCTCTACGACCGCTTCCCGGACTTCTCCGAGGGGCGGCTGGCGAAGATCCGCTCGCACGTCGTGTCGCGGGCGAGCTGCGCCGTCGTGTCGCGCGAGCTGGGGCTCGGCGAGCGCCTGCGGGCGGCCGCGCCCGAGCTGGCGCCCGAGGAGGCCGAGCGGCTCTCGACGAACCGCAACGTGCTCGCGGCGCTGCTCGAGGCGGCCCTCGCGGCGGTGTACCTCGAGCACGGCTTCGAGCGGGTGGAGCCGGCCGTCGTGGCGGCGTTCGACCCGCGCATCGACTACGCGCTCACCGGTCACGTCGACCACAAGACCGAGCTGCAGGAGGCCGTCGCACGGCTCGGCCGGACGGTCTCGTACATCGTCCTCGAGGTGGACGGGCCGCCGCACGACCGCACCTTCACGGCTGCTGCGCTCGTCGACGGCGCCCAGGAGGGAGTGGGCGTGGGCAGGTCGAAGAAGGACGCCGAGCAGGCAGCCGCCGAGCAGGCGCTCGGCCGGCTCGTAGTGCCGGAGTAGACAGGCTCCGCCGTCCGCCGACGGCGCTAGCCTCGGGTCCCTGTGCACCTGAAGTCGATCAAGCTGCGCGGGTTCAAGTCGTTCGTCGACCCGGTCGAGGTGCGGCTCGAGCCCGGCGTCGCGGTCGTGGTCGGACCGAACGGCTCCGGCAAGTCGAACGTCTCCGACTCGATCCTGTGGGCGACCGGCTCGCTCAGCCCGGGCGAGCTGCGCGCCGAGAAGCCCGACGACGTGCTCTTCGCCGGCTCCGCCGGGCGCAAGGCGGCCGACGCGTGCGACGTGGAGCTCGTCTTCGACAACGAGGACGGCGCCTGGCCCGACCTGCCGTTCAGCGAGGTGTCGGTCGCGCGACGGCTGTCGCGGGGCGGTGAGGGCCAGTACCTCGTCAACCGCACGCCGGTGCGGCGCCTCGACCTGGTCGAGCTGCTCTCCGACGTCGGCCTCGGCGGCGGCCTCCGCTCGGTGATCTCGCAGGGTCGCGTCGAGACGGTGCTGAACTCGAAGCCGTGCGAGCGGCGCGAGCTGATCGAGGAGGCGGCCGGTCTCGGCCGCTTCAAGCGCCGGCGCCACCGGGCGGAGCTGAAGCTCGCCCGCGTCTCGGTGCAGGTCGACCGCGCCCGCGACCTCGAGGACGAGGTGCGGAAGCGGCTGCGGCCGCTCGCGTTGCAGGCGACGGCGGCGGAGCGCGCCGAGAAGCTCGGCGGCGAGATCGCGAGCCTGGAGGCTGCGATCGCGACGCTCGACCTGGCGCGGCTGGCGGAGCGGGCCGCGCAGGCCGAGGCGCGCCGCGCCGAGACGGCCGAGGCGCGTGCGGCGCTCGACGCGAAGATCGCCGAGCTGGTCGCGGCGCGCGAGCGGGCCGAGGAGGAGCTGACGGACGCCGCGGGGGCGCGCGAGGGGGCGACTGCGGCGCTGTACGCGCTGCGCGGCGGCAGCGAGCGCGCGGCGCTCCGGCGCGAGTCGGCGGCGACGCTCACCGCGACGCTGGCGGCCGAGCTGGAGGCGGCGCGCGAGGAGGATCCCGCGGCTTCGGCCGAGCTGGAAGAGGCGGCGCGCGCGGCGGCCGGGGCGGCGCAGGCGGCCGCGGGCGAGCGGGCGCGGCTGCAGGTGGAGGTCGAGGAGCGCTGGGCGCGGGTCGCGGCCGTCGAGCGGGCCGAGCAGGCCGGGCTGGCGCGCGAGCTCGACGAGGTGCTGACGGCGCGGGCCGCCACCGAGGGGCATCTCACCGGCGGCGGTCGCGACGCATTGCTCGCGCTGCGCGGCGCGGCGCAGCGGCTGGGCGTGCGGCACGAGTCGGCGCAGCGGCTGCTGACGGAGCTGCGCGGCGACCTGGAAGAGGCACGGCGGCGACCCGGCGGGCCGACGCCCGCGGAGCTGGGACGCGCCGCCGACGAGGCCGACGCGGCCGCCCGCGCGGCGAGCCGCGAGCGCGACGACGTGGAGGCGCGGCTGCGCCTCGCCCGCGAGCGGCTGGTGGGGCTCGAGCAGGCGCTCGGCGAGCGCGAGGGGCTCCCGCCCGCTGCCCGCGCGCTGGCGGAGGAGGGCGAGCAGCTCGCGCTGCAGCTGCTCGAGGTGGAGCCGGGCCGGGAGCGCGCCGTCGCGGCGGCGCTCGGCCATCGCGCCGCGGCGGTCGTCGCGGACGACGCGGCCCATGCGCTCGCACTCGTCGAGCGTGCCCGCTCGGCGGGGCTCGGCTCGCTGCTCGTGCTGGTCGGGCGGGACCCGCGCGAGCTGGTCGCCTCGCTGCCGGTGGTCGCGCGCGACGAGCTGCTCGCGTCGCCCGTGCCGGCGGTAACCGAGGACGGGATCGGCTGGGACCCGGGCCGTGGCGAGCTCTGGTTCGCGGGCGAGACGGCGGAGGCGGTGCTGCTCGAGCTCGACGCCCGCAAGCGCGATCTCGAGCGCGAGGTGGCGCAGCTGGCGCGCGACGCGGAGGCGGCTTCCGACGCGGCAGCGAGCGCCGCCGAGCGGGCGCGTGTCGCCGCGGAGGCGTTCGCGCCGGTCGCGCACCTGCGCAACGTGCGCCATGCCGACGCCGGCTCGCTGGAGCGCCTCGTCGCCGGCGCGGAGCGGCTCGACGAGACGCTGCGGGTCGCCGCGGCCGCCGCGGCGCGGCTGGAGACGCCGCTGGCCGAGCGGGCGGGGCGGCTCGCGGAGGAGCTGCGCGGCATCGCGGCCCGCGAGTCGGACCTGCGCCGCGGCGTGGCCGAAGCCGATCGGCGGGCGCTCGCTGCCGAGCGGCGTGCCGGCGGGCGCTCGGCCGCTCCTGGCGGAGACGTCGTCGAGCTGCGGGCCGAGGCGGAGATGCTGGCCGAGCAGGCCGCCGAGGCGGCCGCCGCGGCCGAGCAGGCGGCGGAGCACGCGCGCCGTGCGGCGCGGGCGCTGGCGGAAGCCGATCCGGCGCGACGCCGAAGGCCCGACGAGCTGGTGCTGGAGCGGCTGCTGGCCGGGGCGCGGCGGCTGGAGACGGCGCTCGGCGCCGACGTCCAGCGATTCGAGGCGCCGGTGCGGGAGCGCGCCGAGGCGCAGGCGCGGCGCACGACGGAGCTGGGCGCGGAGCTGCGCCGGCTGGGCGCGGAGGACGTTGAGCTGCGCCGCGCGGCGGGCGAGGCCGGTGAGCGGCTCGCCGCGGTCGACGTGGAGCTGGCGCGGATCGGCGCCGAGCGCGAGGAGGCGCAGCGGCGGCTGGCGGCGGCGGCGGCCGACCCGGCCGAGGGGGAGGATCGCGACGAGCTGGCCGAGAAGCTGGCGCGGCTCGAGCGGCGCCGCGAGCAGCTGGGGCAGGTGAACCCGCTCGCGAAGGAGGAGTACGAGGCCGAGAAGGAGCGCCTCGAGGAGCTGAGCGAGCAGCGGCTCGACCTGGAGAAGAGCCTCGCCGAGCTGGAGAAGCTGCGCGACGACCTGACGAACACGGTCGAGACGCGCTTCGCGGAGACGTTCGCGGCCGTCGAGACGCACTTCCACGAGGTGGCGGCGACGCTCTTCCCGGGCGGTGAGGGCCGGCTGCGGATGGCCGAGCCGGAGGAGGAGGAGGGCGGCGAGCCGGGGATCGAGGTCGAGCTGCGTCCCGCGGGCAAGAAGGTGACGCGGCTGAGCCTGCTCTCGGGCGGAGAGAAGGCGCTCGGCGCGATCGCGTTCCTGTTCTCGCTGTTCCTGGCGCGCCCGAGCCCGTTCTACCTCCTCGACGAGGTCGAAGCGGCGCTCGACGACGCCAACATCGGTCGGTTCACGGAGCTGCTGCGGCGCTACGCCGATCGCGCGCAGTTCATCGTGATCACGCACCAGAAGCGCACGATGGAGGCGGCCGACGTGCTGTACGGCGTCACGATGGGCCGCGACGGGGTCTCGCAGATCGTCTCCCGGCGCCTGCCGCGCGAGGACGCGGTCGCGGCCACCGCATGAGGCGCCACGAATCGCCCACGCCCGCCATCAGTGCCCCTCGGGCGGCGTCAGGCGCCGGCGGAGCCCGGCTTCGCCGGGCGGGAGTCGGGGTCGCCGAGGGGCGCGCATGAACGACCTGGAGTTCGTGCTGGACGTGGTCGACCTGCTGTGGTCGCACGGGGTGCGCGCGTGGATCTCGGGCGGCTGGGGCGAGGAGCTGCGCGGGCTCTGCCCGCCGCGCGAGCACGCGGACGTCGACCTGCTGTACCCGGCGCGCGACTGGCGGCGGGTGGACGGGCTCGACCTCGACTGGATCGAGGCGAAGCACTTCCCGTGGAAGCGCGCGTTCGTCTACCGCGGAACGACGATCGAGCTGTTCCTCGTCGAGCGCGACGAGCGCGGCTGGTACACGCAGCTCGAGCGCCGCCGCCACGACTGGCCCGACAACGTCTTCTCCACGAACGGCCGCCTGCCGGTGGCGAGCACCGCGGCGCTCGCGAGCTACCGGGCACGTCATCCGCGCGCCGCGTAGCGGCGCGATGCCACCCATGCGCCGCGTAGCCGTCATCGGCCATCCGCGCAGGCTAACGTCCGCCCTCGACGATGGCACGGAGCTGGGCGGAGCTGCTGGGGGACGCGGAGGGGCCGCAGGAGACCGAGGCCGAGCGCCGCGGCCTGTTCGGTCGGCTGCGCGAGTCGCTCGGCAAGTCGCGCCGCGCGCTCACCGAGCAGCTGCAGGTCGCCGCGTTCGACCCGGCCGACGACGCCTCCTGGGAGCGGCTCGAGGAGGCGCTGATCTACGCCGACGTCGGCGTGCGCGCCACCGCCGAGCTCGTCCGCCGACTGGAGGCACGGCAGGAGCTCGGCGACCTGAACGAGGCGCTCGCCGACGAGATCGCCACGCTGTTCGGCGAGCCCTCGACCCTGGACGTCCACCACGAGCCGGCCGTGATCCTCGTCGTCGGCGTCAACGGCACCGGCAAGACGACGACGATCGGCAAGCTCGCCGCCAAGCTGCGCGAGCACGGCCGCCAGGTGACGCTGGGCGCCGCCGACACCTTCCGCGCCGCGGCCGAGGAGCAGCTCGAGATCTGGGCCGAGCGCGCCGGCGCCCGCTTCGTCGGCGGCGAGCGCGGCGCCGATCCGGCCGCCGTCGCCTACGACGCCGTCGCCGCGGGCGGCGACGTGGTGGTCGTCGACACGGCGGGCCGGCTGCACACCCAGACCAACCTGATGGACGAGCTCGCCAAGGTGCGCCGGGTGATCGCCGGCCGGCTGGAGGGGGCGCCGCACGAGACGCTGCTCGTCGTCGACGCGACGACCGGCCAGAACGGGCTGCAGCAGGCCCGCCTCTTCAACGACGCCGTCGGCGTGACCGGCGTCGCGCTGACGAAGCTCGACGGCTCCGCCAAGGGAGGCATCGCCGTGGCGATGGCGTACGAGCTCGGGCTGCCGGTGAAGCTCGTCGGCGTGGGCGAGGGGCTCGACGACCTCCGCCCGTTCGACGCGCACGACTTCGCGCGTGCGCTCGTCGCCGGCTGAGCTCGTTTTCCGTCCGCACGGCGCGGAAATGCCGTTGCCATGGCGGACGCGCGCACGATCGGGGCGGGCCTCGCGCGCGGCGTCGTCGCCGGCGTGATCGGCACCGCGGCGATGACCGCCTACCAGCTCGCGGTCGCCCACAGGCGCGGCCGGCCGCTGAGGACGCCCGTCCCGCGCACCTGGGCCGAGGCGCCCGCGCCGGCGCAGGTCGCGAAGCGGGCCGCCGACGCGCTCGGCAAGGGCCGCCGCGTCACCAAGAAGCAGGTGCCGCTGCTCACGAACGCCATGCACTGGGCGTACGGCGTCACCTGGGGCGCCGCCTACGGGCTCGTCGCCTCCGTCGTCGAGCCGGCGCCCCTGCGGGCCGGGCTCGCGCTCGGCGGCGGCATCTGGGCGGCCTCGTACGGCGAGCTGGTCCCGCTCGGCATCTACGAGCCGCCGTGGCGGTATCCGGCGCAGGAGCTGGCGCTCGACCTCTCGTACCACCTCGTGTACGGCGTCGCGGTCGCCGGAGCCTACGCGGCGCTGCGCTGAACGGCTCTGCGAGCCGGGTACGATGGCCCGTCGTGTTCGACGCACTCTCCGACAAGCTCCAGGGCGCCCTCGGCGACCTCCGCAAGACCGGCCGTCTCGACGACGAGGCGATCTCGCGCGCGATGCGCGAGATCCGGCTCGCGCTGCTCGAGGCCGACGTCAACTTCACCGTCGTCCGCGACTTCGTCGCCCACGTGCGCGAGCGGGCGGTCGGCGAGCAGGTGCTGAAGAGCCTCACGCCCGGCCAGCAGGTCGTCAAGGTCGTCCACGACGAGCTGACCGAGCTGATGGGCGCCGGCGCCTCCGGCCTCGCGTTCGGCAAGTTCACCGTCATCCTGCTCGCTGGGCTGCAGGGCTCCGGCAAGACGACGACCGCCGCGAAGCTCGCGCTGCACCTGCGCGGCGAGGGCCGCAAGCCCGGCCTCGTGGCCGCCGACCTGCAGCGGCCCGCCGCGATCGACCAGCTGGAGCAGCTCGGCCGGCAGATCGGCGTGCCCGTCTACCGGACGGACACGACGGACGCGGTCGAGGCGACGCGCAGGGGCCTCGAGCGCGCCCACGCCGAGGACGTCGACACGGTGATCGTCGACACCGCCGGCCGCCTGCAGATCGACGAGGAGCTGATGGAGGAGCTCGCACGCGTCCGCGACGAGGCGAAGCCGCACAACGTGCTCCTCGTCGTCGACGCGATGACCGGTCAGGAGGCCGTCAACGTCGCGCGGGCGTTCGACGAGCGGATCGCGTTCGACGGCGTCGTGCTGACGAAGCTCGACGGCGACGCCCGCGGCGGCGCCGCGCTGAGCGTCAAGGCGGTCACCGGCAAGCCGATCAAGTTCGCCTCCACCGGCGAGAAGCTCGACGCGCTCGAGGTCTTCCACCCCGACCGGATGGCGTCGCGGATCCTCGGCATGGGCGACGTGCTGACGCTGATCGAGCGGGCCGAGGCCGCCGTCGAGGAGGACGAGCAGGCGGAGATGGAGAAGCGCCTGCGGCAGGGCCAGTTCAGCTTCGACGACTTCCTGAAGGCGTACAAGATGCTGCGCCGGATGGGGCCGCTGAAGGGGATCATGAAGATGATCCCCGGCAAGAGCCAGCAGCTCGGCGACGTCGACGTCGACGACCGCCAGCTGGCGCGCGTCGAGGCGATCGTGCTCTCGATGACGCCGCACGAGCGGCGCGTCCCGCACGCGATCGACGGCAAGCGCCGGCTGCGGATCGCGCGCGGCTCGGGCACGAGCGTCGAGCAGGTGAACCAGCTGCTCGAGGCGCGCAAGCAGATGGAGAAGATGATGAAGCAGATGGGGCGGGGGAAGATGCCGGCCCTCCCGACCCCCGGCGCGCCCACGGGGCCGCCCGCGATGTCGCGGCGCAGCTCCTCGAAGCGCAAGAAGAAGAAGGCCGGGCGGAGATAACGACGAGAGAGATGGAGACCGGATGGCAGTCAAGCTGAGGCTCACCCGCGTGGGCTCGAAGAAGAACCCGATCTACCGCGTGGTCGCGGCCGACGCGCGCGCTCCCCGGGACGGCAAGTTCCTCGACATCGTGGGCCGCTACAACCCGCAGACCGAGCCGTCGACCGTCGACCTCGACGAGGCCAAGGTGCGCGACTGGCTCGGCAAGGGCGCGCAGCCGACCGAGGCGGTCGCGAAGCTCCTGAAGATCCAGGGCATCGAGCGCTGACGATGTCGGAGCTGCTCGCGTACCTCGCGCGCGAGCTCGTCGACGATCCCGAGGCGGTGCGGGTCGAGTCGGAGGAGCGCGACGGTGCGCTCGTGCTCGTACTCCACGTCGCCCCCGACGACGTCGGCAAGGTGATCGGCCGCCAGGGACGGATCGTCCGCGCGCTCCGGACGCTCGTCCGCGCCAGCGCCGTCCGCGAGGGGCGGCGCGTCCTGGTCGAGATCGCCGAGTGAAGGTCGCAGCCCTGTACGACGTGCACGGCAACGTGCGTGCGCTGGACGCTGTGCTCGCGGAGCTCGAGGGAGAGGAGGTCGACGCGATCGTGCTCGGCGGCGACGTCGTCGGCGGGCCGTGGCCGGCCGAGACGCTGGCGCGGTTGCGTTCGCTGGCGGGCGACGTGCGGTGGCTGCGCGGGAACGGCGAGCGCGAGCTGCTCGGCACCGGCGGCCTCGCCCCGGCCGAGACGACGGAGTTCGTGCGGGGCGGCTTGACGGGCGCCGACGCGGAGGAGCTCGCGGGCCTGCCGCTCTCGCTGTCGCTCGAGGTGGACGGGCTGGGGCCCGTGCTCTTCTGCCATGCGACGCCGCGCGACGACGCCGAGATCCGCACCGCCCTCTCGTCCGACGAGCGGTGGCTGGAGGTGCTGGACGGCGTCGCCGAGCCGGTGGTCGTCTGCGGGCACACGCACGTGCAGTTCGACCGCGCCGTCGGCGCGAAGCGGATCGTCAACGCCGGCAGCGTCGGGATGCCGTACGAGGACGAGCCGGGCGCCTACTGGGCGCTGCTCGGGCTTGACGTGCAGCTGCGGCGCACGCCGTACGACGTGGAGGCGACCTTGTGCGAGATCGCCGGCTCCGGCTTCCCCGGCGAGTGGCCGCAGGCCTCGCGCGACGAGGCGACGACGTATTTCGAATCTCTTGTCGGCGGCTGAGCGCGTCGTGGTCGGCCGTGTCGGCAAGCCGCACGGGCTCGACGGCTCGTTCGTCGTCGAGCAGGCCAGCGAAGACGAGCGCTGGTTCGCCGTCGGCGCCCGGCTGCTCGTCGGCGCCGACCGCGCCGAGGTCGTCGCGGCGCGCCGCGCCGGTGGGCGGCCGGTGATCCGGCTCGACCGCCAGGCGCCGCGCGGCACGGCGCTCGAGGTCGAGCGGGCGGAGCTCCCCGAGACGGGCGAGGACGAGTACTACGCCTTCGAGCTCGTCGGGCTCGAGGTCGTCGAGGAGGGCGGGCGCGTCCTCGGCGCCGTCGCCGCGGTCGAGCCCGGGGTGGCGAACGACGTGCTCGCGCTCGACAGCGGGATCGCGCTGCCGATGGTGGACGACTGCGTGTGCAGCGTCGATCTGGCCGCCCGTCGTATCCTGGTCGCGCCCGGCTTCGCGGAGCCCGACTGATCCCCTTGCAGCTCGACGTCTTCACCCTGGTTCCGCACGCCTTCGCCTGGCTCACCGAGCAGCGGCCGGTCGCGACCGTGCTCGGCGGCGAGCTCGATCTGCGCCTCTTCTCCTATCGCGACTCGACGCCGCTCCGCGCCGGCCAGGTCGACGACGAGCCGTACGGGGGCGGCGCCGGCATGGTGCTGCGCGTCGACGTCGTGGCGGCCGCGCTCGACGCGATCTACGGCGGCAGGCCCACGCACCGCGTCGTCGCGCTCAGCCCGCAGGGCCGGCCCTTGACGCAGGAGCTCGTCGAGGAGCTGGCGCTCGAGCCGGCGCTCACCCTGCTCTCGGCGCGCTTCGAGGGCTTCGACGAGCGGATCGTCGAGCACCTGGCGAGCGACGCGATCTCGATCGGGCCCTACGTGCTCTCGAACGGCGACCTGCCGGCGATGGTGCTTGTCGACGCGATCGCCCGCCGGCTGCCCGGCGCGCTCAGCGAGGGCTCGGGCGAGCTCGAGTCGTTCTCGCCGGAGCTCGGCGGCGGGCTCGAGTACCCGCACTACACACGGCCGGCCGACTTCCGCGGCTGGCGCGTCCCCGAGGTTCTCCTCTCGGGCGACCACGGCCGGATCGAGCGCTGGCGCAGGGAGCACGTGCGGTGAGGAACCCGATCGACCGCCTCACCGAGGGGCTGCCGCGCAGCTGGCGGATCACGATCGACTGGCTGGTCACGATCGTCGGCGCGATCGCGATCGTGCTCGCGATCAAGGCCTGGGTCGTCAACCCGTATCGCATCCCCTCCAGCTCGATGGAGCCGACGCTGCACTGCGCGCACCCGGCGCCCGGCTGCGAGGCGCGCTTCTCCGATCGCGTCCTCGCCTGCCGCTTCTGCTACCACCTGTTCTCGCCGAAGCGGGGGGACATCGTCGTGTTCGAGACGCCGCCGCTCGCGGCCGTGCGCTGCGGCGAGGGCGGCACCTTCGTGAAGCGGCTGATCGGACTCCCGGGCGAGACGATCGAGGAGCGGGACGGCTACGTCTTCATCGACGGCAAGAAGCTGAACGAGCCGTACATCAAGCCGGGAAGACGCGACGTGCGCAACTACGGGCCGCTCGTCATCCCGAAGAACCACTACTTCTTCATGGGCGACAATCGCGCCGAGTCGTGCGACTCGCGCGAGTGGGGGACGGTGCCGCGCGGCAACCTGATCGGCGAGGTCTTCGCGACCTACTGGCCGCCGAACCGCATCTCGGTCTACTGACCCGGCCTTTCAGCTACCATGCGCGCCGGCCTCCGGCCCTCCTCGCCATGACCACTCCGATCCAGGACATCGAGCGTCGCCAGCTGCGCGACGTCCCGCGCTTCAAGGCGGGCGACACCGTGCGCGTGCACTTCCGCGTGATCGAGGGCACCCGCCAGCGGATCCAGGTGTTCGAGGGGATCGTGATCAAGCGGCAGGGCGCCGGCGTCCGCGAGACCTTCACGGTGCGCAAGAACTCGTTCGGCGTCGGCGTCGAGCGCACGTTCCCGCTGCACTCGCCGAAGATCGACAAGATCGAGGTCGCCGCGATCGGCGACGTCAACCGCGCGAAGCTCTACTACCTGCGCGGCAAGGTCGGCAAGAAGGCTCGCGTCCGCGAGCTGCGCACCTAGCCTGAGAGTCGTCCTCGCGTTCGCGCTCTGCGTCGCCGCGCTGGCGTCGGCCGGGTGCGGGACGGGCGAGCATCAGGACGCCGTCTCGGCGGTGAAGACGTTCGTGGCGGCGCACGGCGGCGGCGACCGGGTGCGCTGCACCTCCGGCGTGGGGCTGCCGTACCGGCTGCGGACCCCCGACTATCTCTGCACGGTCTCGCACGGCGGAGCGACCTGCGACGAGCTGCGCGCGACGAAGCGATCCGGCTCCTGGCGGGTGACCGTGTACCGGCGGGACGTGGACTGCGTGCTGCCCGCGTGACGCGAGTGTGACGATTTCGTGCCGGTTGCGTGCCGCGGACGGGAGGCGGCCGCGGGTCGGGCTATCCTCGGCGGGTGGCCGCGAAGCGCCCCGGTCAGAAGCTCCTCCGGTTCGACCGCGCCTTCGGGGCGCGCTTCGTCGCCGGCGCCGACGAGGCGGGACGGGGCCCGCTGGCGGGGCCGCTCGTCGTCGCGGGGGTGCTGCTCGACTACGCGAGCCTGCGCGAGCATCGCGTCCGGCCGCTCGCGCAGCTGAACGACTCGAAGCAGGTCGACGCGGCGACCCGCGAGGAGCTCTACCGGGCGGTCATCTCGTGCGCCGAGTCGGTGTCGGTGCACGTCTTCCCGCCGGCGGTGATCGACCGGGAGGGCCTGCATCGCTCGAACCTGCACGGGTTGCGCTCCGCGCTGTGGGCCTGCCAGCCGGCCGACGTCTGCCTCGTCGACGGCTTCCGGCTCGGGCCCGCCGCGCCGCCGCACCGCGCCGTGGTCGACGGCGACACGAAGAGCGCGGCGATCGCGGCCGCCTCGATCGTCGCGAAGGTGACCCGCGACCGCTACATGCACGCGGCGGACGCGCTCTATCCGGGCTACGGCTTCTGCTCGCACGTCGGCTACATCACGCCCGCGCACAGCCGGGCGGTGCGCGAGCGGGGCCCGTCGGAGATCCACCGGCGCTCGTTCCGGGCGCTCTGCTACCGCACGGAGCCCGACGTCGAGCTCGTCGCCGCGGAAGCCTGAGTCGACCGCGAAGCCGCGGAACGACGCCGAGCGGCGCGCCGCGCGCTGGTATCGCCTGCGCGGCTACCGGATCCTGGCCACGAACCGGTGGCTCGGCGGCTACGAGCTCGACGTGGTCGCCCGCCGCGGCCAGACGCTCGTCTTCTGCGAGGTGAAGTCGAAGTCGGGCGACCGGTTCGGCGATCCGCTGGAGATGGTGACGCCCGAGAAGCAGCGCCGGGTCCGGCGCGCGGCGGACGTCTGGCTGGCGCTCCACCCCGAGCTCTGCGGTCTCCGGGTGCGCTTCGACGTGATCGCGGAGCGCGGCGGGCGGCTCCGGCACCTGCCCGGCGCCTTCTGAGTCATTTGTCGCAGTTTCGGCACAGAGTCGGCACAGACATGTGACGGTTTGCCGTCTAGCGTGACAACGTGCTCGCTCGCACCGTCACCCACGCGCTCGTCGGGCTCGAGCCGCATCCGGTGGAGGTCGAGGCGCACATCCAGGGGCGGGCGCCGGCGTTCGCGATCGTCGGCCTCGCCGATCGCGCGTGCCAGGAGGCGAAGGATCGCGTCCGCAGCGGCATCGCCTCGGCCGAGCTGATCTGGCCCGACGGGCGCATCACGGTGAACCTCGCGCCGGCGCGGCTGCGCAAGGAGGGCGCCGGCTTCGACCTGCCGATCGCGCTCGCCGTCCTGGCGGCGTCGTATCAGCTGCCCTCGGGCGCCCTCGACGGCCACGCCGCGGTCGGCGAGCTGGCGCTCGACGGGCGGCTGCGACCCGTGCCGGGGACGCTCGTCGCGGCGGAGGGCGCACGTCGCGCCGGGCTGGAGCGGCTCGTGTGCGCGGCCGAGTCCGCGGCGGAGGTCGCGCTCGCCGGTGTCGAGCCGGTCGCCGCCAGGCACCTCGCCGAGGCGGTCGCGTACCTGCGCGGCGAATACGAGCCGCCGCCGCCGCCACCACCCGACGACGACCTGGAGCGCGTGCAGGTCCCACCCGATCTGGCGGACGTCCGCGGCCAGGAGCGGGGGCGACGCGCGCTCGAGATCGCGGCGGCCGGCGGCCACAACCTGCTGCTCGCCGGCCCGCCGGGCACCGGCAAGTCGATGCTCGCGCGCCGGCTGCCGGGCATCCTGCCGCTGCTCGACGAGGAGGCGTCGCTCGAGGTGACGCGCATCCACTCGGTCGCCGGCACGCTGCCGCCCGGGGCCGGCCTGATCCGGGTGCCGCCGTTCCGGGCGCCGCACCACTCCGCGTCGACGGCCGCGATCGTCGGTGGGGGCGGGGCGCACCTGCGGCCGGGCGAAGCGACGCTCGCCCATCGGGGCGTTCTCTTCCTGGACGAGCTGCCGGAGTTCGCGCGGCCGGCCCTCGAGGCCCTGCGGCAGCCGCTGGAGGACGGTGCGGTGACGGTCTCGCGCGTCGGCGGCCGTGCCATGTTCCCGGCGCGGTTCCAGCTCGTTGCGACCATGAACCTCTGCCCGTGCGGCGGGCGGGGCGACGGCGTCGCCGAGTGCGCGTGCACGCCGGAGCGGGTCGCGCGCTACCGGGAGAAGCTCTCCCGGGCGCTCCTCGACCGCATCGACGTGGTCGTGCTCGTTCCGCGGCCGCGCGCGGCCGATCTGGCGGCGCCACCCGGCGAGCCGTCGGAGGCAGTGCTCGGCCGGGTGCTGCCTGCGCGAGCGCGTCTCCGCGAGCGCGTTCCGCGACGGACGCCGGAGGCCGACGGACTGCTCACCCAGGCCGTCGAGCGGCTGCCGCTCTCCGGACGTGGCCGCGCCCGCGTGGCGCGTGTCGCTGCGACGGTGGCGGCACTCGGCGGCGCTGAGCAGGTGGAGCCCGAGCACGTCGCCGAGGCGCTTTCCTACCGGACTCCGGCGGAGCTGGCGGCGTGACCGGCGCCGGGTCGGAGCTCGCGGTGGCCGCCTTCGCCGCCGAGACGGGGAGTCACCTGCTCGAAGGGCCGCGCACGGAGCGCTTCCGCCGCTTCTGCCGCGAGTTCGACGAGCGGCGGTTCCTCGCGGACCTCGAGCGCTGCGGCTTTCGGTGGCTCCCCCGCGGTTCGGCGGACTTCCCGCGCCGGCTGCGGTCGGCGCACGATCCGCCGCCCGGGCTCTTCCTGCGCGGCAACGCTCCGGTCGAGCTGCTCGAGCGGCCGGCCGTGGCGATCGTCGGCGCCCGTGCCTGCTCGGCTTACGGCAGCGGCGTCGCCCAGTCGGTGGCGCGCGAGCTTGCCGCGGCGGGCGTGGTCGTGATCTCGGGGTTGGCGCGCGGCGTCGACGCGGCTGCGCACCGCGGCGCGCTCGAGACCGGGACGACCGTGGCCGTGCTCGGTTGCGGGATCGATCGCGACTACCCGAGCGCACACGCCCAGCTGGCCGCGCGAATCGCGGAACGCGGGCTCATCGTCTCCGAATACCCGCCCGGCGTGGAGCCGGCGCCGTGGCGGTTCCCGGCGCGCAACCGGATCGTCGCGGCGCTCGCCGAGGCGACGGTGGTGGTCGAGGCGCGCGAACGGAGCGGGGCCCTCATCACCGCCGACCTCGCGCTCGACGAGGGTCGCGAGGTGCTCGCGGTGCCGGGAGAGATCACCTCGGCGCTCTCCCGCGGCACGAACGCGCTGCTCCGCCTCGGGGCGACGCCCGTCACCGGCGCAGCCGACGTGCTGGCGGCGATCGGTATCGAGGCCGTTCCGGCTGTAGACGCCGGGCCACCGGCGGCCGTGACGGGCAGCGCAGGCGTCGTGCTGGGGCTGATCCGCGACGAGCCGGCGGGCGCCGACGAGCTCGGCCGGCGAAGCGGTCTACCGGCCGCCGAGGTGGCCCGAGCCCTCGCTGAGCTCGAGGTCGCGGGGCTGGTCTCGCAGACCGACGGCGAGTACCGGGGGGTGATGATCACGCGCTGACCTGCCACTCGAACGAGGCGTCGCCCGACGCAGCTCGAGGGTCGCCAGCGTCTCCTGTCGCGCTCGTAGCTGCGCGCCCAGCGGTCGAACGTCGCCTTCGCTTCGTCTTTCGTCGTGATCACGCGCGATTGTCCGGCGGAGCGTCCGCGTAGGATCGGCGTTTCGTGCCGACGAGCTCCTTCTGGCTGGACGAGCCGACCGAGCCGCTGCCGCGCGCCGGCTGGCAGGGACCTGCCGAGATCGCTGTGGTCGGCGGCGGCGTCACCGGCTGCTCGTGCGCGCTCACGCTGGCCGAGGCGGGCGTGCGCGTGCGGCTCCACGAGGCCCGGGAGGTGGCGGGCGGCGCGAGTGGCCGGAACGGCGGCTTCGCCCTGCGCGGGGCCGCGGTCGCGTACGACGTGGCGCGCGACCAGCTCGGCGGCGAGGCCGCGCGGCGGCTGATGGAGCTCACCGAGCGGACGCAGGATCGGCTCGAGCAGCTGGCCGGCGACGCCTTCCGCCGCGTCGGCAGCCTGCGGCTGGCCTGGGACGAGGACGAGCGCGGCGAGCTCCGCCGCGAATACGAGGCCCTGCATGCGGACGGGTGCGCCGTGGAGTGGCTCGACCGGCTCGACCCGCCGCTCGATCGGTTGTTCCACGGTGCGATCGTCCACCCGCGCGACGGGGCGCTCCAGCCTGCGCGCTGGGTGCGGCGGCTCGCCCGGCGCGCCGCGGAGGCCGGGGCGGACATCCAGGAGCACGACGCCGTCGCAGTCGACGACCTCGACGTCGACGCCGTCGTCGTCTGCGGCGACGGCTCGACGGCGCGCCTGCTGCCCGAGCTGGCCGCGCATGTGCGCGCGACCCGCGGGCAGGTGCTCGTCACGGAGCCGCTCGCCCAGCGGCTGTACGAGCGGCCGCACTACGCGCGGCACGGGTGGGACTACTGGCAGCAGCTTCCCGACGGGCGGCTCGTGATCGGCGGCCGGCGCGACAGCTCGCTCGCCACCGAGGAGACCGACGTCGAGGAGGTCACCGACGTGGTCCAGGAGCACATCGAGGCGCTCGTCGAGCAGCTCGCCGGCAGCCGTCCCCGCGTCGAGCGGCGCTGGGCCGGCATCTGGGGCACGACGGCCGACCTGCTGCCGCTCGCCGGCCGCGTCCCCGGCCGCGACCGCGTCTGGGTCGCCGGCGGCTACTCCGGCCACGGCAACGTGCTCGGGCTCGCCTGCGGCGACCTGGTCGCCCGCGCGATCCTCGGCGAGGCGCCGCCGCCCGAGCTCGAGCTGTTCGACCCCGCCCGGCTGGAGGCGTCCCAGACGTAAGGCCCGCGGCGTAGGCTGTCTCGGCGACGGCCCCGCGACCGGAGGTGAGCATGAGCGCACGCGACGAAACGGACGAGCAGTTCCTCGCCCGGCTCCTCGGCGGCGACTTCCTGCTCTGGTCGCCGAACATCCAGCGCGAGGGCTTCCTGCACTGGGACCGGATCTTCGCCACGCGGACGATCCCGCGAGGAGTCCCGAAGCCGCTGGCGCGCCGCCCCGAGATCGACGTCACGTACGTCGAGGGCGACCAGGCGCGGACGACCGACGACCTGATGGCCGACGAGCACGTGAGCGGCCTCCTCGTGGTGAAGGACGCGGAGATCGTCCTGGAGCGCTACGCCATGGGACTGACCGCGGAAGGCCTGTGGCAGTCGTCGTCGATGGTGAAGTCGCTCGCTTCGTGTCTCGTCGGCGCGGCGATCCGGGACGGGCTGATCGAGGGCGTCGACGACCGGATCGTCCGGTACCTGCCGGACTTCGCCGGGACCGCCTACGACGAGGTCACCGTGCGCCACCTCCTCACGATGTCGTCCGGCATCGACTGGTCGGAGAACACCGACGATCTCCGCTCGGACGTCGCGGAGCACTACATCAAGGTGATCGCCGCCCGCGAGCGCGGCGCGATCGCCGCATACCTGAAGACCCGGACGCTCGCGGTGCCGCCGGGCACCCAGTACTACTACAACACCGGCGACACGTTCCTGCTCGGCCTCATCCTCAGAGCCGTGACCGGGCGCACGGTCTCCGACTACTGCGCCGAGAAGGTCTGGCGGCCGATGGGGATGGAGCAGAACGGGTTCTTCATGCTCGAGTCGGACGACGGGGACGAGGTCGTCGGCAGCTGTTGCGGCGCCTGCCTGCGCGACTACGCACGCTGGGGGCTGTTCATGCTGGCGGACGGCGTCGTCGACGGCGTCCGCATCCTCCCGGAAGGCTGGGTGCAGGAGGCGACGAGCCCGGTCGCCCCGGACTTCAGCTTCAACTTCGAGGGGATCCGCGGCCTGAAGACGGCGGCGACCGCGGCACACCGCGGCTACGGCTTCCTCTGGTGGGTGAACTGGGACGGCAGCTACGAGGCCCTCGGCAGCTACGGCCAGTGGATCCACGTGAGCCCGGTCGAGCGTCTCGTCGTCGTGATCCTCGGCGCGATCCCGCGCGTCCCGTACATGGATCCCGGCTCCCCCGACGCGAAGGGCGAGTCGTCGCATCTCGGCTCGCCTCGCCGCAGCGCGTTCATCGACGCGGTGACACGCGAGCTGCGCGGCTGACGCGGGCTCTACAGCTCGAGGAGCGGCAGCGCCGGCAGCGTCTCCGCAGCCGCCAGAGCCGCCCGGGCGATGGCGAGATCCTGGATCGCGAGCCCGGTCGAGTCGAACGCGGTGACCTCGTCCGCGCTCCGACGGCCGTCCGCGGCGCCGGCGAGGACGTCGCCGATCCGGGTCACGCCCGCCTCCTCGACGAGGCCGCGCTCGACGAGCTGCGCGAGCTCGCCGCCGTGGCTCGCCTGCTCCCAGTCGTCGCAGAAGAGGCGCAGGCGCGCCAGCTCCTCCGCTGCGATCTCCGCCTTCCCCGGCCCGTCGGCGCCCATCAGCGACACGTGCTGCCCCGGGCGCAGGGAGCCTTCACCGAGCAGCACCTCGTGCCCCGGCGTCACCGTCACGAGCAGGTCGGCCGCGAGCGCCTCCTCGAGCGAGCCGGCGACCGCGCAGCCGAGCTCGTCCGCTGCGCGCCGCGCCCGCTCGGCGTCGACGTCCCAGAGCACCACCTTTCGGCCGCGCGCCGCGAACGTGCGCGCGGCGGCGCGGCCGTTCACGCCCGCTCCGACGACCGCGGCAGTGCGCGCGTCGACGCGGCCGAACGTCTCGGCGGCCAGCACGGCCGCCGCACCCGTGCGCAGCGCGGTCACGGCGGCCGCGTCGAGCACCGCCTCCAGCCGGCCCGTCTCGGCGTCGCTCACCAGCACCACGCCCGAGACCGTCGGCAGCCCGCGGGCCGGGTTGCCCGGGAACGACGTCACCCACTTCAGCAGCGCATGCCCGCCGCCCAGCGCCGGCATCGCGCGGAAGTCGCCGGCCGGATAGTTCGTCACGTACACCTTCGGCGGCATCGCCCACTCGCCAAGCGCGTGCGCGACGAACGCCTGCCGCACCGCCTCGACCGCCGTCCCGGGCGGCACTGCCCGCTCGACGAGCTCGCCGCTGAAGACCGGCACGCCGGTCACAGGTTCTTGACGCCGGCCCCGAGGCTGGCGACCGACTCCTTCGCGTCGCCGAACAGCATCACGGTCTTCGGGTTCAGGAACAGCGGGTTCTCGATGCCGGCGAAGCCCGGGTTCATCGAGCGCTTCAGCACGACGATCGCCTGCGCCTGGTCGACGTTCAGGATCGGCATCCCGTAGATCGGGCTGCCGGCGTTGTTGCGCGCGTCCGGATTGACGACGTCGTTCGCGCCGATCACCAGCGCCACGTCGGTGCGGCCGAACTCCGGGTTCGCCTCGTCCATCTCCTTCAGCTGCGGGTACGGCACGTTCGCCTCGGCCAGCAGCACGTTCATGTGGCCCGGCATTCGGCCGGCGACCGGGTGGATCGCGAACGTCACCTCGACGCCGCGCTCCTCCAGCACGTCCGCGAGGGCGCGCACGTCGTGCTGCGCCTGCGCCACCGCCATCCCGTAGCCCGGGACGATCACCACCTTGTGCGCGTAGGCGAGCATCACCGCCACGTCGTCGGCCGTCGTCGAGCGGACGGAGCCGCCGTTCGCGCCCGCGGCCGCCGCCGCGCCCCCGCCGCCCGCGATCTGCCCGAACGCCCCGAACAGCACGTTCGTGATCGAGCGGTTCATCGCCCGGCCCATCATCACCGTCAGGAACGTGCCGGACGCGCCGACGAGCATGCCGCTCACGATCAGCACGTTGTTCTCCAGCTCGAAGCCCGTCGCGGCCGCGGCCAGGCCCGTGAACGCGTTCAGCAGCGAGATCACCACCGGCATGTCCGCCCCGCCGATCGGCAGCACGAACAGGACGCCGAACGCGAGCGCGCCGCCGATCAGCGCCACCAGCAGCCACTGTCGCTCGGCGCCCGCCGCCACCGCGACCAGCGCCGCCACGCAGCCGCCGAGGAGCAGCGCGTTGACGATCTGCTGACCGGCGTAGACGATCGGCCGGCCGCGGATCAGCTCCTGCAGCTTCCCGAACGCGACCAGCGAGCCGGCGAACGAGACCGATCCGATCAGGGCCGAGAGCAGGATCGAGACCGAGACGTCGGTGTGGATCCGCCCCGGCGGCGGCGCGAGCCGGTGGAACTCCGCCAACGCGACGAGCGCCGCGGCGCCTCCGCCGACCCCGTTGAAGAGCGCCACCATCTGCGGCATCGCCGTCATCCGCACCCGCCGCGCCGCGACGGCGCCGAACACGCCGCCGACGGCCATCCCGACGATGATCTCCCAGGTCACGTGGACGCCGGCCTTCAGGAACGTCGCGACGATCGCCACGACCATGCCGGCCGCGCCCACCCACGTGCCGCGCCGCGCCGTCGCCGGCGACGACAGGAACCGCAGCGCCAGCACGAAGCAGGCGATCGTCAGCAGGTACAGCAGGTTGATGCCGTTCGTGCTCACGCGCACCTCCACGCCCGAGGGGCGCGCGAGGCGTCAGCGCGAATACGGAAGCTCACGGCGCGTCCTTGCGCCGCGGCGGCTCGCGCTTCTTGAACATCTCCAGCATCCGGTCGGTGACCACGAACCCGCCGACGACGTTCGCGGAGGCGAGGATCACCGCGATCAGCCCGACCACGCGGACGAGCGTGTCCTGGTGCGACTCGCCCGCGACGATCATCGCGCCCACGATCACGATCCCGTGGATCGCGTTCGTGCCGCTCATCAGCGGCGTGTGCAGCATCGTCGGCACCTTCGAGATCACCTCGAAGCCGAGGAAGATCGCGAGCACCAGCACCGTCAGCTCCGCGACGAGCGTCGCGCTGTGGCTCATTGTGCAGCCACCGCCTTCCGGGTCACGCATGCCCCCGCGACGATCTCGTCGTCGAAGTCGAGCGCCAGCTCGCCCTGCGGCGCGAGCAAACCGAGCAGCGCCGCGACGTTCCGCGACAGCAGCTGGCTCGCGTGCGCGGGCATCGTCCCGGGCAGGTTCGTGAGGCCGACGATCGTCACGCCGTTCTCCTCGACGATCTCGCCGGGCTTCGTCAGCGCGCAGTTGCCGCCCGTCTCGGCCGCCAGGTCGACGATCACCGAGCCCGGGCGCATCCCGTGCACCGCCTCGGCGGTGACGAGCGTGGGGGCGGCGCGCCCCGGGATCGCCGCCGTGGTGACGATCGCGTCGAACTGCGGGATCCGCCGCTGCAGCTCCTCCTGCTGCGCCGCCTGCTGCTCGGGCGTCAGCTCCTTCGCGTAGCCGCCCTCCGTCTCCTCGCCCTGCACGCCCAGGTCGAGGAACGTCGCGCCGAGCGACTCCACCTGCTCGCGCACGGCCGGTCGCACGTCGAACCCGGAGACGACCGCGCCCAGCCGCCGCGCGGTCGCGATCGCCTGCAGACCCGCGACGCCGGCGCCGAGCACCAGCACCTTCGCCGGCGGGATCGTGCCCGCCGCGGTCATCAGCATCGGCATGAACCGCGGCAGCCGGTCGGCCGCGAGCAGCACCGCCTTGTAGCCGCCGACCGTCGCCTGCGAGGACAACGCATCCATCGATTGCGCGCGCGTGATGCGCGGGATCGACTCGAGCGCGAAGGCGTGCACGCCCGCGGCGGCGAGCCGCTCGACCGCCGCCTGCTCCGTCAGCGGCTGCAGGAACGCGATGAGCACCTGGCCGTCGCGCAGGCGCGCCTCCTCGGCCTCGCTCGGCCGCGCGACCTTCGCCACGATCTCGGCGGCCCACGGGTCGCCGATCGCCGCGCCGGCCTCCGTGTAGGCCGCGTCGGGAAAGCCCGAGGCCTCGCCGGCGCCCGGCTCGACCACCACGTCGAGACCCTGCAGCCGGCCGACCGTCTCCGGCACGAGCGCGACCCGCGACTCGCCGGGGGCGGTCTCTCTCGGGATGCCCACACGCATACAGGCGGCGACGCTACCGGAAGCGCCGGTCGTCGTCCGGGCGTCCGTACACTGACGTCGGTGACGCATCTGCTCACCACCTACGGGCTCGTGCTCCTCTTCCTGCTGGTCGCGGGCGAGTCGATGGGGATCCCGCTGCCGGGCGAGACGGGGATCATCGCGGCGGCGATCCTGGCGACCCCGGACCATCACCACTTCTCGATCGTCTGGGTGATCGTCGTCGCCGCGGCGGCGGCGATCGTGGGCGACAACGCCGGCTACTGGCTCGGCCGGGTCGGCGGCCGCCGGCTCCTCCAGCGCTGGGACGTCGTCGCCCGCTACGCCAACCGCGTGCTGCCACCGGCGGAGCGCTTCTTCCAGCGGCACGGCGGCAAGGCCGTGTTCCTGGGCCGATTCGTCTCGGTGCTGCGCGTCACGGCGGCGTGGATGGCGGGCATCACCGGCATGCCCTGGTGGCGGTTCCTGCTCTGGAACGCGGCCGGCGGCATCGTCTGGGCGGTCGGCGTCGGCCTCGTCGCCTACCAGGCCGGCAAGGCGGCGGCCGACGCGATCAGCCACTACGGGGTCTACGCCGCGGTCGCGATCGTCGTGGGCGGCGTGATCGCCCTGCTCGCCGTGCACGTCTCGCGGCGGCGGATCGAAGCTCGCTGAGAGAGCCTGCGCAGGGATCCGGGCGCGCAGCGGGAATCCCGTCCGGGCCGTGACCGCGACCCTCCTCACCGCCCGCAGCCTGCGCCGCGCCCTCGCCGATCGCGACCCGCACACCGCCGGTCACGCCGCCCGGGTGACCCGGCTCGGGCTCTCGCTCGCGCGGGCGCTGGAGGCGCCCGCCGCGTCGATCGAGGCCGTGCGCGCCGGCGGGCCGCTGCACGACGTGGGCAAGCTCGACGTCAGCCGGGCGATCCTCCAGAAGGCGGGGCCGCTCGACGCCTGCGAGCTCGCCGAGATCCGCCGGCATCCGGTCGTCGGCGCGCGCCTCGTGGCCCAGATCCGCTCGTTGCGCCACGCGGTCGGCTGCGTGCTGCACCACCACGAGCGCTGGGACGGCACGGGCTATCCCGACGGGCTCGACGCGGAGGAGATCCCGTTCGAGGCCCGCATCCTCGCCGTCGTCGACGCCTACGACGCGATGACGTCGAGGCGCCCGTACCGGACGCCGCTCACGCACCGCGAGGCGCTGCTCGAGCTGCAGCGCTGCGCCGGCAGCCAGTTCGACCCGCGCGTCGCGCGGGCGTTCCTCGCGCTCTGAGCTAGAGCGAGCCCCAGACCTCGAGCTTCGTCCGCGTGCGGCGGATCACCTCGTCGGTGTAGTCCGTCGTCGACGCGTGCCCGCCGAGGTCGGCGGTCTTCGTCCCCTCGGCGACCGCCTCGAGCGCCGCCTCCCGGATCGCCCGGCCCGCCTGGCGACCGCTCTCGGTGTGGGAGAGCAGCGCCGCCACGGCGAGGATCATCGCCAGCGGGTTCGCCACGTTCTTGCCCTGGAGCGCCGGTGCGGTGCCGTGCGCGGCCTCCGCCATCAGCGCGGTCGGGTCGAGGTCGTCGCCCTCGAACGCGACGAGCATCGACTCCGAGCCGGCGATCGAGCCGAACAGCGGCAGGACGAGGTCGGAGAGGATGTCGCCGTCGCGGTTCAGCGTCGGGATCACGAGCGGGTCGCCCGTCGAGGCCACGAGCAGCGCGAACGTGGCGTCGATCAGCTGCGGCTCGTACGTGACGTCCGGGTGCCGCGCGGCGGCCGCGTCCATCTCCTCCTTGAGCATGCCCTCGTAGGTGGGGGAGACGGTGTACTTCGGCCCGCCGAAGACCTTCGCGCCGGTGCGCTTCGCCTCCCGGAACGCGAACTCGGCGACCGCGCGGCACACCGACCGCTCGATCCGCTCGGTGCGGAACGCGACCTCGGCGTCGCCGTCGCCCTCCCGCCACTCCTTCGCGCCGTAGGCGTCGCCGACGGCCATCCGGACGACCGAGATCGGCGAGTGGACCCCGCCGAACGGGACCACGCCGGGGATGCGCCGGCCGGTGCGGACGATCACCTTGCCGCCCGTCTCCTCGCGCAGGATGCGGTTGGGCGAGCCGACGTCGCCGCGCGCCTCGGGCGTGATGGTGGCGGCCTTCAGGCCGAGCCCGTGCCGCCGGATCGCGGCCGCCGCCTCGTGCACGACGCCGTTCCCGGTCTCTCGCCGGCGCTCCAGCGAGAGGTCGAAGCGCGGCAGCTCCACCTCGAGGCCGATCACGTCGGGCACGAGCAGGCGAAGCGCCTCCTCGAGCAGCTCCTGACCGGTCTGGTCGCCCTCGAGGACGACGATCGCCTGCAGATCCATCGGCGGCGATTGTACGGACCGCCCCGGAGGATTCGGCCCGGTCCACGGCGGAGATCACACGGGCGATGGCGCGGAGACCCGGCTGGACGCGTGTCGGATCGAAGCGCCGCTTCCGCTACCTGGACGTCGCCGGCGAGGAGATCGACGACCCGGAGCGGCTGGAGCGGATCCGCGCGCTGGCGATCCCGCCGGCATGGGCCGACGTCTGGATCTGCCGCGATCCGCGCGCCAAGCTCCAGGCCACGGGCGTCGACGCGGCCGGGCGGACGCAGTACCTGTACCACCCTGCCTATCGCGCCCGGCGAGAGGCCGAGAAGTTCGACCGGCTGATCCGCTTCGCGGAGTCGCTGCCCGTGCTGCGCGCCGCGATGGCCGCCCACGTCGACCTGGAGGGACTGCCGTACGAGCGCGTCGCGGCGGTCGCGGCCCGGCTGATCAACCTCGGCTGGTTCCGCGTCGGCTCCGACCGCTACGCGCGCTCGTCGCGCACCTACGGCATCACCACGCTCCGCCACACCCATGTCCGTGTGCGCGGGTCGCGCGTCTCGTTTCGCTACCGCGGCAAGCAGCGGATCATGGTGCGCAGCGCGATCGTCGACGCCGAGCTGGCCGGGGCCGTGCGCGAGCTGCTCGCGCTGCCGGGCTCGCGGCTCTTTCGCTACGAGAACGGCGACGGCCTCGCGAACCTCTCCGCGCCCCGCCTGAACGACTACATCCGGCTGCATCTCGGCGAGCAGTTCAGCGCGAAGGATTTCCGCACCTGGGGCGGAACCCTGATCGCGGCCGTCGAGCTCGCGGAAGCAGGCCCGGCGGAGTCGGAAAGGGAGGCGCGAAAGCGCGTGACGGCGGTGATGCGGAAGGTAGCGGCGCGGCTCGGCAATACGCCCGCCGTCGCGCGCAGCTCGTACGTCAGCCCGGCGGTGGTCGAGCAGTATCTCGACGGGAGAACGATCGACGATTTTCGCCCGCGTCATTTGCGGGTCGTCGGCGCCCGCGATGTCGAGCTCGATCCAGAGGAACGCGCGACGCTCGGCCTGCTCCGCTCGTGGAGAATTCGCTCCGCTCGCGCGGCCGCGTGATTACGCGTTACAGTTCCGCCGCATCGATTCCCCGAAGGAGGAAAAGCGTGGCACGGAAAACCGTTCTGGTCTGCGACAACTGCGGCAAGGAGGTCGACGAGGCCAAGGGCGCGAGCCTGCGTATCACCTACACCGACGCGCGGCGCGGCTCCAAGGTCGCCGACCTCTGCGACGCCTGCGCCGGCAAGCTGCCGGGTCGCGCCGCCGCCCGCCGCGGCCGGCGCCCGAAGAGCGTCGCCGCGTAGCCGCTGAGAGCGCGAAAACCATCGTGAGTGGTCGCGGGAACCGTCCTGCGGCCACTCTACGATGGGAAGGTGGGGCTCTCCCTCGTCGCAGGGCCTGCGCATGCGGGCAAGGTCGCGCTCCTGTTGGAGCGCTATCTGGCGCGCCTCGACGACGAGCCGGTGCTGATCGTGCCGAACCGGTCGGACGTCGACCGGGTCGAGCGCGACCTGCTGGCACGCCGCGGCTGCCTGCTGGCCGGCGAGATCGGCACCTTCGACGACCTGTTCGAGCGGGTCGCCTCCGGCCACCCCGATCGGCGTCCCGTCGCGACCGATGCGCAGCGGACGCTGGTCGTCCGCCGCGCGCTCGCCCGCGTGGAGCTCGACGGCCTCGCGCGCTCGGCGCGCACCGGCGGCTTCGCCGACGTGCTGCTCGGCACGCTGGCGGAGCTCGAATCCGGACTGCTCGACCCGCCCGACCTGCGCGGCGACCTGGCCGCCCTCTACCGCGCCTATCGCGACGAGCTCGACGGGATCGGGCTGTGGGATCGCGACCTGCTGCGGCGCGCCGCGGTCGAGCGGCTCGCCGGGGAGCTCGACGCATGGGACGGCGCGCCCGTCTTCGCGTACGGCTTCGAGGACCTGACCGGCGCCGAGTGGTCGCTGCTGGAGGCGCTCGCCGGCCGCGCCGACGTCGCCGTCTCGCTGCCGTACGAGCCGGGGCGCGAGGCGTTCGCGTCGCTGCGGCGCACCGCCGAGGACCTCTCCGGACTCGCCTCCGGCCGCATCGAGGAGCTGCCCGCGGGCGGCGGCCGCCCGGCGACGCAGCCCGCGCTCGCGCACCTCGAGCGGTTCCTGTTCGAGGAGGGGCATCCCGAGGCGCCGCCGCTCGACGGCGCGATCCGGTTCCTGGAGGGCGCCGGAACGCGCGGCACCCTCGAGCTCGTCGCGCACGAGGTCGCCGCGCTCATCCGCTCGGGGACGCCGCCGGAGCGGATCGGGCTCGTCGCGCCGTCGCTGGAGCACTGGCGCGGCCCGCTCGAGACGGTGCTGGGCTCGCTCGGGCTGCCGTACGCCGTCGAGTCGCGGGTGCGCCTCGGCGCCACGCCGCTCGGGCACGCGCTCCTCTCGCTGCTCCGGTACGCCTGGCTCGGCGCAGGTCGCCGCGAGCTGTTCGCGTTCCTGCGCTCACCGTACTCGGCGCTCGCGCGCAGCTCGGTCGACTACGTGGAGGGGCGGCTGCGCGGGCGGGCGATCTCGGAGGCCGAGCGGGTCGAGACCGAGACGGAGCGGCTGCGCGAGGCGCCGGTCGTGGCCCTCGCCGAGCTGCGGGCCGCCGAGACGCCGGTCGCCGGCGTCCGGAGCTTGCTGCGGAGCATGGTGCGCGCCGCGTACGGCACCGAGGCGCCGCCCGCCGGCGAGACGTCGCGGCTCGACCTGCGCTGCTACGACGCCGCGCTGCGGCTGCTCGACGAGCTCGACGGCTGGGCTAGTCTCGTTGAGACTATCGGCGAGGAGGACGTGTTCTCCGCCCTCGAGCGGGCCGAGGTGCGGTCGTCGACCGCCGAGACGGGGCGGGTGGCGGTGCTCGACCTGCTGCGGGCCCGCACGCGGGGCTTCGACGTCGTCTTCTGCCTCGGCCTGGAGGAGGGCTCGCTGCCGCGCCGCTCGCGCACGTCGCCGTTCCTCGACGACGACCGGCGGCGCGAGCTCGGCGGCCGCCTCGAGCGGCCCGACGCGGTCAGCCGCGACCGCTACCTCTTCTACACCGCGTGCACGCGCGCCGAGCGGCGCCTGTACCTGGTGCGCGAGGCGGCGACCGACGACGGCGCACCGCGGGAGCCGAGCCCGTTCTGGGAGGAGGTGGCGTCGCTCTTCGACGCCGACGACGTGGCGCGGGCCCGCGCCCGCCGGCCGCTCTCGGCGCTCACCTGGCCGCTCGAGGACGCGCCGAGCGACCGCGAGCGGCTGCGCGCGCTGGCCCTGCTCGGCGTCGCCGACCCCGACGGCGCCGCCGCGCTCGCCGACGCCAACGGCTGGGAGCGGCGCTTCGCCCGCGCGCGGCGCGCGTTCGACCGGCGCACCCGGCTGCGCAACCCGATCGTGCTCGCCTGGCTCGGCGCCCGCACCACCTTCGCCGCCACCGAGCTGGAGCGGTTCGCCGACTGCTCGTCGGCGTGGTTGCACGAGCGCGTCGTGGCCCCGCGCACGATCGACGCCGAGCCCGACGCGATGCTGCGCGGCAGCGTCGCCCACCAGGCGCTGTTCAAGTTCTACTCCGGCCTCCCGAAGGAGCTGGGCGTCGAGCGCGTCGACGAGACGACGCTCGAGCCGGCGCTGCGCTTCCTCGCCCGGTGCCTCGACGAGGCGATCTCGGGCGGCGTGCGGATCGACCTCGCCGACGTCGACCGCCTGGAGCTGCGCGAGGGGCTCTGGCACGACCTGGAGGGGTTCGTCCGCGACGAGGCGGCCTCGGGTCTGCGCCTCGTGCCGCGCCGGTTCGAGGTCGCGTTCGGCTCCGACCGCTCGGCGCCCGAGCTGCAGCGCGGGCTCGAGCTGGGGGAGTCGACGTACCTCAGCGGCAAGATCGACCGCGTCGACCTCGACCCGTTCAGCGCGCGCGGGATCGTGCAGGACTACAAGTCGGGTCGCAGCGCGCACTCGGCGAAGCAGATCGAGGAGGAGCTGCGGCTCCAGGTGCCGCTGTACATGCTGGTGCTGCGCGACCTGATCGGCATCGAGCCGCTCGGCGGCGTGTACCGCGCGCTCGGCGGCGCCCGCATCGCGCGGGGGCTCCTGCGCGGCGAGGCCGAGGAGGACCTGCCCGACTTCGCGAAGGCGGACTACCTCGACGAGGAGCGGTTCTGGCAGCTCGTCGAGGGCGCGCGCGAGCGGGCGCACGGCTACGCGCAGCGGATCCGCGCCGGCGACGTGCGGCACGACCCGAAGGGCGGGAGCTGCCCCACCTGGTGCGACCTCTGGTCGATGTGCCGCGTGGAGCGCGCATGAACGAGCAGCAGCTGGCGGCGGTCGAGGCGCGCGGCGAGGTGTTCGTGTCGGCCGGCGCCGGCACCGGGAAGACGACCGTGCTGGTCGAGCGGTTCGTGCGCGCCGTGTGCGACGACGGCCTCGACGTCGAGTCCGTCCTCGTCATCACCTACACGCGCAAGGCGGCCGGCGAGCTGCGCGCCCGCATCCGGGCCGCGCTGCGGGCTCGCGGGCGGCACGACCTGGCGCGGCGGCTCGACGGCGCCTGGATCTCGACGATCCACGGCTTCTGCTCGCGCCTGCTGCGCACGCACCCGTTCGCGGTGGGGATCGACCCGCGCTTCCGCGAGCTCGACGAGGAGCAGGGCGCGGTCGTGCGCGGCGAGGCGTTCGGGCGCGCGCTGGAGGCGTTCTGCGCCTCGCGCGACCCGGAACGGTTGCGCCTGCTCGCCACCTACGGCTCGGGCGGGCTGCGGCGGATGTTGACCGGCGTCTACGAGACGCTCCGCTCCGCGGGCCGCGACCTGACGCTCGACCTCGGCGAGCAGGTGGGAGTGGCCGAGCGGCTCGCCGAGCTGCAGGGGGCGGCGCGCGAGCTGGCCGCCGACGCCGACGCGACCGACCTGCAGCGCGCGGCCGCGACGGCGGCGTTGCAGCTCGGCTCCAACCCCGAGCAGCTGCTCGACCTGTCGGAGCTGGCCGCCCGCGGCGAGCGCGCCGCGGCTTTCCGCGACGCCCGCGACCGGCTCGAGCAGGCGGCGCTCGACGACCTCGCCGCCCGCGACCGCGACCTGCTGCAGGAGCTGCTCGACCTGTTCGCCGACGAGTACCGGCGGGCGAAGGAGCGCGAGTCGGCGCTCGACTTCGAGGACCTGCAGCTCTACGCCCGCGATGTGCTGCGCAGCGACGAGCGCGTCCGCGAGACCGAGCAGCTGCGCTTCCGGGCGCTCATGGTCGACGAGTTCCAGGACACCAACCGCCTCCAGTGCGATCTGGTGGACCTGCTGCGCGGCGGCCTCCCCGACAAGGACGTGTTCTTCGTCGGCGACGAGTTCCAGTCGATCTACGGGTTCCGGCACGCGGACGTGGACGTGTTCCGCGAGCGGCGCGCGGCGGCGACGCAGCGGTTGCCGCTGCTGCGCAACTACCGCTCCCGCCCGGAGGTGCTCGCGGCGGTCAACCACCTGTTCGGCGGCGCCTTCGGCGACGACTACCAGCCGCTCGCCGCCTCGGGCGAGTTCCCCGACCCGGTGTTCGGGCACCCGGTCGAGCTGCTCGTCACCGACAAGCGCGCCTACCGCGAGGCCGGAGAGCCGTGGCGGGTGGGGGAGGCGCGGACGATCGCGCGCCGCGTGCGCGAGCTGGTCGACGTGGGCGCCGCCACGCCGGGCGAGGTGGTGCTGCTGTTCGCGGCCGGCACCGACGCCGAGGTCTACGAGCGGGCGCTCCGGGAGCAGGGGCTGCCCACCTACCGGGCGACCGGGCGCGGCTACTTCGGCCAGCAGCAGGTCGTCGACCTGCTCGCGTACCTGCGCCTGCTGCACAACCGCTACGACGACGAGGCGCTCGCCACCGTGCTCGCCTCGCCGTTCGTGGGCGTCTCGAACGACGCGCTCGTGCTGATCCGCCGTGCGGCGCCGCGGCGGCCGCTCTACACGGCGATCGAGCGGTCGCTGCCGGAGGCGCTCTCGCCCGACGACGAGCGGCTCGTGCGGGCCTTCAAGCAGCGCTACGAGCGGCTGGTGCTCGCCGCGGCGCGGCTGGGGCTGGAGCGTCTCTGCGAGGAGATCGTCGCCGCCCACGACTACGACCTCGCCGTGCTCTCCCGCTGGGACGGCAAGCGGCGCTACGCGAACCTGCGCAAGCTGATGCGGCTCGCGCGCAGCTACGAGGAGCTGCGCGGGCCCGACGTGGAGGGGTTCGTCGGCTTCATCCGCGACCAGGAGGCGCTGGGCGCCGCGCAGCTCGAGGCGGTGTCGGAGGAGGAGGGCGCCGACGCGGTGCGGCTGCTGACGATCCACGCCGCGAAGGGGCTCGAGTTCAAGGTCGTGATCGTCGCCGACGCCGGCCGCGACAGTGCCGGACGGCCGTCGGTGGACGAGATCCTCGTTCGGCCCGACGGCCGGTTCGGCTTCCGCGTCGTCGATCCGCGCTCCGGGCATCGCCGGGGCGTCTTCCGCTACGAGGAGGTGCGCGAGGCCGAGCAGCGCGAGGAGCAGGCCGAGCGGCTCCGCCTCTACTACGTCGCGATGACGCGCGCGATCGACCGCCTGATCGTCTCGGGCGCGATCGACCAGGAGCGCTCGCAGGACCGCGCGACGCCGATCGGCTGGGTGCTGTCGCGCCTCGGCGCCGAGGCCGAGGTGGAGGGCGCGGCCGGCGAGCCGATCGAGCTCGAGCGCGGCGACGCGCGCTTCCTGCTGCTGGTCGACCGCGGAACGCCGGCCGCGGCCCCCGCGCCGGAGGCCGAGGAGCCGGCGGCCGAGCCGGGTCAGCTGGCGCTGTTCGCCGAGCTGCCGGCGGCGCCGATCGTCCGCGGCTACCGCCTGCCGCCGCTCGAGCCGCTGCCGGCGCCGCCTTTGCACCGCGTGCGCCGGCTCTCGTACTCGGCGCTCGCGCTCTTCGAGCGCTGCTCGTACCGCTACTACGCGGAGCGGATCGCGGGCCTGCGCGCCGAGCGAACGGCAGTCCCCGGTGCGGCGGGTCTGGCCGCGACGGAGATCGGCGACGCCGTCCATCGCCTGCTCGAGCTCGTCGACCTCGCCACGCCGGCGCCGCCCGACCTGGAGCAGGTGCGGGGCTGGTATCCGGGCGTCAGCGACGAGGAGCTGGCGCGGATCGGCGCGTTCGTCCGGTCGTACTGCGAGTCCGACCTGGCGCGGCGCATCGCCGGGCTCGCCGGCGTGAAGCCGGAGCGGCCGTTCGCGTTCGACCACGACGGCGTGCTGCTGCACGGACGGCTGGACGTGCTCTGGCAGGACGGCCCGCGCGCGCTCGTCCTCGACTACAAGACGAACTCGCTCGCCGAGGGGACGCCGGAGGAGATCGTCGAGGGCGACTACCGGCTGCAGCGGCTCGTCTACGCGCTCGCGTGCTTCCGCGCGGGCGCCGACGAGGTGGAGGTCGTCTACAGCTTCCTCGAACGGCCGGACGCGGTCTGCTCGACCGTCTTCCGGCGCGAGCAGCTGCCCGAGCTGGAGGCCGAGCTGTCGGCCGCGATCGCCGCGATCGACGCCGGCGAGTTCCGGCCGACGCCGAGCGAGTTCACCTGCTCGGGCTGCCCGGCGCTCGATCTCGTCTGCGCCGGGCCCCGGCTGCGGGGCGCGCCCGCGCCCGAGGCGTACGCGACGGCCTAGCCAGGCGCCTACGACGCGCGGCGCACCGCGTAGCGCAAGCACGGTCGTCTCGCCCTCCACCTGCGAGGAGAGGGGGCTCTGCGGGCGCCCTCCGACCGGTAGCGTCGCGGCCGGTGGCGCGGAGCTACGTACACGAGGCGCGGCTGCGGGTCGGGCCGAAGAAGCAGCGCATCGGGCCGATCATCGAGCGGCTCGCGATCGAGCACGCCGACGCCCGCATCGCGCTGCGCTTCGCGAACGACGTCGAGCTGCTCGTCTCGGTGATGCTGTCGGCGCAGACCACCGACGTGAACGTGAACCGCGTGACGGAGAAGCTGTTCCGCAAGTACCGCCGGCCCGAGGACTACCTCGCCGTGCCGGTCGAGGAGCTCGAGCGGGACATCTTCCAGACCGGGTTCTTCCGCCAGAAGGCGAAGTCGCTGCGGGGGACGATGCGGCTGCTGATCGAGGAGTTCGACGGCGAGGTGCCGGAGCGGTTCGAGGACCTGCTGCGCCTGCCGGGCGTCGCGCGCAAGACCGCCAACGTCGTCTCGGCCGAGCGCGGCGAGGCGCAGGGCATCGTCGTCGACACCCACGTCCGGCGCGTCTCGCAGCGGCTCGGCCTGACGCGCCAGGAAGACCCGGTGAAGATCGAGCGAGACCTGGTGCGCCTCGTGCCGCGCGCCGACTGGGCGCGCTTCCCGCACCTGCTGATCTGGCACGGCCGGCGGATCTGCGACGCGCGGCGGCCGCGCTGCGAGGAGTGCCCGCTCGCGGCCGACCTCTGCCCGTCCAGCCGCGTCGCTGTTCAGCCGCGGCGCGGTGTGAGCGCCACGAGCAGCCCGCCGTCGTCGTCGTAGGCGGGGAAGACGTCGGCCGTCACCGGCTTCTCGGAGCCGGCGCGGGTGCGGATCGAGACGCTCTCGCCGAGCCGGCGGACACCCCATTCGCGGGCGAGGTCGACCGGCTTCGGGTCGGAGAAGCCGAGCGCGTCGACGACGTCGCGGCCCATCAGGTCGCCCTCCGGGAAGCCGGTCAGCTCGAAGACGCCGCGCCCGGTCGCCAGCACGCGGCGGTCCTGGTCGCAGACGACGAAGCCCGTGTCCGGAGCGGGGTAGTAGTCATCGAGCAGCTCGAACAGGAACCCGAAGCCGCAGTGCCGGCAGGCGGGGGCGTCGGACGAGAAGCCCTCGCGCGCGTCGATGTCGACGGAGCGCTCCTTGCAGCTCGGGCAGATGTAGTGCGGCACGGCGGCAGGGTACCGGGGCCGCTCCGGCCGATGCCGCTAGGGTGGCCCGGATGATCGAGCTGAGGCAGGGCGGGCCCGCCGACACGGATGCGCTCCTCGGGCTGTTCGACGAGGCGGTGCGCTGGCTCGTCGAGCGCGGTCAGCCGGAGCAGTGGGGCAGCGTGCCGTGGAGCGAGAGCGAGCGGCACCGGGCGTTCGTCGCCGACCTCGCCGGCCACGAGCGGTTCGTGGTCGCAGAGGAGGACGGGGAGGTGGTGGGCGCCTCGGTCGTCGGCGAGCCGATGCCGTACGCGCCGGCGCCGACGGAGCCGGAGCACTACCTGCGCCTGCTGATCACCTCGCGCCGGCACCGCGGCCGCGACATCGGCGGCCTGCTCGTCGACCGTGCGGTGGCCGACGCGCGCGCCGCCGGCGTGCTGGTGCTCCGGGTCGACTGCTACGCGGCGCCCGGGCTGATCGCCTGGTACGAGGCGCACGGCTTCACGGGCGTGCAGACCGTGCCGGTTGGCGACGTCGAGGTGCGCATCCTCGAGCAGCGCGTCTGAGCGTCAGAGCCAGCGTTTCCAGCGGAAGAACGCCAGCTGGCCGACGGTGGTGCCGATGATCCAGCCCCACGCCCACCAGTAGCCCCACACCCAGTGCAGCTCCGGGATGTCCCGGAAGTTCTGGCCGTACAGGCCGACGATGAAGGTGGGCAGCAGGAGCAGCGAGGCGATCACGGTCAGCCGCTTCATCACCTCGTTCTGGTCGTTCGCGATCCTGCTCTGCAGGTAGTCGCGCACGCCGGCGATCAGGTCGCGGGAGGTGTCGAGGCCCTCCGAGGCGCGCAGGAGCTTGTCGTAGGTGTCGGCGAAGTGCAGCTCGACGTCGCGCGGGAACAGCTCGGCGCGGTCGAGCTCGACGCGGTCGTCGACGAGCTTGTGCACCGCGTCGCGCGTCGGGGTGAGCGTGCGGCGGATGTGCAGCAGGTCGTGGCGCAGGTCGGAGATGCGGCGGCCGACCCCCCGCGGACCCTCGACCGACACCCTGTCCTCGAGCTCGTCGATCTCGTCGTTCAGGTCGTCGATCAGGTCGAGGTAGCGCTCCGCCACCTCGTCGACGAGCCGGAAGACGTACATGCCGACGTTGTCGTGCGCCTTGCAGGCCGCCTTCGCCGGCTTCGGGTCGAACGGCCGCTCGCCCGGAGGCGTCTTCGAGACGGAGACGAGCAGGTCCTCGGTCGCGACGAAGTCGATCTCCTGGTAGTAGATCCGGTCCTCGTTGCGGACGACGACCGCGAGCAGCAGGACGCCGAGCACGTAGTCGCCGTGCGACTCGAGCCGCGGCCGCGGCTCGTCGTCGTGCACGTGCGGCCGCCGCAGCGCTGCGACCGCCGTCTCGTGCATCGACGGCGGCAGATGCTGTCGCAGCTCCTCGTCGGTCGGGTCGACGAGGTCGATCCACTGGGGCACGGTGCGAGGCTAGCCCTCGCACCGGATGGCCCTGACGGCTCAGACCTCGGCGGCCTCCGGCCTGGGGGCGGTCATCGCCGTGCCGGGATGGCCCTCCAGCGACGCGAGGTAGCGCTCCGCGTCGAGGGCGGCCATGCAGCCCGAGCCGGCAGCCGTGATCGCCTGCCGGTAGGTGTGGTCCTGCACGTCGCCGGCGGCGAACACGCCCGGCACGTTCGTCTCGGTCGAGCGGGGCTTCGTCACCAGGTAGCCGGCCCCGTCGTGGTCGAGCTGGTCGACGAACAGCGCCGTGTTCGGGTCGTGGCCGATCGCCACGAACAGGCCGTCGGCCGGCACCTCCCACGTCTCGTCGGTCTGCGTGTTGCGCAGACGCAGCCCCTCGACCTTCGCGTCGCCGATCACCTCGTCGACGACGGCGTCGAGCACGAAGTCGAGCTTCTCGTTCTGCTCGGCCCGGTCGATCATGATCCGGGAGGCGCGGAACTCGTCGCGGCGGTGCACCAGGTGCACGCGCGACGCGAACTTCGTCAGGAAGAGCGCCTCCTCGAAGGCGGAGTCGCCGCCGCCGACCACGTACACGTCCTTGTCGCGGAAGAACGCCGCGTCACAGGTGGCGCACGCCGAGACGCCGCGGCCCTTGTGCCGCTCCTCGGACTCGATCCCCAGCCAGCGCGCGCTCGCGCCGGTGGCCACGATCACGGCGCGGGCCCGGTACTCGTCCTCGCCGACCCACACCCGGAACGGCTGCTCCGAGAAGTCGACGCGGGTCACGTCGTCGGTCAGGAACTCGGCGCCGAAGCGCTCGGCCTGCCGGCGGAAGTCGCTCATCATCTCCGGGCCCATCACGCCGTCGGCGTAGCCGGGGTAGTTCTCGACGTCGCTCGTGATCATCAGCTGGCCGCCCCAGGCGAAGCCTTCGATCACGAGCGGCTCCAGGTCGGCGCGCGCCGCGTACAGGGCGGCGGTGTAGCCCGCGGGACCGCCTCCGATGACGATCAGCTCGCGAATGTCGGTGTCGCTCACCTGCGTCCTTTCAGTCGTCTTGCTCCAGTCGTCCGGTCACTGTATTCAACGCATCCGACGGGGCGGACGTTCCCGAGACGTACCCGAGGAATACAACCGGGGCCGACGCGGTATGGAGGGCGCAATGGCGCCGCTCTCGTCGTCGATTACGTGGAGCACGCTGCGGGACCTGGCTGCGTTCCGCTCGGCGAACGGGTGCGCGGTGAGCGTCTACGTCGACCTGGATCCGTCGGCCTCGCCGACCGCCGCCGACCTCGAGACCCGCTTCAACTCGCTGCTCGCGCGCGGGGAGAAGCTGGCCGAGAGCTACAGCGGCGACCACGACTGCCGCCGGGCGCTGCGCGACGACCTGGCGCGGCTGCGGCGCTGGTGGGACGGCGAGTTCGAGCGCGACGGCGTGCGCGGCCTGGCCGTGTTCGCCTCGTCGCTGGACGGGCTGTTCCGCACGCTGCCGCTGCGCGAGCACGTCTCGGACGGCATCCACCTCGGACGCGACCTGCGGCTGAGCCCGCTCGCCGGCGCGGTCGGCCGTAGCGACGGCGCGCTCGTGGCGGTCGTCTCGCGCGAGCAGGGGCGCGTGTTCGCGCTCGTCGAGGGGCGGCTCGAGGAGGAGGTCGACGAGACCGAGGAGACGCTCGGCCAGCACGACCAGGGCGGCTGGTCGCAGGCGCGCTACCAGCGCCACATCGACAAGCTCGTGCACGACCACCTGAAGAACGTGGGCGATCAGCTCGACCGCCGTGCCCGCCGCACGACCGACCTGCAGCTCGTCGTGGTGGCGCCGGAGGAGATGCGCGGCGACATCGAGGGGCTGCTCTCCGCCGAGGCGCGGGAGGCGCTGGTCGGTTGGACGAGCGCCGAGTCGCACGTGACGCCGGCCGAGCTGCTCGAGGTGGTGCGGCCGCTGATCGAGGAGGGCCGCGCCCGCCGCGAGCACGAGATCCTCGAACGCTGGCGCGAGGAGCGCGGCCGCGGCCAGCGGGCCGCCGCCGGCTGGGAGGAGACCCTCGCGGCCGCCGCCGACGCCCGCGTCGACGTCCTGCTGCTGGAGGAGAACGCGACGCGCGAGGCATGGCAGTGCCCCGTCTGCGGCCGCGGCTCCGCCTCGGGCGGCAACTGCCCGCTCGACGGTGCGACGCTGGAGCAGTGCGAGGACGGGGCCGACGTCGCCGTCCACGGCGTCCTCGGTCACGGCGGCACGGTGCTCGCGCTCGGCTCGGGCGCCCTCGCCGACGCCGCCGGCGTCGGCGCCCTGCTCCGGTTCTAGCCCGAGCCGGACGCCACCCAGCGGTAGCGGCGCGCGGTGCCGCGACTGATCCCCGCGCGCTCCGCCACCGCGACGGCGGTCGCGTTCCTCGCCGAGCGTTCGCACCGCCTCCACGACCAGGCCGAGGGTCGGCGCCGAGATGCCCTTCGCCCTGCTGGCGCAGCTCCCGGATCACGTCGAGGCCGCTCACGTCGGGCAGATAGATGTCGAGCAGCACCAGGTCGGGACGCAGCTGCGCGATCGCCTCGAGGGCCTCCGCTCCGGTGTGCGCCTCGCCGACCACCGTGAACCCGGGCACCCGGTCGACGTACGAGCGGTGGATCGACGCCGACATCAGGTCGTCGCCTCGCGCGCGCAGACGCCGCGGAGCAAGCGGACGATCGGGCCGTACGCACTGTCACCGCTGGCCCCTGAGCCCGGACGGGCGGGGCGCCGCCGAGGTCGAGGCCGGCGCCGCCTACGCCGCGTCGGAGGCGCGTCGCAGCGCGATCGGCTCCTCGGCCGGCTGCAGCTCCGGCGCGGCGAGGGCGACCGGCTTCCGTTCGATCTGGTGCGCGTCCGGGAGGTCGCTGTCGGCGACGCCGTGCTCCGGGAACTTCCGGGCCGTGACGAGCAGCCGCGACTCGAGCGAGCCGACGGCCGTGTTGTAGGCGCCGACGGCGCTGTCGAGCGCGCGCCCGACCTTGCCGAAGTGGCCCGCGAAGACGCCGACGCGCTCGTACAGCTCCCGCCCGAGGCGCGCGACCGCGCGTGCGCTCTCGGCGACCGTCTCCTGCTGCCAGCCGTAGGCGACGGTGCGCAGCAGCGCGACGAGCGTCGACGGCGACGCGAGCACGACGTCGCTGCGGATCGAGGCCTCGAACAGCGTCGGGTCCTGGTCGAGGGCGGCGCGGAACAACCCCTCGTCGACGAACATGACGACCAGCTCCGGCGACGGCTCGAACTGGCGCCAGTACTGCTTCGAGCCGAGCTTGACGACGTGCTCGCGCACCTGCTCGGCGTGCCGGGCCAGGTGGCGCTTCCGCTCCTCGACGTCGTCGCAGGCGAGCGCGGTCAGGTACGCGTCGATCGGCACCTTCGAGTCGACGACGATGTTCTTGCCGCCGGCGAGGCGCACGACGAGGTCGGGCCGCAGGAGCCGGCCGTCGTCGTCGCGGCTCGTCTCCTGTTCGACGAAGTCGCAGTGGGCGACCATGCCGGCGAGCTCGACCACGCGCTTGAGCTGCTCCTCGCCCCAGCGCCCGCGAACGTGCGGCGCGCGCAGCGCCGTCACGAGGTTCCCCGTCTCGGTGCGCAGGCGCTCCTGCCCCTCGGCGACGGTGCGGAGCTGCTCGCCGACCGCCGAGACGGTGCGGAGCCGGCGGTCCTCGAGCTCGCGGGCCTGCGTCTCGAACCGCTGCAACGTCTCGCGGATGGGGGCGAGCTTCGCCTCGGTCAGCTCGAGCAGGGACGTCTGCGTCCGCGTGAGCGCGTCGCCGGTGGCGGCCTTGACGCGCTCCTCCCAGCTCTCCTGCGTGCGCTCGAGCAGCGCCTGCCGCTCGGCGGCTCCGGCGCGCTCGGCCGCGAGCGCCCGCTCGCCTGCGTCGATGCGCGCGTCGCGGGCCGCGAGCGCGCCGCGGGCCCAGAGGAGGGCGGCGAGCGCTCCCACGACGAGCCCGATGAGGAGAGCGAGGATCAGCATGTCGGTCAGCGGAGGATAGTCCCCGGACCGGACGACATGCAAACACACGTTCGCATGCGCGGGAAAAAATCAGGCCCAGCGAATCCGAGGACTCACTGGGCCTGGTGCCGGATCCCGCGGCTCCGAGGAGTCACTGGATCCGACGCGGAGAAGGTACCTCCGTCGCGGGCGCTCGGTCAAGGGCGGCGAAGCACGAAAAAGACGCTCGCAGCGATATTCTCGTCCCGGCGGACGGGGAACGTCCGTTCGCCCTCGTAGGCTTTGCGGGAGATGCACGACGCGTTCGCCCCCGGCGGCTCGCTCGCCGCCGCCCTGCCCGGCTTCGAGCCGCGGCCGGAGCAGGCCGCCCTGGCGCAGGCGGTGGAGCGCGCGCTCGGGCTCGGCGAGCACCTGCTCGCGGAGGCGGGCACGGGCGTGGGGAAGAGCCTCGCCTACCTCGTGCCCGCGCTCACCTCCGGTCAGCGCGTCGTCGTGGCGACGGCGACGAAGGCGCTCCAGGAGCAGCTCCTGCGCAAGGACGTGCCGCTCGCGGCCGCGGCGGTGGGGCGCGAGGTGTCGGTGGCGGTGCTGAAGGGGCGGCAGAACTACCTCTGCCGGCGGCAGCTGCAGGGCTTCCAGCCGTTCCTGCTCGCGGACGGGCGCGACGCGCTCGCCTGGGAGGCGATGCAGAGCTGGCTCGACGAGACGGGGACGGGCGACCGCGCCGAGCTCGACGTGGAGCCGTCGGAGGCGCTGTGGGCGGAGCTGTCGGTGGGCGCCGACCGCTGCGGTGGCCGGCGCTGCCCGTTCGTGGGCGCGTGCTTCAGCGAGGCGGCGCGCGAGCGGGCGGCGGAGGCCGACCTGGTGATCGTCAACCACGCGCTCTACTTCGCCCACCTCGCGGCCGGCGGCGGCGTGCTGCCCGAGCACGACGCGGTCGTGTTCGACGAGGCGCACCGGCTGGAGGAGTCGGCCGCCTCCTGGCTCGGCGGCCGCGTCTCCCGTCACGGCCTGCGCCGCCTCGCGGCCGACGTCGAGCGCGCGTGCCGCGACGTGGTGAAACCCCTACCGGCGCGGGCCCTCGATCGTGTCGAGCGGTCGGGCGAGCGGCTCCTGCGAGCCGTGGCGCCGCCGAGCGGGCGCCGGCGGCTCCGCGAGCCGCCGCGGGAGCCGATCGAGTTGCTCGTCTCGGCGCTCGGCGACCTGGCCGACCAGCTCGCGGGCGGCAGCGAGGAGCTCGACGGCCTGGGCCGGCGCGCGGTCGCACTCGCCGCCGAGGCGGCGTCGTGCCTGGACGCCGACGAGCAGAACCGCGTCGTCTGGTCTGAGCCGGACGCGGTCGCCTGGGCGCCCGTCGACGTCTCGGCGGAGCTCCGCGAGCGGCTGTGGGACGACGGCCCCACGGCGGTGCTCGTGTCGGCGACGCTGACGACCGGGCAGGACGCGACCTTCGTGCGCCGGCGGCTGGGGCTCGAGCACGCGCGCGAGCTGGTCGTCGGCTCGCCGTACGACTTCGCCGAGCAGGCACTGCTCTACGTGCCGCGTGCGATGCCCGACCCGCGCAGCGACGGGTTCACGGCCCGCGCCGCGGACGAGATCGTCTCGCTGCTCGGGCTGTCGGAGGGGCGGGCGCTCGTGCTCACGTCCAGCTACCGGGCGCTCGACGCTTACCGGGCGCAGGTGCGCGACCGCGTGCCGTACGAGGTGCTCGTGCAGGGGGAGGCGCCGCGCGAACGGCTGCTCGAGCGTTTCCGGGAGGAGGTCGACTCGGTGCTGATCGCGACCGCGACCTTCTGGCAGGGGGTCGACGTGCCCGGCGAGGCGCTCAGCCTGCTCGTCATCGACAAGCTGCCCTTCTCGGCGCCGGGCGACCCGCTGCACGAGGCGCGCTGCGAGGCGGTCGAGCGCGCCGGGGGCGACTGGTTCCGCGACTACGCGCTGCCGACCGCGATGTTGCAGTTGCGGCAGGGATTCGGGCGGCTGATCCGCGGCCACGCCGACAGCGGCGTCGTCGCGATCCTCGACCCGCGGCTCGTGACGAAGCCGTACGGCCGCGCATTTCTGGGGGCGCTCCCGCGCTGCCCGCTCGCCTCCGACGCGGCCGCCGTCGGGGCGTTTTTCGGCGACAGGCTCGCCGTATCCGCTTGAATGTCGCCTCCGTGGCGAAGAAGAAGCCCCGCACCCCGACACCGCCCCGCAGCGGCGGGGCCCGTCCCGTTCAGGCGCCGCGCCAGCGGACGACGCCGAGGCGCGACGACGTCGGGCTGCGCCACCGCAACGCGCTCTACGCCGCGGCGGGCATCGGCGCGGCGGCGCTGGTGGCGATCGTGCTCGCGATCGTGCTCACCGGCGGCGCCTCCGGCTCGAGCGACAAGCACGTCGCCTCGCTGATGACGAAGGCCGGCTGCTCCTACAAGACGGTGCCCGCCTTCGTCCCGAAGGGGCAGAACGTCCACGTGAACAGCCTGACCAAGAAGCTGCCGTGGAACACCGACCCGCCGTCGAACGGCCAGCACTACCCGGAGTGGGCGGTCTGGGGCTTCTACACCGAGCCGATCAACCCGCGGCGCGTCGTCCACAACGAGGAGCACGGCGGGGTCGTCCTCTGGTGGGGCTCGAAGGTGTCGTCGCAGACGGTCGCCGACCTGCACAGCTTCTACAACGAGCAGCCGACCGGCTCGTTCGGCACGCCGTATCCGACGCTCGGCTCGAAGATCGCGATCTCGGCGTGGACGGGCGACCCGACGCGTTACGGCCAGGACGGCTACTACGGCCAGGGGCACCTGGCGATCTGCCCCGGCTACGACTCGGCCACCAAGAAGGCGTTCGAGGCGTTCCGCGACGCGTATCGCGGCCACGGCCCGGAGGGCATTCCGCTGTCCGCGGACCAGCCGGGGATGGGCCCGCAGGCCGCGATGCCGTAGACGCCGCGACCCCGTAGAATCCCGCCCGCTCCTCGCCGGGGTGGCGGAACCGGTAGACGCGGCCGGCTTAAAACCGGCTGCCCTTCGGGGCGTGGGGGTTCGAGTCCCTCCCCCGGCACTCGGCTCTACGGTGCGAGCCGCCGCGACGCCACGGTCAGCGAGCGGAGATCGGCGGCCAGCTCCGCGGTCAGGTCGCGGGCGCCGAACCGCCACGACCAGTTGCCCTCGTCGCTGCCGGGCATGTTCATGCGTGCCTCCGAGCCGTGACGCAGCACGTCCTGCAGCGGCGCCAGCGCGAGCGCGGCGCGCGACCGCCACGCCAGCTCGAGCAGCGACCAGGCGGGATCGGCCGGGTCGAGGCCGCTCGCCTCGCGCGTCTCCTCGCCGAGCGACGCCCACCACCCGGCGGTGGTGTCGTTGTCGTGCGTGCCGGTGTAGACGACCGCCTGCTCCGGGTGGTTCTCGGGGCGGTGCGGGCTCCGCGGGCCCGACCCGAACGCGAACTGCAGCACGACCATGCCGGGGAAGCCGAGCTCCTCGCGCAGCCGCGTCACGGCCGGGGTGATCACGCCGAGGTCCTCCGCCACCACGGGCAGCGCGCCGAGCTCCGCCTCGACGGCGCGGAAGACGCGGGCGCCGGGGCCGCGCCGCCAGCGGCCGCGGGCCGCCGTCCGGTTCGCGGCCGGCACCGTCCAGTACGCGACGAAGCCGCGGAAGTGGTCGATGCGCGTCAGGTCGACCAGGTCGAACGTGCGGCGGAAGCGCTCGATCCACCAGCGGTAGCCGTCCGCGCGCATCGCGGCCCAGTCGTAGAGCGGGTTCCCCCAGAGCTGGCCGGTGCGCGAGAACGCGTCGGGCGGGACTCCCGCCACCTCGCCCGAGCGGAACAGCTCCGGGTGCGCCCGGTGGTCGGCGCCGCCCGCCGCGACGTAGATCGGCATGTCCCCCAGCACGCGCACGCCGCGTCGGGCGGCGTAGGCGCGCAGGGCGCCCCACTCGCGGTCGAACCGCACCTGGTCGTCGAGCCGCCCGCCCGCCGCGACCCAGTCGTCGAGCCAGTACGCGTTCCGCTCGCGGAACGCGTCGGCGTCCGCGCGCGAGACGCGCGCCCGCGGCCGCGCGAGCAGCGCCGGCGAGCCCGCGAACGCCGACGGCGACGCGTACGGCGAGCCGCGCTCGTCCGGGGGGCCCAGCGGCAGCACCTGCCACCACGACTGGCCGGCCGCGGCCAGCCAGTCGACGAAGCGGTAGGCGTGCTCGTCGAGCACCCCGAGCGGCAGCGACGTCGGGTGCAGCAGGATGCCCGAGCGTCGATCGAGGTGCACGGACCGTAGCTTGCAGCAGGCGGCACGCCAGCGTTTAGGGTCGCAGCCGGAACGAGAATCCCGAAAGGTGCCCCCGAAGAAGCCCGACATGCCGCCTGCGCGCATCCAGGTGCAGGCGATCGAGCCGCAGATCGACTGCGGCCGCTACCCGCTGAAGCGGACGGTCGGCGACCGCGTCGACGTCGCCGCGACGATCTTCAAGGACGGCCACGACGTGCTCGGCGCCGAGGTGCGCGTGCGCCCGCCGGGCGGCGGGCGCGAGCAGGCGGTGCCGCTCGAGGCCGTCGGCGTCGACCGCTGGGAGGGCACGTTCGCCGTCGACCGGCCGGGCCGCTGGACGTTCGCGGTCGCCGCCTGGACCGACCGGATCGCCACCTGGCGCGACGAGCTGCGACGGAAGGTCGACGCCGGCCAGACCGATCTCGACGGCGAGCTGGTGGAGGGCGCCGTGCTGCTCGGCGTCGACGAGCTGACCGTGGAGCAGGGGCTCGCCGCCGACGCCGACGACCGCCACGGCGAGGTGGTCTCGGCGCCGCTCGGCGTCGACGTCGACCGGGAGCTGGCGCGCTTCGGCGCCTGGTACGAGCTGTTTCCGCGCTCCTGGGGCGGCTTCCGCGGCGTCGCGCGTGCGCTGCCGCAGCTGGCCGAGCTCGGCTTCGACGTCGTCTATCTGCCGCCGATCCATCCCATCGGCACGACGAACCGGAAGGGGCGCAACAACGCCCTCGTCGCGGCGCCCGGCGACGTCGGCTCGCCGTGGGCGATCGGCTCGGCGGAGGGCGGCCACGACGCGATCGACCCCTCGCTCGGCAGCTGGGACGACTTCGACGCGATGATCGCCGCGGCGCGTGCGGCCGGCGTCGAGATCGCGCTCGACTTCGCGATCCAGTGCTCGCCCGACCATCCGTGGCTGACCGCGCATCCCGAGTGGTTCAACCGGCGCCCGGACGGCACGCTCAAGTACGCCGAGAACCCGCCCAAGCGCTACCAGGACATCTACAACGTCAACTTCGAGTCGGAGGACTGGCGCGGGCTGTGGCAGGCGCTGCTCGACGTCGTTCTCGGCTGGGTCGAGCGCGGCGTGCGCGTCTTCCGGGTCGACAACCCCCATACGAAGCCGGTGCCGTTCTGGGAGTGGATGATCGCCGAGGTGCGCGGCGAACATCCCGACGTGATCTTCCTCGCCGAGGCCTTCACGCGGCCGCCGATGATGACGACGCTCGCCAAGGCGGGCTTCGCCCAGAGCTACACGTACTTCACCTGGAAGAACGCCAAGTGGGAGCTCGAGGAATGGATGGGCCAGCTGCTCGAGTGGCGCGACTTCTACCGGCCGAACGCGTTCGCGAACACGCCGGACATCCTCCACGAGTACCTGCAGCGCGGCGGGCCGCCCGCGTTCGAGGCGCGGCTCGTGCTGGCGGCGACGCTGTCGCCCTCCTACGGGATCTACTCGGGGTTCGAGCGGTTCGAGAACGTGCCGGTGCAGGCGGGCTCGGAGGAGTACCTCGACTCGGAGAAGTACGAGGCGAAGCAGCGCTCGCTCGACGGGGCGCTGCTGCCGCTCGTGCGGCGGTTGAACGAGATCCGGCGCGCGGAGCCCTCGCTCCAGCGTCTCGACAGCTTCCGCTGGCTGGAGACCGAGAACGAGCGGCTCGTCGCCTGCGTCCGCGGCGACGTGATCGTGGTCGTCAACATCGACCCGCGCGGGACGCAGGAGGGCGGGTGCGTCGTGCCGGTCGCGCTCGGCTGGCCGCCCGCCTTCGAGGTCTCCGACCTCCTCGGCGGCGAGCGCTACCTGTGGCGCGCCGGCCGCAACTACGTCCGTCTCGCCCCCGGTAAGAGCCATGTCCTGAAGGTGCAGGCCTAGCGGATGTCCGAGCCGGGGCACTGGTTCGAGCGGAACCCGAACTGGTTCAAGACTGCGATCTTCTACGAGATCCACCTGCGCGGGTTCTTCGACGGCAACGACGATGGCTCGGGCGACTTCCGCGGCCTCACCGACAAGCTCGACTACCTGCAGTGGCTCGGGATCGACTGCATCTGGCTGCTGCCGTGCTTCCCGAGCCCGCTGCGCGACGGCGGGTACGACATCGCCGACTTCTTCGGGATCCATCCCGACTACGGCAACCTCGACGACTTCCAGCACTTCATCGACCAGGCGCACCAGCGCGGGCTGCGCGTGATCGCCGACCTGGTCATGAACCACACCTCGAGCGACCACCCGTGGTTCCAGCAGAGCCGCACCGACCCTGAGGGCCCGTACGGCGACTGGTACGTGTGGAGCGACGACGACACGCGCTGGAGCGAGGCGCGGATCATCTTCCTCGACACCGAGCCGTCGAACTGGACGTGGGACCCGGTGCGCGGCCAGTACTACTGGCACCGTTTCTTCAGCCACCAGCCCGACCTGAACTACGACAACCCCGAGGTGCAGGAGCAGATGCTGAACGTCCTGCGCTTCTGGCTCGACCTGGGCCTCGACGGGTTCCGCCTCGACGCCGTGCCGTACCTGTACGAGCGCGACGGCACGAACGGCGAGAACCTGCCCGAGACGCACGAGTTCCTGCGCCGCGTGCGCGCCGAGGTCGACGCGCGCTACGCCGACCGCGTGCTGCTCGCCGAGGCGAACCAGTGGCCCGACGACGTCGTCCAGTACTTCGGCGAAGGCGACGAGTGCCACATGGCCTTCCACTTCCCGGTGATGCCGCGCATGTTCATGGCGCTCCGCCGCGAGGACGCGCTGCCGATGGTGGAGATCCTCGAGCGGACGCCGCCGATCCCGGACGGGGTGCAGTGGGGCCTCTTCCTGCGCAACCACGACGAGCTGACGCTCGAGATGGTCACCGACGAGGAGCGCGACTACATGGTCGAGGAGTACGCGAAGGACCCGCGGATGAAGCTGAACCTCGGTATCCGCCGCCGCCTCGCGCCGCTCCTCGACAACGGGCGCGACGAGATCGCGCTGATGCACGCGATCCTCTTCTCGCTGCCCGGCTCGCCCGTCCTCTACTACGGCGACGAGATCGGCATGGGCGACAACATCTTCCTCGGCGACCGCGACGGCGTCCGCACGCCGATGCAGTGGACGGGCGACCGCAACGGCGGCTTCAGCCGGTCCGACTTCGCCCAGCTCTACCTGCCCCCGCTGATGGACCCGGTGTACGGCTTCCAGGCGGTGAACGTGGAGGCGCAGCTGCGCCAGCCGAACTCGCTGCTGCGCTGGATCCACCGCCTGATCGCGCTGCGCAAGGAGCACCCGGTGTTCGGCCTCGGCACCTACGAGGCGCTGCGACCCGAGAACCCGCGCGTCTTCGCGCACGTCCGCATCTACGAGGAGGACATCGTCCTCTGCGTCCACAACCTCGCCCGGTCGGCGCAGGCGGTCGAGCTCGACCTGTCCCGCTGGGAGGGGTTCGTGCCCGAGGAGATGTTCGGCCGCAGCCGCTTTCCACGGATCGGCGAGCTCTCCTACCTGCTCACGCTCGGGCCCCGAGGGTTCTTCTGGTTCCAACTGCGGAAAGACGAAGACGGATGAACGGCGAGCAGGCACTCATCGACTTCGTCACGGCGCAGCGCTGGTTCGGCTCGAAGACGCGGGACGTCTGCCATGCCCAGGTGGTCGACCGCGCGACGCTCCGCGACATCGAGCCGGCCCTCGAGCTCGAGCTGGTCGAGGTCCGCTTCGAGACCGGCACGCACGAGACGTACCAGCTGCTCACCGACGACTCGCACGACGCGCTCGAGGACCCGCGCCATGTCCGCGAGCTCGTCCACATGATCCGCGGCGGCGCCCGCCTGCCCGCCGACGAGGGGATCGTCGAGTTCGCGCCGGTCGAGGGCGCCGTCTCGTTCGGACAGGAGCTGCGCGAGGCGCGGCAGATCGACGCCGAGCAGTCGAACACGTCGGTGGTCTTCGACGAGGAGCTGATCCTGAAGGTGTTCCGCCGGCTCGAGCCCGGCATCAACCCGGAGCTCGAGCTGCTGCGCTTCCTCACCGAGCACCGCTTCGAGAACATCGCGCAGCTCGCCGGCTGGTACGCGTACACGGGTCGGCAGATGGACGCGACCCTCGGGATCCTGCAGGAGTTCATCCCCGGCGGCGTCGACGGCTGGCAGCTGGCGCTGGACGCCCTGGAGGACGAGCCGGAGGCATTTCTCCGGCGGCTGCGCCGGCTGGGCGAGGTCACCGGGGCGATGCACGCGGTGCTCGGCTCCGACTCGACCGATCCGAACTTCTGTCCCGAGGAGGCGTCGGCCGAGACCCTCGGGCTGCTGACGGCGACGGTCGATGAGGAGATCGAGCAGATCTTCCTCGACCTGCCGGGGGGGTTGGACGAGCTCGACCCGATCCGCGGGCGGGGGGAGGAGGTGCGGGAGCGGCTGCGGCTGCTGACGCACATCGGCGCCGCCGGGCGCGTGATCCGCCACCACGGCGACTTCCACCTCGGCCAGACGCTCTGGGCGTCCGGGGACTGGGTGATCCTCGACTTCGAGGGCGAGCCGGCGCGCTCGCTCACCGAGCGGCGCCGCAAGCGGAGCCCGCTGCGCGACGTCGCCGGGATGCTGCGGTCGTTCGCCTACGCCTACTCGGCCGCGTCGATCCTGCGCGGCGTCGAGCCGCCCGAGGACTGGGAGGAGCGCGCGAACGAGGAGTTCCTCGCCGGCTACCGCTCGACCGTCGACCAGGGATTGATCCCGTCCGGGGCCGGCATGGAGAAGCTGCTGCGCGTGTTCGAGCTGGAGAAGGCGGTGTACGAGCTGCGCTACGAGCTGAACAACCGGCCCGACTGGGTGAGCATCCCGGTCGCCGGGATCGCGCGGATGCTCGAGGAGGAGGTGCCGGCTTGACCCAGGCACGGGCGTCGGCGTTCGGCGAGCTCGACGTCTGGCTGGCGCGCGCGGGCCGGCACGAGCGGCTGTACGAGAAGCTCGGCGCGCACCCGGAGCAGCAGGGCGTGCGTTTCGCCGTCTGGGCGCCGAACGCGCGCTACGTCAGCGTCGTCGGCGACTTCAACGGCTGGGACCCCGCGGCCGACCCGCTGTCGTCGCTCGGCGATCCCGGTATCTGGGAGGGCTTCGTCGCGGGCGCGCACGAGGGGCAGTGCTACAAGTTCCACCTCGACGGCCACGAGCGGGCCGACCCGCTGGCGTTCCGCGCCGAGGTGCCGCCCAAGACCGCGTCGGTGATCTTCGCCTCGCACCACGCCTGGACCGACCGAGACTGGCTGGAGCGGCGGCGCGCGCAGGAGCCGCTCGAACGGCCGCTCTCGATCTACGAGGTGCACGCGCCGTCGTGGCGGAAGGGGCTCGGCTGGCGCGAGCTGGCCGACCAGCTGGCCCCGTACGTGCGCGACCTCGGGTTCACGCACATCGAGCTGCTGCCGGTGATGCAGCACCCGTTCTCCGGCTCGTGGGGCTACCAGGTGACGGGCTACTACGCGCCGCTCTCGTCGATGGGGTCGCCCGACGACTTCCGCTACCTGGTCGACAAGCTGCACGCGAGCGGGATCGGCGTGATCCTCGACTGGGTGCCCGCGCACTTCCCGCGCGACGTGTGGGCGCTCGCGAACTTCGACGGGACGGCGCTGTACGAGCACGCCGACCCGCGCCGCGGCTCGCACCCGGACTGGGGGACGCTCGTCTTCAACCTCGGGCGCACGGAGGTGCGCAACTTCCTGCTCGCGAACGCGCTCTTCTGGCTGCGCGAGTACCACGTCGACGGGCTGCGCGTGGACGCCGTCGCCTCGATGCTCTACCTCGACTACTCGCGCAAGGAGGGCGAGTGGGTGCCGAACCAGTTCGGCGGCCGCGAGGACCTGGACGCGGTGTCGTTCCTGAAGGAGCTGAACGAGCTCGTGCACGCGCGCGAGCCGGGGGTGATCTCGGCGGCGGAGGAGTCGACGGCCTGGCCGGGCGTCTCACGGCCGACGTACGTGGGCGGCCTCGGCTTCGGGTTCAAGTGGAACATGGGCTGGATGCACGACACGCTGGCGTATTTCCAGCGCGACCCGATCCACCGCCGCTTCCACCACCACGACCTGACGTTCTCGCTCGTCTACGCGTGGAACGAGAACTTCATCCTGCCGCTGTCGCACGACGAGGTGGTGCACGGGAAGGGTTCGCTGCTCGGGAAGATGCCCGGCGACCGCTGGCAGCAGCTCGCCAACCTGCGTGCGCTGTACGGCTACATGTGGGCGCACCCCGGTAAGAAGCTGCTGTTCATGGGCTCGGAGCTGGCCGACCCGTGGGAGTGGAACGAGGCGGAGGGGCTGCCGTGGCGGCTGCTGGAGCACGCCGAGCACTCCGGGGTCCGCGACCTCGTCCACGATCTGAACGGCCTGTACCGCGACGAGCCGGCGCTCTGGGAGGTGGACTTCTCGCACGAGGGCTTCCTCTGGCTGGAGCCGAACGACGCGGCGAGCAACTCGCTCGCGTTCGGGCGCCGCTCCGCGGACGGCGACCGCTGGCTGATCTGCGTCGCGAACCTGTCGCCGGTGCCGCGCGAGGGCTACCGGATCGGTCTGCCGCTCGGCGGCCGCTGGATCGAGGCGCTGAACACGGACTCGACGTTCTACGGCGGCACCGGCGTCGGCAACCTGGGCGCGGTCGAGGCGACCGACCGGCCGTGGCACGACCAGCCGCACTCGGCCGAGGTGACGCTCCCGCCGCTGGGAGTCATCTACCTGCGGCCCGCGTAGCGCCCCGTACCTGGTACGCCCGCGCGACGTTTCAGAGCTGAGAACCGGACTCGAGGACGTACCGGGCACGGGGGTGCGCCCTTTTTCACACAATTGTTTCGCCTTGGCGACAAACCGGGGTCAGACCCGGGTCTGACCCCGGTTTTGGCTCCGGCGCGGCGTTTGCCGCGCGAGGTCACGCTTTTGCGACGACTCTGGGGAGGGACGGCGCGCGACTCGGCACACCTTCGTTGCGCTTCCGTGCGAGTGGGTGGGGCTACTCGGCCGACTGGAAGAAGGTCGCCATCGCGCCCGCGGAGCCGGCGACGGCGATCACCGCCCACAGCTCGAGGATCACGTCGACCACGCGCCCCCACGGCGTCAGCGGGTTGCGGATCTGCGACGACACCGTCAGCAGCTGCACCGTCGTGAAGAAGACCGCGTCGCCGAAGCCGTGGATGTCGCCGCCGCGCACGCCGCGCTCCAGGAAGTAGATCGCGATCGAGCCGAACGCGTCGACGATCGCCGTCAGCAGGAGCACGACCACCAGGCGCGCGACCAGCCGCCGGTGGCGCTCGCCCCAGCTGGCGAGGCGCGAGAGCTCGGCGGCGATCACGGAGCGAGCATGACCGCCGCTCCGGATGGAGGGTTGCCGCGCAGGGGCCGGGGTAACGTCTCCACCTGTGGCAACGGACGTCTGGCAGCAGCCGCTCGGCGCCGTCCCCACCGGGGACGGGCGCGTGTCGTTCCGGGTCTGGGCGCCGGCCGCCCGCTCGATCGCGGTCGCGCTGCGCGGCGCCGAGCAAGCGCTCGAGCCTGCGGGCGAAGGGGTCTGGGCGGCCGAGCTCGACGCGCAGCCGGGCGACGACTACCTGTTCGTCGTCGACGGCGACCGGCGCCTACCCGACCCGTGCTCGCGCGAGCAGCCGGAGGGGATGCTGGGCCCGTCGCGCGTGCTCGACACCGCCGCCTTCCAGATCGCGCCGGGGCCACGGCTGCCGCTCGAGGAGGTCGTCCTCTACGAGCTGCACGTCGGCACCTTTACGCCGGAGGGCACCTTCGACGCGGCGATCCCGCGGCTGCAGGCGCTGCGCGAGCTCGGGATCACCGCCGTCGAGCTGATGCCCGTCGCCACGTTCCCCGGCGAGCGCGGCTGGGGGTACGACGGCGTCTACACGAGCGCGCCCCACCGCGCCTACGGCGGACCGGCCGGCCTCGCGCGGTTCGTCGACGCCGCTCACCGGGCCGGGCTCGCCGTCTTCCTCGACGTCGTCTACAACCACGTCGGCCCGGGCGGCGTCGAGCGGGTGCGTCCGTTCGGCCCCTACTTCACGCACGAGCACGAGACGTTCTGGGGCGACGCGATCGACTACTCCGAGCGGGGAGTGCGCGAGTGGGCGATCGGCAACGCGCTCCTCTGGACGCGCGAGTACGGGATCGACGGGCTGCGGCTCGACGCCGTCCACGCGATCTACGACGACTCGCCCACGCATGTCCTACGCGAGCTGCGCGACCGCGTCGAGGGGCTGATCGTCTCCGAGATGGGCCACGCCGACTTCCGGCCGCTCGTCGAGTGGGGGCACGACGCGATGTGGCTCGACAACCTCCACCACGAGCTGCACGTGCTGCTGACGGGCGAGCACGACGGCTACTACGCCCGGCACGGGACGATGGACGGCCTCGTGCGCGAGCTGCTGCGGCCCGAGCGCGAGCGGCTCGTCGTCGCCGCGCAGAATCACGACCAGGTGGGCAACCGCGCGCTGGGCGACCGTCTGCCGCCCGACGCGCACCGGCTCGCGCTCGCCGTCTGCCTCTTCTCCGCGTGCACGCCGCTGCTGTTCGAGGGCGAGGAGTACGACGAGCGGGCGCCGTTCTGCTTCTTCACCGACCACGTCGACCCGGCGGTCGCCGAGGCGACCCGCGAGGGACGCAAGCGCGAGTTCGCCCGCTTCGCCGCCTTCGCCGACGGCGACGTCCCCGACCCGCAGGAGCCCGCGACGTTCGAGGCCTCGAGGCTGACGCCCCGCCCGTGCGACCCCTTCTACGCCGAGCTGATCCGGCTGCGCCGCGAGCTGCCGCCCGAGCTCGAGGCGCGCGTCGACGGACGGCGGCTGACCGTGCGCCGCGGCGAGGCGACGCTCGTCGCCGACTTCGACGCCGTGACGGTGGAGTTGGAGAGCGCGGAGCTGCGCACGTGACGCGCCAGGTGTGGCCGGGGCGGCCGTTCCCGCTCGGGCCGGACTGGGACGGCGAGGGAACGAACTTCGCGCTCTTCAGCGAGAACGCCGAGCGGGTCGAGCTCTGCCTGTTCGACGAGGACGGCGCCGAGGAGCGGGTGACGATGCACGACCGCACCGCCTTCAACTGGCACTGCTATCTGCCCGGCGTCGGGCCGGGCCAGCGGTACGGCTATCGCGTCCACGGCGCCTACGACCCCGCCCGGGGCCGGCGCTTCAACCCGGCGAAGCTGCTGATCGACCCGTACGCCAAGGCGATCGACGGCGGCGTCGACTGGGACGCCGCGCAGCCGCTGCCGTACGTGCCGACGGGCGCCGACGACGCCGACCTGACGCCCGACGAGACCGACTCGGCGCCGGCGATCCCGAAGTGCCTCGTCATCGACCCGTCGTTCGACTGGGAGGACGACGAGTGGGTGCGGCCGCGCACGCCGTGGCACGAGACGGTGATCTACGAGGTGCACGTGAAGGGCTTCACGCAGCAGCACCCGGAAGTGCGGGAGGACCTGCGCGGCACGTACGCGGGCCTCGCCAGCGAGCCGGCGATCGACTACCTGCGCTCGCTCGGCGTCACGGCGGTCGAGCTGCTGCCCGTGCACCACATCGTCGAGGAGAGCTTCCTGCACGAGCGCGGGCTGACGAACTACTGGGGCTACTCGACGATCGGCTACCTCTGCCCGCACTCGCTCTATGCCGCCACGGGCGATCCGCTGCGCGAGTTCAAGGGGATGGTGAAGGCGCTCCACCGCGCCGGCATCGAGGTGATCCTCGACGTCGTCTACAACCACACCGCCGAGGGCAACCACCTGGGCCCGATGCTCAGCTTCAAGGGGGTCGACAACCAGAGCTACTACCGGCTCGTGCCCGACAACCCCCGCTTCTACATGGACTACACGGGCACGGGCAACACGCTCAACCCGGTGCACCCGTCGGTGCTGCGGCTGATCATGGACTCGCTGCGCTACTTCGTCAGCGACTGCCGCGTCGACGGGTTCCGCTTCGATCTCGCCTCGGCGCTGGCGCGCGAGTTCTACGACGTCGACCGCCTCTCGGCGTTCTTCGACGTGATCCACCAGGACCCGGTGCTGAGCCAGGTGAAGCTGATCGCCGAGCCGTGGGACGTCGGCCCCGGCGGCTACCAGGTGGGCAACTTCCCGATCCTCTGGAGCGAGTGGAACGGCATCTACCGCGACGAGATGCGCGACTTCTGGCGCGGCGCGCTGCCCGTGTCGCGGTTCGCGGAGCGGTTCGGCGGCTCCGCCGACCTCTACGAGCGCGACGGGCGGCGGCCGTTCGCGTCGGTCAACTTCGTCACCGCCCACGACGGCTTCACGCTGGCCGACCTCGTCTCGTACAACGGCAAGCACAACGAGGCGAACGGCGAGCTGAATCGCGACGGCACCGACGACAACCGCTCGTGGAACTGCGGCGCCGAGGGGCCGACCGACGACACCACGGTGCTCGCGCTGCGGGTGCGGCAGGCGCGGAACTTCCTCGTCACGCTGTTCCTCTCGCAGGGCGTGCCGATGCTGCTCGGCGGCGACGAGCTCGGGCGCAGCCAGCAGGGCAACAACAACGCCTGGTGTCAGGACAACGAGCTGTCGTGGTTCGACTGGGAGGCCGCCGACGAGGAGCTGCTCGAGTTCACCCGTCGGCTGATCCGGCTCCGCCGCGAGCACCCGGTGTTCCGCCGCGACCGCTTCTTCGAGGGGCGCGGCGAGCAGCTGCCCGACGTCTGGTGGATGCGGCCCGACGGCCGCCGGATGACCCGCCGCGACTGGGAGAACGGCGATGCCCGCGCGATCGGCGTGTTCCTGAACGGCGAGGAGCTCGATGCCGAGACGCAGCGCGGGGTGGAGGTGCGCGACGACTCGTTCCTCATCTGCTTCAACGGGCACTACGAGGACGTGACGTTCCGGCTGCCCGCCCGCCGCTTCGGCACCCGCTGGGAGCTCGAGCTCTCGACCGGGCGTTGCGACTGCGACCGCAACCGCTGCGTCGCCGGCGCGCAGGTCGTGGTCGAGGGCCGGTCGGTGGCGCTCTTCCGCCGGTCGTGAGCCGCCTGCCCTTCCGCGCCGCCTATCGCCTGCAGCTGACGCCGGACTTCGGCTTCCGCGAGGCGCGCCGGCTCGTCCCGTACCTGCGCGACCTCGGGATCTCGCATCTGTACCTGTCGCCGTCGCTGCAGGCGCGCGCCGGCTCGACGCACGGCTACGACGTCGTCGACCCGCGGCACGTGTCGGAGGCGCTCGGCGGCGAGGACGCGTTCCGCGAGCTGGCCGGGGCGGGGCTCGGGGTGCTCCTCGACATCGTCCCGAACCACATGGCCGCGGTCGACGAGAACCCGTTCTGGCGCGACGAGCGGCTGCGCGAGATGACGTTCGACGTCGACCTGCGCACCGGCTTCCACCGGCGCTTCTTCGACATCGGCGACCTCGCCGGCGTGAAGCAGGAGGACGTCGAGGTGTTCTGGGCGACGCACGCGAAGGTGATCGAGCTCGTGCGCGGCGGCGTCGTCGACGGCGTCCGCGTCGACCACGTCGACGGGCTCGCGAACCCGGCCGAGTACGTCGACCGGCTGCGCGAGGCGGGCGTCGAGCGGATCTGGGTGGAGAAGATCCTCGAGCCGGGCGAGGAGCTCCGGCTGTGGCCCGTCGAGGGCACCACCGGCTACGACTTCCTCAACGACGCGATGGCGCTCTTCGTCAACGCCGATGCGGAGGAGGCGTTCACGGCGCTCTACGGCGAGCAGACCGGGGACACGCGGCCGATCGAGGACCTGATCGCGCTGGCGAAGCTCGAGGTGGCCGTCAACACCTTCGAGCCGGAGCTGCGGCGGCTGCACGCCGAGGAGGAGGTCGAGGGGCTCCCGCTGGCGCTGGCGTCGTTCCACGTCTACCGCACCTACGTGCAGCCGTGGCAGGGGCTCGTCGACGACGCCGACCGGGCCGAGATCGCCCGCGCCGGCGTCTCGGAGCGGCTGCGGCGCATCCTGCTCTGCGAGCAGCCGGGCCACGAGGACTTCGTCGTGCGCTTCCAGCAGTCGACCGGGCCGGTGATGGCGAAGGGCGTCGAGGACACCGCGTTCTACCGCTGGTTCCGGCTCGCCGCCCTGAACGAGGTGGGCGGCGACCCGGCCCGCTTCGGGCTGGCCGTGGACGGCTTCCACGCGGCGAACGCGCGCCGCGCCGAGCGGTTCCCGCGCACGCTGCTGACGACGTACACCCACGACACGAAGCGCTCTCCGGACGTGCGCTCACGGCTCGTAGCGCTGACCTGGCTCGCAGACGAGTGGGCCGACCGCGTGCGCGACTGGACGGCCCGGGCGGGCGGCTTCGACGAGGGGCGCGAGGCGATGCTCGTGCTGCAGACGCTCGTCGGCACCTGGCCCATCTCGCGCGAACGCCTCGACGCCTACCTCGAGAAGGCGCTGCGCGAGGGGAAGCTCACGTCGAACTGGCTCGATCCCGATCTCGAGCACGAGCGCGCCGTGCAGGCCTTCGCCGCGCGCGCGGCCGAGGCGATGGCCGGCGATCCGTTCCTGGAGCGCGTCGCCGCGCTCGGCCGCCGGATCGCGCTCGGGCAGCTGCTGCTGAAGCTCACGGTGCCGGGGCTGCCCGACCTGTACCAGGGCGACGAGCTGGAGGACCTGTCGCTCGTCGATCCCGACAACCGCCGGCCGGTCGACTTCGCGCTGCGGCAGCGGCTGCTGGCGGAACTGCGGGGTGGCGGCCAGCCGACGGCGGAGACGGAGAAGCTGCACGTCACGTGGCGCACGCTCGCGTTGCGGGCCGGCTACGAGCAGGCGTTCGCGGGCGGCTACGAGCCGGTCGACCTCGGTCCCGACGTGTGCGCGTTCACGCGCGGCGGCGAGGTGCTCGTTGCGGTGGCGGTGCGCCCCGACGTGGAGCCGCAGCCGCCCGAGGGCTGGCGCGACGTGCTCGGCGTGGGCGGGAGCGTCCTCTGCGTCCGGGCGTAGGCGTTACGGGTCCTCGCGGGTCAAGCGCGAGAGGCGGTCCGCGAGATCTTCGGCCGGGCGCGGCAGCGGCGGCGGCTCGGTCTCGTGGGTGCCGACCGACTCGAGCGTGCGGTCGATCTGCTCTCCGGCGCTCCGCAGGGCCCGCACGAGCCGCGTCCGCAGCCCGAGCAGCTCCTCGACCTGCTCCTGCACCTCGCCGAGCTCGCGCAGCGCCTCGGTGCGGAGCCCGGCCGCCTTGCGCTCGGCCTCCGCGATCAGCGCCTGCTGGCGCGTCTCGGCCTCGCGCCGCAGCGTCTCGTGCTGGCGGCGCAGCTCGGCGAGCGCACCGTCCAGCTCGGCCTCGCGGCTGCGGAAGCCCTCGATGCGGCCGTGCAGGTCGTCGATCTCGGTCTGCATCGCCTGCGTGCGCTGCCGGAAGGCGTCGAGCTCGAGCTGCAGGCGCTCCTGCTGCAGCGACGAGCGGGCGAGCGCGATCTCGACATCGCTCGCGCGGTACCCGCGGAGCCATGTCCGGCGGAGCTCGGCCCTTTCCGGTCGGTCGCTCATGCCGGTCGATCGTAGAGCGGGCGCCGGTCGGCGCACCCTCGGCTCTCGGCCTGGAACCCCTCGCCGAGCGAGCCGAGCTGTGGCGCCGCCCCGGCGGGCGAGGCACCACGAGCCCGCCGAGCGCGGGCGCCTTCCGGCACACGGTCGTCGCACTTCGTTCAACCGGGGTCAGACCCGGGTCTGACCCCGGTTTTGGCCCCGGCACAGCGTTTGCGGGGCACGGACACGCTTTTGTCACGCTTCGGGGACAACGTGGCGCGCATCGCGGCACACGGTCGTCGCACTTCGACAGCAGGGCCCGGCCGGGCCTGCGCCTCCCGCTACAGGAGCTTCTTGACCCAGGCCGGCTTGCAGGCGCAGTGGATGTGCGGATCGCCGCAGGCGCGGCACTTCCACTGCGTCAGCAGGATCCAGCGCAGGTGCGCAAGCTCCGCCGCGATGGCGAAGCAGAAGGCGGGGAGGAGCTCCGGATGGCGCACGCCTCCAGCATCGTCCGGATCGGCCATGGCCGCAAGGGCCTTCCGGCCCATCGCTTCCGTCCGGAGGAACTAGACGGATCGAGTAGCCTCCCGCCGTGGCCGAGGCCGTCCACCAGGCTCCGATCCTCGAGTGGGACACGCCGCTCTACCGGCAGGCCTCCACGCAGCTGCAGCACGCGCTCGCGCTGGCCGACATCCCCGAGTTCGTCGCGAGTCGCCTGGCGTACCCCGAGCGCGCGGTGATCCTCTCGCTGCCGGTTCGCCGCGACGACGGCAGCTACACGATCTTCCCGGCCTACCGCGTCCAGCACTCATCGGTGCTCGGGCCGACGAAGGGCGGCGTCCGCTACGACGAGGCCGTCGACCTGGGCGAGTGCGCCGCGCTCGCGATGTGGATGACCTGGAAGTGCGCGCTGCTGCGGCTGCCGTACGGCGGCGCGAAGGGCGGCGTCCGCTGCAACGCGCGGGCGCTGTCGCAGGGGGAGCTGGCGCGGATCACGCGCCGCTTCACCGCCGAGCTGGCGCCGTTCATCGGACCGCAGCAGGACATCCCCGCACCCGACATGGCCACCAACGAGCAGACGATGGCGTGGATGATGGACACGTACTCGATGCAGGTCGGCCACGCGGTGCCGGAGATCGTCACCGGCAAGCCGATCTCGATCGGCGGGTCGGTCTTCCGGCACGAGGCGACGGGCGCCGGCGTCGTGATGGTGGTCGAGCGCGCGTGCGCGCGGCTCGGCTGGAGCCTCGCCGAGCAGCGGTGCGTGGTGCAGGGGTTCGGGAACGTCGGCGGGATCGCCGCGACGGAGCTGCACGAGAAGGGCGCCACGGTCGTCGCCGTCTCCGACATCTCCGGCGGCGTCTATGCGGCCGGCGGGCTGCCGATCCCCGAGCTGCACGCCTACGTGGCGCAGAACGGCTCGCTCGAAGGCTACGACGACGGCGTGCAGCGCATCACGAACGCCGAGCTGCTCGCCCTCGACTGCGACATCCTCGTGCTGGCCGCACGCGAGGACCAGGTGACCGGGGCGAACGCCGGCGACGTCCACGCGCGACTCGTCGCCGAGGGCGCGAACGGGCCGACGTCGGTCGAGGGCGACGCGATCCTCGCCGAGCGCGGCATCCCGGTGCTGCCGGACATTCTCACGAACGCCGGCGGCGTCACCGTCTCCTACTTCGAATGGGTGCAGGACCTGGGGCGGCTGTTCTGGGATCGCGACGAGATCCGCCGCCGCCTGGCCGACAAGATGTCCGACGCGTTCGACCGTGTCTGGGACGTCGCGCAGGCGCGCGGCATCTCGCTGCGCGACGCGGCGCTGGTCGCCGCGATCCGCGAGGTCTCGGCCGCGCTCGAGGCGCGGGGGCTGTACCCGTGAACGAGCTTCAACAGCTCGTGCGCGACGCGATGGTCACGAACCCGCTCGCGCTCGACCGCACGGCCAGCGCGCGCGAAGCGGGGGAGGCGCTCGCGCGCGACGAGGTGCGGGCGGTGCTCGTCTGCGACGACGGCGGGCGCCTGCTCGGCGTGATCACGCGGAAGACGCTGGTGCGCGAGATCGTCGCCGCCGGGCGCGACCCGGAGCGCACGCAGGTCGGCCAGATCGCAGAGCCGCCGAACTTCACGATCCCGTCGGAGATGGCGCTCGACGACGCGTTCGCCTTCGTCGAGGAGCAGGATCTCGAGCGCGTGCCGGTCGTCGACGACGGCCGGCTGGTCGGCGTGCTCTCGCGTGCGGTCGTGCAGCGGCGTCTCGCCGAGGACGAGACGCCGCCGGACAACGTGGACTGATCAGGCGGCCGCCAGGTCGGGCGTCGCCGTCTCGACGAGCTTCTCGAGCGCCTCGGCGAGGCCGCTGCGGATCTCGTCGTCGAGAAGCGCGCCGTCGCCGTCGAAGCGCTCGTGTGCGTGGCCCACGGCCAGCTCGACGTCGGCGACGCGGGCGCCCATCGCGCCCAGCACCTTGCGCAGCTCGGCCGCAGCCCAGACCGCGCCGAACATGCCGCTGCTCGAGGCGATCACGGCGACGGGCTTGTTGCGGAAGGGGTTCTCGGCGAGTGGGCGCGAGGCCCAGTCGAGCGCGTTCTTGAGGGCGCCCGGGATCGACGAGTTGTACTCGGGCGTCGCGATCAGCACCGCGTCCACGTCGCGCACGAGGCGTCGGAAGTCCTCGACGGCGGCGGGCGACGCGGGGCCGTCGTCGTCGGCGTCGTAGGGCGGAATCGCCTTCAACCCCTCCCACAGCTCGACCGTCACGGCTGCCGGCGCCTCCTCCGCGAGAGCGCGGAGAAGGCGCGTGTTGTTGGAGTCGCGGCGCAGCGAGCCGCTGATCGCGAGGACTCGCATCGGGGCTACGCGCCGACCAGCGTCAGGTCGGCCTCGAGAGTGACCTCGTTCGACAGCGCCGGCTCGCCGTTCGGCAGCGGCATGTTCCAGTTCATCCCGAACTGGGTGCGGTCGACCGTTGTGCGGAGCTTCAGGCCGACGCGGTTCGCGCCGAAGTGGTCGACGGTGGGGCCGACGATCGTGCCGCTCAGGGTGGCCGGCTTCGTCACGCCTTTGATCGTGATCGTTCCGTCGATGGTCACCTCGTCGCCCTCGCGGCGGAGCGTCTCGCCCTCGAAGCGCACCTCGGGGAAGCGCTCGGCGTCGAAGAACTCCGGCGAGGAGAGGTGGGCGGTGAGGTTCTCGTCGCGGGTCTGGAGGCTCGCGATGCGGGCGCTGCCGGTGAGGCGGCCGTCGACCAGCGAGGCCTGGAAGTCCGGCACCTCGCCCTTGAAGGTGGCCACGGCGTAGGGGACCTCGAAGGCGACCGACGAGTGGACGGTGTCCGCGTTCCACGTGCCGGCGGGCACGCCCTGCTGGGTCTGCTCGATGGTGCTCAATGCGGTTCGCTCCTTTGCGTTCCGGAAGGAAGTCCTTGCTTACGCAAGCACCCTAGCAGAGAACATTGCGCGCGCAAGTACCACCACCTGTCAGCAGCAGGTGAAGGCGCCCGGTGGAGCGTCGCCGGGCGTGTCTGCGGGCAGCTCGACGGCGAGCAGCGCGGCGCCGGTGAGCAGGTCGCGGTCGGAGGCGCGGAGGCGGGAGATCCCGAGGCGTCGCAGCACCGTGCGCAGGATCAGGGCGCCCTGGACGATCACGTCGGCGCGCTCCGGCTCGAGCACGAGCAGCGCGCGCCGCTCCTCCGGCGAGGCGCTCGCGAGTCGCTGGAAGATCTCCTCCAGCCGCTCGCGCTCGATCGTGTCGCCGCCGGCGATGGCCGCCACCTCGGCGGTGGTGCCGTCGACGCCGAGCGCCTCGTCGACGTCGAGGTCGGGCAGCAGGCTCTCGACGTGCGCGGCGGCCGCGTCGACGTCGGCGCCGAAGCGCTCGGTGAGGCGGACGGAGCCGACGTCGAGGCTGACGCGGAACCCGTCGGCGATCAGCTCGGTCGAGCCGCCGCCGACGTCGATCACGAGCGTGCGCGGCGGCAGCGGGCCGACGCCGCGCAGCGTCAGTGCGGCCTCCTCGTCGCCGGTCAGCAGACGCGTCCGGAAGCCGTACGACCACTCGAGCTCGCCGAGGAACGCCTCGCCGTTCTCGGCGTCGCGGACCGCGCTGGTGGCGACGGCGAGCGTGCGCTCGGCGCCGAGCGACTCCAGCTCGCGGCGGTACTCGGTGAGGACGTTGCGGACACGGGCGATCGGCGCGGGGAGGAGGCGCCGGCGCGCGTCGACGCCTTCGCCGAGGCGGGTGATGCGCGTGCGGCGGACGACGTCCTCGACGTGCCCGTCGACCACGTCCGCGACCAGGAGGCGCGTGGCGTTCGTGCCGAGGTCGACCGCCGCGACCCGCGTCACTTGCGCGGCACCGCGCCGCGGATGCGGCCGACGCCGGCGCGGCCGCGGCCGGCGGCGCGGCGCAGCACGCGCAGCTCGGCGAGCGACCGCTCGAGGCGGGCGTTCGCGTCGGCGAGCGCGGCGGCGCCGTCCACGGTCGTGGCGGCGTGCTCGCCCGTCGTCGCGGCGTTCGCCGCCAGGTCGCCGAGCGCCCTGGTCAAAGAGGAGCTCGCGCGGCGGAAGCGACGCCACCCGCTCAGCCCGTGCACGACCGCGAGCACTGCGCCGCCCGTCGCGGCGACGACGCCGATCCCGAGCGCAACCCAGACCGCGACGACCATCGCGCGCCATCCTAGAAGGCGGCGCGAGCGGCCGTTTCGGGCACGTTCGCGCTGCTACAATCCCGGCCGCGACGCGGGGTGGAGCAGCCAGGTAGCTCGCCGGGCTCATAACCCGGAGGTCGCAGGTTCAAATCCTGCCCCCGCTATCGGAAAAGGCCCGCGTAGGCGGGCCTTTTCGCTATGCGGGGACGGTCTCGGCCGGCGCCGACGCGCGCTCCATGCCTCGGGCACAGACTGTGAGCGCCCAGCTCAGGATGATCGCCAGGAAGATGCGCTGCGCGACGCCGAAGTAGGCGGCGCCGCTCAGCGGGATGAGGAAGAAGCCGCCGACGGCAGCGACCGCCCAGAGGAGTGTCGGCGTCGCGAGTCCGCGGAAGCGGGGGTCGCGCCGGAACGAGCGGACGAGGGCGAACATGCCCGAGATCATCAGGACGAAGGTGACGATTCCGGCCGCCTGGTGGATCTGGCCGTGCGTCGTCGTTCCGTGGGGGCCGTCGGCGTGCACGAACGCCGACACGTAGCTGAGGGCGCCGGAGACGCCGATGAGCCACGGCGCTACGCGGGGCCGGGTGTCGAGCCTGCGGAGCATCGCGGCCAGGAAGAGCGTTCCGGTTCCGAGCGAGCAGAAGGCGATCGCCATCAGCCACCCGTCCCGTCCGAGCGCAAGCTCGCTGACGGCCTGGCTGAGCGGGTGGTAATCGCCGGTCTGGACGCCGTGAAGGACGAGGACGATCAGCGGGAAGACGGCGATCAGGGCGGCTGCGGTACGCGCGCAGGTGGGGCGGTTCATCGGTCGGCTCCCTTCGTCGTGGACGCTTCGACGGTAGGGGGCGGCGCTGGACCCGTCGTCGTCGCGCCGGATGATTCGCTGGTCGAACTCCTCGCTGCCCGTACTCCCGTGGGAGGACGCGGATCGCCCTGGGGAGGATGCGCACGCCGCGGCCGCGCAGTACGGTCACCGCGTGAACGAGCTCGCACTCCCGTGGCCGCGGCGTGTCCTACTGTGGCACTCGTTCGACATCGCGCTTGCCGCGGTCGTCGCCGCGCTGTCGATGATCGACGTCTGGGCGCCACTGTCGTTCGTCACGAGGGAGCACCATCGCCCGCTCTTGTCAGTGGTATTCGTCGCGATGTCGGTGGCGCTCGTCTGGCGCCGGCGCGTGCCGCTCGTCGTGCTCGCCTTCGTCTTCACCGCCGGGTCGCTCCTGTACCTGGCGGTCGGCGCGCCCGAAGCGCTGGGGACGTTCCTGCCGCCGCTCGCCGCGATCTACGCCGTCGGGCGCTACGCGGAGCCGCGCGCGCTCGTGCTCGCCGCTCCGGTCGCGCTGCTCGGAACGGCGATCCACGAGGTCGAGGACCCGGCGTTCACGCTCAGCGGGCCGGCGATCTTCTTCTGGGCGCTTCTTGCCGCCGCGTGGCCGGTCGGCCACGCCTTCCGGAGACGCGCGCTCGCCGTCGAGGAGCTGCGGCAGACACGGCAGGCCGACCTCGCCGCCGAGCGCGCGCGAATCGCGCGCGAGCTGCACGACGTCGTCGGGCACGGCATCAGCATCGTGGTGCTGCAGCTCGTTGCCGCGATCGGCATGCTCGAGGGCGACGAGCACGACGCCGCGCGCGACCGGTTGCTGGTGACGGAGCGGAGCGCACGCGACACGCTGTCCGAGATGCGTCGCCTGCTCGAGTTGCTCGACGAGCGCGATCCGTCGCTGACGCCACAGCCCGGCCTCGGCGATGTCGCGCGGCTGATCGCCGAAGCACGCGACGGGGGCGTGGATGTCGACCTGGAGACAGTGGGCGACGTGGTCGAGCTTCCCGCAGGACTCGAGCTCACGGCGTACCGGGTCGTGCAAGAGGCGCTGACGAACGTGATCAAGCACGCGCGACCGCGCCGCGCGCACGTCCGCGTGGCCTACGGCGGCGGCGAGCTCGCGGTCGAGGTGGTCGACGAGGGCGTCGCCGTCACGACTCCGCGCCGCCGTGGACGCGGGCTTGCCGGAATGCAGGAGCGCGTCGCGCTCTACGGCGGCCTGCTGGAGGCCGGGCCGCGCGACGGCGGCGGCTTCCGCGTTGCGGCTCGGTTGCCGGTGGCGGCGCCGTGATCCGCGTCCTCATCGCCGACGACGAGGCGATCGTCCGCGACGGGTTGCGCGCGATCGTCGAGCTGGAGCACGACCTGGAGGTGGTTGCGGAAGCGGCCGACGGCGCCCAGGCGGTCGAGCTGGCCCGCACCACATCGCCCGACGTCGCCCTCGTCGACATCCGAATGCCCGATGTCGACGGCCTCGAGGCGACGCGGCGCCTCGTTGCGCTGCCGGCGCCGCCGCGGGTGCTCGTCCTCACTACCTTCGACCACAACGAGTACGTCTACGAGGCGATGAAGTCGGGAGCGAGCGGCTTCCTCCTCAAGGACGTCCGCCGCGGGCAGCTGACCGATGCGATCCGGAAGGTCGTCGCAGGAGATGTGCTCGTCGCGCCGGCGATCACGCGCCGGCTGATCGAGGAGTTCTGCCGCCGGCCCTCCGCAGACGACGCCCGCCGCACCGAGCTCGTCGACCTGACGCCCCGCGAGCTCGAGGTGCTGCAACTCGTCGGGCGCGGGCTCTCGAACGCGGAGATCGCGCAGACGCTGTTCATCGCCGAGACGACGGTCAAGACCCACGTCGCCCGCGTGCTCTCGAAGCTCGACCTCCGCGACCGTGCGCAGGCGGTGGTCGTTGCCTACGAGACGGGCCTCGTCCGGCCGGGCGGGTGAGTCAGAGCTCTCGGGTCACGGCGAGACGTCCGCAAGCGGCGCGCTTCCTCGATCCTGAACGAGGTCGCAGGAAGTCGTTCATGACGCGCCCCCGCTATCAACATTCAGCAAACGTTCCTGCAAACAAGGTCTTTTGGGGAAATGGTGATGCCTCCGAGCTACCGGGCCAGCGCTTCTGTCGCAGTCGCCATCGCGGTGACTCTCCTCTCGTCGATCCTCGGCAGGAACCGACGAGTCGGAGCGCCGCGGCGGCCGGACGACATCCCGGCGCCGTCCGACACCCTCCGACACCACGCTGAGGGACGCGACCGCTGACACCGGCCGTCGGGAGGCGTGACGCGTTCCTGTGCGACACTGTGGGGTGCGCGGACCCTACGCGGTCGCCGTCGAGGCCAATGCGATCGTTCCTCTTCGACTGCCACGCCGGGCTCGAGTGCAGCCGGCGGGCGCCCCGCTCCCGGTGCGACGACGACGGAGGGGCGAGGACGATGGTGAACGCCAGGACCTTGCGGAGCAGGCCGTGCACGCAGCCGCCCCGACGAGTGCGCGCGCCTTCTGGCAGGGCGACGGGCAGTCGACGATCCATCTCGGCGAATGCGCGGTGACGGTCATGATCCAGGGCGGGCTCGGGGAGGCGCTGAGCCGTGAGCAGCTCGACAGCGACCGCTGAACCGTCGGTTCCCGCGCGGCCGCGGCTGCGTGGGGTGCTGCACGAGGCCGGCTTCGTCGCCGCCTGCGGCGTCGGCGGTGTCTTCGTGTCGGTCGTCGACGGGCGGCGGCTCGTCGCGGCCGCGGTGTTCGCGGCCTCTGCGGCGGCGATGCTCGGCGCGAGCGCGCTCTACCACCGCGTCACCTGGGGCCCGCGCGCCCGCCTGTGGATGCGGCGGCTCGACCATGCCGGCATCTACCTGCTGATCGCCGGCACCTACACGTGCGTCGGCCTGCTCGTCCTGCACGGCAGCTTGCAGCACGTCGTGCTCGGTGTGGTCTGGGGCGGGGCGGGGATCGCGACCCTCGCCAAGCTGTGCTGGGTCAGCGCGCCGAAGTGGCTCTCCGCGCTCGCGGGGATCGCGCTCGGCTGGGTCGGGATCGTCGCGATGCCACAGCTACTGAGGACGGCCGGGCCGGCTGCGGTCTCCCTGCTCGCAGCGGGCGGCGTCGCCTACACCGCCGGGGCGGTCGTGTACGCCCGGCGCAAGCCCGACCCGGTCCCGGCGGTCTTCGGCTATCACGAGCTGTTCCACGCGCTCACGCTCGTCGCGCTCGCCTGCCAGTACGTCGCGATCGCGTTCTTCGTCGTCCGCGTCGGCTGACCGCGGAGGATACGGCTACATCCGCACCGAGCACGACGAGCGGCTCTGTCGAGGTCGTCGAGGCGGTCGACCCGGATCCGGCCGGATTTCAGTGGCCGAGTCCTTGGAGCGGCGTCAGCGGCGGGCGAGTCGGCGGCCGCGTTCGGTGTCGGGCGGGGTGTAGTTGAGCTGGTAGTGGTGGTAGAGGGTCGACTCGTCTGCCGGGGAGAGCTCGTCGCCGTGCAGTTCGATGTTCGGGGCGCTCTTGACGTGTTCTTTGGAGACCGCGACCTGGAGGTTGTCGGGGCCGATCGTGATTCCGGCCAGGGGAACGAAGGTGAGGTGGCGGCCGATCAGGCCTTCCTTGACGGTGCCGAACATCGGCTCGTTCGTTTCGACGTCGACGTAGACGTCCTCGAGCTTGCCGATCCTCTCTCCGTCGCGGTCGACGAGTGTCTTGCCGTGCCATTCGCCGATGTTCTGGTGGTAGGCCATGCGGGTCGCCTCCTCGAAATGCGTCGGTGCGTGTCGGTAGCGCGAGCGTAGCTCCACCGCACTAGGCTCGCGGCTGCCGATTGGGCTCGTCGGAGCCGTCATCGTGCGGAGGTGCCTCGATCTCCTTGGAGGCGGGGAAGTCGATATGCACCGTTTCGTCTTGGCGGCGTTCCTCGACCTTGCCGCGCTGCGTGAACGCGCGTTTGTCGGCCTGGGTGGGCGGCTGCTCGATCATGAGCGAGAAGCTGCGTGGCCAGAGGTTTCTGGTCGCGACGACGTTCGCCTCGGCGGCGAGCAGGGTGATGTGGGCGGATAGGTAGATCCAGGAGAGCAGGCCGATCACGAGGCCGAAGGTGCCGTAGACGTTGCTGGCGTGCTTGAGCGTGTGGCCGACGTAGTAGCCGCCGAGGGTTTGCAGCAG
>DASVDV010000003.1:0-24226 GCA_036380895.1 Gaiellaceae bacterium | reverse complement strand
TGGCGGACGCGTCGATCGTTCGTCACCGCGGCAAGATCGAAGCTGCGATCGCGAACGCGCGCGGTGTGCTGCGGCTGCGCGAGCTGGGAAGGCCGTTGCACGAGCTCGTCTGGTCGTCCGCGCCGACCCGGCACCGTGTGCCGCGTTCGCGCGGCGACTGGCTCCCCTCGACGCCGGAATCGGCCGCGGTCGCGAAGGAGCTCAGACGTGCGGGCTTCCGGTTCGTCGGCCCGACGACCGTCTACGCCGCCATGCAGGCGTGCGGCCTCGTCAACGACCACCTCGCCGGCTGCGTCGTGCGCGACGCGGTCAGTGCCGCGTCAGCGTCGCCTTGACGACGTAGTGGCCGCGCGGCAGCTTGCCGCGGCTGCGCCACGTGAAGAGGCCGAGCTTCGACGTCTTGCCGGTCACGTCCGCGACCGGGCTCGAGCCCTTGCGCACCTTCAGCCGCAGCGGCACGCGCCGTGCGACCTTCGAGCCGGCGACGACTCTGACGGTCACCACCAGGTGCTTCTTGACGAAGCGCTGCTTCACCGACGCGACCTTCGGCGGCGGCGCCGTCACGGTGACGAGCGCGGAGCCGGTGGCGCCGCCGACCGTCGCGCGGATCACGGCCGCGCCGGGCGTCGTGCCGGCGACGAAGGTCGCCGCCCCGCCGGCCGACACGACGCGCCCGGCGCTCGCGGGCGTCACCGTCCAGGTCGGCGACGTGGTGACGGGGTTGCCGAGCGCGTCCATCGCGGTCAGGGTGAGCGGCACGGAGCCGCCCTCCAGGACGCTCTCGGCGCCGGCGACCACGCTCATGCCCGTCGGCGGGCCGGCCGCCACCGTCTCCACCTGGGTCGCCGCCGGCTGGCCGGCGACCGTCGCGGTCACGGTCGGCGTGCCCGCGGTCGAGTCGAGGTAGTAGACGATCGCGTTCGAGGAGCCGGCCGCCACGACCACGTCGAGGGTCGGCGTCCACGGCCCCTCGGGGCTCGTCGAGAACTGACCCTGCGGCGAGGTCGACGAGAGCGACACGGTGACGGGCGTCATCGCCGCGGTCGGCACGGTGCCCGTCTGCAGCTGGACCGTCAGCGCGCTGCTCGCCGTGCCCGCCGTCAGCGCGAGCGGCGGCGAGGCGAAGCCGATCGTCGACTGCGTCCAGGTGGCGAAGTTCGCCCAGGCGGCCGGGAAGACGGCGCCGGAGAGCACGGTCGAGCACCACGACGGCTGGCCGGGCGGCCCGCAGGCGCCCACGCCCGGGTCGGTGGGGTCGAGCAGGTCGCCCGAGTCGCGGATCGCGGCGCCCAGCCGGTCGAGGATCGCGGCGGTCTGGCCGGTGAAGTCGCGCGGCGCCAGGCCGAGGGAGTTGTACGGGGCCCAGGCGAAGCCGATGCGGTCGGTCGGTGCGGCGTCGGCGGCCGAGAGGGAGCGCGCGGCGTAGACCTGCGCCGAGACGTAGTCCTGCATCTGCTCGTACGGCACCTGAGTCCAGCCGTACGAGGAGCCCCAGGCCCAGGCGGCGTTCCCCATGGGCAGGTAGGCAGCGTCGATGAACCCGGCCGCCGCGGCGGCGTCCGACGGCGCCGCCCGCGCCAGCAGGACCGGGTGGCCGAGGTACTGCTCGAGCACGTCGCGCCGCTGCTGCGGCGTCGCCCCCGCGACCGCGTAGTCGCGCGCGTCGCCGTACGCCTCCTGGCCCCAGTCGCTCACGTAGGCGCTCATGTCGCTCCAGAAGCCGGAGTCCTGGTACCAGCTCTGCAGGCTCGCCTTCAGGGTCGACACGTCCGGCATCGACTGGCCCGCGCCGATCACGAAGACGACGCCCTTCGCCGTGGGGAGCGTCCCGTCGCCGGTGAAGAGCCCCCGCACCAGGTCGCGCACGTCCTGGCGGGCGACGCCGGTGTTCCTGCGGACCGCCGAGGTGAGCTCGTTCAGGGCCCAGGTGTCGCCGGCGGCGACGTCGTAGCCGGCCGCGGCCATCCGCTGGCGCGCGGTGATCCCGGCCTGGGCCCAGTTCGACTGGTTCGCCGAGACCCAGCGGTTCCAGCCGTTCCAGTTGATCTCCGCGAGCGCGTGGAAGTTGGCGCCGAGCGCGCGGATCTTCCGCGCCTGCCCGGGGCGCGGCCTCGTCTTGTCGCTCGTCAGCGGCGGCACCGAGACGTAGTACTGCGCGCACGGCGACGCGTTCTGGGCGAGCTTGGTCGCGAGGCGCAGCCAGTCCGTCTGCGCGTAGACGACCACCCGGGTGGGGCGGCAGTCGGCGACGTGCTGCAGTGCGCGGGGGTGCGCCTTCCGGGCGCGCACGAGCCGCTCCCAGAGGGCCTGGGTCTTCTTCGGAGTCAGCGACGGGACGGGTGCCGCGGCGCGGGCGTGCGCGGTCGCGAGCAGGCACGCCGTGGCGGCGAGCAGGCACGCGACCGCCCACCTGTGCACGTTTGCCCTCACTGGTCGTCTCCCGCGGGGGACCCGATCCCCGCGGGAGGATGGTAGCGGGCACCATCGGCGGTCATGGTCTGTCTCGTCCACGGCCTCGGCGTGTCGCACCGCACGTTCGCGCCGCTCTGGCGGCTGCTGGCGCGGGCGCAGTGCCCCGACCTGCCGGGCGACGACGTGCCGGCGCTGGTCGCCGCGCTCCGCCGGGCGGCCCCGCCGGGCGCCCTGCTCGTCGCGAACTCGCTGGGCGCGCAGGTGGCGATCGAGCTGGCGGCGGCCGAGCCGCAGCGGGTCGCGGGGCTCGTGCTGATCGGCCCGACGGGCGACCCGGCGCAACGGTGGTTCGTACCGCAGCTCGCGCGGCTGCTCAGCTGCACGGTCACCGAGCCGGCGCCGCTCGTGCCGCGCGTCGCGCGCGACTACGTGCGTTGGGGACCGCGCCGGCTGCTGGCGACGGCCCGGTCGATGCTCGACCGCCCGGTCGACGGCCTGCTCTCCGGCCTGCAGGCGCCCACCGTGGTCGTGCGGGGCGACCGCGATCCGATCTGCCGGCGCGGCTGGGCCGAGCGCGTCGCGTCAGCGGCTCCGCGGGGCCGGCTCGTCGTCGTCCCCGGCGCCGGTCACGCCGTCCACTGGTCGCATCCGCGCGCCGTCGCCGGGCTCGTCGAGGAGCTCGAGCAGGAGCTGGGGGCGTCGGCCGCCAGCGTCCCGAGCAGCGCCGGCGGCGCCGACAGCGCGGTGCGGGCGAGCGCGCCGAGCGTGCGCAGCCGTCCCGGCCCCGTCGGCGCGCCCACCGGCGCCGCCAGCACGAGCCGGCGCACCAGCTCCGGCCGCTCGGCGGCGAGCCGGGCGCAGACGAGGCCGCCCGGCGAGTGGCCGACGAGGTCGACCGGGGCCGTCTCCGCGAGCCTCGCCGCCAGCCGGTCCACCGTCTCGCCAGGCCGGAACGAGCGCCCGTAGCGAGGCACGTCGAGCGCGAGCGCCTCGCGCTCGCCCAGCAGCGGGGCGCAGCGCGCGCCACCAGCGCGAGGAGCCGGACAGCCCGTGGACGAGGACGATCACTCCGCCCGCAGCATGCTGGACGAGCATCGCCTCCGTCCTGAAGGGTTCGCTAGAGTTTGGGGTATCCGCGGAAAGGAGGTGGTCCGGCGTTGGAGATTTCGAGTTCGGGCAGTGGAGGTACCAGCTCGTAGAGGCGTGTCCCCGGGACCTGACGGGGAATCGCCTAGCCAGCGTGGGGGACTCGCGTGACGCGCCGCCTTTTCGGCCGGAAGCGCCTCTACGAAATCCAAGCTGGTGACCGGATCGAGGGGCCGCGCGAGCGGCCCCTCATCTCTCTGGAGGAACGCCGTTCGGAGGCTCGCCGCTTCGCGGTCGTCGCGAGCGCGAGCGGCAACGGCAAGACCGTGCTGGGGCGGGAGGTGGCGCGCCGCCTCGGCGTCCCGTTCTGCGAGCTCGACGCGCTCGTGCACGGCGCGGGCTGGGTCGAGACGCCCGATGCGGAGCTGCGCGCGCAGGTGGCGCCGATCGTCGCCGGCGACGGCTGGGTGATCGACGGCACCTACCGCCACAAGCTCGGGGACCTGGTGCTGGGGGCGGCGGACGTCGTCGTGTGGCTCGACCTGCCGGTGCGGGTCTGGCTGCCGCGGCTGCTGCGCCGCACCTGGCGCCGCGTGCGCGGTCGCGAGGAGCTGTGGAACGGCAACCGCGAGTCGATCGCCACGGCGCTGTGGGGGCGCGAGTCGCTGCTCGCCTGGGCGTTCCGCACGCACTTCCGCCGGCGCCGCGACTGGCCCCGGGAGCTGGCGGGCCTGCCCGTGACGCGCCTGCGAAGCCGGGCGGAGGTGCGGCGCTTCCTCGAGCAGATCGGCTGACCGGTTCAGGCCGCGCGGCGGATCTGCTCGTCGAGCGGTACGAGCGGCAGCCGGAAGGTCTCGACCGCGTCGTCGTTCGAGACCACGTTGTCGCCGCCCTGCAGCATCGCCACCTGGTCGGCGGTGATCGGCGCGCCCGGCAGCCGCTCCACGATCCGGGCGCCGGCGCGGGCCACCTCGAACGGCACGTGCACGAGACGCCGCCGCTTGCCGAGCACGCGGGCGATCCGCCGGTAGAGCTCGTTCCAGTCGACGCAATCGGGGCCGCCCAGCTCGAAGGTGCGGTTGGCGGCGGCCGGATGGTCGACCGCCGCGGCGAAGTGCGCGGCCACGTCGTCGACCCAGATCGGCTGCGAGCGCTGCAGCCCGGGGCCGATCACGGTGACGACGGGCGACAGCCGCACCTGGCGCAGGAAGGTCGGCAGCACGCCGCCGTCGCGGCCGAAGACGAAGCTCGGGCGGAAGATCACGTGCTCGAGGCCCGACTCGACCGTGGCGCGCTCCATCGCCCACTTGGCGGCGAAGTAGGGGACGGTGTCGCCGGCGGCCTCGCTCGTGCCGAGCGCGCTCATCAGCACGAAGCGCTGCACGCCCTCCTCCCGCGCCGCGGCGAGCAGGTCGGCGGTGCCGCGGGTCATCGTGCGATGGAAGTCGGCGGGGCGGCCGCGGATGATCGCGACGAGGTGCACGACGTGCGTGCAGCCGCGGAGCGCGGCACGCAGGCTGGCCGGATCGGTCATGTCCCCCACGACCGGCTCGACGCCCCAGGAGGCGAGGCGCGTCGCCCGCGACGGATCGCGCACCAGGGCGCGCACCTCCAGCTCGCGGGCGCGCAGCGCGTGCGCCACCTTCGGCCCCACGAACCCGGTGCCTCCGGTGACGAGAACCTTCACGATCCGGTCGGCTCCGCGAAGTTCTGCCAGTAGCGGCTGGGCGTCGGCCCCCGCTGGCCCTGGTACTTCGAGCCGAGCGAGGAGCTGCCGTACGGCGTCGAGGCCGGCTCGGTCAGCTGCATGAACGACAGCTGGCCGATCTTCATCCCGTGGTAGATCGTGATCGGCAGCGTCGCCACGTTCGACAGCTCGAGCGTCACGTGCCCGTCCCAGCCCGGGTCGATGAAGCCGGCCGTGGAGTGGATCAGCAGGCCGAGGCGGCCGAGGCTCGATTTCCCCTCCAAGCGGGCGACGAGGTCGTCCGGCAGCGTCACGCGCTCGAGCGTCGAGCCGAGCACGAAGGCGCCCGGGTGGAGGATGAACGGCTGGTCGCCGGAGATCTCGACCGGCTCGGTCAGCTCCTCCTGCGGCTGCTTCACGTCGATGAACGGGTAGCGGTTGTTGTGGAAGACGCGGAAGAAGCGGTCGACGCGCACGTCGACGCTCGACGGCTGCAGGAGGCCGTCGTCGTAGGGGTCGATGCCGATGCGGCCGTCGGCGATCAGGCGCGCGATGGTGCGGTCGGAGAGAACCACGCGGCAATTCTCGCACCTCCGTTTCGCGGCGGGCGGGCTGATCGAACGTGACGCCGGCGGCCAGGCGGGTGCTCGCCGAGCTTTGCGACCGGGGCCGACGCCGCCGCTGATGACTAGAGCGTATTCATGTATGCAGCGCCGCGCTGCAGTGCGGTAGGCTGGACTCGATGGCCGTGACACGCGCGATCGAGCTCAAGACCGACCTGCCGGGCCCGCGCTCGCGCGAGGTGATCGAGCGGCTGGGCCGCTCCGTCGCGCCGGCGCTGGCGCTCACGTTCCCCATCGTGGCGGCGGAGGGGCGCGGCGCCCTGATCACGGACGTCGACGGCAACACCTTCATCGACTTCGCGGGCGGCGTCGGCTGCCTCAACGTCGGGCACGCGCACCCGCGGGTCGTCGCGGCCGCGACGGAGCAGCTCGAGCGCTTCTCGCACACCGACTACACGATCGTCCCGTACGAGGTCTACGCCGACCTCTCCGAGCGCCTGCTTGCGCGGGCGCCGTTCTCCGGGCAGGGTCGCGCCGCGTTCTTCAACTCCGGGGCGGAGGCCGTCGAGAACGCCGTCAAGTTCGCGCGCGCGGCCACCGGCCGGCCCGCGGTGATCGCCTTCGAGGGCGCCTTCCACGGCCGCACGCTGCTGGCGTTGACGCTCACGTCGAAGACGCATCCGTACAAGGCCGGGCTCGGCCCGTTCGCGCCCGAGGTCTACCGGGTGCCGTTCCCGAACGCCTACCGCGGCCCGTCGCCGGCGGAGGCGCTCGCGACGCTGGAGCGCGCGTTCTCGACGGTCGTCGCCGCCGAGACGGTCGCGGCGATCGTGGTCGAGCCGGTGCAGGGCGAGGGCGGCTTCGTGCCGGCGCCGCCGGAGTTCCTGCGCGGCCTGCGGGGGATCTGCGACCGGCACGGGATCGTGCTCGTCGTCGACGAGGTGCAGACCGGCTTCGCGCGCACGGGCCGCTTCTTCGCGATCGAGCACTCCGGCGTCGAGCCCGACCTGATCACGGTCGCGAAGTCGATCGCGATGGGGCTGCCGCTGTCCGGCGTGCTCGGCAAGGCGGAGGTGATCGACCGGGCCGGCGACGGCGCGGTCGGCGGCACCTACGTCGGCAACCCGGTCGCTCAGGCGGCCGCCCTGGCCGTGCTCGACGTGATCGACGAGGAGGGCCTCGTCGAGCGCGCGCAGGCGATCGGCGAGACGATGCGCGCGCGCATGGAGTCGTGGCGCGAGCGGTTCCCCCCGGTCGGCGACGTCCGCGGGCTCGGGGCGATGCTGGCGATCGAGCTCGTGCACGACCGCGAGTCGAAGCGGCCGGCGCCCGAGCTGGCCTCCCGCGTCGTCGAGGAGGCGATGCGCCGCGGCCTGCTGCTGCTGAAGGCGGGCGTCGGGCTCAACTGCATCCGGGTGTTGACGCCGCTCGTGATCTCGGACGCCGAGCTCGACGAGGCGCTCGGCGCCTGGGAAGACGCCCTGCAAGCGGCGCTTTAGAGCGGGTCGGAAGGGGGTACCCTCACCGCCGATGGTCGGTGAGGTACTGGCGGATCGCTACGAGCTCGAGGAGCTCGTCGGCACGGGCGGCATGTCGAGCGTCTACAAGGCGCACGACCGGCTTCTCGACCGGAATGTGGCGCTCAAGGTGCTGCACCAGCAGTACTCGTCCGACGACCAGTACGTCGAGCGGTTCCGGCGCGAGGCGCGCTCGGTCGCGACGCTGACGCACCCGAACATCGTCACCGTGATCGACCGCGGCGAGCACGGCGACCGGCAGTTCATCGTCTTCGAGTACGTCGACGGCGACAACCTGAAGCGGATGATCGAGCGGCGCGGCCCGGCGCCGGTCGAGACGGCGCTCGAGCTCGGCGTGCAGATGGCCCGGGCGCTGGCGTTCGCGCACGCGAACGGGCTGGTGCACCGCGACGTGAAGCCGCAGAACGTGCTGCTGAACGGCGACGGCCAGGCGAAGGTGACCGACTTCGGCATCGCCCGCTCGCTCGACGTGCAGCACGGGATGACGCAGACGGGCACGGTCCTCGGCACCTCGGACTACATCGCGCCCGAGCAGGCGCAGGGGCAGCGCGTCGACGAGCACACCGACGTCTACTCGCTGGGCGTGGTGCTGTACGAGCTGCTCACGAGCCACGTGCCGTTCCCAGGCGAGAACTTCGTGGCGGTCGCGATGCGCCACATCAACGAGGACCCGCCTTCGATCCGGGTGGAGCGGCCGGAGGTGCCGCCGCGGGTCGAGGCGGCGGTGCAGCGCGCGATGGCGAAGCGGCCGGAGGACCGGTTCGCGTCGATGACGGACTTCTGCCACGAGCTGGAGGGCTGCCTCCTCGAGCTGCAGGGCGGCGACGGGCGCACGCAGGTGCTCGGCGCGCCGCCGGCGGCCGCGCCCGCGTCGCGTCGCGTCCGCCGGCGCGGCGGCGTCTCGCCGTGGCCGTTCGTCGTCGCGTTGACCGTGCTGATCGCGATCGGGGCCGTGGTCGCCGTGCTGCTGCTGCGCTCGAGCGGCGTCCACTTCCCCGGCACCGGCGGCCACCACGGCGGCAACGGCGGCGCCACCACCCAGGTGCACCTGACGGCGTCGGCCGCGTACGACCCGGACGGGGACGGCCACGAGCACGACGCAGACGTCCCGAAGGCGACGGACGGCAACGCGAGCACCTTCTGGGAGACGGAGCACTACAACGACCACCCGAGCCTGAACAAGCCCGGCGTCGGGCTCGTCCTCGACGCCGGCTCGGCGGTGCAGCTCCACCAGCTGGGCATCGCCACCGCCACGCCGGGCTTCACGGCCGAGATCAAGGCCTCCGACTCGCCCACGTCGTTCACGACGGTCGTGTCGCCGTTGCGGACGGTCGAGTCCCAGACGCGCTTCGCGATCGCCGACGGCAAGTACCGCTACTACCTGATCTGGATCACGCGCCTCGGCGGCGGCTACCCCAACGCCGAGATCAACGAGGTCGACGCGAGCTAGTAGCGCAGGCGGCCGCGGCGCTCGTGACGCTCGAGCGCCAGCTCGACGAGGCGGTCGAGCAGCTCCGGGTAGGCGAGGCCGGAGGCCTCGAAGAGGCGCGTGTAGACGCTCGTCGCGGTGAACCCGGGGATGGTGTTGAGCTCGTTCACCAGCACCTCGCCGTCCGAGCGCACGAACAGGTCGGCTCGCGCCATGCCCTCGCACTCGGTCGCGACGAAGGCGCGCACCGCCAGCTCCTGCGCCCGCTCCACCTGCTCCGGGGAGATCCGGGCCGGCACGACCAGGTCCATCTCGCCCTCGTCGTACTTCGCCTCGTAGTCGTACCACTCGTTGTGCGAGACGACGATCTCGCCCGGCAGCGACGCGACGGGCGTGCGGTTGCCGAGCACGCCCACCTCCACCTCCACTCCCTCCACCAGCTGCTCCACCAGCACCTTCTCGTCGTGCTCGAACGCGAGCGCGACCCCGCGCGCCAGCTCCTCGTCGTCGTGCGCCTTCGTGATCCCGACCGACGACCCGAGGCGCGCCGGCTTCACGAAGCACGGGTACCCGAAGGGGTTGCGCGGCTCGTCGCCGGCGCGGAGCGTGACGTTCGGCGTCACCGGCACGTCGTGGTCGCGCATCACCGACTTGAAGACGTCCTTGTCCATGCAGAGCGCCGAGCCGAGCACGCCGGCGCCCACGTACGGCACGCCCGCCAGCTCCAGCAGCCCCTGCACCGTCCCGTCCTCGCCGAACGGACCGTGCAGCACGGGGAACACGACCTCCACGCCGGCCAGCGTCCGCGTCACCTCGCCCCCCGGCAGGCGCGCGAGCTCGGCGCCGGCCGAGCCCACCTCCAGCCGAGCCTGCCCCGAGTCCAGCTGCCAGCCGCCCGAGCGGTCGATCGCGATCGTCCGCACCTCGTGGCCGGCCTGCTCGAGGCCCTCGATCACGCTCCGCGCCGAGGCGAGCGAGACGTCGTGCTCGCTCGAGCGGCCGCCGAGGACGACGGCGATCCGGCGGCCGCTCACGGGACGGCGGTCGTGGCCGTCGACGTCGTGGTGGTCGTGGCCGTCGTCGTGGTCGGCGTCGTCTCCGTCGTCGTCGTGGCCGGCGGCGCCTGCGAGAGCTGGCCGATCGTCAGCGTGACGACCTCGTTCTGCGCCGCGCTGGTGCCGCCCTTCGGGTCCTGGTCGATCACGATCCCGTCCTGGTTCGGGTCGGTGACGGCCGTGTAGATCAGCGCCACCGAGTAGCCGGCGCCGCGGATCAGCGACTGCGCCGCAGCCTGCGACTGCCCGGTCACGTCCGGCACCTGGGTCGTGGTCGGCCCCTTCGACACCGACAGGGTGATCTTCGTCCCCTTCGGCACCGAGTTGCCCGCCGGCGGGTCCTCGGCGACGATGGTGCCCTTCGGCTGGTCGGAGTTGATGTCGACGCGCGAGACGCCGAAGCCCTGGCCCTGCAACGACGACGCCGCGTTCGCGTACGGCTGCCCCGTCACGTCCGGCACCGCGACCGGCTTCAGGCCCTTCGAGACGTTGATGTGCACCGTCGAGCCCTTCTTGACGATGTCCTTCGGCGCCGGGTTCTGCGCCGTGACGGTGTTCGCCTGCTGCGGCGAGTAGACGTACCGCACCTTCGGCACGAAGCCGGCCGCCGTCAGCGTCTGCACCGCCGTCGTCGAGTCCTGCGTGCGCACGTCGGGCACCGGCACCTTGGGAATGCCCGTCGAGACGGTCAGCGTCACCGTCGAGCCCTTGCCGATGCTCGTGTTCGGGCCGGGGCTCTGGCCCGACACCTCGCCGGCCGGCACGCCGTTCTCGTTCGGCGCCTTCACGACCTGCGCCTTCAGCCCCGACTCCTGCACCTTGGCGACCGCCAGACGCTGCACGAGCAGCTTCACGTCGGGCACCGCCACCGGCTTGTTGCTGTTCAGCTGGTCCTGGATCTTCTCGTAGAGGAAGTAGCCGCCTGCGGCGCCCGCCAGGATCAGCCCGAGCGCGAGCAGCCACGGCCAGACGGCGCGCGGCCGCGGCGGCTCCTCGTACTCGTAGTAGCCCCCCGGCGGGCGGTAGATCGGCGGCGCCGGCGGCGGCGCGACCGCGCGCGGGCGCGTCACCATCGTCTGGCCGGCTGCCGCGGAGACGATGCCGGCGCCCGAGAGCACCTGCGTCATCGCGTCCTCCGTCTCGCGCGACACCGCGACGCCGCGCGCGACGCGCGCCAGGTCGGCGTCCATCTCCTCCGCCGAGCCGTACCGCTGCTCCGGGTCCTTCGCGAGCGCGCGCATCACCACCGCGTCGAGGTCGTGCGGCACCTCCTTGCGCAGCTTCGACGGCGGGTCCGGCACCTGCGACAGGTGCTTCATCGCGATCTCCACCGGCGTGTCGCCGGTGAAGGGCACCGTGCCGGTGAGCATCTCGTACAGCACCACGCCCAGCGAGTAGATGTCCGAGCGCGGGTCGACGGTCGCGCCGCGCGCCTGCTCGGGAGAGAGGTACTGCGCCGTGCCGACGATCGAGCCGGCCTCCGTCATCTGCGAGGCGCCCGACCGGGCGATCCCGAAGTCCGTCACCTTCAGCCGCCCGTCCGTCCCGACGACGATGTTGTGCGGCTTGATGTCGCGGTGCACGATGCCGCCGCGGTGCGCGAAGCCGAGCGCGCCCAGGATCTGGCGGGCGTAGTCGATCGCGATCGGGATCGGCGTCGGGCCGTTCCGGACGAGCAGCTCCTTCAGCGTCCGCCCGTCCAGGTACTCCATCGCGATGTAGTAGGTGCCCTCGGCGAGGCCGCGGTCGAAGATCGAGACGATGTTCGGGTGGTTGAGCCCGGCCGCGCTCTGCGCCTCGCGCCGGAACCGCTCCACGAACTGCTCGTCGGCCGCGTGGCGCTCGTCGAGCAGCTTCAGCGCCACGCGCCGGCCGAGCTCGGTGTCCTCCGCCAGGTAGACGACCGCCATCCCGCCCGAGCCGAGCTTGCGCCGGATCACGTAGCGGCGGTCGAAGGTGCGGTCGATGAGCGTGTCGGAGGACATTCGGGGCCGACTCATCCGTTCGACGCCGCCGGGAGCATCGCCTGCATCAGGTCGCGCGCGATCGGGGCCGACACCGAGCCGCCGAAGCCGTTCGGCGCGTCCTCGACGACCACCGCGCCCGCGACCGTCGGGTTGTCGGCGGGCGCGAAGAAGATGAACCACGCGTCGTAGACATGGTTGATCCCGGTCTCGGCGGTGCCCGTCTTGCCGGCCACCTTGACGCCCGGGATCTGCGCCTGCGGGCCGGTGCCGCCGGTCACGACCGCCTGCATCATCTGGTTCAGCTCGCCTGCGGTCTGCGCAGACATCGCCGTCTTCCAGACGTGCGGGTGCGTGCGCGTGACGAGCCCGCCCGACGGCGAACGCACCTCCTTGACCAGATGCGGCGTCATCACCTTGCCGCCGTTCGCGACACCGGCGGCGACGAGCGCCATCTGCAGCGGCGTCGTCAGCAGGTGCTCCTGGCCGAACGCGAGCCGGCCCGGGTCGACGATCGACGCGTCGTCGTACAGCTTGCCCGTCTTCAGGTTGTAGAGCCCGCTCGCCGAGACCTCGTCGGACGGCAGCTCGATCGGCGGCTTCGAGTAGAAGCCGAACTTCTTCGCCTGGTCGATGATCTTGCCGGCGCCGAGCTGCTTGCCGATGTTGCAGAAGACGGCGTTGATCGAGTGCTGGTACGCCTGGACGAGGTTCACGTGCCCGTACGCCTCCGGCCCGTTCTGGTCGGGGTTGAGCGCGTTCGACACCTTCTGGCCGTACTCGGTGCAGTAGCCCGGGTCGTAGAACGACGAGTCGGGCTTGAACGTGCCGGTCTCGAGCGCTGCGGCCGCCGTCACCGTCTTGAACGTGGAGCCCGGCGGGTAGAGGCCCTGCGTGGCGCGGTTCAGCAGCGCCGACGTCGAGCCCTTGCACGCCGACGGCGAGTGCAGCAGCTTGGCGTAGCCGCTCGACGACTCGATCTGGTTCGGGTCGTAGGTCGGCGAGCTCGCCATCGCGTAGACGGCGCCGGTCTTCGGGTTGAGCAGCACCGCGGCGCCGCACTTCCCGCGCAGGTCGGACTGGGCGATGTTCTGGGCCTTGACGTTCAGGTTCAGGATCAGGTTGTTGCCCGTCACCGTCGCGCCCTTCAGCTTGTCGGTCAGCTTGTCGAAGATCGTGCCGAGGTTGGCGTTCGACGCCGTCAGGTAGCTGTTCTGGGAGCGCTCGAGGCCGGCCCGCGAGCGGCCCTCCGTCGAGTAGCCGACGGTCTGCGAGGCGAAGCCGTTGGTCGGGTACCGGCGGAAGTACAGCGTCTGCCCGTGCTTCGTCCGCTTCACGTTCGACGCCAGCAGGGTCGTGCCGTTCGACGCGTAGATCAGCCCGCGCTTGATGCGGAACTGGGCGACGCGCTGGATCGCGTTGTCCTGCCGCGCCGCGAGGCTGCCCGCCGCCCACCCCTGCCAGTAGGTGGTCGCCGCGATCAGCGCCGCCAGGAGGAGCAGCGCCACGAGCGCGATGCGGGAGATCTGCCGGTTCACGTCGAGTTCGCCCGGTCGGAGACGAGGAGGAGCCCGGCCAGCACGAGGAAGTTCGCGACGACGGAGGAGCCTCCGTACGAGACGAACGGTAGCGTGATCCCGGTCAGCGGAATCAGCCGCAGGACGCCGCCGACGATGATGAACGTCTGCAGCGCGAAGCCGAACGTGAGCCCCGCCGCGAGCAGCTTCGAGAAGCCGTCGTCGCCCTGCAGCGCGATCTTCATCCCGCGCGCGACGAAGAGCATGAACACGAGCAGCAGCGCGGCCGCGCCGACGAGCCCGAGCTCCTGCGCCAGCGCCGAGTAGATGAAGTCCGAGTTGATGTACGGGATCAGCGGCGCCCCGTCGGGCGACGTGAACGTCCCCTTGCCGAGCCCGGCGCCGACGAACTGGCCGTTCGCGATCGAGTAGAGCGACTTGACGAGCTGGTAGCTCTGGCAGTCCTGGCGGAGCGCCATCCCACCGGTCAGCGGGCAGTAGACGGTGTGGCTCGTCCACGGGTGCAGCCAGATCACCACCCGCTCGTGGACGTGCGGGATCTTCTCGTAGGCGAAGACCGCGCCCGCCGCGAACAGACCGATGCCGCCGAGCACGTACGAGATCCGCGCGGTGGCCACGTACAGCATCGAGAGGAAGATCCCGAAGTAGAGGAGCCCCGAGCCGAGGTCGTTCGACGAGACCAGCTCCAGCATGCAGATGCCCCAGATCAGGAGCAGCGGCCCGAGGTCCTTCAGCCGCGCCTGCGCCAGCATCTCGCGCTTCTCGCGCAGGTAGGCGGCCAGGAAGACGACCAGCGCGATCTTCGCCAGCTCGCCCGGCTGGAACTCGAGCGGGCCGACGCGCACCCACAGCCGGGCGCCGTTGACGGTCGTGCCGAAGTGCGGCAGCCGCGGCAGGAACAGCAGCACGATCGCGCCGACGCCGAACAGGTACTTGTAGGACTCGAGCACGCGGAAGTCGCGCCGCAGCCCGATCAGGGCCACTGCGAAGAGCGCCACGCCGACCACGATCCAGAGGCCCTGCTTGAACGCGTCGTCGGGGCCGAGCCGGTAGATCTCGGTCACGCCGATCGCGGTCAGGAAGCCGGCCATCGGCAGCAGGTACGAGTCGGCGTTCGGCACCGTCCAGCGGGCGACCAGGTGCGCGGCGAGGTAGAGCGCGAAGAAGAACAGCGCGTAGCCGAGCGAGCCCCACGAGACCTGCGAGGAGCGGGCGATGTAGACCGACGCGAAGCCGACACCCGTGAGGACGCCGACGACGAGCAGGTAGAGGAGCTCTCTGCTTCTGTAGGTCAGCGGGCGAGCCCCCACCACACGAGCACCACGATCACCGCGACGAGCGCCGCGATCACGGTGAGCGCGAGCAGGCGCCGTCCGAGCCCGGCCTCCGGCTGTGCCGGCAGGCGCTCCGCCGGCGGGGCCGCGGCGCGCGACCCGGCGACCGCAGCCCGGATCTCCTCCGCCGGCACGACGAGCGTGTCGCCCGGGTCGGCCGGGGGCGGCGCCGGCGGCGGCTGGACGCCGTCCTCCGGGTGCAGCGTGTCGTCCTCGTCGGGCTCCCCGGCGTACTCGCGGGTGCGCTCGTCGGGCTCGGAGGGGCCGGGCTCGCCGTCGACGATCTCGAAGACGACCGCCGTGATGTTGTCGTCGCCGCCGCCGCGGTTCGCGGCGCCGATCAAGGCCTTCGTCACCACCGGCAGGTCGTCTCGGTGCCGGATCAGGATCTGCTCGAGCACCTCTCCGTCGACCATGTCCGAGAGGCCGTCCGAGCAGATCAGGTACAGGTCGCCCGGCTTCGCGCGCACCGGGAAGGCGTCGACGTCGACGTCCGGGTCGGTGCCGAGCGCCCGCGTGATCACGGAGCGCTGCGGGTGCATCTCCGCCTCGCGCGGCGACAGCTCCCCGCGGCGCACCAGCTCGGCGACCAGCGAGTGGTCGTCGGTGAGCTGCTCGAGCCGCCCGTCGCGCAGCAGGTAGGCGCGCGAGTCGCCGACGTGGCCGAAGGTGACGGTCCCGTCGGGCTCGACGAGCGCGACGGTGATCGTCGTGCCCATCCCGGACGTGGCCGCGTCGGTCGAGGCGCGCTGGTGGACGCGGCGGTTCGCCTCCTGGATCAGCGCGATCACGCGCGCCTCGCCGCCGCCGTCGAGGCGCGACTCCTTCAATGCCCCGGCGGCCAGCGCCGAGGCGACCTCGCCCGCCCGCGCGCCGCCCATGCCGTCGGCGATCGCGAACAGCGGCGGCTGGCAGACGTACGAGTCCTCGTTGCCGCGGCGCTTCCGCCCCGGATCCGTGCGGGCGTGGCTGGCGCCGACCTTCACGGCTCGTACCTCAGATCGGTCTCGCCGACGCGGACGACGTCGCCGGGCGCCAGACGCCGCTCGCGGGTCAGGCGGATCCCGTTCACGAAGGTGCCGTTCGTCGAGCCGACGTCCTCCACCCAGATGCCGTCGCGGCGCGGCTCGAAGCGCGCGTGGCGGCCCGAGGCGTACTCGTCGTCCGGCAGCGGCACGTCGTTGTTGCTGCCGCGGCCCAGCGTGATCGGATGCGAGTCGAGCACCACCTCCTCGCCCTCCTCGAGCGCGGGGCTCTGCAGCACGACGAGCCGGCCGAGCGCGCGCGGCGGTTGCTGGGGCACGAGCCCGGCCGCCTGCTGCGGCGCCAGGATCATCGACTCCTGCGGTAGGCGCAGGTCGCGCGCCGCCGAGCGGACGATGCGCCAGATGAAGAGGTAGAGAAGCACGAAGAACGCCAGCTTCAGCGCGAGCAGCGTCGTCTCGACCTGGGCCGAGGCGAGGACGGTCAATGGTCCTGCAGCTCCTGCGCGAACGTCAGCTCCGTCGAGCCGAGCGTGAAGCGGGTGCCGTTCTTCAGCTCGAGCCGCTTCACGCGCTTGCCCCGCACCTCGATGCCGTTGGTCGAGTCGAGGTCGACGAGCCAGTACGTCTCGCCCTCCTGCCGCACCTCCGCGTGGCGGCGCGACACGTTCGGGTCGGCCACCTGCACGTCGGCGTCCTTCGAGCGGCCGATCACCGCACGCTGGTCGTTCAGCTCGTGCCGCTGGCCGGACCAGGTGAGCACGCCCACCTCGCGCTGCAGCCCGAGCTCGACGGGCGACGCCGCCTCCGTCGGCTGCTGCACCGGCTGCTCGGGCCGGTAGATCATCGTCTCGCTCGGCGCCCGCTCGGGCTCGGGCGCGTCGCGCTTGCGGGCGGCGCCCTGGGCCATCCGGGTGGCGATCCCGAACACGCCCACGTCGAGGTCCTCGTCGGTCTCGAGCTTCACCACGGGCGGCGTCAGCAGCACGTAGCTCTCGCGGCGCGCGTGCTCGGCCAGGTAGTCGGCGAGCTCGTCGCGCAGCTGCGACTCGTAGCTCGCGAACTGCTCGTGGTCGGAGGGCGAGAGGTAGATCGTGTACTCGTTCGGGACGTACACGCGCGAGACGGAGACGTTGCGGTGGTCGTCCATCTCCTTCACGAGCTTGCGCGCCAGCTCGACCGGCTGCACGTTCGTCCGGAAGGCGCGGCCGAAGACGCCCTCGAAGAGCGACTCCAGCTTGGATTCGATGCTGCGGAGAACGGCCATGTCAGGCGGGTCCTTTTCCCGCCGGCGCCAGTTTAGAGCCTGCTCAGGGCCTTCGATTCGAGCGCCAGCGCCCCCGCGCTCAGCCATGCGACGAGGGCCAGCGGCAGCACGGAGGCCGCCGGCGCGGCGAGCGCGGTGGCGGCGAAGAGCGCGGCGCCGAAGCCGGCCGCGGCCCAGGGGCCGCGTCGCCGCACCGAGGGCAGCGCCGCGGCGGCGGCGGCCAGGACGATCGCCTCCACGAGCAGCGTCGGGTGCGCCTGCAGCTGCCCGACGAACGCCCAGGCGACCGCGGTCGGGTGGACGGAGCCGGCGATGCCCAGCCCGAGCGGCGGCGAGGAGCCGTCGAACGGCAGCGGCGCCCGGCGCAGCCCCGCTGCGAGCGCGGCGAGCAGGACGGCGGCGGCGGCCTGCACCGCGCGGCGCGCGCGCCCGCGCGCGAGCTGGACGGCGAACGGGAGCAGCGCGAGCCCGCCGAGCGGCGCGAGCAGCGGCCCGGCCGCCAGCAGCAGCCCGCTGCGGGGATCGCCCCAGGTGACGGCGAGCCAGCAGGCGGCGATCGCCGCGTAGAGCAGCGCCAGGCCGAGCGAGACGTTCGCGAGCGGGAAGAACGCGGTCACGAGCGCGAACGCGAGCCCGGCGCGCGGCGCGGTGAAGCCCAGCGCGGCGCCGAGCGCGGCCAGCCCGAGCGGCCAGCCGGCCGGGTAGAACGCGAGCCGCGCGGCGACCCAGCCGACGGCGACGCCCGCGAGGGCGCCCGGCACGAGCCGCTCCGTCGCCAGCTGCACGCGCGCCTGCGCCGGCGCGAGCGACTTCGAACCGGTCGGCTTCGAGCCGCGGCGCTTCGGGCGCCGCCGCGGCAGGCCGCGCAGCTCCTCGGCGAGCCGGGCGGCGGTGGGCCGGCGCTGCGGGTTGCCGAGCAGCACGCTGTCGACTACGCGCAGCAGCCGCTCCGGCAGGTCCGGCCGGAGGGTTCGCAGCGACGGGGCGCCGCCCTGGATCTTCCGGGACGTCTCGGTCAGGTCGCCGCCCCAGAACGGGTGCTGCCCCGCGAGCGCCTCCCACAGCACCACGCCGACCGCCCACACGTCGGCGGCGGGGGTCGCCGAGCGGCCGTGGAGGCGCTCGGGCGAGATGTAGGCGAGCGTGCCGGGGATGTCGCCGAGCGCCGTCAGCGTGTCGAACTCCGCCATCTGCGCCAGCCCGAAGTCGACGAGCCGCACGTCGACGCCGCGCTCGGTCTCGGCGAGCATCACGTTCGACGGCTTGACGTCGCGATGGATGATCCCCTTCGCGTGGGCGTGCGCGAGGGCGTCGCAGATCTGGGCCGCCACCTCGACCGCCTCGCGGTCGGAGAGCTCGCCGGCGCGCATCGCCTCCCGCAGGGTGCGGCCCGGGATGTACTCGTAGGCGATGTAGACGTGCGACGGGTCGCGCGCCAGCGAGATGATCCGCTGGCAGCGCTCGTGACGCAGCGACGCGGCCGCGCGCGCCTCGCGCTCGGCCCGCGAGCCCGACTTGCCCTCGCGCGCGACGATCTTGAGCGCCACCTCGAGGCCGGTCGTCTCGTCGCGGGCGAGCCAGACGTGACCCATGCCGCCCGCCCCCAGGGGCCGCAGCGGCCGGTACCGGCCCAGGACGAGGTCGTGTGCGGCCGCGGCGGGAGACACCCTGCGCTTCTACTTCGCGCCCAGGAGATTTCCTTTTCCGGCCGAATGAAGCGCTACATTCGACCATTCGGCATGGACCCGCGCGACGACGACATCGAGTTCAGCTTCTTCGACGACGAGCCGGCCACGACGGAGGCGCAGCCGACGAGGGTGAGGCTGCCGCGCCGCGGCGGCCGCGGAACCGGGATGCGGCGCCCGCCCGGCCCGGCCCGTCCGGTGACGCCGCTGCTGCGCCTGCTGGGCGCGATCGGCATCGCGATCGCGGTGCTCGTCTTCTTCGGGCTGCTGATCCAGTCGTGCGCCTCGACGAGCAAGCACGACGCCTACGCGAGCTACATGCAGAAGGTCGCGACGATCGCCCGCAGCTCCGCCGGCGACGGCCAGCAGGTCTCCTCCGCGCTCAACACCTCGGGCGCGAAGGTCTCGACGCTGTCGGTGAAGCTCGACGGCATCGCGGAGCAGGAGCGGCAGAACGTGAGCGCCGCGGAGCGGCTCGACCCGCCCGGCCGGCTGCGCGACGAGAACACGCGCCTCGTCGAGGCGCTGCAGCTGCGCGTGAACGGCACGCAGGCCCTCGCCGACACGTTCCGCGCCACCGCGAAGTCGAAGTCGAACAGCGACGCGAACCTGCTCGTGCAGCAGGCGAAGCGCCTGTCTGCGAGCGACATCGTCTACGACGACCTCTTCAAGGGGCCGACGAAGGCGGTGATGCAGCAGCAGGGCGTGGTCGGTGTGCAGATCCCCGACTCGCACTACCTGACGAGCGACGACCAGCTGACCCAGAACTACTGGTCGCTCGTGCTGAACCGGCTGCGCGGCTCGACCTCGTCCTCGAGCGGCGGCGGCGGCAGCAGCGCCGGCGGGTTGCACGGCACGAACATCGTGTCCACGAAGGCGGAGCCCGGCGGGACGACGCTCTCGACCGACACGCTGAACACGGTCACCGCCAGCACCGATCTCGCGTTCGCCGTCACGGTGCACGACGGCGGCGACTCGCAGGAGGTGCACATCGCGGTGACGCTGACGATCGAGAAGCCGCAGGGGTCGATCGTCAAGAACAAGACGATCCCGGTGATCGACCCGGGCAAGGACGTGACGGTCACGTTCCCGATCGCCGAGCAGGTGCCGTTCGCGCAGCAGACCCACATCAAGGTCGACGTCGCGTCGGTGCCGCACGAGGCGAACGTGAGCAACAACTCGGCGACGTATCCGGTCATCTTCTCGCTCGGGTAGGCCTGTGCCGTGACGTTCACGGCGACGACCGCAGCCGTCCTGGGGATCGCCGGCATCCTCGTGGGCGCGATCGGCCTGGGCGTCGCCTGGTGGGCGACGGTGCGCGTCGGGCGCGTGCGCGAGGCGCAGCGGACGCTGCTCGGCGGCGGCCGCAAGGACCTCGTCGACTTCGCCGTCTCGCTGCAGGCGCGCATCGACGATCTGCACCGCGCGGTCGACGAGGTCGCCGCCGGGCTGGCGCGCGTCGACCGCCGGGTCGACGAGGTGGTGTCGAACACCTCGATCGTCCGTTACGACGCCTACGAGGACACGGGCGGCCACCAGTCCGCCTCGCTCGCGCTGCTCGACTCGGCGCGCACGGGCGTGGTCGTGACGGCGATCCAGGGGCGCGACTACGCGCGCATCTACATGAAGGAGCTCGACCGGGGCCGCGCCTCGGTCGCCCTCTCGCCCGAGGAGCTCGAGGCCGTCGAGCGGGCCATGGGCCGCGGCTGACATCGGGAGGGGGCACCTCCGGTTCCCCTCCCGAACCCTCCCCTCCGACGCTTTCGGGCTCGGGCTGGTGTACGGAGCGGCGCGCCACGCGTGACGGCTTGCAGGAGCTCGCACCCGAGCAAGCTCGGGCGCTCGCAACGACCGAGCTGTGGAACGTTCGTGGCACTTCCACAACCGGGGTCAGACCCGGGTCTGACCCCGGGTTTGGCCCCGGCACGGCGATTGCGGCGCAGTGTGACACTTCTGTGACGAATTCTGAGGAACGCTTGCGCACGTTCCGGCACACCTGCGCGGCGTGCCGTTCCGGCCGGGTGCAGGCGTGGGGACCGCGGCCCGGGGTACCCTTCACCGCAGGGTGCAGCAGGTCCTGGTGCTGAACGCGAGCTACGAGCCCCTGAACGTGTGCTCGCTGCGGCGCGCGCACGTGCTCGTCTTCAAGGGAAAGGCGGAGGTCGTCGAAGAGCTCGACCGACCACTCCGCTCCGCGACCGGCGTCTACCGCTGGCCGCACGTGATCCGGCTCGTCCACTACGTGCGGGTGCCGCGGCTCGTGCAGCGGAAGATCTCGCGGCGCGCGCTGTTCGCGCGTGACGGCTGGCGCTGCGTCTACTGCGGCTCGACCGGTGGGCGGCTGACGCTCGACCACGTCGTGCCCCGCTCGCGCGGCGGCGAGTCGAGCTGGGAGAACGTCGTCACCTCGTGCGCGCCGTGCAACCTGCGCAAGGGCAACCGGCTCCTGCACGAGCTGCACATGGAGCTCGCCCACCAGCCGCGCCCGCCGGCGCCGGTGCTGTTCATCCACCTGGCGACGCCGAAGATCCCGGCGCTCTGGGAGCGCTACCTCGCGCCCTACCGCACTGCGCCGTCTGCCGCGGCCGCGGCGGCGTAACCGCTCAGCCCCGCTCGCGCGGCAGGTCGTCCCGCGACTCCCACTCCGACCAGGAACCGGGATAGAGGCGCCCCTCGCGCCCGGCCAGGTGCAGCCGGTGCAGCGCGACGCAGGCGGTGATGCCGCTGCCGCAATAGGCCACCAGCTCCCCCTCCGGCAGCGACGGCGGTTCGGCGTTCCAGGGGGCGTTCAGCGCGCCCGGGACCCGGCCCGGCGCCCGGTCGACCGGGTTCGGCTCGCCCCGCCAGCGCTCCGGCGTGCGCGCGTCGACGACCACCAGCTCGTCGAGCCGGCCGGCGAGCTCGTCGGCGCCGATCGTGTCGCCGGCCCGCTCGCGCGGCACGAACGTGACCGGCTCGACGGCCTCCTCGCCCGCGCGGAGCGGGCCGCGCCACGAGGAGAGGTCGATCACCGCGCAGTCGTCGTGGCCGAAATGGCGCAGCAGCCACCACAGCCGCTCCGCCCCGCCGAGCGAGCCGTAGGCGACGACGAAGACGCCCGCACCGATGCCCGCCCGTCCGGCAGCGGCGGCGAACGCGTCGGCCGACGGCAGCGGGTGCCGACCGGCGCCCGGCGGCGCCGACAGGTCGAGCTCCACGTCGAGGAACGCGGCGCCGGGCACGTGCCCCTCGAGGTAGAGACGGCGCCCCTCGCCCGGATCGGCGAGCGACCAGCGGCAGTCGACGAACCGGTAGCGCACGTGTGACATCGAACCACGCGGCGGCGTAGAGGGGGCATGAGACGAATCGCGATCCTCCTCACCGCCGTCGCCGCGCTCGCCGCGGTGGCGCTCCTCGCCGGCGCCGCCGGGCCCGTCGCCGCCCGCGGCGACACGGCGCCGGCCGTCGAGCCCGGCACCGTCACCGTGTCGGGCCACGGCTCCGTCGACACCGTTCCCGACCGCGCCACCATCTCGGCCGGCGTGCGGGTCGAGTCCGACAGCGCGGCCGACGCGCTCGCCCGCACCTCCGCCGCCGTCGACCGCGTGATCGCGGCGCTCCGCTCGGCCGGCGGGAAGAACCTCCAGACGCAGCAGGTCTCGCTCGAGCCGCAGCTCTCGGAGAACGGCCGCACGACCGGCTACGTGGCCCAGAACACCGTCACCGCCGACGCGGCGATCTCCGACGCCGGCAAGCTGATCGACGCCGCCACCGCCGCGGGCGCGAACACGATCGAGGGGCCGAACCTCACCGTCGCGGACTCGTCCGCGCTCTACCGCCAGGCGCTCGGACTCGCAGTCGTCGACGCGAAGGCGCGGGCGCAGGCGCTCGCGAAGGCCGGCGGCTTCGCGCTCGGCGCCGTCCGCTCGGTCTCCGAGCAGAGCTCGCCGGGGCCGATCCCGTTCGCCGCCGGCGGCGGCGAGGCGGCGAAGTCGACACCCGTCGAGGCCGGCACCCAGCAGGTGACCGCCGACGTGCAGGTGGTGTACGCGATCGGGTAGGGCGAAGCTAGAGCTCGTCGAGCGGCAGCCCGGTGCGGTGGTGCCGGACGTCGTCGATGGCCGACGACCAGCAGAGGCCGTCGCCGGACTCGTTGCCGCTGCGAGCCGCGTCGACGATCGCGGCCTGCACGGCTTCGGCGATCTCGTCGCGCACCACGAACACGAGCAGCGCCTTCGGCAGGAACCGCGACTCGAAGACCCGGCCGCGGTACTCGTGCGTGACCCCGCGCTCGCGGCCGTGGCCGATCGCCTCCACCACGGTCACGCCGACGTGGCCGGTCGCCTCCTCGACGGCGTCGATCACCGTCTCGACCCGCTCTCGGATCACGATCGCCTCGACCTTGCGCATCGCGCGACGCTAGCCGTCGCCCTGCGCGTCGCGCAAGGGCGCGATCGTCAGGAGGTCGCTGCGCGCGTGGTCGACCTGCAGCGTCGTGTGCTCGATCCCGAAGCCGTCGTGCAGCATCCGCTCGAGCTCTCGGCGGATGGCGTGGCAGTCGGCGTCGGGCTCCACGAGCACGTGCGCCGCGAGCGCCGGGAAGCCGGTGCCGATCTCCCACACGTGCAGGTCGTGCACCTGCTCGACCCGGTCGCCGGCCGCCAGCGCCCTGCCGATCTCCTCGACGTCGAGCCCCGGCGGCGCGATCTCCAGCAGCACCCGCCCCGACGCGCGCAGCAGCCCGAACGCCGCCTGCAGCATGACCGCCGCGATCACCAGCGCCGCGACGCCGTCGGCGCGCGACCAGCCCGTCTCGAGGATCACGGCGCCCGCGATCGCCGTGACGACGAACGCGAACAGGTCGGTCGCGACGTGCTGGAAGCTCCCCTCGACGTTCATCGACCCGCGGTTCGCGCGCGAGAGCTGCCACGTCGCCGCCAGGTTGACGACCACGCCCGCCAGCGCGACACCGACCATCGCCCATCCCTCGGGCTGCGGCGGCGACACGAGCCGGTGGATGCCGCCGTAGACGATCAGCAGCGCCAGCACGACCAGCGTCGCCCCGTTCGCCTGCGCCGAGAGGATCTCGCTGCGCCGCAGGCCGAAGGTGCGGTTGCCGCCGGCCGGGCGGCGGATCAGCCGCACCACGACGAGCGAGAGCGCGAGCGCCGCCGCGTCGGTGAGCATGTGCGCGGCGTCGGAGAGCAGCGCCAGCGAGTCGGCGAGGATGCCGACCACCACCTCCACCGCCATGAAGCCGGCGATCAGCCCGAGGGCGATCGCGAGGCGCCGCTCGTCCGAGCCCTCGCCGGCGTGCGCGTGCCCGTGGTGGTGCTCATGGCCCACACGAACAGTGTGACGCGCTCATAGACTCCACGCGTGGACGACGGAGTGGTGTTCGTCGAGATCCCGTCCGGGTCGCGGAACAAGTACGAGTTCGATCCCGAGCTGGGCGCGATCGTGCTCGACCGGCGCCTCTTCACCTCGATGAGCTACCCGGCCGACTACGGGTTCGTCGAGGGCACCTTGGGCGAGGACGGCGACCCGCTCGACGCGCTCTGCCTCGTCAGCGAGCCCACGTTCCCGGGCTGCCGCATCCCGGCGCGGGTCGTGGGGGTCTTCCACATGACCGACGCGAAGGGGCCGGACGAGAAGATCCTCTGCGTCCCGCTCAAGGATCCGGCCTGGATGCGCGTGCACGACGTC
>DASVDV010000002.1:0-67220 GCA_036380895.1 Gaiellaceae bacterium | reverse complement strand
TAGTGCATCGGGAAGAACGTCAGGTTGAAGCCGATGAACGTCAGCCAGAAGTGCAGCTTGCCGAGCCGCTCCGAGTACATCCGGCCGGTCATCTTCGGGAACCAGTAGTAGATGCCCGCGAAGATCGTGAAGACGGAGCCGCCGAAGAGCACGTAGTGGATGTGCGCGACGATGAAGTACGTGTCGCTGGCGTGGATGTCGATCGGCACCGACGCGAGGTAGACGCCGGAGAGGCCGCCGATCACGAACATGGCGATGAAGCCGGTCGCGAACAGCATGGGTGTGTCGAAGTGGATTCGTCCGTTCCACATCGTCGCCAGCCAGGAGAAGACCTTCACCCCCGTCGGCACCGCGATCACCATCGAGGTGACCATCATCGGCACGCGCAGCCAGCTCGCCATGCCGGCGACGAACATGTGGTGCGCCCACACCGAGAAGCCGAGCACGAGGATCGCCAGCAGGCTCAGCGCCATCAGCCGGTAGCCGAAGATCGGCTTGCGGCTGAACACGGCGATCACCTCGCTGATGATCCCGAACCCGGGCAGGACCATGATGTAGACGGCCGGGTGCGAGTAGAACCAGAAGATGTGCTGGTAGCCGAGCACGTAGCCGCCGCCGCCCGCCTCGAAGAAGTTCGTGTGCAGGACGCGGTCGAACATGACGAAGAACTGCGAGCCGGCGATGAACGGCGTCGCGAGCACCACGAGCAGGCTGGTGGTGAAGTTCGCCCACACCAGCAGCGGCATCCGCCAGAAGGTCATGCCGGGCGCGCGCATGGTGATGATCGTGACCAGGAAGTTGAGCGCGGTCATGATCGAGCTGGCGCCGGCCCACTGCACGCCCTGGTTGAAGAACACCTGTCCGAGCGGCTGGTGCGAGCAGAGCGGCGCGTAGCACGTCCAGCCGGCCGAGGGGCCGCCGCCCGGCGATGCCATGCCGGCGATCATCATCGTGCCGGCGATCGGCAGCAGCCAGAACGAGAGGGCGTTCAGGCGCGGGAAGGCCATGTCGGCCGCGCCGATCATCAGCGGGATGACGTAATTCCCGAGCCCGGCGAAGGCCGGGATCACGAACAGGAAGATCATCAACGCCGCGTGGTCGGAGATCAGGACGTTGAACGTCTGCGGGTTGAAGAACTGGTCCCCCGGCTGCGCCAGCTCGGCCCGGAAGAGCATCGCGAACAGCCCGCCGCAGCAGAAGAAGAAGATCGTCGTGGCGACGTACTGGACGCCGATCACCTTGTGGTCGGTGTTGACCCGGAAGTAGTCGCGCCACGAGCGCGCGCCGTGGCCGGAGTGGTCCTCGGGCCGGGTCGGCCGGCCGAGCGCGTAGTGCGTCCAGTAGTCGAACGCCCCGATCCCGACGAGGAGGCCGAGCGGCAGCGTGACGAGCTCGACCGTGACGATCGGGACGCCCTTCCAGATCGGATCCCAATGCGCGGCCCAACGGATCACCGTCACCAGGCCGGCGCCGATGCCGAAGAAGAGGGGGATCGTCCACATCGCGCGCACCCAGCCGGGAGCGGTGAGTCGCCGCAGGCCCTTCGGGGACGGCGGCGGACCGGGGTGGTGGGCGTGCGTGTCGAGCGCGGTTGCAGTCATTTACTTCGCGGCTCCTGTCAGATACTGCACGAGCTGGTCGAGCTTCGCGCCGGGGATTTGCTGCTTGAACGTCTCGGGCATCACGTTCGGCGGGTAGCCGGGCGCGATGTACGCGTTCGGGTCGATGATCGATTCCTTCACGAATTGCGCCTCGCTGCCGCGGCCGGCCTTGGCCGCCGACGCCTGCAGGTCGTCGAGGTCGGGGCCGACCTTGCCGGCGGCGCCGGCGGGCTTGAACGTGTGGCACCCGCCGCAGCCGGAGGTGTTGAAGACGGCGAGCCCGGGTGGGCCGGAGCTCTGCCCGCCCTTCAGGAACTTCTGGAAGTCGGCCTTGGAGACGATGGTCACGTGGCTGCGCATGAGCGCATGGCCGAGGCCGCAGAGCTCGGTGCAGACGACGGGAAACGTCCCGAGCCGGGTCGGCGTGACGACGAGCGGGTTGACCTGACCCGGGACCGCGTCCTGCTTCTGCGACAGCTGGGGCACCCAGAACGAGTGGACGACGTCCTCCGAGGTGATCTCGAGCTCGGCGTGCTCGTCCTTGGGCAGCGTCAGCGAGCCGTACGACTTCCCGTTCGGGTAGGTGAACAGCCACGCGAACTGGCGGGCGGTCACCTTCACCTTCACGGGGTGCGAGCCGGCGTTGCCGTTCTGGGCGAGCACGACCGCGCTGACGATCGCGATGGACGTGACGAGCAGCGCCGGGATGGCCGTCCAGACGATCTCGAGCCTCGTGTGGCCGTGGGTGGGCGGCCCGTCGGAGTCGTCGTCGGGGCGCGCGCGGAAGTGCACGACGCAGTACGTGAGCACCGCCGCGACGATGGCGAAGACGCCGATCGCGATCGCGGTCGCGAACCAGTAGACGAAGTGGATGCGGTGCGCTTCCTTGCCCGCGGACACGGGCAGCCACGGGATCGCGACCGCCACGGCGGTGGCGATGGCCGCGGCGACGAGCCCGAAGAGGGCGAGCTGAATGAGAGAACCCCTGCGCACGCGCTGCTCCGAAATCTAGACGAAGCCCGTGCGCCTCGCCCCGTAACCGTTCGCGACTGTCGTCCGTTTCACCTGTGCCTCACCGAACCGTCGGGAGAAACGAAGGAGGTCCACACACCATCATGGGCATCGGAGTCAGCCTCATCCTGATCGCAGCCGGCGCGATCCTCACCTGGGCGGTGAACGCGAGCACGTCCGGGTTCAACATCAACACCGTCGGCATCATCCTGCTCGTGGTCGGCATCGTCGGCCTGCTGCTGTCGCTCATGTTCTGGTCGAGCTGGGGCGGCCCCGGCACCTTCCGCCGCCGCACCTACATCGACGAGGGGCCGCCCCCCGGCTACTAGGCGGAACCTCCATGCATGACCGAACGGGCCCGGCTCCCCTGGGGGAGCCGGGCCCGTTCTTCGCCGGGCTCCTTGACACGATGCCGTGGTGATGTCATAGTGATGTCATCGTGAATCTGACGATCGTGCTCGAGGGGCTCCAGGACGACCTGCAGGCGGTCGCCGAGCTCGGCGACGAGCGGGCGGCCCAGGTGGCGCGCCGGCTCGGCGACGTGCTCGGCTCGAACCTGCGCCTGAAGCTGCTCGACCTGCTCTCGCAGGCGGCCGTCGAGCTGTCGTCGAAGCTGCCGGCCGGCCACGTCGAGGTGCGCCTCGCGGGGCAGGAGCCGGAGCTCGTGTTCGTGGACGCGCCCGACGAGGCGCCGCCGACCGGCGAGGAGCTGTCGGCGCGGATCACGCTCCGGCTGCCGGACTCGCTGAAGGCCGCCGTCGAGCGCGCGGCCGACCGGGAGGGGGTCTCGACCAACGCGTGGCTCGTGCGGGCGATCGCCCGCGCCACCGAGTCGCGCCCGACGCACGCCGGCGGCAAGCGCCTGACCGGCTACGCCAAGAGCTGAAGGGGGAGAGGGGATGGAGCGGAGCTTCGAGGTGACGGGCCCGGCGTGGCTCGACCTGCGGCTCGCCGCCGGCGAGATCGAGGTCGACGCGACGCTGGAGGACCGCGTCGAGGTCGAGCTGACCGCGCGGGACGACGAGTCGCAACGGCTCGTCGACGCGGCGCGAGTCGAGCTGCGCGACGCAGGCGGGCGCGCCGAGGTGCTGGTCGACGTGCCGTCGCGCCAGGGAGCGTTCGACCTGTCGATCCTGTTCGGCCGGCAGAGCGGTGTCTCGTGCCGCGTCCGCTGCCCGCGCGGGTCGGCGGTGAAGGCGCGGACGCGCTCGGCCGGCGTGACCGCCGGGCCGGAGCTGGGCCCGGTCGACGTGGCGACCGCTTCGGGGGACGTGGAGCTGCGGGACGTCGACGGCGACCTGAACGCGAAGACCGCGAGCGGCGACATCGCCGTGCGGCGCGTGACCGGCCACGTGTCGGCGAACAGCGCCTCGGGCGACGTGACGATCGAGGCGGCCGAGGGCCCGCTCTCGGTGAACACCGCGAGCGGCGACGTGCACGTCGGCGACGCGTTCGCCGACGTCAAGGCGAACACGGCGAGCGGCGACCTGCGGGTGTCGGCGGTGCAGGAGGGGACCGTGACGGTCAACTCGGCCTCCGGCGACGTCGAGGTGGGCGTGCGCCGCGGCGCCCGCGCGTACCTCGACTGCTCCACGGTGAGCGGCGACGCCCGCTCCGAGCTCGAGCCGACCGACGACGAGCCGGACGGGGACGGGCCGTTCGTGGAGATCCGCGCCCGCACGATGAGCGGCGACATCCGCATCACGAGAGCCCAGGAGGTGCGCGCATGACCCATCGCAGGCCCGACCAGACCGCGCCGCGCCGGCCGAAGCCGAGCCGGCCCCGCTACGACGTGATCACCGAGGAGGCGAACCTCGTGCGCGAGTCGTGGGAGAAGCTCCTCCGGGTGCGACCTCTCTGAGCCGCGTCTGGGGCAGAGGCCGCGAGCCCGCGGCGGAGATGGACGCGCCGCGGGTGCTGGAGCTGCTCGACCTGCTGGCCGCCGCCGGCGCGACGGTGTGGGTCGACGGCGGCTGGGGGATCGACGCACTGCTCGGTCGGCAGACGCGGCCGCACGACGACCTCGACCTGATCGCCGTCCTGGAGCACGTGCCGCGCCTCGAGCAGGCGCTCGGGGAGGCCGGCTACGCGCGGGCGAACGGCGAGCCGCCGACGAGCTTCGAGCTCGTCGACCCGCTCGGCCACCAGGTCGACGTGCATCCCGTGCGCGTCTTCGACGACGGGAGCGCCGTCTACACGCTCGCCGACGGCCGGCCGTGGCCGTACGCGCCGGGCCGGCTCGCCGGCGAGGGCGCGATCCTCGGCCGTCCCGTCCCGTGCCCGACGCCCGAGACGGCGCTCCGCAACCACACCACGGGCTACGTCCTCGACGCCGCGCACCTCGCGGACGCGACGGCGCTGGCGGAGCACTACGGGCTTGCGCTGCCGGAGGGGCTGGCGACGCTCGAAGCGTGACGCCGGCTCGGCATGGGCCGTGTAGGGATCGAACCTACGACCTTGGGATTAAGAGTCCCCTGCTCTACCAGCTGAGCTAACGGCCCGAGACGCCGTAGTGTAGCGGCGCGTTGCGCGTCCTCTCCGTCGTCGGGAACCGCCCCCAGTTCATCAAGTCGGCGCCGCTCTCGCTCGCCCTGCGGGCGGCGGGAATCGAGGAGATCGTGCTCCACACGGGCCAGCACTGGGACCCCGAGATGTCGGCCGTCTTCTTCGAGGAGCTCGGCCTGGGCGAGCCCGCGTACCGGCTCGACGCACGCACGGCCGACGTCGAGGCGATGCGGCCGGGGATCGCCGACGCGGTGGCGCGCGAGCGGCCCGACTGGGTACTCGTCTACGGCGACACCAACTCGACGGTCGCGGGCGCCCGGGCCGCAGGGTCGGTCCCGGTCGCGCACGTCGAGGCGGGGCTGCGCAGCTTCGACCTGACCATGCCGGAGGAGCGCAACCGGATCGAGGTCGACCGCCTGGCCGCCCTGCTCCTGCCGCCCGACGAGCGCTCCGCGACCCAGCTCGCCTCCGAGGGCGTCGCCGGCCGGGTGGCGGTCGTCGGCGACGTGATGTACGACGCGACGCGGCTGTTCGAGCCGATCGCCCGGCGGCGTGGCACGCGGTTCGAGCCGCCGTACGGGGTCCTCACCCTGCACCGCGAGGCGAACACCGAGCCGGAGCGGCTCCGCCGCCTCGTCGCGGCGCTGAGCGACGCCGGCCGGCGGCTCGTCTTCCCCGTCCACCCCCGCACCCGGCACGTGCTGGGCGGGAACGGGATCGCGCTCGGCGCGGCGATCGAGGCGGTGGAGCCGCTCGGCTACCTGGAGATGCTCGCGCTCGTCGCGGGCGCCGACGTGGTCGTGACCGACTCCGGCGGCCTGCAGAAGGAGGCCTACTGGCTGCGGGTGCCGTGCGTCACCCTGCGCGCGAACACGGAGTGGGTCGACACGGTCGAGGTGGGCGCCAACGAGCTCGTCGACCCCGACGCCCCCGACGGCCTCGCCGCGGCGCTCGCGCGGGCCCGCTTCCCGGCCGACGCGCCGGCGCTCTACGGCGACGGTCATGCGGCCGAACGGGTCGCGGCCGCTCTGTACCCTTCGCGGCCGTGACCGCCGAGACCCCCCGGTACGACGTCGCCGTGGTCGGCGCCGGCTACGTCGGCATGCCGCACGCTCAGACGTTCGCCGAGGGCGGCAAGAAGGTCGTGCTGATCGAGGCGCGGCAGCAGGTGGTCGACGCGATCAACCGCGGCGAGAGCCACATCCAGGACGTGCCCTCCGAGGTGCTCAAGCCGCTCGTCGACGACGGGCGCATCACCGCGACCACCGACTTCGCCGCCGCGAGCGCGAGCGACGCCGTCGTGATCGCGGTGGGAACGCCGCTGACGCAGCAGCGCGAGCCCGACCTGAACCAGATCCGCCAGGCCGCGGCCGCGCTGGCGCCGCACGTGCGCAAGGGGCATGTCGTCGTGCTCGAGTCGACGACCTACCCCGGCACGACGCGCGAGGTGCTGCTGCCGATCCTGGAGGAGGGCAGCGGGCTGAAGGCCGGCGAGGACTTCCACCTGGGCTACGCCCCGGAGCGCGTCGACCCCGGCCGCGTCGACTGGACGACGCAGACCACGCCGAAGGTCGTCGGCGGGATCGACGCCGCCTCGACGACCGCCGCCGCCGCGCTGTACCGGTCCGTCCTGGCCAACGTGCACGAGGTGTCGAGCACGGAGGCGGCGGAGCTGACGAAGCTGCTCGAGAACATCTTCCGCTCGGTCAACATCGCGCTCGTCAACGAGCTCGCCCAGCTGTGCGACCGGATGGAGATCGACGTCTGGGAGGTGGTCGACGCCGCCGCGACGAAGCCGTTCGGCTTCATGTCGTTCAAGCCCGGGCCCGGCCTGGGCGGCCACTGCATCCCGCTCGACCCGTACTACCTGGCCTGGAAGGCGCGCGAGTTCGACTTCAACACCCGCTTCGTCGAGCTGGCCGGCGAGATCAACAACAACATGCCGTACTTCTGCCGCTCGGTGATCTCGCAGGCGCTGAACCACGGGGCGCAGAAGTCGCTCAAGGGCTCGAAGATCCTCGTCGTCGGCGTCGCCTACAAGCCGGACATCGACGACTGCAGGGAATCGCCCGCCGAGAAGGTGATCCGCCTGCTCGAGAACGCCGGCTCCGAGGTCTCCTACCACGACCCGCACGTGCCCGAGTTCGACGGCAAGCGCTCCGTGGCGCTCGAGCCCGAGGCGTACGACTGCGTCGCCATCGTCACCGACCACACGGCGATCGACTACGGCGAGCTCGTCCGCCGCGCCGACGTCGTCGTCGACTTCCGGAACGCCACCAAGGGCAACGAGGTCGACGGCAAGGTCTGGAAGCTCTAGCCATGGCGCGGATCGGCGTCGTGGGCCTGAACTACTGGGGGCCGAACCTCGTCCGGAACTTCGACGACCTCGCCGAGGTCGCGTGGCTCTGCGACCTCGACGCGGAGCGGCTGCGCCGGCTCGGCGACCGCTACCCCGCGGCCCGCACGACCTCGGACTTCGGCGACCTGCTCGCCGACGAGAAGCTCGACGCGATCGTCGTCGCGACACCGGTGCCCACGCACTACGCGCTCGCGAAGCAGGCGCTCGAGGCCGGCAAGCACGTCTTCGTCGAGAAGCCGCCCGCGATGCGCGCCTCGGAGATGGACGAGCTGGTGCGGCTCGCCGCCGAGCGCGACCGCGTCCTCATGCCCGGCCACCTGCTGCTCTACCACCCCGGCGTGCTGAAGCTGAAGCAGCTCGTCGACGAGGGCGAGCTGGGCGAGGTGCTGTGCGTGTACGGCAACCGCCAGAACCTCGGCATCGTCCGCACGAACGAGAACGCCCTCTGGTCGCTCGGCGTGCACGACCTGAGCGTGATCCTCTACCTCCTCGACGAGGACCCGGACGTGGCCACGGCGCACGGCCGCGACTTCCTCACGCCGGGCGTCGAGGACGTCGTCTTCTGCTACCTGCGCTTCCCCTCGGGGAAGATCGCGCACATGCACCTGTCGTGGCTCGACCCGCACAAGATGCGCAAGCTGACGGTGGTGGGCCGCGAGAAGATGGTCGTGTTCGACGACATGGAGCTGGAGCGGAAGGTGACCGTGTACGAGAAGTCGCCCTGGAAGCGCGCCGAGACCTATGGCGAGTGGCAGACCCGGTCCGGCGACATCTTCAGCCCGAAGATCGCCACCGACGAGCCGCTGCGGCTCGAGTGCACGCACTTCCTGAAGCTCGTCGAGGGCGACGGCGACCGGCGCAAGGTGGCGACCGACGGCGCGCGCGTCGTGCGGGCGCTCGAGATGCTGACGGACTCCCTTGCCGGCTGAGATCCATCCGACCGCGATCGTCTACCCGGGCACCGAGCTCGGCGACGGCGTCAGGGTGCTCGAGTACGCGGTCGTGGGCAAGCAGCCGTCGCTCGGCTCGCGCTCGACCGCGAAGCGCGAGCCGCTGCCGCCGGCGCGCATCGGCGACGGCACCGTCGTCTCGACCGGCGCGGTCGTGTTCGCCGGCTCGACGGTCGGCGCCGGCTGCATCGTCGGCGACCAGTCGTGCATCCGCGAGCGCGTCGAGCTGGCCGACGACTGCGTGCTCGGGCGCGGCTCGCTGATCGAGAACGACACCACCGTCGGCGCCGGCACCCGCATCCAGGCCGGCGCGTACGTGACCGCGTACTCGACGCTGGAGGAGGACGTGTTCATCGCGCCCTGCGTGGTGACGACGAACGACGACTACATGGGTCGCACCGAGAAGCGCCGCGCGGTGATGCGCGGGCCGACGATCCGCCGCAGCGCCCGGGTCGGCGGCGGGGCGATCCTCTGCCCCGGCGTCGAGATCGGCGAGGAGGCGTTCGTCGGCGCCGGCGCCGTGGTCACGAGGGACGTGCCGCCGCGCGTCGTCGTCGTCGGCTCGCCGGCCCGCGTGCTCCGCGACGTCCACCCGGACGAGCTGCGCGAGAACGGCGGCTAACTCCGTCTCAGATACGTATCTGAGGCCGCCTAGGGCGTCTTCGTGAGGGAGAGGCGGTAGATCGTGCGGTTGCGCAGGCCGCCGTCGAGCGTCGCCGCCAGGTAGTAGATGCCGCCGCGCGGCGCGGTGAACGCGAGCCGCCGCTGCCGCCCGGTGCGGCGGGCCGTGGCGAGCTGGCGCTCGGCGCTCGTGCCCTCGATCCGCTCCGTCTGCGGGCTCCACAGCGCCAGTGACACGCGGCCCGGAGTGACGGTCGTGAGCCGCGCGTACAGCCGCTGCCCGGCATGGAGCGCCACGCGGTAGACGTCGCGGTCGTCGTCCCAGTAGTCGAGGGTGGCCGTGAACGTGCGCGGCAGGGGCGGCACGGCGTGCGCCCACTCGCCCGCGTCGTCGTTCGGCTCGTACGGGTCGTGGGGCGGCAGCGGGGTGCCGTTCGTCGCCAGCGAGAGGGCGTTCGTGATGTCGAGCCGGCCCCAGCCGGAGTAGGCGTCGCGGCCGGCGGGGCATTCGGCGCAGCCGTCGGCGGCGTTCTCGTCGTCGGCCCCGCGCTCGAGCACCCAGGAGACCTGGTCTGGCGTCAGCGTCGGCACCTCGCCCAGCAGCAGCGCCGCGGCCGCGGCCACCTGCGGCGCCGCGAACGACGTGCCGATCGCGTCGCGGAAGTCGAGCGGGCCGCACGACGAGTAGGGGCCGTCGGTGCAGCCGGGGAAGGTGGCGAGCTTCTGCGGGATCGTCGAGAAGATCGCGTCGCCGGGCGCGGCGAGGTCGTTGTAGATCGCGTCGCGGTTCGAGTACAGCGGCACCGAGCCGTCGCGGCGGATCGCGCTGACCCCGATCACGTGCGGCAACGACGCCGGATAGTGGGCGAACGGCCACGGGGTGTGCGGCGACTGCGGCCCGTTGCCCACCGCGGCGACGATCACGACGCCCTTCGAGTACGCGTAGTCGATCGCCTCCTGCTCGAGCGACGAGTAGGTGTCGAGCGTCGGGTCGACGGGGTCGCGCACGCCGCCGAGGCTGAGGTTGATCACGCGCGCGCCGTGGTCGACCGCCCAGTGGATCGCCGCCGCCTCGGCCGACAGCGAGACCGAGCCGTCGGGCGTCACGACCTTCGCGATCAGCAGCCGGGCGTTGAAGGCGATCCCGGCGATGCCGAGGCCGTTCGTCGGGTTGGCGGCGATCTCGCCCGCGACGAAGGTGCCGTGGCCGTCCGTGTCGGTGAGCGCGGACCCGCCGACGAAGCTCTTCGCCAGGACGACGCGGCCCATGAGGTCGGGATGGGTGCCGTCGATGCCCGAGTCGATCACGGCGACGCGCACCGGCGCGAGCACCGGCTGCGACGCCCAGAAGTCCCAGGCGTGGTCGAGCGGGATGTACCACTGCCGCGCCGCCAGCGGCTCCGTCCCGTCGAACGCCCGCGCCGCGGGCACGGCGGCGGCGAGAACGCACGCCAGCGCCGCGACCGCGAGCGCGACGCGGGTCACGGAACCTGCAGCGTCGGCGACAGCCCGGGCGAGAGCCCGTGGCCCGGGGCCGCGCGCACGCGATAGGCGCCCGCCGCGAGCGCGCCGGGGAACGAGAACGCGCCGCTCGCGTCGGCGCTGCCTGCCGCGACCGTGGCCCAGGCCTTCGAGCCGGGCGTCTGCTGCTGCAGCTGCACCGTGGCGGCCGAGGCCGGGCGGATCGTGCCGGTGACCCCGTTCGCGTCGGCGCCCGCCGAGACGAGCGGCGTCACCGCGACGCGGACGAGGGCGGCGCGGACGTTCGCCCAGGCGAGCCGGTAGGACGTCGTCGCCTGCGGGCGCACGACGAGCGAGAAGGAGCCGTCCGCCGCCGGCGCGACCGCGCCGGCCTGCTGCCAGGGCCCGGAGCCGACCCGCGACTCGAGCGTCACGCCGGCGACGCCGCTCACGCTGCCCGCGAGGGTCGCGGCGCCGCCGTAGGCGATCTTCCCCGGTGGGCGCAGCGAGAGCAGCGCCGCGGTGAACCAGGTCGAGCGCAGATCGAGGTCGTCGCGCGCCTGCGCGCCGGTGATCGCCACCTGCCCGCCGGCCGACAGGGCGGTGAGGCGGCGCACGCGGCCGTCTCTGCCGAGCGTGGCCTGCAGGTCGCTGAGGTCGCCCGGCAGCTTCAGCAGCTTGCCCAGGCGCGTCACGTCGACGAGCACCGGCCCCCAGTCGTGGTAGGGCGAGTCGACGTCGTACGGGTCGGCGACCGAGACGAGGTACGGCACCGCGCGGCCCGTCGCCTCGGCGGCCGTCGCGGTGCGGCCGCCGGAGCTGGCGCAGAAGACGGTGTCGGCGACCTTGCCGCCGTAGAGCACGACAATGCCGCGGGTCGCGTCGACGGCGGCGCTCGCGGCCGGGGTCTCGGCGCCGACGCCGCCGTAGATCTGGTTGCGGCCGTCGCCGTAGAGGTCGAACGACTCGCCCTGCTGCAGGTTGGCGAGCGCGTAGCTGCGCGCGGCCACCGCCTGCGCCTTCAGCGCCTCGGCCGGCCAGCTCGACGGCATCTCCGCCGGCACGACGCCCTTCACGTACGCCTCCAGGCCGACCACGTCGACGATCTGCAGGCGCTTGCCGTCGAGGCTCGCCTCGAGCTTGCCGCGGTAGCCGTGGCCGTCCACCAGCAGCGGCTTCGCCGACGCGAAGACGAGCGGCCCCTGGAGCTTCGCGCCCTGCACGGTCAGCGCCGGCGTGAGTTCGACGGCGCCGGGCTGCAGCGGGGTCTTCGCGCCGGTCGCGTCGGTCACCGTCCAGGGGACGTCGGAGGAGAGCACGGTGCGGCGACCGTCGACGATCTGCACCCGCACCGTCGAGACGGACGCCTTCCCCAGCGTCGTGCCGGTGTAGTAGTGGGCGAGGATCCTGTCGTACGTCCAGCCGTGGCGGGCGTAGCCGTCGGCGCCCCACTGGCTCAGCCCGAGCCCGTGGCCCCAGCCGTGGCCGGTGACGACGAGCACGCTGCGCGCGCTGCTCGTCGTGGTCTTCGCGGTGGTCGTCGCGCCGGTCGCCGTCGTGCCGGTCGCCGCGGCGCCCGCACGGCCGGTGGCTGCGAGGAGGCCGGAGGCGAGCCCGCCCAGCAGGAGCGCGGAGCAGAGCGTGAACAGCGCCGCCGGGCGCAGGACGGGCCGACCCACGATTCCAAAGTAGCGAACACGCTCGCGCGCGTCCGGGCGCCCTTACAGAACGTTCAGGAGAGGCGGTCTGCGTACTGCTGGGCGTAGTAGCTGCGGTAGTCGCCGGACTTGATCGGCTCCCACCACTCGCGGTTCTCGCGATACCACTCGACCGTCTCCTCGAGACCGCCCGCGTCGAACGAGTGCTGGGGCGACCAGCCGAGGTCGCGGAGCTTCGAGGCGTCGACGGCGTAGCGGCGATCGTGGCCGGGCCGGTCGGCGACGTGGCGCACCAGGTCGGGGCTTGCGCCGGTCAGGTCGAGGATGCGGCAGACGACGTCCATGTTCTCGCGCTCCTGGCCGCCGACGTTGTAGACCTGGCCGCCCTGCCCCTCGCGCAGCGCCAGCTCGATGCCGGCGCAGTGGTCGGAGACGTGCAGCCACTCCCGCCGCTGGCGGCCGTCGCCGTACACGGGCAGCGGCTGGCCGTCGAAGGCGTTCGTGATGAAGAGCGGCAGGAACTTCTCCGGGTACTGGCGCGGCCCGTAGGTGTTGGCGCCGCGGGTGACGAGGGCGTCGACGCCGTAGGTGCGCACGTAGGCGAGCACCTGCAGGTCGCCGCCCGCCTTGGAGGCGGAGTAGGGGCTCGACGCGCGGATCGGCGCCTCCTCCGTGCAGGCGGGCGCGCCCGGCGGCACGTCGCCGTACACCTCGTCGGTCGACACCTGCACGTGGCGGATGCGGTGGCTGCGCGCGTAGTCGAGCAGCACCTGGGTGCCGAGCACGTCGGTGAGGATGAACTCGGCGGGCCCGAGGATCGAGCGGTCGACGTGCGTCTCGGCGGCGAAGTTGACGATCGCCTCGCAGCCGCGAGCCGCGCGGGCGACCGCGTCCGGGTCGGCGATGTCGCCCCGGTGGAACTCGTGCTCCGCGCCCTCCAGGTTCGCCGGGTTGCCGGCGTAGGTGAGCTTGTCGAGCACCACCACCTCGTCGCCCGCGGCGGCGAGGCGGTGGACGAAGTGGGAGCCGATGAACCCGGCGCCGCCGGTGACGAGCACACGCATGACGGCGCAAGGCTAGCGCCATGGCCCACGGCCTGCCTCCTCCGGCCGCGTCTCCGAGGGGCCCCTGTGGAACGGGGTCAGACCCGGGTCTGACCCCGGTTTGAAACAGAACGCGAAAAAGAGTGGATCGATTGTGCGCCGGCCGCTCAGGCGGCGAGGCGCTCGAGGCAGGCTCGCAGGCCCTCGCGCCAGTGGGGGAGCCGGGGTGCGCCCCGCTCGCTGCGCAGCACCGACCACGCCGGGCGCGGGGCGCGGGCGCCGAACTCGGCCGTCGTGATGCGCCGCACGCGGCAGCGCAGCCCCGCCTCGGCGAAGATCGCCTCCGCGAAGTCGGCCCACGTGCAGTCGCCGTCGGCGGCCACGTGATAGGTGCCGAACGGCAGCGCGACGATCTGCGGCGTCGCCTCCGCCAGGTGGCCGACGTAGGTGGGGCAGCCGCGCTGGTCGTCGACCACCGCGACCTCGTCGCGCTCCGCGCCCAGGCGCAGCATCGTGCGCAGGAAGTTCCGCGACGTCGGGCCGAAGAGCCACGACGTGCGCACCACCCAGGCCCGCTCGCCCGCGGCCGCCTCGCCGTGCAGCTTGCTGCGGCCGTAGGCGCCGAGCGGCGCCGGGGCGTCCGACTCGACGTACGGCGTGCGCTTCTTCCCGTCGAAGACGTAGTCGGTCGAGTAGACGACGAGCGGCGCGCCCAGCGACGCCGCATGCTGCACGCCGCCGACGTTGACCGCCGCCGCCTCCTGCGGCTCGTCCTCCGCGCCGTCCACGTCCGTCCAGGCGGCTGCGTGCAGCACCAGGTCGACCGGCTCCAGGCCGGCCGGCGGCGGGAACGTCACGTCCCACTCGGCGCGGGTCAGCCCGAGCGCGCGCGGGAACGCCTCCACCAGCGCGCGACCGAGCTGGCCGCCCGCGCCGGTTACGAGGAGACGCGATCCCGGTCGGAGAGGATCGGGCTCGACGTGCTCCACAGGTGCGCGACGCGCGGATCGTTCCAGGGGACCCCGTGCTCGTCGGGGTCGGCCGCGTCGTACTCCTCGGTGACGAAGTAGCAGAACAGGCAGTCGGTGAGCGCCTCGTAGCCGTGCGCGTGGATGCCCGGGACGTAGATCGCGACCGGGTTCTCCTCGCCGATGTCCTCGGTGAACGTCTCGCCGCTCGTCCGGTCGAGCACCACCACCCGCACCATCCCCTGCAGGCAGCAGAAGAGGTCGTCCTGGCCGCGCTCGTGGTAGTGCAGCGCCCGGATCACGCCCTGCCGCGAGCGCGCCAGGTTCGCCTGTCGCACGGGCTTCGGCAGGCTGCTCGCCCGCATCAGCTCCATGAAGAAGCCGCGCTCGTCGTCGAAGCGACGGAGCGGCACCCGCCGCACGCCCTGGATCACTTGTTGGCCCCGGTCTGCTCGATCAGGCGGCCGACCTCGGCCAGGTCGGCCCAGTGCTTGCCGCCGTCGTGCCACCAGCCCTCGACCCGCTCCACCTGGAGCCGCCCGGCGCGCGCGTACGCTCGGTTGACGTCGGTGATCTCGAGCTCGCCGCGGCTCGACGGCTCGAGCCCGTCGATGAACGAGAAGACGTCCGGCGGGTAGCAGTAGAGCCCGACCACCGCGTCCCGAGAGGGCGGCGCGTCGAAGCGCATGTCGACCACGCCCGCCTTCTCGACGATGTCGACGACCTCGCCGCCCTCGTCGTAGGCGACCACCCCGAAGTTCTCCGGGTCGTCGACCTCCTTCGCGAACACCAGGGCGCCGCCGTCCCAGCCGCCGATCGCCTCCGCCTGCGCATACTCGAAGATGTTGTCGCCGAGGCAGACGACGAGCTGGTCGCCCGCCGCGAAGTCGCGGGCCATGCCGACCACCTGCGCGATCCCGCCCGGCTCGACCTGCACCTTGTACGAGAGGTCGAGGTCGAAGATGAGCTCGTCGCCTCCGCGCGCCCGCACGTGCCCGTCGCCGAGCAGGTCGATGAACTGCCCCGCGTGCTGCTTGCCGGTGACGAGCAGCACCTCGCGCACGCCCACGCGCTGGAGCAGCTGCAGCGGGTAGTAGACCATCGGCCAGCGGCCCACCGGCAGCAGATGCTTGTTGGTGACGCGCGTCAGCTCTTCCAGGCGCGTGGCGCTGCCGCCCGCGCAGATCAGGCCCTTCATGCGGGCGATGCTACAGCGCTCGTGGAGCGGCCCCGCGCGGCCAGCAGGCCGAAGATGCCCGCCAGGACGCCGACGGCGGCGACGCACACCCACATCGCCGAGTCGCCGTACGCGCCGCGCACCTGCAGGCCGAGGAACGGCGTCAGCGCCCAGCCGACCGACCAGGTGCTGCCGAACACGCCCATGTAGGCGCCGCGGATGTCGGCCGGCGCCATCGCCGCGACGACCGTCTGCGACGTCGGCACCCAGAGCATCTCGCCGATCACGAACAGCACCACCACGAGCAGCACCACGCCGAGCCCCGAGGCGACGTCGAGCAGCAGGAACGGCACGCCCATCAGCGGCATCGCCACCCCGAGCTTGAGCGCCGCCGGCACCCCCGCCACCGCCCGCGTCAGCCGCAGCTGCAGCAGCGTGACGAAGATCGGGTTGACGATCACGACGAAGCCCCAGGTCGCGGGCGAGACGCCGTGCGCGGTCGCGACCGAGATCGGCAGCAGCGTCTCGAAGGCGATGTACGTCATCGTCGCCAGCACCGACGACGCCATGAAGAGCAGGAACGGCCGGTCGCGCAGGATCACCGCGAGCGAGCCTCGCTGCGGCGGCTCCTCGGGCGCGTAGCGACCGCCGGTGGGCACCCAGCGCCGCGCGATCAGGAAGCCCGCGGCGGCGAGCACGGTGACGCCGATCCAGAGGTGGTTCCAGTGGCCGCCGATCAGCAGCACGCCGCCGATCGGCGGCCCGATCGCGACGCCCAGGTTGTTCGCGACGCGCACCGACGCGTACGCCGACTCGTGCCGCCCGGGCGGCACCAGGTCGGCGACGATCGCCTGGTCGGCCGCGTTGCCGAGCGAGCCGAGCACCGGCTCGAGGGCCAGCACGGCGAGCCCCGCCCAGACGTGGTGCCCGACGAGGAGCAGCGCGGGCGCGCACAGCGCCTGGCCGCCCCAGCCGGCGAGGATCAACGGCCGCCGGCCGATGCGGTCGGAGAGGTGGCCGCCCGCGTAGCCGACCAGGCCGGCGGCGATCGCGCTGACGAGGTAGGCGAAAGCGAGCCGGCTCTCGCTCGCGTGCAGGCTGCGCAGCGCCCAGATGCCGAGGAACGGATAGGCGGCCGATCCGGCGATCGAGCCGACGAGGCCGACGGCGAGCACGGGCCGCAGGGCCCGATCGACGTCGTCGCTCCAGACCAGGCGGAATGCGCGCGCGAAGGTCGTCATCTGCGGGAGAGGGCGGACCGCGCGCGATTCCGGGCGCGCGCCCGCCGATCCCGCAGGGTACTAGCGGAGCGAAGGCCCGCTAGTGGATCGGCGCGATCAGGACGAGCGTGGTCAGCAGACCGACGGAGGCGGCGATGTAGCGCATGGCCGTGATCCTGCTCGCGCCGTTTGTCGCTTTCGTGTCGAGCCGGTACGGAAATCGTTAGCGTTGTCACGAGCGATGGCCGAGCGCGACGACGAACGGCAGCCGGAGGTCGACGAGCGGCACGACTCGCTCGTCGTGGAGGGCGACGACGTCGACCACGTGCTGCCGCCGCAGCCGCTCGACCTCTACACGCCGGAGCCGGGCCGCCGGCCGGGCGACCGGCGCGCCTTCAACCTGATGTGGGTCGCGATCGCGATCCTGATCGCGATCGTCGTGCTCGCGATCGTCTTCACCCGCTGACCGTCCGGGCGTTGCTGGCAGGGCGCGATGTCCGCGGCGAGCTGCGGGTGGCCGCGAAGACGACGCTCGCCGGCACGCTCGCGTGGTGGGCGACGAGCGCGCTCGGCGCGCACCTGCCGGTGTTCGCGGTGCTGGTGCCGCTCGTGGCGATGACCGGCGACCCGTTCAGCGCCGTCAGCGTCTCGGTCGACCGGATGGTGGGGATCTTCGCCGGCGTCGGCATCGGGATCGGCGTCGTGCACCTGCACACGCACACGACCCCGCTCGTCGCGCTCGCGCTCGGCGCCGGGATGGTTGCGGGGATCGTGCTGCGGGTGGGCGCGCGGGTGAACGTGCAGGCGGCGGTGAGCGCGATCTTCATGATCGGCGTCGCCGGCTCGACCGGCGCCGGCATCGCGCGCGTCTGGGAGACGGCCGTCGGCGCAGCGATCACGCTGGCCGTGGCCGTGCTGCTCTGGCCGCCCGACCCGCTGCGGGCGCTGCGGCTGCGCCTCGACCGCGTGCGGCAGGAGCTCGCGACCGACCTCGCCGCCTCCGCAGAGGCGCTGGCGACGGGCGAGGAGCTGCAGCTCGAGAACGTGCGCGCGCACTCGCTCGACGCGATCCGCGACTTCTTCGAGGTGGCGCCGGCACGGCGCGCGCTGCGCTGGAACCCGCTCCGCCGCGGCGACGTGGCGCTGCTCCCCGACGTGGAGCGGCGGATCGGGCTGGCGGCGCGGCTCTACCGACACGCGCGCTCGATCTCGCGCGACATCGCGGACTCGCGGCTGCGCGACGCGCGGCTCGCCGCGGCCACACGCCATCTGGCGGACGCGGCCGACCGCGCGCTCGGCGACGGGGACGCGAGCCCGGCCATGGCGCGGGCCGAGCGCGAGCTGGCGGCCGAGGCGCACGGGGAGGCGGCGATCGTCGCCGCGCAGCTGCGCCAGCTGCTGGCCGACCTGCGCGCACGAGCCTAGCGCCCTACAGCGGCGACGGACGGACGCGCAGCAGCCGGGCGAGCCCCGCCGGCAGCCACCAGTTCCAGCGGCCGAGCACGGCCATCAGGCTCGGCACGAGCACCGAGCGCACGATCGTCGCGTCGACGAAGATCGCCACGGCGAGCCCGACGCCGAACTGCTGCATCCCCACGATCCGGCCGGCGACGAAGCCGCAGAAGGCCGCCACCATCACGATCGCCGCCGCCGTCACGATCCGGCCGGTGCGCTCGAGCCCGTGCGCCACCGCGGTGGCGTTGTCGGCGCCCGCGTCCCAGCTCTCGCGCATCCGGGTGACGAGGAACACCTCGTAGTCCATCGAGAGGCCGAACAGCATCGCGAACAGGAAGATCGGGATCCACCCCTCCACCTGGCTGTCGGCGTACGTGCCGACGGTCTCGCTGCCCACGCCCCAGCGGAAGAAGACGACGAGCATCCCGTAGGCGGCGCCGACCGACAGCAGGTTCAGCAGCACCGCCTTCAGCGGCAGCAGGACCGAGCGGAACGCGCGCGCGAGCAGCACGTACGTCAACACGAGCACCGCGGCGACGAGGAACGGGAAGGTGCCGTAGGCGCGGTCGAGGAAGTCGACGCCCTGCGGCGGCGCGCCGCCGGCCAGCGCCTCCGTGCCCGGCGGGAAGCGCGCCTGCGGCACGAGCTGTCCGCGCAGCCGGTGCACGAACCGCTGCGCCGGCTCCTGCCCGTAGTCGTGCCGGGTGAAGGCGATCACCTGGCCGTAGCGGCCGCTCGCGTCGACGAAGCGGCCGCCCGGCTGCCAGAACGCCTTCGCCACCTCGGGATCGCGACGCAGCTCGCGGACGAGCCGCCGCTCCGCCGCCCGCACGGCCGCGGTGCGGGCGCCGCCGGGCCGGTGCGTGTCGACGAGCACCTGCGTGGGGGCGATCGCGCCCGGGCCGACGACCTGCCGCAGCACGTCGAAGCCGCGCACGGCCTGCGGGAAGCGCGGGATGCCGAACGCGGAGCCGGGCGTCAGCTGCAGCCAGACCGCCGGCACCGCGGCGGCGACGAGCACGGCCGTGCCGGCCGCCAGGTAGCGCAGCGGGTGCCGCATGATCGAGCGCGCGATGCGCGCCCAGAAGGTGCGCTCGAGATCGCGCGCCTCGCCGCGCAGCACCCGCCGGCGGGCGACGCCGCGGCGGCCGAACAGCGACAGCAGCGCCGGCTGCAGCGTCGCCGCGGCGAGCAGCGAGACGAGCGGGATCAGGCAGCCGGCGACGCCGATCATCCGGATGAACGGCAGCGGCATGAAGAGCAGCAGCGCGAGCCCGATCGCGACGCTCGCGCCGGAGAAGAGCACCGCGCGCCCCGCCGTCTCCATCGTCCGGACGACGGCGTCGTCGACCTCGCCGCCGCGGGCGAGCTCCTCGCGGAAGCGGTGCACCACGAGCAGCGAGTAGTCGATCGCGATCCCGAGCCCGATCAGCTGCACGAGGTTCGTCGCGTAGGTCGGCGTCGGCGAGAGCTGCGCCGCGAAGTAGAGGATCCCGAGCGCGCAGAGGATCGTCGCGGCCGCGAACACGAACGGGATCGCGACCGCGAACGAGAGCCCGAACACCGCCACCAGCACGGCGAACGCGATCGGCAGCGCGATCGACTCGCCGCGCACCAGGTCCTGGCGGAAGATCGGGTCGAGGTCGTGCTGGATCGCCGGCACGCCCGTGACGTAGACGTGCTGCACCCCGACGGGCCGCCCCACGGCCGCGAGCAGTCGCGGCGTGTAGCGCTTCGCCGCCGAGAAGTCGAGCGGCGTGAGCACGTTGCCGTAGGCGACGCGTGGCGAGGCCGCGAGCACCGGCGTCGTCGTCGCGCCGGCGATCGCCCCCGCCGCCCGGTCGACCGCCGCGTCCAGACGGCGCCGCAGCGCGGGATCGCGCGCGTCGCGGGTCTGGAAGACGACCTGGAACGAGCCGTCGGAGCGGTCGCCGAAGCGCTGCTGGAGGACCTCGCGCACGCGCTCGGAGTCGGTCCCGGGCACGGTGAACTGGTTCGAGAGGAGCGGCGCCAGCTGCCGGTAGCCCACGAAGCCGGCGCAGGTGGCGACCGCCCAGCAGACGACCACGGCCCAACGTGCGCGCAGCACGAGCCGGGTCCACGCAGCCATGGCTTCAACGGTAGCCGGGTGGGTACGGTTCGAGCCGTGGCCCGGGACAGGCTCCAGGAGGAGATCGAGGAGCTCTTCGCAGAGCTCTGGCAGGTGCCGCGCTTCTCGGGGCTGCGACACGGCTTCCGCCCGAACGTCGACTGCTACCACACGGACGATCCGCACGCCCTGACCGTCGTGCTCGAGCTGCCGGGCGTCGACCCGGCCTCGGTGCAGGTCGTCGCCGCCGAGCGGCTGCTCGTGGTGGCCGGCGAGCGGCGGCGCCCGCACGTCGACGGCCGCACCTACCAGCAGATGGAGATCGAGTACGGCGTCTTCCAGCGCCAGGTGCGCCTGTCGGAGGACGTCGACCCCACGCGCGCGGACGCCCGCTACCACCAGGGGGTGCTGACGATCACGCTGCCGGTGGTCGAGAAGGCGCTGCCGGCCGGCCGGGTGACGATCGTCGTGGAACGGCGATGAGCGACTTCACCCTCGAGGGCCTCGAGGACGAGCAGCAGGTCGCGTTCCCGGCGACGCTGCCGGTGCTGCCGCTGAAGGAGACCGTCGTCTTCCCGCAGTCGATGGCGCCGCTCGCGATCGGCCAGGAGCGCTCGGTGCGGCTGATCGACGACGTCGTCGCCGGCGAGCGGCTGCTGGCGCTGATCGCGACGCGCGACCCGGAGGCCGAGACACCCGGCTTCGACGACGTCTACGAGGTCGGCACCGTCGCGCTGGTCCACAAGATGATCAAGGTGCCCGACGGCACGCTGCGGATCCTCGTGCAGGGCCTCGAGCGGATCCGGATCGAGCACCGCCTCGACGTCGACCCGTACCTGCTCGGCGAGTTCACGGCGCTGCCGGACGTGCTGGTGGAGACGCCGGAGCTGGAGGCGCTGACGCGCAACGTGCAGGGCCTGTTCGCGCGCATCATCGGGCTGGCGCCGTACCTGCCCGAGGAGCTGCAGCTGGCCGCCGCGAACGTCGACGACCCGAGCGCGCTCTGCCACCTGGTCGCCTCGACGCTGCGCACGATCAGCACCGAGGAGCGGCAGGAGCTGCTCGAGACGGTCGACGTGGAGCAGCGCTTGCGGCGCGTCTCGTCGATCCTCAGCCGCGAGCTCGAGGTGTTCGAGCTGGGCTCGCGCATCCAGTCGCAGGTGCAGTCGGAGATGGAGAAGGGCCAGCGCGAGTACTTCCTGCGCCAGCAGCTGAAGGCGATCCAGTCGGAGCTCGGCGAGGACGACCCGGAGGCCGCGGAGGCGGCGGAGCTGCGCGAGCGGCTCGACGCGCTGCAGGCGCTGCCCGAGGACGCCCGTCGCGCCGCCGAGCGCGAGCTGAAGCGGCTCGAGCGGCTGCCGTCCGCGGCCGCCGAGTACGGCGTCATCCGCACCTACCTGGAGTGGATCCTCACGCTCCCGTGGGGGTCCTACTCGGAGGACAACCTCGACCTGGACCATGCGCGCGAGGTGCTCGACGCCGACCACTTCGACCTGGAGAAGGTGAAGGAGCGGATCGTCGAGTACCTGGCGGTGGCGAAGCTGCGCAACCAGGTGTCGGGGCAGATCCTCTGCTTCGTCGGCCCGCCGGGCGTCGGCAAGACCTCGCTCGGGCAGTCGATCGCGCGGGCGCTGGGGCGGAAGTTCGTGCGCCTGTCGGTGGGCGGCGTGCGCGACGAATCGGAGATCCGCGGCCACCGCCGCACCTACATCGGCGCGATGCCCGGCTCGATCATCCGCTCGCTGCGCGACGCCGAGTCGGCCAATCCGCTGCTGCTGATCGACGAGATCGACAAGATGGGCGCCGACTGGCGCGGCGACCCCGCCAGCGCGATGCTCGAGGTGCTCGACCCGGAGCAGAACGCGACCTTCCGCGACCACTACCTCGACCTGCCGTTCGACCTCTCGAAGACGCTCTTCATCTGCACGGCGAACTCGCTCGACACCGTCCCGGGGCCGCTCCTCGACCGGATGGACGTGATCTCGCTCTCGGGCTACACCGAGGACGAGAAGCTCGGGATCGCGAAACGCTACCTGGTGCCGAAGCAGCTGCGCTCGCACGGCCTCACGCGCTCGCGGCTGACGCTGTCCGACCGGACGTTGCGCACGATCATCCGCGAGTACACGCGCGAGGCCGGCGTTCGCAACCTGGAGCGGCGGATCGCCGACGTGTGCCGCAAGGCGGCCACCCGCGTCGCGCGCGGCGACAAGCGCCGCATCCGCGTCGACGACGGGCTGCTGCGCGAATGGCTCGGCCCGCGCCGCTTCTCCGGCGAGGTGCGCAAGCGCACCTCGGACGCGGGCGTCGCAACCGGCCTCGCCTACACCTCGGTGGGCGGCGACGTGCTCTTCATCGAGGCGACCGCCTACCCGGGCAAGGGCCGCCTGACGATCACCGGGCAGCTCGGCGACGTGATGCGCGAGTCGGCGCAGGCGGCGCTCTCGTGGGTGCGCGCGCACGCCGACGACCTGGGCCTCGAGGAGGACTGGTTCGCCGACCACGACGTGCACATCCACGTGCCGGCCGGCGCGGTGCCGAAGGACGGGCCGTCGGCGGGGGTGACGATGGCCACCGCGATCGCCTCGCTCGTGCGCGGCGAGCCGGTGGCCGACGACGTGGGGATGACGGGCGAGATCACGCTCACCGGCCAGGTCCTGCCGATCGGCGGCCTGCGCGAGAAGTCGTTGGCGGCGCAGCGGGCGGGGCTGAAGCGGGTCGTCTTTCCGCGCGAGAACGAGCCCGATCTCGAGGAGCTGCCGGCCGAGACGCGCGCCGCGATCCAGTTCGTCCCGGCGGAGACGATCGAGGACGTGCTCGCCGCGGCGTTCGACGGCAAGCGCCGTGCCCGCCGGCGCCGGCCGCCGATGGCCGAGCGGCCGGCCGCGGCGCCCCGCTAGGACAGCTCGAAGGTGTCCTGCAGCTGCGTGCAGGGCTCCGCGCCGGCCTCGGAGGCGCGGCAGAGCAGCTGGTACTCGCGCCGGCCGACGAGCACGAACGTGTACTCGTCGACGCGATCGCCCACGCGCACCCGGTAGACGTGCGCGCGGACGCCTGCGGCGGTGACGTCGCCGGCGTCCTCGACCTTGCCGCCCACCGACGCCGCCGCGCGCACGAGCTGCCCGCGCAGCTCCGGGCCGACCTTCTCGTAGAGGGCCGCGCGGTACGGCTTCGTGAGCGGGAACGTCGAGACCTGGACGAGCTCGCTGCCGTGCTGGGCGGTGACGGCGAGCCGCGACCGCTGGACCGACCAGCCGCTCGGCGCCGCGAAGCGGAAGCCGCCGGCGGCGACGCTCTGCGTGCTCGCGGCGGGCGACGACGCGCCGCACCCTGCCGCCAACCCCGCCAGCGCTCCGGCAGCCACAATGCAGCCGAGAGCCGCAGGCGGGCCCGGGCGCGCCTGTTTGGCTCGGAGGGCGCCGGGTATCAGGCGCGAGGGCGTGAGGCGGCTGCCAACGAGGCGAAAGGAACGAGCGAGCATGGCGAAGACGAAGGCGAAGGACAAGGTGGTCGACGCGGCGGGGAGCGTCAAACCCTACGTCGACCGCGCGATCGGCGACGAGAAGCTCCGCGAGGACGTGCTGCACGCGTTCGGCACGGCGAAGGACGTCTACAACCAGCTGGTGGGCGGCCGCAGCGCCGTGACGGTGGCGACCCGGGTGGCGACCGACGACGAGATCCGCCAGCGGCTGCGCGAGGCCGTCGACGACCTGCGGAACGCCGCCGACCGCCTGCAGGGGAAGAAGGACCACACCGGCCGCAACACCGTCCTGCTGATGGTCGGCGTCGTGCTCGCGCTGCTCTTCAACCCGCTGACCGGCGGTGAGACGCGCAAGTGGCTGACGGGTCTCGTCGGCGGCGGCTCCGAGCACGACTTCACGCCGCCCGCCTCCTCGAACGGCAACTGAGCAGCTCTACGCGCCCGCCTCGAGCTGGCTGCCGAGGTCGCCGCCGGCCTTCTTCGCCGGCGGGAGGGCCGTGGGCACGAGCGGCTGCACGAGGCGGGCGGGGGCACGGAGCGCTCGGCGCAGCGAGCCCGGGTCGAGGCCCTCGGCCGAGGAGATGTCGCGCATCCCGAGCAGCATCGCGCCCGGCTCCGGGGCCGTCGCGCCGCCCGGCACGGCGGGCGCCCACCCGGCGGCGATCGGGAAGGGCAGGTCGCGCGCGTGCTGCCAGGCCTCGAGGTACGGCGTCGGGTCGACGGCGCCGTCGTAGCCGAGGTAGAGCAGCGACACCGGGTGCACCTCGAAGTGCAGGTGCGCGGGAGTCCCCTCGGCGTCGCCGGTGCGCCCCATGAAGCCGATCACCTGCCCGGCGCGCACGTGCGCCCCGTTCGACGCGAACGTCGAGAAGGCGGAGAGGTGCGCGTAGTAGAACTCGTTCCCCTCGGCGTCGCGGATCCACAGGCGGTTGCCGCCGACCTTGTTCCAGCCCACCGAGAAGAGCGTGCCGTCGGCGCAGGCGACGAGCGGCTGCCCGAGCTGGCCGAAGACGTCGTCGCCGTGGTGGAAGGTCGTGTCGGCGCGGACGGCGCCGAACGTGTCGCCGTACGAGGTCGGGCCGTAGACCGGGAAGACGTACCGGCCCGCGGTGAGCTTCGGGTGCACCTGCAGCGGTGACGGCGTCGCCTTGCCGGTCGTCTTCGGCCACAGGCGCGGCGAGTCGCCCACCGGCCCCTCCGGCACGGTCGCGGTCGGCGCCGTCGTGGTCGGCGCGGGCTCGGTGGTCGTCGTCGCCGTCGTGGTCGGCGGCGGCGGCGCCGTCTGCGCCGCGGTCTCGGCGAAGCCGAGCTGGATCTCGCTGCCGGCCGGCAGGCCGCCGTGGTCGGCGGTGAGGCGCAGGTCGACCTCGGTCACGTCGCCGCGGTAGCCGCGCGCACCCGCGGGCGCGCTGCGGTCGATTCCCTGCACCCCCACGTCGAGGGTGCCCCAGTCGCCCAGCTGGACGTGGTGGCCCGTGGTCGGGACGCCGGTGACGCGCAGGTTCACGACCTGGCTGCCGAGGAAGTTGCCGCCTGCGCCCGAGTAGCCGGTGCCGGCGGACGCGCGAGCCGTGACGGCGTCGATGGTGATCGTCCCGCCGAGCAGCGACACGCCGGTGACGTCGCTCTCGGCCTTCGCGCCGGCGTTCTGCTCGATCGCCGTCGTCGCGCTGGCGGTGGTCGACTGCGCCGTCAGGACGGAGCCGTCGTCCGGATAGGCGAAGCGACCGCCCGCGGCGGGAACCCCGTTCGGCGGCGAGCGGACGCTCTGCGAGGTGACGTCGCTCTGGCCCGGAACGACGATCCGGATCGCGAGCGCGGTCGCCGACGCGCCCGGCCCCGTCGCGGGCCCCTCCGCCTCGGCCGAGCCGAGCGCGAGCAGCGCGAGCAGCGGCGTCAGAAGCAGGGTCCGGCGCACCTCCGGATTCTGACACGGGCGCCCGCGGACCGATCTCGCCTCCGGGCCGGTACGTACTGTTGCGCTCCGATGGCCTGGATCGCGATCCCGCTCGCCGCGCTCACCACCGTCTCGACCTCGCTGGGCGGGCTGGTGGCGATCCGCGTGCGCCGCGAGCTGCAGACGCTGATCGCGCTCACCGGCGGGATCGTCGTGGCGGTGGCGCTGTTCGACGTGCTGCCGGAGGCGATCGACGCCGTCGACTCCGCCCGCCGGGTCTCCTGGCTCGTCGGCGCCGGCTTCCTCGCGTTCTTCCTCGCCGAGCGGGCGCTCGTGCTGCACCACCGCGACGACGAGGAGCACGCGCGCTCGCACCACCACGTGGGCGCGCTCGGCGCCGGCGCGCTCTCGGTGCACAGCTTCGTCGACGGGCTCGGCATCGGCCTCGCGTTCCACCTGAACACCGGCACGGGGCTGCTCGTCTTCGTCGCGGTCGTGTCGCACGACTTCGCCGACGGGATGAACACCGTCTCGTTCATCCTCCGCCAGGGGAGCGGCGTCCGCAGCGCCGTCCGCTGGCTCGCGCTCGACGCCGCCGCGCCGCTCGCGGGCGCGATCGCCGGCAGCGCCGTCTCGATCTCCGAGCGCGGGCTCGGCTACCTGCTCGCCGTCTACGCCGGCTTCTTCCTGTTCATAGGCGCCACCGACCTGCTGCCCGAGGCGCACGAGCACCCGTCGCGGCGGCGCGTCGCGCTCACCGTGGTCGGCTTCGTGGCGACCGGCGGGATCGCCTACGCGGCTTCGCGCTAGCCGAGCTGCCGGCGGGCGAACTCGCGGAAGCGCTCGAGCGCGCCCGGATCGGGCCCCATCGGCTCGTCGTCGGCGTACTGCGGGTCGGAGGCGACCTCCTCGGCGACCGCCCGCAGTTCGGCGACAACCGCGTCGCGGTGCCGCGGCTCGCGCAGCAGCGCGTCCACCCAGGTCTCGGTGCCGTCGTAGGCCGGCACGTCCTGCTCCACGAGCAGCTGGCCGAGCAGGATCCCTACGCGGATGTAGGCGAACGTCCGGAACGCGAGGATGCGGTGGGGCGAGCCGACCAGGCGGTCGATCTCCGGATGCTCCTCCTGCAGCTGCGAGACGATCGAGCCGATCGGCTCGTCGACCAGCGGGATCCAGACCTCGTCGGTGTCGCTCATGCCCGGCAGTGTCGCGCATGCCGCCCTCGATCGCCACGAACCACCGTCTAGGCTGGCCCGGTGGACGCGCTCTCCCGCCTCGCGGCCGAGCCCGAGCAGGCTGCGCTCCTGCTGGACGTCGACGGGGTGCTGGCGCCGATCGTCGAGCGGCCCGAGGACGCGCGCGTGCCCGACGAGACGCGGCGGGAGCTGGCGCGGCTCGCGGACCGCTACGCGCTGGTCGCCTGCATCACCGGCCGGGCAGGCGACGCGGCGCGCGAGGTCGTGGGCGTGCCGGGGCTGCGCGTCGTGGGCGAGCACGGGCTCGAGCTCGAGCCCGAGGCGCCGGCGTGGAGCGCGCGTATCGCCCGCTTCGCCGACCGGGCCGCCTGGCCCGCCGAGCGGAAGCCGCTCTCGCTCGCGTTCCACTACCGCGCCGCCGAGGACGAGGCCGCCGCGCGTGCGGCGCTGGAGCAGGTGGCGACCGCGGCGCTCGAGGAGGGGCTGCGCACCCGCTGGGGCCGCAAGGTGCTGGAGGTGCTGCCGCCGCTCGACGCCTCCAAGGGCACGGCGGTGCGCCGCCTGCTGACCGAGAGCGGGCTCGAGCGCGCGCTCTACGCCGGCGACGACACGACCGATCTCGACGCCTTCGACGCGCTCGACGGCCTCGACGCGGCGGTGCGCGTGGCCGTCGTCTCCGACGAGGGGCCGTCGCAGCTCGGCGACCGCGCCGACGTGATCGTCGGCTCGACGGACGCGTTCCTCGAGCTGCTGCGGCAGCTCTGAGCAGCTCCGGTCACGGAACTGCGCCGAACGCGCGCCGAAACGCGCGCTCCCTTTTCCACAGAGATGTGACAGAAGGCGCACGCTGCGCGGCAAACGCCGTGCCGGGGCCAAACCCGGGGTCAGACCCGGGTCTGACCCCGGTTGTGACGAAGTGCTACGAGCGTGTGGAGAAAGGCGCGACGCGCGTCAGAAGCCGAGGCGCTTGCGCAGCTCGCGCGCCTGCCGGCGCGCGACGTCCAGCTCCGTGCGCTCCGCGTCGGCGAGCTGCAGCCGCAGCCGGTCGGGCGACGGCCGGCGCACCGCCGCCACCTTGCTCAGGTTGACGAGATGCGAGCGGTGGACGCGCGCGAAGCGCGCCGGCGGCAGGCGCCGCTCCAGCTCGGCCAGCGACGAGGTCGACAGGTACGAGCGGTCGTAGGTGTGGACGCGGCTGTAGTCGCCGTCCGCCTGCACGTAGTGCACCTGGTCGAAGTCGAGGAGGTGGGTGCCGCCGCCCGCGACGACGGCGATCTTCTCGACCGGCGCCGCGCTCTCCGAGCTCCGCTCGCGCAGCCGCTCGACGACGCGCGCGAGCCGGTCGGGATCGACCGGCTTCAGCAGGTAGTCGAACGCCTCGACCGCGAACGCCTCGACGGCGTACCGCTCGTGCGCCGTCACGAACACGACCGCGGGCGGGCGGGCGCGCTCGCGCACGAGCGGCGCCGTCTCGAGGCCCGACGCGCCCGGCATCTCCACGTCCAGGAAGATCGCGTCGCAGCTCGTCGACCGCGCCAGCTCGAGCGCCTCGCGCGCGCTCGCCGCCTCGCCGACCACCTCCACGTCGTCGTACGCGGTCAGCAGGTAGCGCAGCTCCGAGCGGGCCGGGGTCTCGTCGTCCACCACGACTGTGCGAATCATTCGACCGGCACCTCGAGCCGCACGACCGTGCCGAAGGGGAAGGAGCGGAGCCGCACGCCCTCGCCGTAATGCGCCCCGAGTCGCCGGTGGACGTTCGCGAGCCCGAGCCCCGTGCCCTCGCCCTCGCCCACGCCCGGCTCGAGCACGCGGTCGAGCACGTCGCGAGCGATGCCGCGGCCGTCGTCGCGCACCGTCACCGCCAGGCGTCCGCGCCGCACGCGGGCCCGCACGAGCAGGTTCAGCGGCCGGTCGGTCTTGCCGTGCTTGATCGCGTTCTCGACGAGCGGCTGCACGAGCAGCGGCGGCAGCCGGACCGCCCGGGCGTCGGGCGGCACGTCGACGGTCACGCGCAGCTGCGGGCCGAAGCGCGCCTGCTCCAGCTCGAGGTAGCTGCGCACGTGGTGGAGCTCCTCGTCGAGCGTCACGAGCTCGCCCGGCCGCGCGAGCGTCCAGCGGAGGTGGTCGGCGAACGCCAGCACGAGCCGCCGCGCGTGCTCGGGGTCGGTGCGGATGAACGACGCGATCGTGTTCAGCGCGTTGAAGACGAAATGCGGCTCCATCTGCGCCTGCAGCGCGGTCGTGGTGGCGCTCGCGAGCTCGGAGAGCTGGAGCTGAGCCGACAGCTGGTCGGCGAGCGACTCCAGCATCGCCACCGCCGGCTGGTCGAGCGGCGAGCCGGCGGTGGCGAAGGCGACGACCGCACCGGCAGGGCCGTCCGAGAGGCGCAGCGGGACGACCGCGGCGGCTCCGAGCGGGCAGGCCGGATGCCCGCACTCCACCCTCAGGGCAAGGGGCGCCAGCAGCGGCCGCTCCTGCGCGAGCGCCTCGTAGACGGGCCGGATCGGCCGGTCGCCGGCGGCGTGGTGGTCGGCCCCCGCGCCGACGAACGCCAGCACCTGCTGCAGGTCGGTGACAGCCACGGCCCCGAACCCGAGCTTCTCGAACAGCTGGTAGGCGACCGTCCGGGCGGCGCCCTCGGTGAGGCCGCGGCGCAGCTCCGGCAGCGTCGCCTCCAGCAGCTCGAGGACCGGCGAGGGCCGGCGGTGTCGGCGGACCCTCGGCGTCAGAGCGGCCTCACGCGCACGGCGGTGCCGTACGCGCAGATCTCCGTCCACATCTCGCCCATCTCGGACGTGTCGAACCGCATCGCGACGATGGCGTTCGCGCCCTTCGCCTCCGCCTCGGCGGTCAGCCGCTGGATCACCTCCACGCGGCTGTCGGCGAGCGCCTTCGTCATCCCTTTCAGCTCGCCGCCGAGAATCGACTTCAGGCCGGCGCCCAGCTGCGAGAACGCGTTCCGCGAGCGGACGGTGAGACCGAAGACCTCGCCGTATACCTCCTCGATCGCATGGCCGGGCACCTCGTTGGTGGTCACGATCAGCACAGCTCCAGCACCTCCAGCACCTCGGGGATCGACGTGACGCGCAGACCATCCCACGTCGCGACCTCCGGCCACGGCGGATCCTCGCCCGGACGGTGGATCAGGATCGCGTCCATGCCGACGCGGCAGGCGCCCGCCAGCTCGTCGTTGGCGCCGTCGCCGACGAACACCGCCTGCTCGGGCTCGACCCCGAGCCGCTCGCAGCAGAGACGGTAGATGCGCGGGTCGGGCTTCGTCAGCCCCTCGCGCGACGAGAACACCTCCGCGTCGAACAGCCCGGCGAACCCGGACTCCGGCCACAGCACCTCGACGTCCTCCGTGCAGACCGTGATCAGGCCGACGAGCAGCCCCAGCTCCCGCAGGCGCCGCAGCGTCTCGACGGCGCCCGCCCGCGGGACGAGCTGCCCGCGGTGGTAGTCGAGCCGGATCGCGCACACCTCGTCCATCGCCTCGGCCGGGACGCCGGCGCCCGCGAGCGCGTCGCGGATCGGCTGCTTGTAGCGGTGCGGCGCGAGATCCCATCGCTCCCGGAAGCCGACGCCGACGAGCTCCTCGATCCGCTCCAGCGTCTTCCGCGCCTCCTGCGGGTTCCAGTCGATCAGCGTCTCCCACAGGTCGAACACGACCGCTAGCGGGCGCAACTCCTCAGCACCTCCCACGTGCGGCGAACGTCGTCCTCGGTCGTGCGCGCGTTGCCGATCGCGAGCCGGATCGCGGCCTTGCCGTTCAGCCGCGTCGCCGCCACGAACACCTCGCCGGTCGCGGTCGCCTCCCGCGCCAGCCGGTCGTTGTCGACCTCCAGGTGGCGGAAGCACACGGTGGAGAAGGGATGCGGCGCCGCCACCTCCCAGCCCGGCTCGGCCTCGACCCACGAGGCGAACAGCTGCGCCAGCCGCACGTGCTCGCGGATCAGCTCCCGCAGCCCCTCGGCGCCGTACCAGCGCAGCACCGCCCACAGCTTGAGCGCGCGGAAGCGGCGGCCGAGCGCCGGGCCGTAGTCCTTCAGGTCGACGGCCGCCTCGGTGGAGGCGAGGTACTCGGGCACGAGCGCGAACGTCTCGTGGAACGCCTCCGGCCGCCGCGTCCAGAGCGTCGAGCAGTCCATGGGCGTGAAGAGCCACTTGTGCGGGTTGACGACGATCGAGTCGGCCCGCTCGCAGCCGTCGAGGCACCAGCGCAGCTCCGGGCAGACCGCCGCCGAGCCGGCGTAGGCGGCGTCGACGTGCAGCCACACTCCGGCCTCCTCGCACCGTTCCGCGAGCCGCGGCACCGGGTCGACCGAGGTCGTGCCCGTCGTCCCGACCGTCGCGACCACCGCCGTCGCGTCGTCGAGGGGGAAGTCGTCGCGCATGCGGAAGGCGTCGTCCACGTCGACCTTGCGGAACTCCAGCCCCAGCAGCCGCGCCGCCTTCTCGACGCTGAAGTTCGCCTCGCGCGAGGCGTAGACGGCGCCGCCCGGCCGCAGCGTCCGCGCCGCGGCGAGCGACGCCAGCGTGGCGGTCGAGGCGGTGTCCTCGATGTGGCCGTGCCAGCCGCGCGGCAGGCCGAGCAGCTGCGCCAGCCAGTCGAGCACGGTCACCTCGAGCTCGGTCGCGGCCGGCGACGAGAGCCACGTCATCGCGTTCACGTTCAGCGCCGCGATCAGCAGCTCCGCGAGCACGCCCGGCTCCGAGCCGGTGTTCGAGAACCAGGCGAAGAACCGTGGGTGGTTCCAGTGCGTCAGTCCCGGGACGATCAGCTCGTCGAGATCGCGCAGCAGCGCCTCGAACGGCTCGCCCTGCTCGGGCGGAGCCTCCGGCAGCCGCGCGCGCACGTCGCCCGGCTGCACCGCGGCGGCCACCGGCAGGTCGGCGACGCGTTCGAGGTAGTCGGCCGCCCAGTCGGACGCAGCCGCGAGGTCGTCGCGGAAGCTGCTCATGTCGGCTCCGTCGAGCCTACGCCGATCACCGGCGCTTCCGCAGCTTCTGCACCTGGGGCCAGCTCCGCGTGTTCACGATGTCGTCGCGCGTCATCCAGGCGCGCCGCGCCTGCCCGACGCCGAACTCGACGAAGCCCAGCGGGCCCGTCTCGTGCGCGTCGGAGTCGATCACGACCTTCACGCCCGCCTCGCGCGCCGCGCGCGCATGCACGTCGGTCAGGTCGAGCCGGTCGGGCTGCGAGTCGATCTCCAGGAACGTCCCGGTCGCGAGCGCCTGCTCGAGGACCCGCTCCAGGTCGATCGCCGACGGCTCGCGCTTGCCGATCTTGCGGTTCGTGACGTGGCCGATGCAGTCGACGTACGGGTTCTCCATCGCCGCGCAGACGCGGTCGGTGGGGTCCTCGTCGAAGCGCGAGTGCACCGACGCGACGACCCAGTCGAGCGTCGCCAGGTCCTCGTCCGCGACGTCGAGCGAGCCGTCGGCGCGGATGTTCACCTCCAGGCCCTTCAGCAGCCGCAGCGGCGCCACCCGCTCGGCGAGCGCGTCGATCGCATCGGCCTGCTGCCGCAGCCGGTCGCCGCGCAGCCGCTGCGCGTGGTCGCAGATCGCGTAGTAGGCGTAGCCGCGCGCCTGCGCCGCCGCGACCATGTCCTCGAGCGAGTCCTTGCCGTCCGACCAGGTCGTGTGCGTGTGCAGGTCGCCGCGCAGGTCCTGGAGCGTCACCAGCTCGGGCAGCTCGCCCCTGCGCGCGGCCGCCAGCTCGCCGCCGTTCTCGCGCAGCTCCGGCGGGATCCAGGCGTAGCCGAGGTACGCGTAGACCTCCTCCTCGGTGGCGAAGCGGTGCTCCTCGCCCGTCTCGACGACGGTGACCGCGTACTCGGAGACCGAGAGCCCCCGGCGCACGGCGTCCTCGCGCAGCGCGACGTTGTGCGCCTTCGAGCCGGTGAAGTGCTGCAGCAGGTTGCCGTAGCTCTCCGGCGGCACCACCCGCAGGTCGAAGCGCAGGCCGTCGTTCGCCACCACGGTCGCCTTCGTCGGCCCCTTCGCCGCCACCTCGACGACCCAGCGCAGCGAGCAGAAGTAGTCGAGGAGCGCATGCGGGTCGGTGGCCGTGGCGATGATGTCGAGGTCGCGCACCGTCTCGCGCATCCGCCGCGCCGAGCCGGCGATCGACACCTCCACCGAGGCCGGATGCTCCGCCAGCACCCGCGCCACGGCGCGCAGCTTCGGCAGCGCCGTGCCGAGCAGCGCCCGCCGCGGCCCGTCGACCGCCGCCGGCCGCGCGAGCGCGGCGAGGATCCGCTCCTCGACCTTCGCGCCGATGCCGGCGAGCGTCCGCAGCCGCTCGGCCTCCGCCGCCTCCTTCAGCCCCGCGACGGTCGTCACGCCCAGCTCCAGCCAGATCCGCCGCGCCGTCTTCGGGCCGAGCCCCGGCAGCCGCATGAAGGTCGCCACCTCGGCCGGCACCTCCGTCTTGCGCTTCGTGAGCGCGTGGATCTCGCCGTCCTCGACGGCCTGCACGATCTTCTCCTCGATCGTCTTGCCGATCCCCTGCAGCTGCTTGGCGCGCCCGTCGAGCGCCAGCTGGGCGACCGAGGACGGCGTGTCGCGGATGCGCGCCGCCGCCTTGCGGTAGGCGCCGATGCGGAAGCCGTCCGCGCCCTCGAGCTCCATCAGGTCGGCGAGCAGGTCGAACTGACCGGCCAGCTCGTCGTTTCGCGGGAGCGAGGGCGCCATTTGAGGCGATGATAGGCCCGCCGATGCGAGCGACCGTCTGCCTGCCCACGTACAACGAGCGCGAGAACCTCGAGCCGATGGTGCGCGCGCTGGCAGGGGTGCTGCCGCCCGAGGGGCGCGTGCTGGTGATCGACGACGGCTCGCCGGACGGCACCGGCGAGATCGCCGACCGGCTCGCGGAGGAGCTGCCGTGGCTCGAGGTGCTGCACCGGCCGCGCAAGGAGGGTCTCGGCCGCGCCTACGTGGCCGGCTTCCGCCGCGCGCTCGCCGACGGCGCCGAGCTGGTGCTGGAGATGGACTGCGACTTCTCCCACGACCCGCGCGACGTGCCGCGCCTGATCGCCGCGGTCGAGCGGGGCGCCGACCTGGCGCTGGGGTCGCGGTACGTGGAGGGCGGCGGCGTGCGCAACTGGGGCTTCGTCCGCCGCGCGATCTCGCGTGGGGCGTCGCTGTACACGCGCACGCTGCTGATGCCGATCCGCGACCCGACCGGCGGCTTCAAGTGCTTCCGCCGCGCGGTGCTGGAGGCGATCGACCTCGACCGCGTGCACGGCGCCGGCTACGTCTTCCAGATCGAGACGACGTACCGCGCGCGGCAGCGCGGCTTCCGCATCGTGGAGGTGCCGATCACCTTCGTCGACCGCCGCGAGGGCCACTCGAAGATGAGCCGCGCGATCGTGCTCGAGGCGATGTGGCGCGTGCCGCTGCTGCGCCTGCGAGGGTAGCCTCGAGGCGTGCGCGAGGTGACGGACGCGACCTTCGAGGCCGAGGTGCTGTGCGCCGGGCGGCCGGTGATCGTCGACTTCTGGGCCCCCTGGTGCGGCCCGTGCAAGGCGATCGAGCCGCTGCTGGAGGAGCTGGCGGCGGAGTCCGGGGCCGTCGACGTGGTGAAGCTCGACGTGGAGGCGAACCAGCAGACGGCGGCGCGGTACGACGTGCTCTCGCTGCCGACGGTCATCGCCTTCGCGGACGGCGAGCCGCGGCGCACCCTCTACGGCGCCCGCGGCCGCAAGCACTACGCGAAGCTAATCGACGAAGTGCTCCCAGCCGCGTAGCTCGACTGGCCGCCCGTCGAGCAGCAGCTCGGTCCCCTTGCCGGCCTCGACGCGGCCGACGACCGCGAACCGCCCGGGCTCGGCGACGGCGGCGAGGAGCTCGTAGTCCTCGCCGAAGCCGAGGTCGTCGACGGTCGCGCCCGGCGCCAGGGGCACGCGGTCGAGCTCGACGACGCAGCGCACGCCCGAGCGGCGCGCGAGGTGACCGGCGTCGACGGCGAGGCCGTCGGAGACGTCGAGCAGCGCGTGCGCGTGCGCAGCCAGCTCGCGCCCCTCGGCGAGCCGCAGCGGCGGGCGCACGTACCGCCCTTCCCGGAACGCCGCGCCCGCGGCGCCGAGCGGCCCCGAGACGACCAGCAGGTCGCCGGGCCGGGCGCCGTCGCGGCCGGGGACGCGCTCGCTGCGGCCGAGCGCGGTGACGCTGAGCACGAGCTGCGGCGCGGCCGTCGTGTCGCCGCCCACGACGGGCACGCCGGTCTCGGCCATGCCCTCGTAGAGCGCCACCACGTCCTCGACCCGCGTCTCCGGCGGCGCGGCCAGCGTCACCACGAGCGCCTCGGGCTCCGCGCCCGAGGCGGCGAGGTCGCTCAGGTTGACGGCAGCCGCGCGCCAGCCCAGGTCGCGCCACGTCAGCCGGTCGAGCCGGAAGTGGACGCCCTCGACCAGGGCGTCCTGGGTCACCACGAGACCGTCGGCGAGGCGCGCGGCGTCGTGCTCGACGCCGCGGATCAGCCCGCGCTGCTCGAGCTCGCCCAGCAGGCCGAGCTCACCGAGCTGCGAGAGCCGCATCCACCGCCTCCCGCAGCGCCGGGTCGGTCGCGGCGCGGATCACCGCCACGCCGGCGGCGCCGGCGCGGATGCAGTCACCCGCGTTGCCGGCGTCGACGCCCCCGATCGCCACCACCGGCACGGAGACGGCCGCGCAGATCTCCGCCAGCCCGTCGAGGCCGAGCGGCGGCTCGGCGTCGAGCTTCGACGGCGTCTCCCAGATCGGCCCGACGCCGAGGTAGTCGGCGTCGGCGGCCAGCGCCTGCTCGAGCGTCGCCGCGGAGCGCCCGAGCAGCAGCCCGTGCTCCCGTGCGCGCACCGCCCCGTCGTCGCCCTGGCCGAGGTGGACGCCGTCGGCGCCGAGGGCGATCGCCGCCTCGACGTCGTCGTTCACCACGAAGGTCGCGCCGAGGTCGCGGAAGCCGCGACCGCGCTCGACCGCCTCGGCCGTCGACGCGTCCTTCAACCGCAGCTGCACCACCGTGGCGCCGCCCGCAACCGCGACCCGCGCAGTGGCCAGGTCCTCGACGAGGGCGTGCACCCTCACGAAAGGCGCGCCCTGCCGTCGAGCGTGCCGGGATCGAGCGCGGCGAGCGCGTCGTAGAGACCGGCGTGGAACGTGCCGGGGCCCTTCGCCTCGCGCGCGGCGTCCTCGCCGGCGACCCCGAAGGCGACGAGGGCGGCCACGGCGGCGTCGAGGGGCGCGCCGGCGCTCGCGGCGAGGAAGCAGCCGGTGATCGCCGTCGACATGCAGCCGGTGCCGGTGACGGTCGCGAGCAGCGGGTCGCCGTTCGCCACCGCCACGACGCGCTCGCCGTCGGACACGTGGTCGACCGGGCCCGTGACGGAGGCGACCAGGCCGAGCGTCCCGGCGGCCGCGCGCGCGAGCTCGGCGGCCTCGGCGCCGGCGCCGATCGACTCGACGCCCCGCACCTCGGCCTCCACCCCGACGAGCGTTGCCACCTCGCCCGCGTTGCCGCGCAGCACGGCGACGTCGACCTCGGCGAGGAGCCGCTTCGCCGTCTCGGTGCGGTAGCGCGTCGCGCCGGCGCCGACCGGGTCGAGCACGACCGGCACGCCGTGCGCGTTCGCCGAATGCCCCGCCGCGAGCATCGCCTCGACCCAGGGCGGCGAGAGCGTGCCGATGTTCAGCACCAGCGCGCCGGCCAGCGCCGCCATCTCCTCCACCTCCTCGCGGGCGTGCGCCATCACCGGCAGCGCGCCGAGCGCCAGGGTGGCGTTGGCGGTCTCGTTCATGACGACGTAGTTGGTGATCTGGTGGACGAGCGGCTTGCGCTCGCGCACCTCCCGCAGCAGGTCGCCGGGATTCATGTGACTCCTTTCAGGTGGAGGACGTCGACGGGGCCGTCGCCGCCGCCCAGCTCGGGGTGCCCGTGGCGGACGGCGTCGGTGGCGGCCCGGGCCGCGCCGCGGGCGGCCTCGACGAGCGGCAGCCCGAGCGCGAGCAGTGCGGCGAGGGTGGCCGAGTGGGTGCAGCCGGCGCCGTGGGTGGCGGCGACGTCGAGCCGCTCGACGGGGATCTCGACGTGCTCGCGCCCGTCGAAGAGGTGGTCGACCGGGTCGCCGTGGCCGCCGGTGACGATCGCGGCCGGCGCGCCGAGCCCGACGAGCGCCTCGGCGAGCTCGCGCCGCGTGCCCGGCCCACCGGCGAGCGCCACGGCCTCCGCCAGGTTGGGCGTCACCACGGTGGCGAGCGGGAACAGGCGTCCGACGAGGGCGCCCACGGCATCGGGGGAGAGCAGCTTCGCGCCCGAGGAGGCCAGCATCACCGGGTCGACGACGAGCGGCAGCCGCCGCGGCGCCAGCGTGTCGGCGACCGTCTCGACCACGCGGCGGGAGAAGAGCATCCCGGTCTTCACCGCGTCGGCGCCCAGGTCGTCGAGCACGGCGTCGATCTGGGCGCGCACGAACGCCACGGGCACCTCGTGCACGGCGGCGACGCCGAGCGTGTTCTGGGCGGTGAGCGCGACGATCGCGCTCGAGCCGTGCACGCCCGCGGCGGCGAACGCCTTCAGGTCGGCCTGGATCCCTGCGCCGCCTCCGCTGTCGGAGCCGGCGATCGTCAGTGCGCGCGCGGTCAGCCTCTCTCCCTTCGCCGGGTACGAGCGCCGCCAGTTATAACGGTCGGCCCATGCTCGACCTGATCGCCGTGGGCGACGTGCTCCTCGACGTGCTGGGCCCGGACGCCCCTCCGGGCCGCACCCATGCGCCGGTCGTCGTGCGCGCCGGCGGCTCGGCCGCGAACGTCGCGCGCCAGGCCGCCCGGCAAGGCTGCTCGGCCGGCGTGGTGGGGTGCGTGGGCGACGACCCCGCCGGCAAGACGATCGCCGGCGAGCTGCGCGCCGCGGGCATCGAGCTCCGGCTCGCCGTCGACCCGGAGCGCCCGACCGGGTGCCTGGTGCAGCTCGGCGAGCGTGTCGTCGCCGAGCGCGGCGCGAATGCCGGCCTCGCGGCCGACCACGTCGGCACGCTCGACGCGCGGGTCGTGGTCGTCTCCGGGTACGCGCTGCTGCACGGCGACACCCGCGACGCCGCCCTGACCGCGCTCGCCCAGCCGCCGCTCGCGTGCGTCGACCTGGCGCGGGCCGGGCTGGTGCGGCAGGTCGGCGACCTCGACGCGCTGCTGGCGGGCGCCGACGTCGTCGTCGGCGACGGCGAGACGATCGAGGCCGCCGGCGGGCTGGAGCGGCTCGCAGCCGGACGGCTCGCCGCGGTGGCGACGCTCGGAGCCGACGGTGCGATCGGCATCGCCGGCGACGCGCGGAGCGAAGCCGCGCCGCCGAGGCTCCTGCCTGCGAGCCCCGTCGGCGCGGGCGACGCCTTCGCCGCCGCGCTGATGCTCGCGCTCGCCGGCGGGCTGGGCCTCGCGGCGGCGCTGGCGGCGGGCTGCGCCGCCGGCTGCGCGGTGGAACACCTCGGCACACTGCGGCCATGAGCGTCGACGTCCTGCGGTGGGAGGGCCTGCTGCAGGGCGAGGAGGTGGCGCACCTGACGGTCGAGGGGGCGCGCGAGGCGCGCTTCGCCCCGCTGCCGGACGAGCTCGAGCCGCGGGTGCGCGCGGCGATCGGCGTCGATCGCCTCTACGGCCACCAGCGAGCCGTCTGGGACGCCGCCTCCGGCGGGAACCACGTCGCCGTCACGACCGGCACCGCCTCCGGCAAGACGCTCGCGTTCAACCTGCCGGTGCTCGACGCCCTCACGCGCGACCGCACGGCGCGGGCGCTCTACCTGTATCCGACGAAGGCGCTCGCCCAGGATCAGTTCCGCACGCTCGCCGGCTACCGGCTGCCGCGGCTGCGGCCGGCCATCTACGACGGCGACACGCCCACCGAGCAGCGCGCCGCGATCCGGCGCGGCTCGCGGGCGATCCTGACCAACCCGGACATGCTCCACGTGGGCGTGCTGCCCAACCACGACCGCTGGGGCGACGTGCTCGCGAACCTCCGCTTCGTCGTGGTCGACGAGGCGCACGTGTACCGCGGCGTGTTCGGCTCGCACGTCGCGAACGTGCTGCGCCGCCTGCGCCGCCTCGCGCGCGCCTACGGGGCCGAGCCGCAGTTCCTGCTCGCCTCGGCGACGATCGCCAACCCGGGCGAGCTGGCCGCGTCGCTGCTCGGCGAGCGGGTGGAGGTGGTCGGCGACGACGCGGCGCCGCGCGCGGAGCGGACGGTCGTGCTCTGGAACCCGCCGCTCCTCGACGAAGAGCTGGGCCTGCGCGGCTCGGCGCTCGCCGAGGCGGCCAGGCTGCAGGCGAGCTTCGTCGAACGCGGCCTGCGCACGCTGACCTTCGCCAAGAGCCGCAAGGCGGCCGAGCTGATCCACCGCTTCACCGCCGAGCGCCTGGGCGACGACCGGCGCCTGTCGCCCTACCGCGCCGGCTACACGGCGGCGCAGCGGCGCCAGATCGAGCGGCGACTCGCCGAGGGCGACCTGCTCGGCGTGTCGGCGACGAACGCGCTCGAGCTGGGCATCGACGTCGGCCTGCTCGACGCCGTCATCTCGGTCGGCTTCCCCGGCACCGTCGCCTCGCTGCGGCAGCAGTGGGGCCGGGCGGGGCGGCGCGGCAGCGGGCTCGCCGTGCTGGTCGCCAGCGAGGACGGCCTCGACCAGTTCTTCATGCGCGAGCCCGACAAGCTGCTCGGACGGCGCGTCGAGGCGGCGATCCTCGACCACGCGAATCCGCGGGTGCTGGCCGGCCACGTCCGGAGCGCCGCCTACGAGGCGCCGCTGCGAGCCGACGACGCGGACGTGCTCGGGCCGGAGGCGCTGGCGCTCGCGCGCGCGGACCCGCTGCTGCGCGCGACCCCCGGCGGGATCGTCTGGGCCGGCCGCGACCACCCGGCGGCGAAGGTGCCGCTCCGCTCCGCCGATCCCGACTCGTTCGCCGTCGTCGACGCGACCACCGGCACCGTGCTCGGGCTGGTCGAGCGCTCGCGCGCCTACTCGACGGTGCACGAGGGCGCCGTCTACCTGCACCTGGGCGAGTCGTACCTCGTGCGCGAGCTCGACCCGACGGCGATGCGGGCGATCGTGGAGCCGTTCCGCGGCGACTGGTACACGCAGGCGAAGAAGGAGACGCAGACGGCGATCGTCGAGCCGCGGCGCGTCCAGAGCCGGCTCGGGCTCGAGCTCTCCTTCGGCGAGATCGAGGTGACCGAGCAGGTCGTCGGCTACGAGCGCAAGACCGTCGCCTCGCAGGAGCGGATCGAGGTGGTGCCGCTCGTCCTGCCGCCGGCGACGTTCTCCACCGAGGCGATCTGGTTCCTGCCCGAGCCCGGGCAGCTGGCGGGCCTGGAGGAGATGCCGCGTTTGCTGGGGACGCTGCACGCGGCCGAGCACGGGCTGATCGCGGTGCTGCCGCTGTGGGCGATGTGCGACCGCTGGGACATCGGCGGCCTCTCGACGAACCTGCACGCGCAGACCGGCCGGCCGACGGTGTTCGTCTACGACGGCCATCCCGGCGGCGTCGGCATCGCCGAGCGCGGTTTCGAGTGCTTCGAGGGCTGGGTCGCCGACACCGCGCGGCTGCTGCGCGGCTGCCCGTGCTCGAGCGGCTGCCCCTCGTGCGTGCAGAGCCCGAAGTGCGGCAACCTGAACGACATGCTCGACAAGGCGGGCGCGATCGCGTTCCTGTCTCGGCTCGCAGGTTGAATGGAGGCGTGCTCGACCTGATCCGCGCGTTCCGGCGCGACCTGGCGGAGCGCTCGGCGGAGCGCGTCGTCCGGCTGCCGCACGGCGTCGGCGTCTTCGCCGACTCGACGCCGCTCGTCTACGACGCGAATCGCGTGCTCGTCGAGGCGGACGCCCCGGCTGCCGAGCTCGCCGCCGAGGTCGACGCGGCGATGGAGACGTTCCACCACCGGCGCGCCGAAACGGAGCACGAGCTGGACCTGGGCTGGGACCGCACGACGCACCTGGTGATGGCTCGCCGCCGGCCGCCGGACCGGATCGTCGATACGTCGATGGTGCGCGAGGTGTCCTTCGACGAGCTCGTCGCCGCACGGCGCCACGGCCGGGAGAGCGACGAGCTGGCCGACCAGCTCGACGAGACGGCGCGGCGCGTGGCGGCGGCGGTGCCCACCACGTGGTTCGCCGCGTTCGGCGACGGCGAGGTGGCGGCGTACTGCGAGCTGCGCTCCGACGGGCGCGTCGCGCAGATCGAGGACGTCGGGACGCTGCCGGCGTTCCGCGGCCGCGGGCTGGGGCGCGCCGTCGTGCAGCGGGCGGCCGAGGCCGCGCGTGACGCCGAGGTGCTGTTCCTGGAGGCGCTCGCCGACGACTGGCCGCGGGAGCTGTACGCGAAGCTCGGCTTCGACGCCGTCGGCGCCGGGCACCTGCACACCCGGCCGGTCGACCCCTTGACGGCCCTCCGCCTGCGCACGCCGCGGCTCGAGCTGCGGCTCGGCACCCGTGCCGAGCTGCGCGCGCTGGCCGAGGTGGCGCGCGGCGGCGTCCACCCGCCCGACGAGATGCCGTTCCAGGTGCCGTGGACCGACGGGGTGGACGACCCGGACTTCGTCGAGCGCTTCCTCGCCTTCCACGAGAGCCACGTCGCCGCGTGGTCGCCTGAGGCATGGCACTGGGAGGCGGTCGTCTTCCACGAGGGCCGCCCGATCGGCGTGCAGGCGCTGCGGGCCGCGGACTTCGCCGGGACCCGCACCGTCGACAGCGGCTCCTGGCTCGGCCTGCCCTGGCAGGGGCGCGGCCTCGGCACGGAGATGCGCACCGCCGCGCTCGCGCTCGCCTTCGACGGGCTCGGCGCGCGGCTGGCGCGGTCGGGCGCCCTGCTGGGCAACGAGAAGTCGCTCGCCGTCTCGCGCAAGCTCGGCTACCGCGAGGTCGGCGTCAGCGAGGTGAGACCCCGCGGGAAGCCGGTCCCGCACCACGACCTGGAGATCCTGCCCGGCGAGGTGCGGCCCGTCTGCGAGGTGCGCATCGAAGGGCTCGAGCAGGTGCGGGAGCGCTTCGGCGCTTGACGCAGGCCTCGCGGACGGTCGATGATCGCCCGCGCAGACAACAAGCGATCAGGAGGGCAGGCATGAGTGTCGCTCTGCCCCGCCCGCGGCACGGGGATCCCAGGGACGTCGAGGAGCTGCGCAGGCTCGCGGCGGCGGTGCTGAACGACGACGTCCAGACGCTGGCGCGCACGACGGCCTACCTGCGGCGCTCCTACCGCGTGGTGTTCGTCGGCTACGTGGCGATGATGGTGTTCGGCCTGGCCGCCGTCGTGGCGGCGTTCGTGAAGGGCCTCACGGCCAGCTCGATGGCGGAGGCGGCGGCCGCGCTCGGCCTCGCGGGGCTGACGGTGGGGATCTTCGTCGCGTTCTTCGTGCAGCGACCGTCGGCGGCGCTGGAGCGGAACGCGATCTTCATGCCGTGGGTCTCGATCGTGCTGACGACCTTCTGGACGCGGCTGCTGTACCTCGACGACCCGGAGACGCTCGACGAGCGGCTCGGCAAGGCGGCGCAGGAGGCCTCGGCGGAGCTGAGCGCCATCGCCGCGCGCTACATCGCGATCGACTCGCACGAGCTCGTCGTCGCCAAGGAGGCGGCCCGCACGCACCCGACCTCCTAGAGCCGGGCGAGCGCCTTCGAGAGCGACTGGCGCGTCGTGAGCAGCTCCGCGTGCAGGTCGCCGAGCCGCGACACCCGGTCGAGCACGACCGGCATCGTGTAGATCGCCGGGTTCAGCTCGGGCACGACCTCGTCCCAGGCGAGCGGCGTCGAGACGGGCGCGCCCGGGCGCGGTCGCACCGAGTAGGCGGAGGCGATCGTCTTGCCCTCGCCGTTCTGGTTCGCGTCGATCAGCACGCCGCGGCGGCGCGCCTTCGACCACTCCGTCGTCGCGAGCTTCGGATGCGAGCGGGCGATCGCGCCGGCCACCACCTCGGCGAACGACCGCGAGTCCTCGTAGGTGGAGCGGCGGTCGAGCGGCACCAGCACATGGAAGCCCTTGCCGCCGGAGGTCTTCGGGAACGAGCGCAGGCCCAGCTGGTCGAGCAGCTCGCGCAGGATCAGCGCCACCTCGACGGTCTGGCTCCACGGCACCTCGGGCGTCGGGTCGAGGTCGAAGAGCACGAAGTCCGGCCGGTCGGGGCGGTCGACCCGCGAGTACCAGGTGTTCATGTCGATGCAGCCCATGTTCACCATCCAGAGCAGCGCCAGCTCGTCGTCGACGAGCGGGAAGTCGACGTGCTTCTTCGACCGGGAGCGGTCGCGGGTGGAGACGAGCGCGCGGTAGGTGGGGATCCAGTCGGGCATGTGCTTCGGCGCGTCCTTCTGGAAGAAGGCCTCGCCGTAGGCGCCGTCGGGGTAGCGGCGCATGGTGAACGGCCGCTTCCGCAGGTGCGGGACGAGCACGGGCGCGACCTGGCGGTAGTAGGCGAGCAGGTCGCCCTTCGTGATCTCCTCGTCGGGCCAGAACGGCTTGTCGAGGTTCGAGAGCTTCAGCGTGCGCTTGCCGCGGCGAACCGTGTCGGGCAGCGCCGGCTCCTCGCGCGCGACCTCGCCGGCCTCCTTGTCCTCGCGGATGCCCTGGTAGACCGGGTGGCGGACGCGACCGTCGTGCGTCCACTCGCCGAAGGAGATCTCGGCGACGAGCCGCGGCTCGACCCACTGCACGTCGGCCTTGCGGACGCGCGGCATGCGCGGCACCTCGGCGAGCGGCGAGCTGTCGCGCCGGAGCGGGCGCAGCAACCGGAGCAGGCGCCGGATCTCGGCCTCGTCGAAGCCGGTGCCGACGTTGCCCGCCCAGCGCAGCCCTCCCTCGTCGTTCACCGCCAGCACGAGCGCCCCGAAGGTGTCGGCGCGGCGGCCCGAGCCGCGCGTGTAACCGACGACGACGAGCTCCTGGCGGCCGTGCGTCTTCAGCTTCAGCCAGTCGCGCGAGCGCCGGCCGGCGCGGTAGGGCGACGAGGCCCGTTTGGCGACGACCCCCTCCAGGCTCTGCTCGCGCGCCGCCTCGAGCAGCGCGTCGCCGTCGTCGAACGCCTCCGAGAGCCGGACGGTGCGGTTGCGCCCGTCGAGCAGCTTCCGCAGCCGCTCGCGACGCTCGACGAGCGGCTCCTCGAGCAGCGGCGTCCCGTCGAGCTCCAGCAGGTCGAAGGCGTAGTAGACGAGCGGGCCGGCGCCCTGCTGCAGCAGCGAGAAGCTGGAGCGGCCCCGCTCGTCGAGCCGGCAGACCTCGCCGTCGACCACCGCGTTCGGGCTCTTCACCGCCTTCACCAGCTCGCGCGCGACCGGCTCGAACCGGCCCGTCAGGTCGTTGCCGTTCCGCGAGACGAGCCGGCACTCGCCGCCGTGCACGTGCGCGAGCGCCCGGTAGCCGTCGAACTTCACCTCGAACAGCCAGTCGCCGTGGGGCACGTGCTGGTCGAGGGTGGCCAGCATCGGCTCGTAGTCCGTCTGCACGGTGTGCTCGGCGCCGTCCTCGTCGTGGCGTTTCACGATCAGCCAGTTCTGCTCCTTGCCGTCGAGGTGGGCGGGGACGAGCGACCACAGCCCCTGCAGCCGCCCGCCGTGCAGCCGCACGGTCAGCTGCCCGTTCCGCTTCTCCTCGACGAGCTCGTAGGTTCCCTCGTCCCAGATTTCGACGGTGCCGGCGCCGTACTGCCCCTGCGGGATCTCGCCGGCGAACCGGGCGTACTCGAGCGGGTGGTCCTCGACGTGCACGGCGAGCGCGCGGGCGCCGGGATCGAGCGGAACGCCCTTCGGCACCGCCCAGGAGGCGAGCGCGCCGCCGCGCTCGAGCCGGAAGTCGTAGTGGAGCCGCCGCGCGTCGTGGCGCTGGACGACGAAGATCGGCCGGCCGGAGTCGCCGCGGCCGGCCGAGAACGGCTCGGGTGTCTTGCGGGGATCGCGCTTGCGGCGGTACTCGTCGAGCGGCACGCCCGCTCAGGATGCCTTTCGACGGCGAGCGGGCGCCTTGCGCTTCTTCGTCGCCTCGACGGACTGCCGGAGCGCGTCCATCAGGTCGACCACCTCGCCGCCCTCCTCGGCCGCCGGCTCGGGCAGCGGCTCGCCTTCCGCCTTCTTCTCGAGCAGGTCGAGCAGGGCGCTGCGGTAGCGGTCGTGGTAGCGCTCGGGCTTCCACTCGGCGGCCAGGTTCTCGACGAGCGCCTTCGCCATGTCGACCTCCGCCTTCCGCACCTGCGGCTTCGGCACCTCCTCGGGCAGGCGCACCTCGTCGGCGTAGTACATCGTCTCCAGCACGAGCGCGTCGTGGCTCGCGCGCACGCAGGCGAGGTGCTGCTTGTTGCGGATCACCACCTTCGCGATCGCGACGCGGCCGGTCTCGGCCAGCGCCCGCACGAGCAGCCGGTACGGCTTCTCCGCCCCGTCCTGCGGCAGCAGGTAGTACGCCTTGCGGAAGAAGACCGGGTCGATCTCCTCCAGCGAGACGAAGTCGCAGATGTCGATCGCGCGCGTCAGCTCGACGTCGAGCCGGTCGACGTCCTCGTCGGTCAGCTCCACGTAGCGGCCCTTGGACACCTCGAAGCCGCGGACGACGTCGTCCGCGTCGACGCTCTTCCCCGTCTTCCTGTTCACCTTGTCGTAGCCGACCGGGCTGTGGTCGCGGCGGTCGAGGAAGTGGAAGCGCAGCTCCTGCGACGAGGTCGCGGCGAACATCCGTACGGGCACGGAGACGAGCCCGAACGAGATCGCACCGGTCCAGAGCGAGCGCGGCACCGCCCCGCTCTTTCCACAGCCCCGGCTCTCGAAAACGATGTTTAGGCCACGGGTCGGCGGACAGAAGACCGTCTGAGCTTCTCCACCTGACGGGGGGTTAGGCGCTCGAGGCCCGCGGTCAAGCGGGCCTCGACCGTTTTCGGGGGCTTCCCATCCCCGTTGAAAACCCTGTGGATGATGTGGAAAAGCCTGCTGACGGCCGAATCGGCCCGTCGCCGAGATTTCCCACCGATTCAGTAGGAAAGCGGGCTCAGGCGAAGACGCCCATGCCGCGGAACTTCGCCCGCCGGCGGCGGCGCAGCTCCTCGCCCGGGACGTCGTCGAGCGCCTCCAGCGACTCGACGAGCGCGGTCTCCAGGAGACGGGCAGCGGCGTCGTGGTCGGTCTGGGCCCCGCCCTCGGGCTCCGGGACGACGGCGTCGATCACGCCCATCTCGAGGCAGTGTCGCGCGTCGGGCTTCCAGGCGGCGGCGGCCTTGCGGGCCTCGCCCGCGTCGCGCCAGAGGATCGCGGCGGCGCCCTCCGGCGTGATCACCGTGTAGATGGCGTTCTCCTGCATCAGCACGCGGTCGGCGACCGCGATCGCGACGGCCCCGCCGGAGCTGCCCTCGCCGATGATGCAGGCCACGGTCGGCACCGTCAGCCGCGCCATCAGCGCCTGCGAGCGGGCGATCGCGCCGCCCTGGCCGTGCTGCTCGGCGGCGACGCCCGGGTAGGCGCCCGGCGTGTCGACGAGCGACACGAGCGGGAAGCCGAAGCGCTCGGCGATCTCCATCACCCGCATCGCCTTCACATACCCCTCCGGATAGGCCATGCCGAACTGCCGATCGAGCCGCTCCTTGATGTCGCGTCCCTTCTGGTGGCCGACGAGCGCGATCGTGCGCCCGTCGAGCTTGCCGAGGCCGGTGACGAGCGCACCGTCGTCGGCACGGCCGCGGTCGCCGTGCAGCTCGACCCAGTCGTCGAGGATGCGAGAGACGTAGTCGAGCGTGTACGGCCGGTCGGGATGGCGGGCGAGCTCGACCGACTTCCAGATCGTCTCGTCGGAGGTGTCCTCCTTCAGCCGCTCCAGCTGCTGCTCGAGCCGCTGCGCCTCGCCCTGCACCCGCACGCCGCGCAGCAGCGGCAGGCGCGACAGACCCGACAGCCGCTGGCGCAGCCGCGCCTCCTGGTCGCCCATCGTCATGACCGACGCCTCACGACCAGAGCCTCAGCAGGCGGATCAGGTAGTCGCGCTGCTCGCGGCGCGCCACGATGGCGTCGAGGTGGCCGAAGCGCAGGTTCTGCTCGGCGAGCGCGAAGTCGTCCGGCAGCCGCTCCTTCGTCGTCTGCTGCACGACGCGCGGGCCGGTGAACGCGATCAGCGCGCCCGGCTCGGCGATCGTCACGTCGCCGAGCGACGCGTACGACGCGAGCAGGCCGCCCGTCGTCGGGTGGGTCATGATCGTGAACATCGGCAGGCCGGCGTCGTGCAGATCCTCGACCGCGCAGACCGTCTTCGGCATCTGCATCAGCGACAGAATGCCCTCCTGCATGCGCGCACCGCCCGAGGAGGTGATCGAGACGAGGGGCACGCCCCGCTCGATCGCCGAGTCGCAGGCACGCGAGAACTTCTCGCCGACGGCGCTGCCCATCGAGCCGCCCATGAAGGCGAAGTCCATCGCCGCCAGCTCGACCGGATGGCCGCCGATCGCCGCCTGGCCGATCACGACCGCCTCGCCCAGGCCGGTGTTCAGCTCGGCCTCCGCCAGCCGCTCCGCGTAAGGCCGCAGGTCGAAGAAGCCGAGCGGGTCGTCGGAGCGGACGTCCGCCGCCTCCTCCTGGAAGCTGTCCGGATCGGCCAGCCAGCCGATCCGCGCCCGCGCGCGCGTCGGGTAGTGGTGGCCGCACTGCGCGCACACCCAGAGCGCTCGCTCGAGCTCGTCGTCGCGGTAGTGCGAGCCGCACTTCGGGCAGGTGTTCGGATGGCGGCGCTCCGCCGGCGGCGCCGCATGCTCGACTTCGAGCTTGACGTCGATCCGCGGCTCCGCCATGGCTCGATCTTAGACCGCCTCGGCTCCGCGACCGGTTGCACCCTAGAGACCGAGCGCGTGCGCGAGCCGCGTGACGGCGGCGGCGTTGCCCTCGCTCGCCCGCAGGCCCGTGAAACCGGCGCCGGCCGGCCGCGGCAGCGACGCGAGCAGGATCTCCAGGTCGCCGGCCGCCGCCACCTCGCCTTCGACCGCCACGTAGAAGCGTTCCGGCAGCGCATCCGGCTCGGGCGGGTCGAGGTCGCGCGCGTCGAGCCAGACGACGCCGAGCGGCCCGCGCCGAGCCAGCGCGCGAATCGCGCCCACGTGGGCCCAGCGGCAGCCGCCGAGCACCAGCGGACGCGCGGGAGAGGCCCTCGCCTGCGCCTCGACCTGCGCCTCGAGCGTCTCCTCCTCGATCACGGCCGCCTCGGGCCACGGCAGCGACGCCCAGGCCGCGTCGGCCGTCGCCTCGGCGCCCTCCCACCAGACGCGCGGGACGCGCACGAGCCCGGCGCCGAACTCGCGGCCGCAGGCATGGCACTGGTAGTCGCCGCCGAGCGCGACCGCGGTCAACGTGCGGCAGTCGGGGCACCGGGCGCGCAGGACGCTCACAGGGTCTTCTCGAAGACGATCGCGCCGAGGTGGACGTGCATGCCCGCCCGCTCGTAGAGGCGCTGCGCGCCGGTGTCGCTCTGCGCGTCGACGCCGAGCCCGATCGTCCGCAACCCGCGCTCCCAGAAGGTGCCGAAGGCGTCGGCGAGCAGCGCCGAGCCGAGACCGCGCCCACGGCACGCGCGCCGCGTGAAGAGGCCCGAGATCCAGGCGGCGCCCATCCGCTCCGGGTGGCAGACCGTCCCGGCGACGATCTCTCCGCCCTCGCCGCGCACCACCCGCCAGAGCATCGGATCGAAGCCCTCCGCCTCGACGTGGCGGTGGCGGAACCGCTCGAGCGACGACCGCTCGTGGTTCCAGTGGTCGGCGAAGGCGTCCTCGAACGCCTCGTGGAACTCGGCGAGGTCGGCGAGGTCGAGCCGCTCGGTCGTCACCCCTTCCGGCCAGCGCGGAGGCGCGGGAGGCGCGGCGAGCTCGATCCGCATCTGCCAGAAGCGCCGCACCTCGCCGTAGCCCGCGTTGCGCAGCAGCTCCTGCGCCCTCGGGTCGGTGAAGAGCGTCGCGTTGTGGACGCGGGCGGCGCCGCGGCGGCGCAGCTCCTCCTCCAGCTCGGCGACGAGGGCCGCGCCCAGCCCGCGGCCCCAGGCGCGCGGATGGACGTAGCCGTCGCTGCGGCCCACGTCGCCGCGCAGCTCGACCGTCCCGTACGCGGCGATCCCCGCGCCGTCCTCCCAGACCCAGGCGTCGCGCTCCGGGTCGATGTCGCGCCACTCGTCCTCCAGGTCGGCGACCGTGTAGTCGCTCCGGCCCTCCAGCTCGAGGTCCAGCGTCGCGACGAGCTCCGCGACCTCCTGCAGATCGGCGCGCCGCGCCGGCCTACGCGGGAACGAGCTCATCGAGCGTGCCCGGCAGCCCCGCCAGGTCCTGCAGCTCGCGGTCGGGCCGGGCGCCCTCGCGCGCGACCTCGCCCAGCCGGTTGATCCAGACCGAGCGAAGGCCGAGCTCGTTCGCCGGCGCCACGTCGTGGAAGAGGCTCGCCGCCACGTGCACGTGCCCGTCGCGCGGCGCGCCGGTGCGGGCGAAGAACTCCTCCCAGTGACGGTGCGCGGGCTTGTAGGAGCCGATCTCGGACGCTACGACGACCTCGTCGAACGGCACGCCGATCTGCACCTGCGAGGCGGCGATCAGGTCCGGGTCGGTGTTCGAGAGGATCGCCAGCCGCCAGCCGCGCCGGCGCAGCTCCTCGAGCGCGCCCGGCGCCTCGGGGAACGCCGGCCAGCCCGGCAGCGACTCGGCGAGGCCGTGCTCCTCGCCGGCCGGCGCGCCCAGGCGACGCATCGCCTCGGTCATCACGACTCGGTACGTGCGCTGCCCGTCGGCCTCCAGCTCCGGCTCGAGCTCGTGGTAGCGCGCGAGCAGCTCACCGGCCCGCTCCTCGCCGAACACCCGCGCGAGCTCGGCGCGAATGCCGCCGTTCCAGTCGACGAGGGTCCCGTAGCAGTCGAACGTCGCCCAGCGCTGCACGAACGCCAGCTTACGCGGCGCCCGCGAGCGGCGGCCGGTAGGCGAGCAGCTCCCAGCCGTGCGCGTCGAGCCACGCCTTCTGCTCGCGATAGCCGGGCCGGCGGCGCTCCAGCAGCCGCCAGAACGCCGGGCCGTGGTGGTGCTCGACGAGGTGGCACACCTCGTGCACGACGACGTAGTCGAGCACGTCGTGGGGGGCCAGCACGAGCCGCCAGTTGAACGAGAGCGTGCCGCGGCTGGAGCACGAGCCCCAGCGGCTGCGCTGGTCGCGCAGCGCGATGCGCGAGTACCGGACGCCCAGCGCCAGCGCCTCCGACTGGGCGATCAGCGTCACCCGCGCGCGCGCCTCGCGGCGGCCTTGCTCCTCGGTCAGCCGCAGCCGCTCGAGACCGAGGCTGGGCGCCGGCCGCCGCGCCAGCTGCTTCTCGAGCCACGGCAGGTGGTAGGCGAGCGCGGCGTCGACGTCGGCGTCGCTCGCCGACGGACGCACCACGAGCTCCGGCGGCAGCCCGTGCCGCACCACGATCCGGTGCCCCCGCACCCGCGTCGAGCGCCGGACGTGCAGCTCGACCAGGCGACCGCCCACCTCCACCAGGCGCATGCCGCCACCGTAGACGTCGCGCTGGACGCGCCCGACGGTCAGTCGTCCCAGCGGCGCACGACGATCGTGGCGTTGTGGCCGCCGAAGCCGAACGAGTTCGAGAGAGCGACGCGCAGGTCGGGCAGCGGGCGCGACTCGTTCGGCACGTAGTCGAGGTCGCACGTCGGGTCGGCCTCGTCGTAGTTGATCGTCGGCGGGGCGACCCTGTCGGTCACAGCCTTGACCGTGAAGACCGCCTCGACGGCGCCCGCGGCGCCGAAGCAGTGCCCGGTGGCGCCCTTCGTCGAGGAGACGGCGATCGACTTCGCGTGCTCCTCGCCGAGCGCCAGCTTGATCACGCGCGTCTCGGCCGTGTCGCCGAGCGGCGTCGAGGTGGCATGCGCGTTCACGTAGCCGACCTCCGAGGGATCGACGTCCGCGTCGCGGAGCGCCATCGTCATCGAGCGCGCCGGGTTCTCGCCGGTCGGGTCGGGCTCGGTCATGTGCGACGCGTCGGCCGACATGCCGTAGCCGAGCAGCTCCGCGTAGATGCGCGCACCGCGCGCCCGGGCGTGCTCGAGCTCCTCCAGCACGAGGATCGCCGCGGCCTCGCCCATCACGAGCCCGTCGCGCTCCCTGTCGAACGGCCGCGACGCCCGCTTCGGGTCGTCGTTGCGCCGGGAGAGCGCCCGCATCGCGTCGAAGCCGGCGATCCCGACCTCGGTGATCGGCGCCTCGGTGCCGCCGGCGAAGATCACGTCGGCTCGGCCCATGCGGATCTCGTCGGCGGCGTCGCCGATCGCCATGTTCGACGCGGCGCAGGCCGTGCACTGGCTCATCAGCGGGCCCTTCGTGCCGAGCTCGATCGAGACCCAGCCGGCGCCCATGTTCGGGATGATCGACGGGATCGAGAACGGGCTGACCCGGTCGGGGCCGCGGTTCTTGAGCACGTCGTAGCACTCCTGGTAGGAATGCAGGCCGCCGATGCCGGTCGCGATCGACGCGCCCGTCGTCGTCGGCTCGGTGCGCGGATCGAAGCCGGAGTCCTCGCGCGCCTGGTGGGCCGCGGCGAGGATCATCTGCGCGAAGCGGTCCATCCGCCGCGCCGACTTGCGGTCGATCCAGACGGTCGGGTCGAACTCCTTCAGCTCGCAGGCGAAGTGGACGTTGTAGCCGGCGTGGTCGAAGCTCTGGATCTCGGCGGCGCCCGACTCGCCGGCGAGCAGGCTGCTCCACGACGACTCCACGTCGTTGCCGAGCGGGCTGACCATGCCCAGCCCGGTGATGACGACTCTTCTCCGCCCGTTGCTGCTCACTTACATCCCCAGTCCGCCGTCGACGAGCACGACCTCGCCCGTGATGAACGAGGCGTCGTCGGACGCGAGGAAGCGTACCGTGCCCGCGATCTCCTCCGGCTCCGCGACGCGGCCGAGGGGCGTGTTCGCGATCATCGCCTTCGTGGCCTCCTCCGGGAGGACCTCGGTGAGCTGCGTCTTCACGTAGCCGGGGGCGACCACGTTGGCGCGGATCCCGCGCGAGCCGAGCTCGCGGGCGAGCGACTTGGTGAAGCCGATGATGCCCGCCTTCGACGCGGCGTAGTTCGTCTGGCCCCAGTTGCCGTGCACGCCCACGACCGAGCTGACGTTGACGATCGCGCCGCCCTTCTTCTTCATCATCGGCCGCGTGACGGCGCGGCAGGTGTGGAAGACCGACCCGAGGTTCGTGTCGATCACGGTGCGCCAGTCGTCGTCGGACATGCGCGCGAGCAGGCCGTCGCGGGTCAGGCCCGCGTTGTTGACGAGCACGTCGAGGTCGCCGGCCTCCTCGACCAGCCGGCGCGCTTCGTCGGCCGACGCCACGTCGGCCTGGATCGCGCGGCCGCCGATCTCGGCCGCCAGCGCCTCGGCCTCCTCCCGCCCGTTGCGGTAGCCGACCACGACCTCCGCCCCGGCTCGCGCCAGCTCGCGGGCGATCGCGCGGCCGATGCCGCGCGAGGCCCCGGTGACGAGCGCACGACGGCCGTCGAGACGTGCGAACCCGTCGGCGTCAGCCACTGGTGTCGGCGGCGAGGGTCTCGACGGCGGAGTTCAGCGACTCGAGGTCGTTGACCGACAGGGTGCGAACCGAGCGGTCGATCCTCTTCAGTAAACCGCTGAGCACGTTGCCGGGCCCGACCTCCACGAACGTCGTCACGCCCTGGGCGATCAGCTCGCGCGCCGCCTGCGTGAACTTGACGGGCGCGGTGAGCTGGTCGACGAGCAGCGTGCCGTACTTGCTGGCGTCCTCGACGCGGGCGGTCACCGTGGAGACGAACGCCGCGCCGCCGCTGAGCAGGTTCGCCCGCTCGACCGCCGGCCGGAGCCGCTCCGCCGCCCGCTCCACGAGCGGGGTGTGGAAGGCGCCGCTGACGCGCAGGCGGATCGCCCGGCGGGCGCCCTCGCGTTCGGCCTCTACGCACGCCTCGTCGACCGACGGCGTCTCGCCCGAGATGACGAGCTGGCCCGGGCAGTTGTAGTTCGCCGGCCAGACGTTCGCGATCTTCCTGCACAGCCCCTCGACCGCCTCGTCGGCCAGGCCGAGGATCGCCGCCATCGAGCCCGGCCGCTCGCGCGCCGCCTCGGCCATCGCGAGGCCGCGCTCGCGCACGAGCGCGATCGCCGACGAGACCGACAGGGCCTTCGCCGAGCCGAGCGCCGCGAACTCGCCGACCGAGTGGCCGACCACGAAGTCCGGGATGACGCCGCGGGAGCGGAGGGCGGCGTCGATCGCCAGCGAGGTGGCGACGAGCGCCGGCTGCTGCACCTCGGTGTCGACGAGCCCCTCCACCGGCGTGTCGAAGCACAGCCGCTTCAGGTCGATGCCCGCAGCCTCGCTCCCGTCGTCGTACACCGCCATCGCAGCGGCGTTCGCGGAGGCGATGTCACGTCCCATCCCCGCCTCGAACGACCCCTGTCCGGGGAACATGAAGGCGATCTTGGTCATGCTGCCGCTCCGTTCGTGTCGTGTGTCCACTCGATCAACGCCGAGCCCCACGTGAGGCCGGCGCCCATTCCCGTCATCAGCACGAGCTTGCCCGGCCCGATCCGCCCGTCGCCGACGCCCTCCGCCAGCGCCAGTGGGATCGACCCGGATGAGGTGTTGCCGTAGCGGTCGACGTTGACCACGATCTTCTCCTTCGGCACCTCGAGCTTCTTCGCAGCGTGATCGATGATGCGGACGTTGGCCTGATGCGGCACGTACACGTCCACGTCGGCCATCGTCCGGCCGCACTCCTCGAGGATCGCGTCCGCCGAGCTGACCATCACCCGTGTGGCGAACCTGAACACCTCACGGCCGTTCATCGTCACGTAGTGCTGCCCGGCCGCGACCGTCTCGGGCGACGTCGGGAGGCGCGAGCCGCCGGCCGGCAGCGAAAGATGATGGCCGCCGCCGCCGTCGGCGCCGAGCTCGAAGCCGAGGAAGCCGCCCGACTCGACGCGCTCCAGCACGACCGCGCCGGCGCCGTCGCCGAAGAGGACGCAGGTGGAGCGGTCGTGCCAGTCGACGATCTTGGAGAGCACGTCGCCGCCCACGACGAGCGCCTTGCGGGAGAGGCCGCTCGCGACCATCCCGTAGGCCTGGGCGAGCGCGTACATGAAGCCGGTGCAACCGGCGAGCAGGTCGTAGGCCGCCGCCTTCGGCGCGCCGAGCGCGTCGGCGAGGAGGGCGCTCGTGGTCGGGAACATCGTGTCGGGCGTGACGGTGGCGACGACGAGGAAGTCGATCTCGCTCGCGTCGGCGCCCGCCTGCGCGAGCGCCGTGCGGGCCGCGGGCAGCGCCAGGTCGGTCATCGCCTCGCCCTCGGCGGCGACGCGTCGCTCGCGGATGCCGGTGCGCTCGCGGATCCACTCGTCGCTCGTGTCGACCATCGTCGCGAGCTCGTCGTTCGTGAGCACGCGCTCGGGGACGTTCACGCCGAGGCCGGTGATCGACACCGGCACGCCGTTCGCGCGGCCGATCAAGCTTCCGCGTCTCCGACGGCGAAGGTGAGTGTGCCCCGCACGGCGAGCGCTCCGTCGACGGTGGCGCGCACCTTGCCGCGCCCGACGGGCCCGCGGACCGACTCGACGACGCACTCCAGCGTCAGCGTGTCGCCCGGCCGCACGACGCGCTTGAAGCGGACGTCGTCGATGCCGGCGAACAGGGCCAGGCGGCCCTCGTTCTCGGGCTGCGAGAGCACGGCGACGGCGCCGCACTGCGCGAGCGCCTCGACCATCTTCACTCCCGGCATGATCGGGTTGCCGGGGAAGTGGCCCGCGCAGTCGTCGTCGGTGACGGTCTTGCGCGCCACGACGCGCGCGCCCGGCTCGAGCTCGACCACCTCGTCGAGCAGCAGCATCGGGTCGCGGTGCGGCAGCACCCGCTCGATGGCGGCGCGATCCATCGGCAGCGCCGTCATGCGGTGAGGCGGGCCCGCAACCCGTTGCGGCCGCGGTGGGCGTAGCACTTCGCGGTGCCGACCGGCAGGCCGGTCACCTCGGAGATCTCCTCGAACGGCAGGTCGAACGCATCCTTGAGCGCGACGACCTGCGCCTGCGCCGGCGGCAGCTCGGCGAGCCGGCGGGCGAGCTCGCGGCGGGTCTCGGAGGCGGCGAGCTCGCGCTCCGGGTCGTGGTCGGCCGCCTCGCGGACGTCCTCGAGGAGCGGCTCCGTGCGGCGCTCGGCGCGGAAGCGGGCCTGGGCGGCGTCCTTGCAGGTGTTGACGACGAGGCGGTGCAGCCAGGTGGAGAACTGCGACTGGCCGCGGAACTGGCCGATCCGCTGCACGAGCTTGGTGAGCGCCTCCTGCGAGGCGTCGCGCGCGTCCTCGGGGTCGCGCAGCACGTGCAGGCAGATCCGCTCCACCCGCGGCGCGTGCCGCGTGCAGAGCGCGTCGAGCGCCTGCCTGTCTCCGTCTTTTGCGCGCCGCACGAGGATGGGGTCCGAGAGTCGGTCGTAGACGAGCGGCCGTTCGGGCCGGGCGTCGGTGACGATTGGACGGGAGCGGCCGGCCGGCGGTTGCACGACGGCGTACTCTAGAGCGCGAATGCTGCTGTCGGCCGAGGTGGTGGCGCCGCGGCTGCGGGGCGCCTACGGGCGCGAGTACCACCACGCGGTCGAGACGGCGACGACGCAGCGGCTGCTGCCGCCAGGCGCGGCGCACGGCGCGGTCGCCCTGGCGGAGCACCAGACGGAGGGTCGCGGCCGCCTCGGCCGCACCTGGACGGACGAGGCGGGAACGGGGCTCCTCTTCTCGGTCTGCCTGCGACCGCCCCTGCCCGTGGCTCGCTGGCCGGAGCTGACGCTCGTCGCCGCGCGCGCGGTGGCCGGCGCCATCGGCGCCGGCGCGACGATCAAGCACCCGAACGACGTGCTCGTCGGCGGGCGCAAGGTGGCGGGAATCCTCGCCGAGGCGTCGGAGCGGGTCGTGCTCGGAATCGGCGTCAACGTGGGCGCCGCTCCGTACCCGGGCTCGGGCGCGGTGGAGCGCGATCGTCTGGAGCTGCTGGTGGACGTGCTCGAGCGGCTCGAGCGCGGCTACGAGGGCTGGCTCGAGTCGGTCAGCCGGTGACGGTGGCGCCGACGTTGCCGGCCCCGTCGACCGGCTGCGCGCTGAACGACGTCACCGTGCCGGCGAACGGGAAGGAGAAGGCGCCCGCCGGCTCGCCCTGCACGATCGGCGTGCCGCCGTTGATCGTGAAGGTGACGTTCGCCGGCTCGCTGAGCGCGAACTGGAGCGTGGCCGCGTCGACGACCGTCAGCACGGGCGGCGTCAGGTCGACGCTCACGGGCAGCGACTGGGTGAAGCTGCCGAGCGCGTCCGTGTACGAGAGCACCGCCGTGTAGGCGCCCTCGGGCAGCAGCACGCCGGCGCTGGAGGTGCCGTCCCAGGCGATCGACGCCGGCCCGGCGGGCAGCTGCCCGGAGAACGGCGTTGCGACGGCCGTGCCGTTCTGCTGGATCGTCAGCTGCACCGTGGCGGGCTGGGACAGGTCGAAGCCGAAGGCGACGGTGTCGTCCGTGCCGTCCGCGTTCGGAGAGACTCCGGCCGCCGAGGCGGCGAGACCGGTGAGCGTGCGGTCGACCACCAGCTCGGCGGCTGCGGACGTGCCGCCTCGCGGCGCGACGACGACGCGATAGCGGCCGTCCGACAAGGTGCTCGCGTCGAAGGTGACGGTGTTCGCACCGGCGGGCAGCGTCCCGTCCTCGAGGGAGACGACGGTGCCGTTCGGGCCGAGCACCTGCACGATTGCCCGGGTCGTCGCCGAGAGCGTGAAGCGCAGGGTGACGGGTGCGGACGCCCCGTCGGCGGGCGCGACGAACGAGGGCGAGAGGCCGATCGACGAGACCGCGGCGGCCGCGGCCGGAGCGGGTTCGGCGGGCGGCCCTGCCTTGCCGATCATGCCGGTGGCGGCGAGCACGCCGGGCGCGGAGATCGCCCAGCGGTAGCCGCTCTTGCCGGGCGGCGGCGACCTCCAGGTCCAGTCGACGACCCTGCCCGCGCCGGCGCCGGAGGCGACGGCCTTGCCCGTCGCGTCGAGGATGTTCACGGTCCACGCGAGCGACGAGGTCAACGTCGCGTGGAAGCGGATCGGGCCGCCGAGGCTCCCGGTCACGGTCGGCCCGTACAGCTTCGGCAGCCCGGTGGCGGCGACGCGCTTCGCGATCTCCGGCAGCAGCCGGTAGGCGACGGCGCCGGGGCATTCGCTGGGGCCGGTGTCGCGGTGGCCGGAGATCTCGCGGAGCGTGACGAGCTTCCCGGCCCGGTACTTCGCGTTGCCGCGCGAGGCGAGCGTCACCTTCGCGAGCGGGTCGACGTGCGCCACGTCGAGGCGCCAGGCGAGCAGCTGCACGAGTGCGTCCTGCTGGGCCGCGGGCGGCGTGGCGCGAACGTAGTTGCCGATCAATGCCACGCCGACGCTGCCGGTGTTGAAGCCCTCCGCGTGCGCGCCGATCACGTTGCGCGCGATCCCGCCGGCGCGCCCCTCGTAGACGTTGCCGAAGCGGTCGACGAGGAAGTTGTAGCCGATGTCGTTCCAGCCGTTCCCCTTCACGTGGTAGACCTCGATGCCGCGCACGATCGCCGCCGCCTGGGCCGGCGTGTAGTCGTTCGTGCCGGCGGTGTGGTGCACGATCGCGAGCCGCAGCTTCGGCGCGTACTGCGGCTTCGCCCGCACGATCTCCTCGTTCGCATGCCAGGCGGAGCGCGGGACGATCCTCGGCGAGCCCGCCATCTCGAGCGACCGCGTCACCGGCTTCCTCACGCGCGACCAGAGCTCGTAGGCGCGCAGGCCGACCACGCGACCGCGTGTGCGGTACCGGATGCCGTCGGAGCCGCCGACCCAGGCGAGGTCGCCGTCGTGCCAGGCGCCGGTGCCGCCGTCGGGGGCGGCGTCGGCGTCGGCCGTCGTCCAGGCGCTCCAGCGGCCGCCCAGGCGGTGCGTGCGGTAGGCGACGCTGCCGGGCCCGCGCCAGTGCAGCGCCAGCATGTTGAAGCGCATCTTCGGCGGCACGGCCGCCAGCGCCCGCGTGCCGACGGGCAGGTCCTGCACGCGCATCGTCACGTCCCCGGCGTGGGCGAAGGCGGGGAGCGCGAGCGCCACGAGAACGGCGACGAGGAGCTTCGGCATGGCCAGCTGGGGCACGAATCGTGCCTCAGGCTGCTTCGGGGTCGAGGGCGTCGCCCCTGCCCCGCACGGAATGCTTACAACGCCGGCCGGCGGCTCAGCGGCCGTTCTGCTCGCGGAAGCGGCGGGCGGCGTCGATCGCCGCGCCCAGGTTCAGGCCCTTGTCCTTCGCCTGCTTGATCAGCATCACCGTCTCGACCGCGTCCATGTCGTAGATGCGCTGCTTCTTCCCCTTGGTGGGGATCTGCGCCTTGTTCGTCCAGTAGTCGAGCTGCATCTTCGAGATGCCCGCGATGGCGCACACCTGCCCGAGGTAGAGCTCGATCTTGCCGAGATGCTCGGACATGTCGATCGGCTCGAGCAGGTCGAGCTGCTTCGTGTAGGTCATCTGCGAGGGCTTCCTTTGCTCGAAGTCTCCCGACCCCTCGCTGTCACTTATAACCCGACTCCTTACAAAAGGGAAGGGTGAGCCGGCGCCGGTGGCCGTCAGGCCTCGGCGGGAGCGGGCTCGGCGACCTCGTCGCGGGCGTCGTCGCCCGACTCGACGATGCGGGCGATCGACGAGACCTGCTCGCCCTCGCGGAGCCGCATCACGATCACGCCCTGGGTGGCGCGGCCGAGCCGCTTCACCTCCTCGACCGCCATGCGGATGACCGTGCCGCCGTTCGAGATCAGCATCACCTGGTAGCCGTCGCGCACCACTCGCGCGCCGGCGAGGTAGCCGCGGGCCTCGGTGAGCTGGACGGTCTTGACGCCCATGCCGCCGCGACCCTTGCGCGGGTACTCGGAGACGCGGGTGCGCTTGCCGTATCCGTTCTCGGTGACGACGAGCAGGTCGGCGTCGTCGCGGGCGATCTCGGCGGCGATCACCTCGTCGTCGCCGCGCAGCGCCATGCCGCGCACGCCCTCGGTGGCGCGGCCCATCGCGCGGGCGTCGGTGGCGGCGAAGCGGATCGCCTGTCCCTTGCGCGACACGAGCAGCACGTCGTCGGTGGCGGCGGCGTGGCGCACGGCGACGAGCTCGTCGTTCTCGCGCATCTTGATCGCGATGATCCCGTCGGCCTTCAGCGGCGTGTTGTACTCGGCCAGCTTCGTCTTCTTGACCACGCCGTTCTTCGTGGCGAAGAGCAGGAACTCGGCCTCCTCGAAGTTGCGCGTCTGGATGACGGCGCGCACCTGCTCGTCCTGCCGGAAGGGCAGCAGGTTGACGATCGCGCGGCCCTTCGACTGGCGAGAGCCGAGCGGCAGCTCGTGCACCTTGAGCCGGTAGACCTTGCCGACGCTGGTGAAGAACAGGATGTAGTCGTGGGTCGAGGCGACGAAGAGGTGCTCGATGTAGTCGTCGTCCTTCAGGTCCATGCCCATCACGCCGATGCCGCCGCGGCGCTGCTCGCGGTAGGCGGTGACGGGGAGCCGCTTGATGTAGCCGGAGCGGGTGATCGCGATCACCATGTCCTCTTCCGCGATCAGGTCCTCGAGCTCGAGCTCCTCCTCGGCGGCGACGATCTCGCTGCGCCGGTCGTCGCCCTTGCCGTAGATGTCGCGGAGCTCGAGCAGCTCCTCCTTGATCAGCGCGTCGACCTTCGCCTCGTCGCCGAGCAGGTCGCGCAGCTCCGCGATGCGCTCCTGGATGTCGGCGTACTCCTGCTCGACGCCGCGCCGCTCGAGCGCGGTCAGCGCGCGCAGGCGCAGCTCGAGGATGGCGCTCGCCTGCAGCTCGGAGAGGTCGAAGCGATCCATCAGCGCCTCGCGCGCCGCGTCCGTGTCGGCGGCGCTCCGGATCAGCGCGATCACCTCGTCGAGGTTGTCGAGCGCGATCAGGAAGCCCTGCAGGATGTGGGCGCGCCGCTCCTTCTGGCGCAGCTCGTGCTTCGACCGTCGGACGACGATCTCGCGCTGGAAGTCGACGTAGTGGCGGATCAACTCGAGCAGCGAGAGCGTGCGCGGCACGCCGCCGACGAGCGCGACGGCGTTGTAGCCGAAGGTGGTCTGCAGCGGCGTGTGCTTGAAGAGCTTGTTGAGCGCGACCTGCGGCACCGCGTCGCGCTTCAGCTCGATCTGGATCCGCATGCCGGTGCGGTCGGAGTGGTCGGCGAGGTCCGAGATCTCCGTCAAGACCTTGTCGTTGACGAGGTCGGCGATCTTCTTGATCACGCCGCCGTCGCCGCCCTTCTTCACGCCGTAGGGCAGCTCGGTGACGATGATCGCGCTCTTGCCGCCGCGCAGCTCCTCGATGTGGGCGCGCGCGCGCATGACGACGCGGCCGCGGCCGGTGCGATAGGCGTCGCGGATGCCCGAGCGGCCGACGATGTACCCGCCGGTCGGGAAGTCGGGGCCCTTGACGTGCTTCATCAGGTCCTCGACGTTCGTCGCCGGGTTGTCGATCAGCGCGATCACCGCGTCCACGACCTCGGACAGGTTGTGCGGCGGGATGTTCGTCGCCATGCCGACGGCGATGCCGGCGCTGCCGTTGACCAGCAGGTTCGGGAACCGCGCCGGCAGGACGAGCGGCTCCTTCTTCGACTCGTCGTAGTTCGGCCCGAAGTCGACCGTGTCGCGGTCGAGCTCCTCCAGCATCGCCTCCGCGAGCCGCGCGAGCCGCGCCTCGGTGTAGCGCATGGCGGCCGGCGGGTCGTCGTCGATGGAGCCGAAGTTGCCCTGCCCGTCAACGAGCGGGTAGCGCATCGAGAACGGCTGCGCCAGGCGGACGAGCGTGTCGTAGATCGCGCTGTCGCCGTGCGGGTGATGGTTGCCCATCACGTAACCGACGATGTTGGCGCACTTCACGTACGGCCGGCCGGGGCGGTTGCCGTTCGTCCACATCGAGTAGAGGACGCGGCGGTGCACCGGCTTCAGGCCGTCGCGCACGTCCGGCAGCGCGCGCGACACGATCACGCTCATCGCGTAGTCGAGGAAGCTCGAGCGCATCTCCTGCTCGAGCTCGCGTGGCTCGATGCGGCCGGGGCCGAGGGCGCCTGTGTCCAGCTCAGACATCGCTCAGCGCCCTAGACGTCCAGGAACTTCACGTTCTTCGCGTTCGACTCGATGAACTCCCGCCGCGGCTCGACCGCGTCGCCCATCAGCATCGAGAACATCTTGTCGGCGGCCGAGGCGTCGTCGACGTCGACGCGGATCAGCAGCCGCTTCGCCGGGTCCATCGTCGTCTCCCACAGCTGCTCGGCGTTCATCTCGCCGAGGCCCTTGAAGCGGGACAGGTGGATGCCGTGCTTCGCCGCGTCGAGCACCCGCGCCCGCAGCGCGTCGTACGTCTCGGCGACCTCGTCCTCCTTGCCGACACGCACGGTGAACGGCGGCCGGCCGACGAGGTCGGCGAGGCGTGCGTACGCGGTGCGCAGGTGCGCGTAGATCGGCGAGGCGAGCAGCTCCACCGGCAGCGTCACCTGACGCGCCGCCGACGTCTCGATCTCGACGACCTTGATCCGCAGGTCGTCGCCGGAGGCGTCCAGGATCTCGAGCGTGTAGCCGTTCTCGCCGATCGCCGTCAGCGCGCCCTCCAGGTCGTCGGGCCGCTGGATCTCGTGCTCGACGAGCCGGTGCAGCACCATGAGCTCCGCCGCGGGACCGCCGAAGTCGGAGCGCAGGCGCGCGAAGTAGCCCTCGTATTGCGCGAGCTCGCGGGCGAGCCGCACCCACTTGGCCTCGGTCAGCTTGACCGCCTCGCCCGTGCGGTCGGTCACCTCGACACCCGGGATGCGCTCGCGGGCGAGCAGCTCCTCGAGTTGCGCGTCCTTCTCGAAGTAGAACTCCTGCTGACCGAGCTTGAGCTTGTAGAGCGGCGGCACCGCGATGTAGACGTGGCCGCGATCGATCAGCTCCTGCATGTGGCGGTACAGGAAGGTCAGGATCAGCGTGCGGATGTGCGAGCCGTCGACGTCGGCGTCCGTCATCACGATCACGCGGTGGTAGCGGAGCTTCTCGATGTCGAACTCGTCGCCGATGCCCGTGCCGATCGCGGTGATCATCGCCTGGATCTCGGCATTCGAGAGCACCTTGTTGATGCGGTTCTTCTCGGTGTTGATGATCTTCCCGCGCAGCGGCAGGATCGCCTGGTAGGTGCGGTCGCGGCCCATCTTGGCCGAGCCGCCCGCGCTGTCTCCCTCGACGATGAAGAGCTCGGCCGCCTCCGGGTCGCGGATCGAGCAGTCGGCCAGCTTGCCCGGCAGCGACGAGTTCTCGAGCGCCGACTTGCGCCGCGTCAGCTCCCGCGCCTTCCGCGCCGCCTGCCGCGCCCGCGCCGCCTGGATCGCCTTGTTGACGATCTGGCGCGCGTCGTTCGGGTTCTCCTCGAGGAACTCCGCGAGCTTCTGGTTGACCGCGCTCGAGACGAGACCGCTCACCCACGGGTTGCCGAGCTTCGTCTTCGTCTGCCCCTCGAACTGCGGGTCGGTGAGCTTGACCGAGATGACCGCGGCGAGGCCCTCGCGCACGTCCTCGCCGTCGAGGTTGTCCTCCTTCTCCTTCAGCAGCCCCTTGTCGCGCGCGTACTTGTTCAGCGTCGACGTGAGCGCCGAGCGGAAGCCGGAGAGGTGCGACCCGCCCTCGTGCGTGTTGATGTTGTTGGCGAACGAGAAGACCGATTCCTGGTAGCTGGAGTTCCACTGCAGCGCCACCTCGACCTCGCCCTGGTCGTTCGAGCTCTCGAAGTAGACGATGTGGCGGTGCACGACGTCCTTCGACTCGTTCACGTAGCCGACGAAGTCGCGGATGCCGCCCTCGTAGTGGAATTCGACCGGCTCGCCGCCGTCGGCGCGCTCGTCGACGAAGACGAAGCGCAGCCCGCGCGTGAGGAACGCCATCTCGCGGAAGCGCGAGAGCAGCGTGGCCGCCTGGAACTCGGTCTCGTCGAAGATCGTCGCGTCGGGCAGGAAAGTGATCGTCGTCCCCGTCTCGGCGGAAGTGCCGACCTCCTGCATCGGGCCGAGCGGCACGCCGCGCGAGAACTCCTGGCGGAAGATCTTCCCCTTCCGCTCGACCTCGGCCACGAGCGAGTCGGAGAGCGCGTTGACCACCGAGACGCCGACGCCGTGCAGGCCGCCGGAGACCTTGTAGCCGTTACCGCCGAACTTGCCGCCCGCGTGCAGCTTCGTGAGGACGACCTCGAGCGCCGACACGCCCTGCTCGGGGATCACGTCGACGGGGATGCCGGCGCCGCGGTCGCGCACGGTCACCGAGTTGTCGGGGTGGATCGTCACCTCGACGGAGTCGTTGCGGCCCGCGAGCGCTTCGTCGACCGCGTTGTCGACGACCTCGTAGACCAGGTGGTGGAGGCCGCGGATCCCGGTCGAGCCGATGTACATCCCCGGCCGCAGCCGGACCGGCTCGAGGCCCTCGAGCACGGTGATGTCCTTGGCCGAGTACTCGGCGCTGCCAGTCGTCTTCGCCATAAAGGTCGGTGCGGAAAAGTCCCTGCAAAACGGCGTTTTGCGGAACAGGTGAAGTGTATCAGACCGGCCGGTCGCGGGCGGCTCGTGCGAGGCCGAAACTCACCGCTCTTTGCACAGTTTCGCGCAGGTTTTCGTCGCGAATTCCGGCCGCGATCGCACGGGCCCGCTCCAGGTCGACCGCGGAGGGCTCGAGCGGTGGAGCCTCCGTCTCGTCGGCGGCCTCGGGCAGCGGGCCCGGCGCGAAGCGGACCTTCGGGACGCCGAGCCGCTCGGCGACCTCGACGGCCCGGTGCCCGAGCTCGAACGCCCAGATCGAGTCGGCCGTGTGCACGTGCACGGTGCCGTCGCGTGCGATCCGCGCCGGCCACGCGTTGCGCGCGATCGACGGGCCGACCACCCCGGGCCAGCGCTCGAGCAGCTCGGCCATGCCGGCCTGCGGTCCGAAGCGCGACAGCTCCGCGCGGACCTCCCTACCGAGCGGTTCCAGGCTCCACCTCCACCACCTGCGACGGCTCGACCGGGAGAGCCGAGGCGTGCGTGGCCGTGATCACCGTCTGTCCCATCCCGAGCACCCGCTCCGCCAGTATGCGCCTCCGCCCGTGGTCGAGCTCCGACAGCACGTCGTCGAGGAGCAGGAGCGGCGGCGCGGCGAGCAGCGAGGCCTCCGCGAGGAGCAACGACAGCACCGCCAGGCGCTGCTCGCCCTGCGAGCCGAACTGGCGCAGATCGCGGTCGCCGGCGAAGATCCCGATCTCGTCCAGGTGCGGGCCGAGGCCGGTGGTCCCCCGGTCGAGGTCGCGGGCGAGCCGCGCCTCGAGCAGTTCGACGGTGGTCTCGCCCGGCTCGTAGACGAGCCGTGCGTCCGCGAGGCCGAGCTCGCCGGCCCGCTCGGCGAAGGCCGGCGCGAGCGTCTCGATCGTCTCGTCGCGGCTGGCGGCCAGACGCGAGCCGAGGGTCGCGAGCGACGCCGTCCACGGCGAGAGCGACTCCCGCGTCGAGAGGCCGAGCGAGACGCGGCGCAGCGCGGCGTTGCGCTGCGCGAGCGTCGCGAGGTACTCCTGCGGCTCGCCGGCGCGGGCCGGGTGGAGCCGACCGAGCACGCGGTCGAAGTACGCGCGCCGGGCAGCCGGGCCGCCCTTCACGACGGCGAGCCGGTCGGGCGTGAAGACGAGCGTCGCCACCTCGCGGCGCAGCGACTCCGCCGACGGCAGCCGGGCGCCGTTCAGCCGCGCCTCCTTCGCCTGCCCGCGCCGGAGGATCACCGACAGCTCGGTCTCGCGGGCACCCCGCAGCCCCCGCACCCCCACTCGCGCCGCGTCGGCGCCGAAGGCGATCAGCTGCGCGTCCTGGCGGGTCCGCGGCGAGAACCCCTGCGTGGCGACGTGCAGCGACTCGAGCAGGTTCGTCTTGCCGACGCCATTCGGACCGACGACGAGCACGACGCCTGGCTCCAACCGGAGCTCGAGCGACGGGTACGAGCGGTAGCGACGGAGGCTGAGGTCGCGGACGATCAGCGGCGGAGCGCTAGCCGGCCAGCCTGATCGGCATGATCAGGTAGACGTAGTCGTCGCTCTCGCCCTCGAGCACGGCCGGCCGCAGCGGGCTGATCAGCTTGAAGCGGACGCTGTCGGACTCGACCGACTCGAGCCCATCGCGCAGGAACTCGGCGTTGAAGCCGATCTCCAGCGGGTCCGCGTTGTAGGGCGCGGGCAGCGACTCGCGAGCCTCGCCGACGTCCTGCGTCTGCGCCGACACGGTCAGCTCGCCCTCCGCGAAGCGCAGCCGCAGCGGCGAGTTGCGCTGCGCCATCAGCGAGACGCGGCGGACGACGTCGAGCAGCTCCTCGCGCGGCAGCGTCAGCTCGTGCTCGAACTGCTCCGGCAGCAGCTGCCGGTAGTTCGGGAACTGGCCGTCGATGCGCCGCGTCGTGAGCCAGGTGCCGCCGGCGCCGAAGACGACGTGGTTGTCGAGCAGACCGAGCTGCACCTCGTCCGCCGAGGCGGCGATCCGCGACAGCTCCTGCAGCGCGCGGGCCGGGATGATCGCGTCCAGGTCGGGCAGCACCGCGTCGACCGGCGTCTCCTTGACCGCGAGGCGGTAGGAGTCCGTGGCGGCCATCACGATCTTCCCGGGCTCGAAGCGGACGAGGATGCCCGTGAGCACCGGGCGGCTCTCGTCCCGCGAGGCGCTGCGCCCGACCCGCGCGACCGTCTCGAGCAGCGCGCTGCGGTCGACGGCGTGCAGCGCTGCCGTCTCGACCTCCGGCAGGCGCGGGAAGTCCTCGGCCGAGTACGTGTGCAGGCGATACGTCGCGCTACCCGAGGTGACCACGACGACGGCCTCCTCGGGCTTGTGCTCGACGGTCACCTCGCCGTCGGGCAGCGAGCGCGCGATGTCCAGCAGCAGCCGGCCGGGCACGACGACGACACCCTCGCCGTCGACCTGCGCGTCGAGCGTCCCGCGCAGCGACACCTCCATGTCGGTCGCGGCGAGGTGCAGCTCGTGGCCCTCGGCGCGCAGCTGGATTCCGCCCAGCACGAGCACCGCCGTACGCGTCGACACGCCGCGTGCGACCACGGCCAGCTGGGCGGCCAGCTCGTCCCGCGACGCGGTAATCCTCAACCCGGTGCCCACCACGATGTCTGAGTCAATCATCTACTTGAAAACCTCGTTGTAGTCGTAAGCCCTGTGGGGACCGGGGAAACCCGTTCGGCGACCCGTCGGAGAGCCATTCTGGCTGTGGGGGCGGACGGGGGACAAGTGCGCTTCGTACACAGGCTCCGCGCGCTAGCGGAGCTGGCGGACGCGGGCTGTGAGTTCCTGGACGAGGTTGTACACAGATCTGTCCTCACGGATCAGCCGCGCGATCTTGGAGGTCGCGTGGATCACGGTGGTGTGGTCGCGGCCGCCGAACTCCTTGCCGATCTTCGGCAGGGACGAGTCGGTCAGCTCGCGCGCCAGGTACATCGCCACCTGTCGCGGGTAGACGATGTTCTGGGAGCGCCGGTCGCCCGTCAGCTCGCCCATCGTCACGGAGAAGCGGTCGCAGACGAGCTCCTGGATCCTCTCGATCGAGATCTGCGCGCCCTCGCCCTGCGGGAAGACGTCCTTGAGCACGTCCTGGGCGAGGTCGACCGAGAGCGGCCGGCCTGTGAGCGAGGAGAACGCGACGACGCGGGTGAGCGCGCCCTCCAGCTCGCGGATGTTCGTGGAGACGCGCGAGGCGATGAAACCCAGCAGCTCGGCGTCGCGCACCTCGATCCCGTCGACCTTCACCTTCTTGCGCAGGATCGCGATGCGGGTCTCGAGGTCGGGCGGCTGGATGTCGGTGATCAGCCCCCACTCGAACCGCGAGCGCAGCCGCTCCTCGAGCGTCGCGATGTCGCGCGGCGGCCGGTCGGAGCTCATCACGATCTGCCGGCCCGCCTCGTAGAGCGAGTTGAAGGTGTGGAAGAACTCCTCCTGGATCCGCTCCTTGTGCTCGAAGAACTGCACGTCGTCGATCAGGAGCACGTCTTAGGTGCGGTAGCGCTGCTTGAAGCCCTCGATGCGCTTGTCGCGGAGCGAGTTGATGAAGTCGTTCATGAACATCTCGCTCGTCACGTAGCGGACGGAGAGCTCGGGCGAGTGCTCGCCGACGTACTGGGCGACCGCCTGCAGGAGGTGCGTCTTCCCGAGGCCGGTGCCGCCGTAGATGAAGAGCGGGTTGTACGCCTGTGCCGGCGCCTCGGCGACGGCGAGCGCGGCGGCGTGGGCGAAGCGGTTCGAGGAGCCGATCACGAACGAGTCGAACGTGTACTTCGTCTTGAAGGCACTCGCGGGTGCCGTCTTGACCTGGATCCGGCTCACGAGGTCGCCGTCGAGGTCGCCCGGCCCCTCGTCGTCCGACGGAAGGGCCTCGGAGGCGGCGACGGGTGCCGCTGCCTCGGCCACGCGGAGGGAGACGATCCGTTCCTCGCCGGTCGCGTCCCGGACTGCAGCGACGATCAGGCCGAGGAAATGGCCCTCGATCCACTCGCGC
>DASVDV010000001.1:0-79739 GCA_036380895.1 Gaiellaceae bacterium | reverse complement strand
CCGCGGTCGCGTAGCGGTCGTCACCAGCGATCCGCGTGACGGAGCCGCCGGTATAGCCGGCGAGCACGGTGAGCTGTCCGTCCGGAATCGCGCCGCCCCCGCCGACGACCACGATCCGCCCCGGCTTCAGGCGGGCGAGCTCGTTGCGCGTGGCGGCCGGAACCGACGACGTGGCGCCGGTGAGCAGGACGGGGACGCCGGCCTTGCCCGCGGCCGCGCCGCCGGCGAGCGTGCTCGACGAGGTGACGAACGGATAGGTGCCGTGGTCGAGGTCGAGCAACGTCGCCTGCGCGCCCTCGAACAGCACGTGCTTGCCGTCGCGCAGCGCCTGGTCGACCAGCAGCGACGCGTCGCCGACGAACGGCGCAAGCCGGTCGGCGTAGCCTGCCGTGCGCTGCCACACCTCCTCCAGGTCGAACGGCTCGACCTCGTAGATGCGCTCCAGCCACAGGTTCTTCTCGGCGAGCGCCACCTCGAGCTTCTGGCGCAGGATCTTCGGGTCGAGCACGTCCTGCACGCGGATGCCGATACGCGAGGCCTTGTCGGCGTAAGCCGGCCCGATGCCGCGCCGCGTGGTGCCGATCTGCAGATTGCCGAGGCGCCGCTCCGACGCCTGGTCGATCGCCAGATGCCACGGCATGATCAGGTGCGCTTTACCGGAGAGGACGACGACCGAGGTGTCGATGCCGCGGCCGGCGAGCTCGTCGAGCTCGCCGAGCAGCACCTCCGGGTCGACGACGCAGCCGGCGCCGATCACCGACGTCTTGCCGGAGATGACGCCGCTCGGCGTCTGACGGATCTTGAAGGTCTCGCCGCCGGCGACGATCGTGTGCCCGGCGTTGGGGCCGCCCTGGTAGCGGCACACGACGTCCGACTCCTGGGCGAGCAGGTCGACGATCTTGCCCTTGCCCTCGTCGCCCCACTGCGCCCCGACGATCACGGTCGAGGGCACGTTCGCGAAGTGTAGGCGCCGCGCCGGGCGGCCGCCGGGGAGGTCGACTCAGTGCAGGGCGAGCGCCTGCCGGCCGACGCGGCGCACGACGATCCGGTGGCCGCGCCGGCACGTGCAAAAGCCAACGTCGGCCTCGCGGCGAAGCGATCCCTGCACGAGCAGGTTCCGCGCTGCGATCGACTCGCGCGCCCGCAGGCACGCCTCGCACGGCTCCGCGAACGTCGTCGCGTCGGGGCCGAGCCAGACGTGCTGGCGCTCGATCACGTCAGCTGCAGCTGCCTCTCGTCGCGCGGGGCGAGCCGTGGCGGCCGCTCCACCCGCCGTAGGACGATCTCGTGCCCGCCGGCGCAGCGCACGACCGCCAGGGCCGCCTCCGGCTGCACCTCGCCGCGGACGCTCGCCCGCCGCAGCGCGTCGGCGAACAGCGCCCCCTCGGTGCGCGCCGCCTCCAGGCACGTCTCGCAGAGGCACGCGAACGAGGTCGCCGACGGCGAGATCCAGACGGTCGTCGTCGCGGCGACGCTCATCCGGCCGCCAGGTCGGAGAACTTCGCGTAGCGCTTCTGGAAGGCCAGCTTCTCCATGCCGGTCGCGCCGTTGCGGTGCTTGGCGAGCAGCAGTTCGGCGACGCCCGCCGAGTCGGTCTCCTCCGGGTTGTAGTACTCGTCGCGGTACACGAACATCACCAGGTCCGCATCCTGCTCGATGCTGTTGTGGACGACGACGTCCTCGGCGACGAAGCTGTGCAGGCCCTCGACCGTCAGGTCGTAGACGTCGTCCTCGCCGTCGGGCTCGATCGACACGATCTCGTCCCAGCAGACGTCGCTCACCGCCGGCGCTCCGGTGCGCACGGCCGCCTCGGGCGCGAGCACGAGCGAGCCGCCGCCCACGCCGGCGGCCGCCAGCGCCCGCGCGGCGGGCCGTGCCGGCTGCGCGCCCCCGACGAGCTCGTGGAATCGGTGCACGCCGGCCTCGCCCGACACGGTGACCCGATGGCGGAGCCCGCCGTACGCGTCCGTCCGCAGTTCGCGCCGGGACGCGACGATGCCGAGCCGCAGCAGCAGCGACTGGACGTCGGCGACCAGACGCTCGTTGACGGACTCGTAGCGGACGTTCCCGGGCAGGATCGAGCCGCCCGTTCCCCAGAGGTGCCGCAGGAAGGCGGCGATCCCCTCGGCGGGCTGCCGGAAGACGCGCTCCGGCACCGAGGCGCGCCGCGGCAGCGAGCCGCCGTCGCCGATCAGGTGGCCGAGCAGCGCGAGCTCGGAGAGCTCCGCCGCGTCGACGGGCCCGTCCTCGGGCCCGAGCAGCGCCCGCGGCACCGAGATCGGCATTCCCGGCACGAGATCGTCGAGGCACCGCCAGCCGTCGAACGCGAGGAACTTGTGGTTGCCGGTTGCCCGGATGCGGCGTCCGAGCCTCGTCGTCAGCCGGTAGACGGGGCGCCAGCCGGTGGCGAAGGCGCAGGTCACCCGCCGCGGCTCCAGCCGCCCCGTCTCGGCGTCGATCGCGAGCACGCGGAAGCCGGCCCGACCGACGAGGTCCGCGATCGGCCGGTAGACGCCCTCGTCCGGCAGGTAGACGCGCGTCTCCCCGCTCAGGCAGCCGCTCTCCCGCAGATCGGAGAGGATGGGCCGCTTGTCCTGCCGCTGCTCGACCGCGCGCGAGAGCTGCGACAGCGCCATGATCGGCACCTCGAGGTCGCGCGCGAGCACCTTCAGCGAGCGCGAGATCTGCGACACCTCCTGCACGCGGTTCTCGGCGGTGGTGCCGCTCGTCATCAGCTGCAGGTAGTCGATGATCACGAGCCCGAGCTTCGGCTCCCGCGACTTCAGCCGCCGCAGCTTCGAGCGGATCTCCATCATGGTGATCGAGCCGGTGTCGTCGACGTAGATCGGCGCCTTCGAGAGCTTGTCGCAGGCGGCGGTGAGGCGCGGCCAGTCGTCGGCGGCCAGCTTGCCCGTGCGGAGGCGCTGCGACTCCACCTTGCCCTCCGAGCACATCAGGCGCTGCGTGACCTCGGCCTTCGACATCTCGAGCGTGAACAGGGCCACGGGCAGCTGCTGGCGGACGCTGACGTTGGCGGCCATGCAGAGCGCGAGCGCCGACTTCCCCATCGACGGGCGGGCGGCGATGATGATCAGGTTGCCCGGCTGGAACCCCGAGGTGAGCCGGTCGATGTCCCGGTAGCCGGACGGGGTGCCGGTGATGTCGGAGCCGGCCTCGTAGAGAGCCGTGATGCGCTCGAACGAGTCCTTGAGCAGGTCGTCGATGTGGGCGAACTGCGTGCTGACCCGCTGCTGGGACAGCTCGAAGAGCTGCTGCTCGGCGCGGTCGAGCAGCTCGACGATCTCGCCGGGGCGCTCGAAGCCGAGCCGCGAGATCTCGAAGCCGACGCGGATCAGCCCGCGCAGCGTGGCGAGCTCGTGGACGATGCGCGCGTAGTGCCCGGCGTTGGCGGCGGCCGGGACGAGCGAGGCCAGCTCCTGGATCTTCTCGACGCCGCCGGCCTCCGCCAGGAGGCCTTCCTTCTCCAGCTGGTCGACGACGGTGATCGCGTCGACCGGTTCGCCCTTGCCGTACAGGGCGAGCATCGAGCGGAAGATCGTGCCGTGGGTCTCGCGGTAGAAGTCGCCGGCGTCGACGACCTCGATCACGGCCTCGATCGCCGCGGGCGACAGCAGCATCGCCCCGAGGACGGACTCCTCGGCGTCGAGGCTGTGCGGCGGGACCGGCGCGGTGGTTGCCGCGGTCGAGTCGGACGTCGCGGTCGGCATTCGGGCACCTATCCAACCAGCCCTGTGGACGGGCGCCGGCGCCGGTTGCGCGCGCGCGAGGGCAGGGAGCGCGAGCGCGCTTGGCAGCGGCGATCGGGGGTGGTCGACACGAACATATGTTCCCTATAGTTCCACAGATTCGCCGCCCCGTCCACAGGCGAATCCGGACATGTCCCCAGGGCTGTCCTCAGGTGCTGTGGACGAGGTTCCGGCCGGAATTTGCGGAAAGAAGCGAAGCTTTCCCCGGAACCCACAGGAGGTTCCACACGCGCCTGTGGACGGTTACCCCCGCCGTCGCAGCTCGACCTCGACGCGCCCGAGCCGTTCCTCGAGCAGCGCGAGCGCGCCGGCGAGGGCGCGGATCGCGCCGTCGGCGCCGAGCTCGAGCAGCTCCGGGTCGACCGACGTCGTCGACAGCGCGTCGCGGAGGTCCTGCGCCGCGGTCGCGGGGTCGGGGAAGCGCACGCCGATGCCGCGGCACGCGGTGCACCGCTCGACGGCAGGGCCCTTCTCGAAGGCGATCGCGCCGGTGCCGCGGCACTCCTCGCAGCGGACGATCCTCGCCACGATCGAGGCCGCGACGGCGGGCTAGGCGAGCTCGTCGCCGGCCGGCTCGTCCGCGTCTTCGGCCGGCTCCGCCGCGGCTTCCGCCTCGGGTTCGGCGACCTGCGCCTCGACCGCTGCGGGCGGCGTCTCGACGACCTCGGGCTCGGGCGTCTCCTCCGGCGGCTCCTGGCCCTCGGGGGCGACGGCGAGCCGCAGCTCGGCGACGACGTCCGCGAACACCGCCACCGGCACGATGAAGCGCCCGGCGCGCTTGATCGTCTCCATGTCGAGCTTGCGGCGGTCGACGCGGATCTTCTCCGCCTCCCACAGCCGGTCGGCCACGTTCGTCGCCGTGACGGAGCCGAAGAGCGCGCCCGTCGGGCCGGCGTTGACGTCGAAGCGCAGCTCGAGCCGTTCGATCCGGTCCGCGATCGCGCGGGCCTCGTCGACCGACCTCGCCTCGTGGCGCGCCCGCTGGGCGTCGCGCTTGCCGAGCTCGCGCACGAGCGCCGGCGTCGCCGCCTCGGCCAGGCCGCGCGGCAGCAGGTAGTTGCGCGCATAGCCGCGCGCGACGCTCACGACCTCGCCGCGCAGGCCGAGCTTGTCCACGTCGCTCCTGAGGATGACGTCCATCGGCCTAGCGGTCGCCGACGTACGGGAGGAGGGCGATCTCGCGCGCCCGCTTGACGGCGACGGCCACCTGGCGCTGGTGCCGGCGGCACGCGCCGCTGATGCGGCGGGAGCGGATCTTGCCCTTCTCCGACACGTAGCGCCGGAGCTCGTTGACGTTCTTGTAGTCGACCTCGTCGACCTTCGACTTGCAGAAGAAGCAGGACTTGCGCCGCCCCGCGCCCGCGGGGGCCGTGCGCTTCCTGCGATCGGTCTTCGGTGCTGCCACTCGCGCTCTCCTTAGAAGGGAATGTCGTCGTCGGCGGAGGTGAAGTCGGCGTCGGGCGCGGAGCCGCTCGCGGCGCCGGCCGGCACGAACTGGTTGCCGCCGCCCGTGCCCTCGTCACCGCGGCCGCCCAGGAACTGCACCGTCTCGGCGACGACCTCGACGGCCTGCCGCTTGGTGCCGTCCTGCGCGTCCCATTCGCGCCACTCGAGGCGGCCGTCGATCGCGACGGGCCGGCCCTTCGAGAGGTACTGCGCGCAGTTCTCGCCCTGGTTGCCCCAGACGGTGACGTCGAAGTAGTTCGGCTTCTCGATCCACTGGCCGCTCGCGCCGTCCTTGCGGCGCGTGTTCACCGCCAGCCGCAGGTTGCAGACGGCGGTGCCGCTCGGGGTGTGCCGCAGCTCCGGATCCTTGGTCAGGTTGCCGACGAGCACGACGCGATTGATGTTGGCCATGGGTCCTCTCCTCTCCCGTTCCGGTTCCGACCCAGGCTACTCCGCGTCTCCGCCGGTGTCATCGGCGGGAGCGGACGCGGCCGCAACGGGCGCAGGCGCCTTCGTGTGGCCGCCCTCGACGCGGTTCACGGCCAGGTGGCGCATGACGCCGTCCGTGATCTTGAGGACGCGGGTGATCTCCGCGAGCGTCTCGGGCGTCGTCGTGAAGAGGAGCAGGTGGTAGACCGCCTCGCCCTTGTGCCGGATCTCGTAGGCGAGCCGGCGCCGGCCCCACGGCTCGTGGCCGTCCCAGGAGCCGCCGCTCGCGTCGACGGAGTCGCGGATGCGCTGGATGACCTCGTTCGCCCGCTCCTCGGCGAGCTCCGGGTCCAGCAGCAGCATGATCTCGTACTCGTTCACCCCGAATTCCTCCTTCTCATGGACTGAATCGGCCCCGCCTCCTGGGCGCCGCTTCGGGTGACGGCGCGACGGGCGTGGCGAGAAGCGGCGGGAGTGTAGCATCGGACCATGAAGCGCCTGCTGGCTCTGGTCGCGGGCGGACTCGGCCTCCGCGCGCTGCTGCGCCGCCGCCGCGCGCGGGCGGTGCTCTCGCCTTCCCCGGCGGACGACCTGCGGGCGAAGCTCGCGGCGGCCCGCCCGCTGGACGAGGAGCCGGAGGCGCCGGAGGCGCCGGTCTCGGACGTGGCGACCCGGCGCGCCGAGGTGCACGAACGTGCGCGGCGCGCGATCGACGAGCTCGATACATAGCCGCGACAGCCCCGAACCAGCCGCCGCCGCTCACCGGCGCCCACCTCGCCGGCGGCAACCCGCCGCTGCTCGAGGCGCTGCGGCGCGAGGGCGCCGGCTGGGCCGAGGACGGCCTGCGGGCGCTGGGCGACGAGCTGGCCGGCGAGCCGCTCGAGTGGGGAAGGCTCGCGAACGAGCACCCGCCCGTGTTGCGCACGCACGACCGCTACGGCGAGCGCATCGACGAGGTCGAGTTCCATCCCGCCTGGCACCGGCTGCTCGAGCTCGGCGTGCGGCACGGCCTGCACGCAGGCTCGTGGCTCGGCGCGGGGCCGGGCGCACACGTCGCCCGCGCCGCCCGTTTCTACCTCCTCGCGCAGGTGGAGCAGGGGGTCGGCTGCCCGCTCTCGATGACGCACGCGGCGGTGCCCGCGCTGCGCGCCGAGCCCGCGCTGGCGGCCGAGTGGGAGCCGCGGCTGACCTCGCTTCGCTACGACCCGCGGCCGCTCCCCGCGCGAGAGAAGGACGGCGCGCTCTGCGGGATGGCGATGACCGAGCGGCAGGGCGGCTCCGACGTGCGCGCGAACGAGACGGAGGCGCGGCCGTGCGGCGACGGCGAGGCGACGCTGCACGGGCGCAAGTGGTTCTGCTCGGCGCCCATGTCCGACGCCTTCTGCGTGCTCGCGCAGGCGCCCGAGGGCCTCACGTGCTTCCTCGTGCCGCGCGTGCTTCCCGACGGCTCGCGCAACGCGTTCAACCTCGACCGGCTGAAGGACAAGCTCGGCAACCGCTCGAACGCCTCCGCCGAGATCCGCCTCGACGGCGCCTGGGCGCGCCGGGTGGGGGAGCCCGGGCGCGGCGTCGCGACGATCATCGAGATGGTCGTGCACACGCGGCTCGACTGCGTGCTCGGCTCGGCGGCGCTGATGCGGCAGGCGGTGGCCGAGGCGACCCACCACTGCGCGCACCGCTCGGCCTTCGGTCGGCTGCTGGTCGAGCAGCCGCTGATGCTGAACGTGCTCGCCGACCTGTGCGTCGAGTCGGAGGCCGCGACCGTCGCCGCGTTCCGGCTCGCGCGCGCGTTCGACGAGGGCGACGAGCTGCGGCGCATCGCGACGGCGGTGCTCAAGTACCGCGTCTGCAAGCGCGCGGTCGCCGTGGTCGCCGAGGCGCTCGAGTGCCTCGGCGGGAACGGCTACGTCGAGGAGTCCGGCCTGCCGCGGCTCTACCGCGAGAGCCCTCTGAACGCGATCTGGGAGGGCAGCTCGAACGTGCAGTGCCTCGACGTGCTGCGGGCGCTGCGGCGCGAGCCGGAGGCGGCCGAGCGGTTCCTCGCCGAGCTCGAGCCCGCCGACCGCGCCGCCGCCGAGGCCGGGCTCGCCGGCGCCGACGAGCCCTCCGCGCGCCGGCTCGTCGGCACGCTCGCGACCGCGTTCCAGGCGACGCTGCTCGACCGCCACGGCGACCCGGCCGTCGCCGCCGCCTTCCGCGCGCGCGACGACCACGGCGCCTTCGGGACGCTGCCCGCCGGGCTGCCGCTCGACCGCATCGTCGCCCGACACCGGCCCGCGCTCTGAGCGCCGCCGCCCCGTTCGCCCGCGCCCCCGGCGCCTTCGACGCCCTGCGCGAGCCGGTCTACCGCTGGTGGTTCGGCTCCCAGGTGCTCTCGGCCTCCGGGAACATGGCGCAGGCGGTCGGCATGTCGTGGCTCGTGCTGCAGCTGACCCACCGCCCGCTCGACCTCGGCCTCGTCGGCGCCGCGACCTTCGGGCCCGCGGCCGTCGCCGGCGCCTGGGCGGGCGTGCTGCTCGATCGCAGCGACCACCGCCGGATCCTCGTCGCGACGCAGACCCTCTTCCTGACCCTCTCGCTCGCGCTCGCCCTGCTGGTGGAGACCGGCGCGGTGCGCCTCTGGATGGTGTTCGCGATCGCGCTCGGGAGCGGCTTCGTCTTCGCCGTCGACGCGCCCGCGCGCCAGGTGTACGTCGTCGAGCTGGTCGGGCGGGAGCGGACGGCGAGCGCGGTCAGCCTCTTCGAGGTGATCGTCAACGCCTCGCGCGTGCTCGGCCCGGCCACCGGCGGCGTGCTGATCGCAGTCGCCGGCGTGTCGACGTGCTTCTACGTCAACGCGGCGTCGTTCGTGCCGCCGCTCTACGTCCTGCTGCGCTTCCGCCCCCGGGAGCGGCCCCGCGAGTCGGCGAGCCGCCGCGGCGCGCTGCGCGAGGGCCTGGGGTACGTGCGTCGCTCGCCGGCGATCCTCGCGTGCATCGTGATGGCGGTCGCCTCGACGATGCTGTTCAACCTCGGCGTCGCGTTGCCCGTGCTGACGACGAAGGTGTTCGGCCTCGGCAGCGCCGGCTACGGCGCGCTGATGGCGTGCTTCGGGCTCGGCGCGATCCCCGGCGCGCTCGTCGCGGCGCGGGCGGGCGCATGGCCGCCGGGCTCGCGCGTGCGGCTGCTCTGCGTGCTCACCGGCGTCGCCGTCGTGCTCACGGCGTACGCGCCGGACGCCTACGCCGCGGGCGTCGGCATGGCGGTCGCCGGTTTCCTCTCGATCTGGTTCATCGCCCTCGCGAACACGCTCGTCCAGCTGCGCACCGAGCCGCGGCTGCGCGGACGCGTGATGGGCGTGTGGACGATGGCGCTGCCCGGCATGAACCCGCTCACGGGCATCACCGCCGGCGCGGTGACGCAGGCGGTCGGCGCGCGGGTCGGCTTCGCCCTCGGCGGGCTGGTGCTGCTCGCGAGCGCCGGCGCCGGCTGGCGCGCCCTCGCCGACTGACTCCGATCTCGTAGCCTCTCCCGCATGGCAGCGACGATCCACGCCGTCCACGCCGACCGCCTCCACTACGCGTGGGACAACGCGCTCGAGCCGGCGCTGCGCGTCTCCCCCGGCGAGCAGGTTCGGCTGCACGTGCGCGACGCCTCCGACGGCCAGCTCGGCCCCGACTCGACCGCCGCCGACGTCTCGCGGCTCGACTTCGACCGCGTCAACCCGGTGAGCGGGCCGGTCTACGTCGAGGGCGCGCGGCCGGGAGACGTGCTCGCGGTGGAGATCCTCGACTTCGCCCGGCCCTCGTGGGGCTGGACCGCGATCATCCCCGGGTTCGGGCTGCTCGCCGACGAGTTCGCCGAGCCGTGGCTGCGGATCTCGACCGTCGACGGCGACCGCGTCCGCTTCTCGGATCGGATCGGGTTGCCGCTGCGGCCGTTCCCGGGCACGCTCGGCTTGGCGTCCCCGGAGCCGGGGCCGCACTCGATCCTCCCGCCGTCGCGCTTCGGCGGCAACGTCGACTGCAAGCACCTGACGCCCGGCGCCGTCCTCTACCTGCCGGTGGGGGTCGAGGGCGCGCTCTTCTCCCTCGGCGACACGCACGCCGCGCAGGGCGACGGAGAGGTGTGCGGCACCGCGATCGAGACCGCGATGGAGACGACCGTGCGGCTCGACGTCCGCCGCGACCTGCGCCTCGACGCGCCGCAGGTCGACTTGCCGCGCGGGCTCGTCGCCGACCAGTCCACGTCGCCGTACCGGATATGCACGGGCGTCGGCGCCGACCTGCTCGAGGCCTCGCGCGACGCCGTCCGCGCGGGCATCGCCTGGCTCGGCGAGGAGCACGGGCTCGAGCGCGAGGAGGCGTACGCGCTGCTCAGCGTCGCCGCCGACCTGCGCATCCACGAGGTCGTCGACGCGCCCAACTGGGTCGTCGGCATCTGCACTCCGCTCGCGATCTTCGAGCCCTGAGCAGCCTCGTGCTGCGGACGATCGAGGCGACCCGCTACGTCATGCCCTTGCGGGAGGGCGGGTCCCTGCCCGGGCTCGTCGAGGCGAGCGACGACGGCCTCTACGTGCTCAAGTTCCGCGGCGCGGGGCAGGGGCCGAAGGCGCTCGTCGCGGAGGTCGTGGCCGGCGAGCTGGCGCGGGCGCTCGGCTTCGCCGTGCCGGAGCTGGCGCTCGTCGAGCTCGATCCCGGTCTCGCCGTCGCCGAGCCCGACCAGGAGATCCAGGATCTGCTCGCGGCGAGCGCCGGCACCAACCTGGGCGTCGACTTCCTGCCGGGCGCACTCGGCTTCAACCCCGCCGCCGGCCTCGCGCCGCCGCCGGAACTGGCCGCGGAGGTGGTGTGGTTCGACGCGCTCGTGACGAACGTCGACCGCACCGCCCGCAACACGAACCTGCTCGAGTGGCACGGCCGGCTGTGGCTGATCGACCACGGCGCGGCGCTCTACTTCCACCACGCCGGGCCGGCCGACGGGCACGAGCGCACGCCGTTTCCGCAGGTGGCCGAGCATGTCCTGCTGCCGTTCGCGGGCTCGATCGAGGAGGCCGACGCGCGGCTCGCCCCTCGCCTCACCGACGAGCTGCTCGAGCGGGTCGCCGCGGCCGTGCCGGTCGACTGGCTGGACGGGCTCGCGGCCGACGACTACGTGCGCTACCTGCGCGGGCGGCTCGCCGAGCCGCGCGCGTTCGTCGCCGAGGCGGAGAGGGCGCGTGGGAGATAACGCGCCGTTCTCGTACGCGGTCTACCGCGTCGTACCCCGCGTCGAGCGCGGCGAGCGGATCAACGTGGGCGTCCTCGTCTTCTCGCGGCCGCGCGGCTACCTGGCGGTGCGCACCGGCGTCGACGCGGCGCGGCTGGAGGCGCTCTGGCCGGGGCTCGACCTCGACGCCATCGCCGCTCACCTGCGCGCGCTCGAGCGGATCGCGGCCGGCGACCCGCAGGCGGGGCCGATCGCGACGCTCGACCAGACCGCCCGCTTCCACTGGCTCGTCTCGCCGTCGAGCACGATCATCCAGCCGTCGCAGGTGCACACCGGCCTCTGCGGCGAGCCGGCGGAGCAGCTCGACCGGCTCTATGCGAGCCTGGTCGAATCAGCGGACGCGTAGCGTGACGACGCGGTGCGCGCTCGGGCCGCGGTGCGCCGTCCGCGCCCGCACCGAGACGGCGAGCCGGCCGTGCCGTGCGGTTCCCTTTGCGCGCAGGCGGAGCGTCGCGGAGCCGCTGCGGCCGGTATGGCCCGTCGCAACGCGGTAGCCGCGCACGGCGACCGAGACGGCGACCCCGCGCACCGCGTGGCCGTGGCCGTCGCCGACGGCGAGCCGCACCGCCGGCCTCGCGTGCGTGCCGGCCGCGCGCACCCACGAGACGACGAGCCTGCCGGTGCGGGCGAGCGAGCCGGCCGGGATCGAGTAGCGGCCGCCGCGCAGGCGGATCGCCGGCCCCTTGCCGATCACGGCGGTCGCATCGGAGCGTGCGCTGGCCGAGCCCGACAGGTTCAGGGCGGTCACCTCGGAGCGGAACGTGCTGCCCGCGTCGGCGCGGGTGAGCCGGTAGGTGGCGTGCGTCGCTCCCGCGATCTGCTTGCACGTCTCGCCCTTCGCATCGCAGCGGAACCACGCCTCGGCGAAGCGGATCCCGGGCGCGCTCGTCCAGCTGCCGTCGCTCGTCCGCAGCGTCGCCCCCGCCTCCAGCAGCCCCGACACGACCGGCTGCGCGACGAGGCCCGGCGCACCGGTGACCGCCGGGACGGAGACGCCGCCGCCGCCCGGCGCCGGGGTCGGGCCGACGGGCGTCGGGGTCGTCCCACTTCCGCCGATCACCGCCGTGGTGCCCGCGGAGGCGCTCGTGCTGCCGTTCGCGTCGGTGGCGACGACGGTCGCGCGCAGGCGTGAGCCGGCGTCTGCCGCAGCGACGGCGTAGGTGCGGCCGGTGGCGCCGTCGATCGGCGCACAGCCGGCGCCCTGGTCGTCGCAGCGGTCCCACTCGTAGGCGTAGTCGATCGCGCCGGAGCCGCTCCAGCTGCCGGTGGAGATCGTCAACGTCGAGCCGACCGCCGGGGAGCCGACGATGCTCGGCGGCGTCGTCGCCTGCGGACCGCTCGAGCGGCCGACCGTGGTCGTCGGGAGCGACTGCACCGAGACGCTGCCGGAGCTGTTCGTCGCCGTCACCTGGGCGCGCAGCGTGGCGCCGACGTCGCCGGCCTGCACGCGGTAGGTGGCCGAGGTGGCGCCGGGGATCGGGTTGCAGCTCGCCCCGTTCGGGTCGCACTGCAGCCAGCCGTACGCGTAGGTGGGCGCCGGCGATCCGCTCCACGAGCCGGTGGTCGTGGTGAGCGTGCCGCCGTACGCGGCCACGCCGGTGACGACCGGCAGCGCCGTGTTCACGGGCGCGGGCCCGGAGCTCGAGACGACCGTCGAGGTGGGGGCCGACAGCGAGCTCGACTGCCCGTTCGCGTTCGTCGCCGTCACGCGCACGCGGATCGTCTTGCCGACGTCGTCGGCGACGAGGACGTAGCTCTGCCCGGTGGCGCCGTCGATCTCGGCACACGAGCCGCCCGCGGTGTTGCAGCGATACCACTGGAGCGCGTAGGCGATCGGCTGGTCGCCGTTCCAGCTGCCGTTCGTGGCGGTGAGGGTCGCGCTCTGCGCGGCCGAGCCGGAGATCGTCGGAACCTCGAGGTTGACCGGCGCCGACGCGCTGCGCGCGGTTGCGGCCGGAGCCGCGAACGCGGTCAGCGGCAGGACGAGCAGCAGCGCGAAGCGGATGCGTTTTCCCTGCAGCGTGGCCATCGGCGAGACACGGTAGGGCAGAGCGAGGCGGGTCGCAAACGGTTTCCCGGGCGGGTCGAGCCGGACCTCGACCCGCCCGGCACGTCGCCCTCGACTGTCAGGGGGAGGGAGCCGAGGGCGACGATTCGGTGCGGGGGGTAGGCGCGATCAGCGCACGACCACCTGGACGAGCCGGCGGGTGGAGATGCCCGAGAGCAGCGGGTCGCCCGGCTTCCGCGCCCGCACGAACATGACGATCGCGCCCCGCTTCAGCTGCAGCTTCGACGTCGGCCGCAGGACGAACGACGCGTAGCCGTTGCCGCCGGTCGTCGCCTCGGGCGCCTTCGCCACGATCCCGTACGGCAGCGTCACCACGTACACCAGCGCCCCCTGGACCGGCCGGCCGTGCTGGTCGGTCACCCGGAAGAGCGCCGTGAACGGCTGCCGCGTCGTGATCTTCGACGGGCTGAAGCGCACGCCGGAGACGACGAGCCGGTCGGGCGGCGAGAGGCTCGACACCGCCACCGCCGGCCCCGAGGAGGTCGACGGTGCGTTCCCACCGACGGTGGCGGTCTGTGCCGAGTCCGCCTCGACCGAGCCGGCCGAGTTGGTTGCGGTGACGCGCGCGCGGAGCGTGTGCCCCTGGTCGTCGTTCGTCACCTTGTACTGCACCCCGTTCGCGCCGGAGATCTCGTCGCAGTTGTTGCCGTTCGTGTCGCAGCGCGTCCAGTCGTACGAGAAGCGGACGGCCGTGGAGCTCGTCCAGCTGCCGGCCGTCGTCGTGAGGGTCGCGCCGATCTGCGCGCTGCCCGACACGATCGGCGGCTTCGCGAGCTTCGGCCTGTCGCCGGAGCCGGCGATCGTGCCGGTCAGGTTCGACGTGACCGTGCCCGTGCCGTCGTCGTTCTTGGCGGTCACGATCGTGCGCAGGCGGTAGCCGGCGTCGGACGACTGCACGACGTAGGTCTGCCCTGTCGCCTTGTCGATCGACTTGCAGTCCGCGCCCGACGTCGAGCAGCGCTGCCACTGGTAGGAGAACGACATCGGCGTCTTGCCCTGCCAGGCGCCGCTCTGCGAGGTGAGCGTCTGCCCGACCTGCGCGTTGCCGGTGATGTTCGGCTGGCTCGTCGCGGCCGGCTTGTCACCCGAGTTGCTCGAGGAGGTGGAGCCGACGACCGCCGTGGCGCTCGAGATGGCGCCGGACACTCCGGCCGAGTTCGACGCGGTCACGCTGACGCGCAGCGTGTGGCCGGTGTCGTGGGAGCTGACGCGGTAGGTCTGCTCGTCGGCGCCCGAGATGTTCCCGCAGCCGGAGCCGGACGAGTCGCACTGCAGCCACTGGTAGGAGAACGACATCGGCGTGTCGCCGCTCCAGCTGCCGGGCGACGCCGTGAGCGTGTTGTTGTCGGCCGGCGTGCCGGAGATCGACGGCGAGGAGGTGTTCGCCGGCGGCGAGGCCTTCGTGGTCGCCGAGCCGAGGCCGGCGAAGGCGGCGAGCGCGGCGATCGCGCCCGCGACGAGCAGGCCGGCGAGGAACGAGCCCCTGCGTCTCAAGCCTGCTCCCCCTCACGCGCGCGGCGGGCCGCGCGGCTCAGCCGGTTCAGCGTGCGCCCGAGCGGCCCCTCGATCGGGTCGTCCTCGAGCCACAGGTCGGGATCGACCTCGTGCAGCGCGAAGCCGTCCGGCCCCGCGGCCGGGCAGACGGTGAGCAGCCGGCCGCCGGCGGCGCGCGCCAGCGCGCCGAGCCGCACGAGCAGCTCGCCGATGTCGTCCTCGACCGTGGCGACCTTCGTCAGGTCGACCACGACCTCGGGCTGGTCGTGCACGTGCTCGGCGACCGCCTCGCCCAGCTCCATTCCCGCCTCGCGGTCGAGCGCGGTCGTCGGCGTGATCAGCACCGTCGACGGCCCCAGCCGCCGCAGCGTCAGATGCGCCCGTGTCCGCTGCTCGCCCGTCTCCAGGCTGCCGTCGGTCCCGCACATGGGGCACGGGGAAGGCGGCACCGTGGCGACGGCGCCGTAGCCGCATGCGGGGCAGTGGTACTCACGCCGGAACGCGGCCAGCTCGCGGTGCGTCGTTTCGTGCTCGAAAGTCACTGGTCCTCCTCTCGCTCGCGGCCGTCGTGTGGCTCCAACGGCAGGTGCTCGGGCAGCGCGACGATCTGGTCGTAGGTCAGCCCGAGCCTCATCAGGCGCCTCGCGGGGTCGACGTCCTCGACCACCGAGGCGGAGACGACGCGGAACGTGCCGGGGATCTCGTCGACGGTGCGCACGACGAGGTAGTCGGGATCGACCGAGACGCCGCCGAAAATCGGCGTCTCGATCGAGCCGACCGCGGCCTCGCCTGCTGCGACCGCGAAGCCGTGGCACCCGCCGAGATCCCTGGAACGCCGCATCCACGATCGAGGCTAGGGGCGCGATGCGAGCGTCGTCGCAGAATCGCGTTAGCGTTCGCTCACAGAGTTCTCGGACTCACACTGCGACGAGCTTGTAGCCGGCCTCGCGCACGGTGACGATCCGGCCGGCGCCGAGCTTGCGGCGCAGGTTGGAGACGTGCACGTCGCAGGCGCGCGCGTCGCCGACGTACGGGGTCTCCCAGAGGTGCTCCATGATCTGCGTGCGCGAGTAGACCCGCTCCGGCTCGGCTGCGAGCAGCGCCAGGAGCTTGAACTCGGACGGCGTCAGCCGCACCGGCGCCCCGTCGACCTCGACGGTATGGGCGGTCAGGTCGATCTTCAGGCCGCCGACGGTGCGGGTCGCGTCGCCCGCCGCCAGGTCGAGCTCGCGGCGGCGCAGCAGCGCGCGGACGCGGCTCACGAGCTCCGCCGTCGAGAACGGCTTCGTCACGTAGTCGTCCGCCCCCAGCTCCAGCCCGAGCACGCGGTCGAGCTCGGCGTCGCGCGCCGTGAGCATGATGATCGGCAGGTCGCTCTCCGCGCGCACGATGCGGCACACGTCGGTGCCGAGCATCCCGGGCAGCATCACGTCGCACACCATCAGGTCGAACGAGCCGCCGCGGGTGCGTTCGAGCGCCTCGCCGCCGTCGGTCGCGCAGTCGACGTCGAAGCCCTGCTGCCGCAGCGCGTAGCCGAGCGGCTCCAGGATGTCCGGCTCGTCGTCCACGAGCAGAATGCGAGGGCTCACGAGCCCCTCCGGCGGGCGAGGGTGACGCGGGCGGTCGTGCCGGCGCCCGGCTCCGACTCGATCTCGATGCGGCCGCCGAGCGAGCGGACGGCGTCGCGGGCGATCGCGAGCCCCAGGCCGAAGCCGTCGCGGCGGCCGTTGTGGCCGCTGTAGAAGCGGTCGAAGACGCGCTCCGCCTCGCCGGGCGGGATGCCCGGGCCGGTGTCGGCCACCTCGAGCACGACCTGCTCGCCGGCGGGGCGGGCCCGCACCTCGACGCTGCCGTGCTCGGTGTGCTTGAGGGCGTTGCCGACGAGGTTCGCCACGATCTGCTCCACCAGGTCGCGCTGGCCGAGCGCCACGAGCGGCGAGGGGCACGAGACGTCGAGCCGCACGTCCGCCGGCGGCTCGCACGCGGCGGCGACGTCGTCGAGCACGGGGCGCAGGTCGACCGGCTCGAGCTGGATCGGCTCCTCGCCGGTCTGCGCACGAGCCATCACGAGCAGCGAGTGCGTGAGCCGTCCGAGCCGGCGCGCCTGCCGGCCGATCAGGGCGATGAACGCGTCGCGGTCGTGCGGCGACTCCTGGGCGCCCGACTGCAGCGCCTCGACGGCGCTGGCGATCGCCGTCACCGGCGTGCGCAGCTCGTGCGAGGCGTTCGCCACGAACTCGCGCTCGGCGCGCTCGCGGCGCGCACGCGCGGTGATGTCGGTGAGCACGAGCACGGCCAGGCCGGCGTTCGACGCGGGCACGCCGGCCAGCGAGATCGCGCGATCCTCGTCGCCGCCCGAGCGGGCCTCGGCGACGGCGGCGTCGGCCCGGAACAGGCCGCGCGCCATCTCGCGCAGCGGCAGGCCGTGCCAGCTGTCCGCGAGCGGCCCGCCACGCTGCAGCGCCGGGCCGAGCATCCGCGCGGCGGAGGCGTTGGCGAACTGCACCGTCAGGTCCGCGTCGACCGCGAGCACCCCCTCCTGCAGCTGCTCCAGCAGAAGGCCGAGCCGGTCGCGCTCCGCGCGCAGGCGCTCGAACGAGTCGCGGAGCCGCATGCGCATCCGGTCGATGCTGAGGGCGAGCGAGCCGACCTCGTCGCGCAGGCGCGGCTCGAGGCGGATCTCGAAGTCGCCCTGCTCGATCGCGGAGGCCGCGTCGGCGATCCGTTTCAGCCTGCGTGCGACGAGCGTCGCGGCGAGCAGGCCGAGGACGATCGCGGCCAGCAGCGCCCAGAGCGAGGCCCGGATCACCTCCCGGTGGAAGATCGCCAGCGACTTGCCGAAGGCCGTCTCGCGGGGGGCGTAGGCGACGAGCCCGCGCGGGCCGCCGTTGCCCCGCAGGGGCAGGGCGACCACGGTCTCGGCGCCGTCGCCGAAGGTCTCGACGAAGCGGTGGCCGGAGAGGGCGGACCCAAGGGCGGTCGGCCCGTCGGGCACGCTCGTCCAGAAGACGCCGAGCGACTTCGCGTCCGAGAGCAGGTGCCCGCCGTGGGAGAAGACGAAGACGGCGAGGTGCTGCCGCCGCGCGATCAGCGACAGCGCGTCGTCGAGGTTGCCGCGGTCGAGCGCGCGCTGGGCAGCGAAGGCGGCGGCGACCGTCTTGCCGACCGCGATGTCCTCGGAGTTGGTGCGGACGTCGGCGCTGACCTGTCTCGACGAGACGGTCGCGACGAGCAGCGCGGTCAGCGCGGCGATCAGCCCGAAGACGCCTGCGAGCCACCACCGCATCCCGATGCGAAGCCGTGGCATCGATCCAGTATGTCTGAGCGTCAGGCGCGCGCCGTGCCGCGGGGACGGCTGAGCAGGGTGCCGCTCAGCACGAGCAGCCCGAACGCGAGCAGTTGCAGCACGTTGGCGGCGCCGCTCGGCCGGGTCTGGTGCAGGAGGACGACGCCGGCGGCGATCGGCACCGCGTTCGTCGCCAGGGTGGCGATGCCGGCGGCCGAGAGCGCGTCGCCGTGCTGGAACGCCGACTGCAGCTCGATCGAGCCGAGCCCGTAGGCCAGCAGCAGCGGCACGAGGATGACGATCCAGCCGCCGCCGAAGACGAGCAGCTTGGCCGAGATGTCGCCGGCGGCGAAGAGCAGGCCGGCGCTCGCGCCGAGCGCGGCGGCGTGGCTCACGCGCGTGCGGACGAGCGCCACGACCGCCGCGGCGCCGGCGCAGGCGCCCAGCCAGAGCACGGCGCCGATCGGCGCGGGCCGGTGGTCGGACGGTTCCGTGCCGAGCAGCGAGAGCGCGACGAGGACGAGGCCGGCGACGGCCGCGGCCACGGCGAGCTGCTCGTGCTTGCGCAGCCTGCCCGGGTGGCCGCCCGTCTCGACGACCGCGAGCACGGCGATTCCCGAGGCGCCGACGGTCTGCACGAGCGCGAGCGGGGCGAGCCCGAGCGCGGCGAGGTAGACGAGCCAGCCGCCGCTCTCGGCGGCGAAGCCGAGGAGCCAGGCGCCGCTGCCGGCGAGCGCCCGGATCGACTCGACCGGGCGGCGCGCCGACAGCGGCGGCAGCCGGTTGGCGGCGCCGTGCTCGCGCGTGTAGGCCCAGTTGACGGCGAGCGCCGAGACGAACGAGAGCACGAGTCCGGCTGCGACCGCCACGCTGCCGCATTCTTCTGGAAGACCTCAGACGGGGGCGTCGCCGCCGAGCGGCGTCGTCACCGCCGGCAGCAGGATGTGGCTCTCCGTCAGCGCGGCCGCCACCTCCGCGAGCTTCGTGCCCGTCTGCTGCGAGTGCCGGCGGAGCAGGTCGAACGCGTGGTCCGGGGTGAGCCCGTGACGCTCCATCAGGATCCCCTTCGCCTGCTCGATCGTCGCCCGCCTTTCGAAGGCGGCCCGCAGCTCGTGGTACTCGCGGGCGCGGTGCACCGCCACCTCGAGCACGCAGGCGAGCGGCTCCGGGCTCGTGTCGATGAGGCAGGCGAAGGCGCCCGCCCGGGCCGCCTCGCCCGCGAGCGAGGCGTCGGGCCGGTGCAGCGAGACGACGACGGGGCAGACGTGCGCGGCGGCGGCGGCCTCGACGAGCGCGAGCGCGGCCGTGCCCGGCACGGCCAGGATCGCCGCGTCCGGCCGCTCCCCCGCGAGCACCTCGGCGACGTCCGGCGGCTCGAGGCGCTCGATCGCCGTCGCGTTGTGGCCGAGGCTCGTCGCGGCAGCCGTCAGGGCGGCGGCGCGCGCCCGCGTCTCGTTCGCCACGAGCAGTTGCCTGCGCGGGCGCGTGTCGTTGCCTCGCGTCACCGCGAGCCTGCCGGCCGAGGCTGCGCCAGGGCGATCGAGTTCACGCCACCACCTCCGAACAACGCATTCGTCGCGCGCTTGGGTCCGCACCGGCGCGCGACCTGTGCTCTTTACCCTAGGCATGCAGCGGGGATGCACAATCACGCAATCGGGGGAGGGCGCGTCGCACCCCTTCGGGACGAGCGGAGCGGCGCAGGAGTCGAACCTACCCAGCGTGGGGCTGCCACGCCTCACCGGTTTTGAAGACCGGCTGGGCCACCGGGCCCGTGCCGCTCCGAGGCCGGCAACTCTACTGGCGTGCCCGCCGCAGGACGCGCCGGTCGCCGACGCGGCGCGTGATCCCGTCGGCGTCGTAGCGCTCCAGCAGCAGCTGCGCCGTGCGGCGCCCGACGCCGAGCGCATCCCGGAAGGCGGCCAGCGTGATCTCGGGCAGCTCCCGCAGCAGGCGGAATCCGCGCTCGTAGGTGGCGATCGACACGGCGAAGCCGTCTCCCACCGTCCGCAGCCGGCCCTGCTCCTCGAGGAAGGCGCCGAGCGCGCGGTCGTCGAGCTTGACGATCTCCTCCTGCGCGAGCCGCTCCTCCAGCTCGGACGCCGCCTGCGCGCGCGCGCCGAGCGAGGCCGCCGCACCGGGCAGGTACGCCTTCGCGCCACGCCGGTCGAGCTCGAGCAGGTTCAGCACGTGCTGTGTCCACGGCTCGCTCGGCAGCAGCTCGGCCAGAGGTAGCCCCGGGTCGAGCGGGTCGGCCTCGGCGCGCGCCGCCAGGCGCGCCCGCACCCGCTGCTTCAGGTCCGCGAGCCACTCGTCGCTGTAGACATGCTCGCCGGCGGCGCGCACCGCGGCGAGCCCCTGCGCGAGCTCGGACGGAGAGAGCAGCCCGCGCGCCTGCAGCGCCGACACGGGCACGGGCGCGTGCACGAGCGCGCGCACGATCGTCGCGGGATCGGCCTGCTCGAGCGCCTCCAGCCGGGGCTGGTCGAGGCCGCGGGGCGGCGCGGGGTCGAGCACGAGCCCGCCGCCGACGGTCGTCTCCGTGCGCAGCACGACGCGGTCGCCGCGGGCGGTCACCACCGGCTCGGCCAGCCGCAGCTGCGCGTACGAGCCGTGCCGTGCGACCCGTGCCGGCACGGCCTTCGTCCCCACGTGCACGGTCACCGCCGCCGGGATCTCCTCCAGCTCCTCGAGGCGCACGTCGAGGCGGTACGAGACGGGGTAGCTGCCCGGCGCGACCAGCACGTCGCCGCGGGCCAGGTCGCGCCGTTCGACACCCGCGAGGTTCACCGCGACGCGCTGTCCGGCGCCGGCGCGCTCGACCGCGTCGTCGTGCACCTGCACGCTGCGCACCCGCACGTCGCGCCCCGCGGGCTCCAGACGCAGCACGTCGCCGGCGCCGAGCGAGCCCGACCAGAGCGTGCCGGTGGCGACGGTGCCGATCCCGGGCAGCGTGAAGACACGGTCGACGTACAGCCGCGTCGCGCGCCCGGCGTCGCGCTCGGACACGTCGACGCGCGCGAGCGCCGCGCGCAGCTCGTCGAGGCCGGCGCCCGTCTTCGCCGAGACGGCGACCGCCTCGGCGGCCGGCGCCAGCTCGCGCGCCTCGGCCAGCGCCAGCTCGAGCGTCTCCGGGTCGACCGTGTCGGCCTTCGTGACGGCGACGACGCCGCGCTCGACTCCAAGCAGCCGCAGCACGGCCAGGTGCTCGTGCGTCTGTGGGCGTGCGCCCTCGCCGGCGTCGATCACCAGCAGGAAGAGGTCGATCCCGGTCGCCCCGGCGATCATCGTGCGCACGAACCGCTCGTGACCGGGCACGTCGATGAGCGACAGGCGCCGCCCGTCCGGCAGCTCGAGCGGCGCGTAGCCGAGGTCGATCGAGATCCCGCGCCGATGCTCCTCCGGCAGCCGGTCGGTGTCCTTGCCGGTGAGGGCGCGGACGAGCCAGGTCTTGCCGTGGTCGATGTGGCCGGCCGTGCCGACGGTCAGCGGCATGCCGTGATCCTGCCCGACGCGGAGCCTCTCTCACCACGATTCGGGCACCGGCTGCGTGACGCTTCCGTTTCGACGGCTGCTCCGAGGCCCGGACGGTGTCCCCGCTCAGGCGCTCGCGCAGGCGCGCACCGCCGCCTCGACGGCCGGCAGGTCCGCCTCGGTCAACGTCCGGCAGTCGAGCAGCAGCCGCCCGTCCCGCACGACGCCCACCACCGGCGGATCGCCCGCGCGGAGCGGCGCGGCCAGCGCCTCGTCGAGCGCGCACGCGAACGAGGGCAGCTCCGCCAGCGGCAGCGCGCCGCCGCCGACGCGCGCGACCGTCTCCTCGACCTCGCCCCCCAACGCCGCCGCCAGGCGCTCCGCACGCGCCCGCACCGCCGCCGGCTCCTCGCGCAGCATCCGCAGCACCGGGATCTCCCGCAGCGCGCGCTCCGGCTCGAGGTAGGCGAGCAGCGTCCCCTCGAGCGCCGCGAGGCTCAGCTTGTCGATCCGCAGCGCACGCTGCAGCGGATGCCGCCGCAGCCGCTCGACGAGATCGGCACGGCCGACGGCGATCCCCGCCTGCGGCCCGCCGAGCAGCTTGTCGCCGCTGAAGCAGACGAGGTCGGAGCCGGCGGCGAGCGACGCGCGCACGGTCGGCTCCTCCCAGCCCTCGACGAGCGCGCCCGAGCCGAGGTCGTCCACCAGCGGCAGCCCGGTCCGGCGCGCCACGGCCGCCAGCTCGCGCAGCCCCGGCAGCTCCGTGAACCCGACCTGGCGGAAGTTCGACTGGTGCACCCGCAGCAGCGCCGCCGTCTCGGGGCCGATCGCGCGCTCGTAGTCGGCCGCGCGCGTGCGGTTCGTGGTGCCCACCTCGACGAGGCGGGCGCCCGAGCGCGCCAGCACGTCGGGGATGCGGAACCCGTCGCCGATCTCGATCAGCTCGCCGCGGGAGACGACCACCTCGCGCCCCTCGGCGAGCGCGGCGAGCGCGAGGAGCAGCGCGCCGGCGTTGTTGTTCACCGCCAGCGCCGCCTCGGCGCCGGTCAGCCGCCGCAGCACCGCCGCCAGGTGATCCTGACGGGAGCCGCGCCGGCCCTCCTCGAGGTCGTACTCGAGGTTCGAGTAGCCGCGCGCGGTCTCGGCGACCCGCGCGAGCGCCGCCTCCGGCAGCGGCGCGCGGCCCAGGTTCGTATGGACGATCACGCCCGTCGCGTTGAGGACGCCGCGCAGCGACGGCCGGCGCAGCTCCGCCAGCCGGTCGCGCACGCGAGCCGCCAGGTCGCCGGGGTCGGCGCCCGCGCCGATCTCCTCCCGCGCGCGCTCCAGCACCGCCCGGGCCGCGTCGACCGCGAGCGGGTCGTCGACCGTGCGCGCGAGGACGTCGACCGAGGGGAGATCGCGCAGGTTCACGCGTCGGAACTCTACGCCCGGCCGGGGCCGCTGCTTCACTGTCGGCGGGATGCGGAAGCTCGCGGTCGGCCTCGTCTGCATCGCCGTGCTGGCCGCCGGCGCCGCCGCCGTGGCGCGGGCGCTCGAGTACCGCGGCGCCGCGAAGCCCGGCGTGCACCTGCTCGGCGTCGACGTCGGCGGCAGCTCGCGCGGCCGGATCGAGGCGCTGCTCCGCCGGTGGTCGGCGAAGCCGGTGACGATCCGCACCGCCTCGCGCAGCTACCACGTGCCGCGCGGCTGGCTCGTCTCGGTCGACGCGCAACGCACGGCGAAGCGGGCGCTCGCGGCCGGCTCGGCGTTCTCGCTGCTCGTGGCGCGCCGGGTCGACGTGGAGCCCGTCGTCGGGCGTGCGCCCGGGGCGGGCGACGTTCTGGAGGCGCTCGCCCGCACCGGCCGCGCGCCCCGCCCGGCGACGCTCGCGATCGACGGCGCCGACGTGCAGGTCACGCCCGCGCGTGCGGGACGGAAGCTCGACCGCAAGCGGCTGCTGGCGCTACTCGAAACGGGCGACGCCGACGTGCGCGCGCCCTACGCCACGCTGAAGCCGGACGTGACCACCGCTGCCGCGAATCGCGCCGCCGCCGACGCCCGCGCACTGGTCGACGCGCCGGTCGCGCTCGCCCACCACGGCGCGCAGCTCGGGTCGCTCACCCGCGCGCAGCTCGCCCGCGCGTTGCACGCCGCCCGCCACGGCGACGGCTTCGCCGTCTCGCTCGACGGCGCGCGCCTCGCGAAGCTCGTCCGCCCGCGGCTCGGCCGCTGGACGGTGCGCGCGCGGAACGCCCGCTTCGTCGTGCAGGGCGACACGGTGCACGTCGTGCCGTCGAAGCCGGGTCGCGACGTGCGGCCGGCGCAGGTCGCGCGCGCGGTCGCCGCCGCGGCGCGCTCCGGCGGCGTCGCCGAGCTCGAGCTCGGCCCGCGGCAGGCGGCGCTGACGACGGCGAAGGCGAACGCGCTCGGCATCCGCACCAAGCTCGTCTCGTACACGACCGACATGGGCGAGTCGTCGTCGAACCGCATCCACAACGTGCACCTGATGGCCGACTTCATCGACGGCACGCTGATCCGTCCCGGCGAGACCTTCTCGTTCAACGACGTCGTCGGCCCGCGCACCGCCGAGCGCGGCTTCCTCGAGGGGCAGGAGATCATCGGCTCGCTCGTGCTGCCCGCGATCGGCGGCGGTGTCTGCCAGACCGCGACGACCCTCTTCAACGACGCGTTCGAGGCCGGGCTGCCGATCCTCGCACGCGTCAACCACAACCTCTACCTCGCCCACTACCCGCTCGGCCGCGACGCGACCGTCTCGTGGGGCGGCCCCGACTTCCAGTTCCGCAACGACCTGAAGCACGGGATCCTGATCAAGACCTCCTACACCGACCGGACCCTCACCTTCACCTTCTACGGCACTCCCGAGGGCCGCCGGGTCGTCTCGTCGACCAGCGAGAAGACGAAGTGGACGAAGCCGGGCATGAACTACGCCGTCGACCCGCGGGCGCCGCGCGGCTCGGTGGAGGTGGTGAAGGGGACGGGTGAGCTCGGCTTCGACGTCAGCGTGACGCGCACCGTCTACGACGCCGACGGCAAGGAGCTGCGGCACGACCTCTTCCGCTCGCACTACATCCCCGACAGCGACACCACCGTGTACGGCCCCGGCAAGACGCCGCCCGGCCCGTACATCGTCCTGCCGGAGACGACGTAGCCGCGTCTACTGCGCGTCCTGCTCGTGCGGCGACGTGTGCTCGGCCGTGCGCTCGAACCGCTCGAGCACGATCCGCACCGCCTCGTCGGGCTCGTCGGTGACCTGCAGCAGCGCCACGTCGTCGCCCGAGACCATCGCCTCGTCGAGCAGTCGCGCGCGGACCCAGTCGACGAGCCCGTTCCAGTAGGCGCTGTCGAAGAGGACGACCGGGAAGTGCAGCACCTTGCCGGTCTGGATCAGCACGAGCGCCTCGAACAGCTCGTCGAGCGTGCCGAAGCCGCCGGGGAAGATGACGAACCCCTGCGACGGCCGGACGAAGCACACCTTGCGCGCGTAGAAGTGCCGGAACGTGTAGGCGATGTCGAGGTAGGGGTTCGAACGCTGCTCGTGCGGCAGCTGGATGTTGAAGCCCACCGAGAGCCCGCCGCCCTCGCGCGCGCCGCGGTTGCCGCCCTCCATCACGCCTCCGCCGCCGCCGGTGACGACCGCCCAGCCGGCCTCGGCGAAGCAGCGGCCGACCGCGCGGGCGGCCTCGTAGGCGGGATGGCCCTCGCCCACGCGCGCCGATCCGAACAGCGCCACCGCCGGCCGGTCGATCCGCGCCACCTGCGCGAAGCCCTCGCGGAACTCGCGCTCGATCCGCGCGGCCGCGCCGTCGAAGTCCGGATCGGGCCGGTCGAGGAGGAGCCGGTCCTCCACGCCTACAACCGGTTCTGCGCGACGTAGCTGACGACCATGCCGAGCACGAGCAGCGCGGCGGTCGCGAAGTAGAGCACGTAGACGACCGTCGCCTTCTCGGCGCCGCCGCCGCGACGCAGCCAGCCGGCCGAGCGCCAGATCTGGCCGCCGTCGAGGATCGCCACGGGAACCATGTTCGCCAGGTTGAGGAAGAAGCCCGTGAACGCGATCGCCTCCAGCAGCCGCGAGCCGTCGGCCTGCGCCACCAGGTAGAAGGCCAGCGAGGCGAGCCCGCCGGCGATCGGCCCGGCCAGCGCGACCCGCGCGGTCTGCCACGGGTTGCCGCGCGTGTAGCGCACGTAGGCGGCGAGGAACGGGATGAACACCGGGAGCTGCGGTCGCAGCCCTTCGCGCCTCGCCTCGACGTAGTGGCCGAGCTCGTGCAGCAGGAGCAGCGCGACGAAGCCGACGGCGAACGTCCAGCCCCAGATCAGGGCGTAGCCGGCGACCGCGATGAAGATGCTGCCGAACTTGACGAGCAGGAACGTCCACTTCGCGAGCACGATCGCGGCCGTGACCACCGGTCCGATCGCGCGCCGGACGAGCGTCCGCCCGTCGCTGTGGGGCTCGACGCCGTTCACGAGCCGCGCCCGATCCATTCCTCGCCGCCCGCGTAGACCTCCTTCTTCCAGAGCGGGACGCGCTCCTTCAGCTCGTCGATCGCGTCCTTGCACGCGGCCAGCGCGGCGGCGCGGTGCGCCGCGGAGACGGCGATCACGACCGAGGTTCCGCCGATGTCGACGCGGCCGACGCGGTGGTGGATCGCGATCTCGGCGATCTCGTAGCGCTCGCGCAGCGCGTCGGCGATCTCGGCCATGACCGCTTCGGCCATGCCCTCGTACGCCTCGTAGTCGAGGTAGAGCACGTCGCGGCCGCGCGAGTGGACGCGGGTCGTGCCCGAGAAGGTGGCAATCGCGCCCGCCTCGTCGACCCGCACCTCGTCGACGACGCGCTCGAGCGAGAGCGGCTCGTCGCTGAGCAGGAAGGCTCCGCCGGAGACCGGCGGGATCAGCGCCACCTCGTCGCCGTCGGCGAGCGCGCGGTCGCGCGGCGCGTAGGCCTTGTTCACGGCGTAGAGGAGCCCGTCCGGCTCGCCGCCCAGCTCGAGCGCCGACCAGACGTCGGCGACGCTCGCCGCCTCGACCTCGCGCTCCGACCAGCCGGCGCGCTCGCGCAGCCCGGCGAACAGGCGGACGCTCACGCGTGCCACGTCGCCCCCGCCCACCAGGCGTGGTGGCCGTAGAAGCCGAGGGAGTAGCCGAGGCTCGTCACGCCGAACAGGGTGCCGTTCCGGAGCAGCACGGCGCGGCCGTGGCCGCGATGCTCGCGCACGAACAGCAGTGCCGAGCCGTCGGGCGACCAGAGCGGCGACTCGTCGGCGGAGCCGGCCGGCGGCGCGTCGAGCAGCGTCCGCGAGCCGTCGAGATCGACCTGCCAGAGCTGCCAGCGGGTGTCGAAGAAGCGGGCGTCGGCGCTCTCGGGCTGGGAGAGCACGGCGACGCTGCGGCCGCCGGGCGCGCACGCCACAGAGCCGAAGGCACGGCCGGGCGCGCGCCACAGCGGCCTCGGCGTCCAGTCGGGCGGGCGCGCCGCGACGAGGCGCTTGTCGTGCGTCGAGATGCGGTCGCGGCCGAGCGTCAGCACGAGCGCCGAGCCGCACCACGACGCGTAGTCGGCGTAGACGAGCCCGGTCCCGAGGCGGCGCGTCTCGCCGGTCGCGAGCGACGTGACCGCGAGCGGCAGGCCGTCGGCGGTGATCGAGCCTGAGGCGAGGGCGCGCGCCCAGAGCGCCCAGCGGCCGTCGGGCGACACGAGGAGCGGCTCCGGCCACTGTCGCAGCCCGCCGTCCACCTTCGGCAGCGGCCCGACGAGCCGTGTCAGCCGGCGCCGCGTCGCCGCGGGAACGGCGGGCGCCGCCGGCGCGGCGCGGCCGGCCGCCCGGTCGGAGCAGTCGGCGAACGAGAGGACGTGGGCGGTCGAGCCACGGTCGTACGTCAGCTTCCCGAGGGTCGCGTCATGCGGGCAGCCGCCGAGAGCAAACGCCGCGAGTGCGACCGCGATCACGCGGCGAGCATACTGTCGGAATGGCTGCGACCGACCGCCGCGAGACGGAGTCCGGGATCGAGGTCGAGCCGGTCTACACGGCGGACGACGTCGAGCCCCGCAGCGACCTGCCGGGCGAGTTCCCGTTCACGCGCGGGCCCTATCCCGACATGTACCGCGGGCGCCCGTGGACGATCCGCCAGTACGCCGGCTTCGCCTCGGCCGAGGAGTCGAACGCCCGCTACCGGTACCTGCTCGAGCGCGGCCAGACGGGGCTCTCGGTGGCGTTCGACCTGCCGACGCAGCTCGGGCTCGACTCCGACGACCCGCGCGCGCTGGGCGAGGTCGGCCGCACGGGCGTCGCGATCGACTCGCTCGCCGACATGGAGACGCTGCTCGCCGGGATCCCGCTCGACTCGGTCTCCACCTCGATGACGATCAACGCGCCGGCCTCGCTGCTCCTGCTGCTGTACGAGCTCGTCGCCGAGGGGCAGGGCGTGCCGGGCACGGCGCTCCGCGGGACGGTGCAGAACGACATCCTCAAGGAGTACGTCGCGCGCGGGAACTACATCTTCCCGCCGCGCCCGTCGATGCGGCTGACGACCGACCTGTTCGCCTACTGCGCGGAGCGGGTCCCGTCGTGGAACACGATCTCGATCTCCGGCTACCACATCCGCGAGGCGGGCTCGACGGCGGTGCAGGAGCTGGCGTTCACGCTCGCGAACGGGATCGCCTACTGCGACGCGGCCGTCGCGACGGGCCTCTCGCCGGACGAGTTCGGCGCGCGCCTGTCCTTCTTCTTCAACGCGCACAACGACTTCTTCCAGGAGGTGGCGAAGTTCCGCGCGGCGCGGCGGCTGTGGGCGCGCATCATGCGCGAGCGCTTCGGCGCCACGAACCCGAAGGCGCTGGCGCTGCGCTTCCACGCGCAGACCGGCGGCTCGACGCTCACGGCGCAGCAGCCCGAGAACAACGTCGTGCGCGTCGCGATCCAGGCGCTCTCGGCGGTCTGCGGCGGCGCGCAGTCGCTGCACACGAACTCGTTCGACGAGGCGCTCGCGCTGCCGACGCAGCACGCGGCGACGATCGCCCTGCGCACGCAGCAGATCCTGCAGACGGAGGCGGGCACGACCGCGACCGCCGACCCGCTCGGCGGCTCCTACTACGTCGAGGCGCTCACCGACGAGCTCGAGGCGCGGGCGTGGGAGCTGATCGGCCGGGTCGACGAGCGGGGCGGCGCGGTGGCGGCGATCGAGGCCGGGTTCGTGCAGGAGGAGATCGAGCAGGCGGCGTTCCGCTGGCAGCGGGAGGTCGAGGAGGGCGAGCGCGTGGTCGTGGGCGTGAACCGGTTCGTCTCCGAGGGCGAGGCGCCGATCGAGCTGCACCGGATCGACCCCGAGTCGGAGCGCCGCCAGCGCGAGCGCACCGCGCGCATGCGCGCCGAGCGGGACGTCGGCGCGGCCGGGGCGGCGCTGACCGCCGTCCGCGAGACCGCGCGCGGCACCGCGAACCTGCTGCCGCCGATGCGCGAGGCGCTGCGGGCGCGGTGCACGGTCGGCGAGATCTGCGGCGTGCTGCGCGAGGAGTGGGGCGAGCACGACCGGTGAGCTCCGTCGCCCGCATCTCGACCACGCCGGTGCGCACGTTCCGGCTCGACCATCCGGAGGAGATCGCGCTCGGCTCCGACGGCTTCGATCGAAACCGCCGCTTCCTGCTCGTGAACGGCGAGGGCGAGCGGCTGCGCAGCTCCGCCACCTCGTGGCCGATCGTGCTCCGTGCCGAGTTCGACCCGCAGGCGGAGACGCTGCGCGTCGTCTTCCCCGGCGGCGAGGCGCACGAGGCGAGCGCGCTCGGCGCGGGCGAGCGGCTCCGGCCGCAGGTCGGCGAGCAGCGGGTCGCGGCGGCGGTCGTGCCGGGCCCGTGGGAGCCGGGCCTCGCGGAGCTGGCCGGGCATCCGGTGCGGATCGCGCGGCTGGAGCGGCCGCTCGACGCGTTCGGGCTCCACCATTCGGTGACGCTCGTCTCCGACGGGTCGCTGCGCACGCTCGCGGAGGTGGCCGGCGAGCCGGTCGACGGACGGCGCTTCCGCATGCTGTTCGAGCTGGCCGGCTGCGAGCCGCACGAGGAGGACGGCTGGAACGGCCGTCGCCTGCGGGTCGGCGAGGCGATCCTGCGCGTCGGCGGCCCGGTCGCCCGGTGCGCGTTCACGACGCGCCATCCCGAGACGGGCGCCCGCGACCTCGACACGCTGCGGTTGATCTCGTCCTATCGCGGCCGGCGCGCCGAGGACGGCGCGATCCTGTTCGGCGTCTACGCCGACGTCGAGCAGCCGGGTCTCGTGCGCGTGGGCGACCGCGCAGAGCTCGTCTGAGTGAGAGTTCTCCTCGTCTCGCAGATGTATCCGGGCCCGGACGACCCCGACCTGGGCTCGTTCGTCGCGCAGCTCGAGCGGGCGCTCGTCGAGCGCGGCGTCGACGTCGACCGGGCCGTGCTCGACCGGCGGGGCGGCGGCCGGCGGCGTTACCTCGACCTGCGCCGGTCGGTGCGGGCGGCGGTGCGACCCGACGTCGTCTGGGCGCACTTCCTCGTCCCGTCGGGGCTGTTCGCCGCGCAGGTCGACGCGCCGCTCGTCGTGACGGCGCACGGGCGCGACGTCCGCAACGTCGGCGCGATCCCCGGCGTCGCCCGGCTGACGCGGCGGGTGGTGCGGCACGCGAGCACGGTCGTCTGCGTCTCCGACTACCTGCGGCGCGAGCTGGAGGCGAAGGTGCCGGAGGCGCGCGGGAAGGTGGAGGTGGTCGACTCGGGTGTCGACCTCGACCGGTTCGCCGCCGTCACGCCGGCTGCCGAGCTGCCGCGGCCGGCCTTCCTGCATGTCGGCTCGCTCACCGAGCGGAAGAACGTGCTGCGGCTCGCGGAGGCGTTCGAGCGGGTCGGCGCAGGCTCGCTGACGTTCGTCGGCGACGGGCCGCTGCGCGCGCGGCTCGAGCGCCGGCCCGGCGTCCGCGTCGTTGGCCGGGTCGCGCACGAGGAGGTGCCGGGCTGGCTCAGCGCCGCCGACGTGCTCTGCGCGCCCGCGCTGATCGAGCCGTTCGGGCAGGCGATCCTCGAGGCGATGGCGTGCGGGCTCGGCGTCGTCGCCACGCGCGTCGGCGGCCCGCCCGAGTTCGTGCCGCCGGGCGCCGGGTTCCTCGTCGACCCGCTCGACGTGGGCGAGCTGGCGCGCGCCCTGTCGGCGGCTGCCGAGCTGCCGCGGCCGAACGCGGCGGCGCGCGCCGCCGCGGCCGAGCACGACGTCAGGCGGCAGGCGGAGCGGGTGGAGGAGATCCTCCGGCGAGCCTGTCGAGGTCGGCCAGCCTGATCTCGACCAGCGGCCGCACGCCCTCCTCGAGGCCGTGCTCGCGCGCGACGGCGAGCGCCTCCTCGTACGAGGCGCGGATCTTCTCCGGCGCGACACCCTGCTTGAGGCGGTTGTCGCCGATCAGGAGCAGGTCGTGGATCCGCTGGCGCGCGGCCTCGGCGTCCATGCTCGTACCTTACGATGAGCTACCCTGCGCTCGATGCTGCAGGCGTTCGCGGTCATCCACGTGCTCCTCTCGGCGGCCCTGATCGGGCTCGTCCTGATGCATTCGGGCCGCGACGCCGGTCTCGGCGGCATGGGCTTCACGCCGGCCTCGCAGGGCGGCACGCACATCGTCGAGCGGAACCTGACGCGGGTGACGATCGTGGTCTCGCTGCTCTTCTTCGGCAACACGATCCTGCTCTTCCGCCTGCTGAAATAGACGTGGAAGCGGTAGGTTCCGGCGCGTGCAGCTGGCCGGACTCCACCACGTCACCTGTGTCTGCTCCGACGCGCAGCGGACCCTCGACTTCTATCGCGACTCGCTCGGCTTCTCGCTGGTCAAGAAGACCGTCAACTTCGACGACCCGCACAGCTACCACCTCTACTTCGGCGACGACACGGGCCGGCCGGGGACGCTGCTGACGTTCTTCGAATGGCCGCGCGCGGAGCCGGGGCGGCTCGGGCGCGGGACGCTCGAGTCGATCGGCCTCGAGACGCCGCGCGTGCGCCAGGAGACCGAGGGCGAGGATCCGGACGGGCTGCGGCTGCGCCTCTACCCGGGCGAGCGGCCGGGGCTGCGCGACGTCGTCGCGCTCGGGAACGCCGACCTGTACGCCGGGCTGTTCGCGACCGACGCGCCGCTGCGGTTCGCAACTCCGATCGAGGAGCCGGCGCTGATCGGCGCCGGCACGACCCATCACATCGCCTGGCGGGCGCGCGACGACGCCGAGCAGGAGGCCTGGCGCGCGCGGCTCGGCGAGCTCGGCTTGCGGCCGACGCCGGTGCAGGAGCGCAAGTACTTCCGCTCGATCTACTTCCGCATGCCCGACGGGATCCTCGTCGAGATCGCCACCGACGGGCCCGGGTTCCTCGTCGACGAGCCGGCCGAGTCGCTCGGGCAGGGCCTGTCGCTGCCGCCGTGGCTCGAGGGCGAACGCGAGACGCTCGAGCGCGAGCTGACGCCGATCGCCTGAGGCTCCCGGGGCGGTCCTCTGGCGTTCCTCGCCGGCGTCGCTACACTCCGCGGGCAACCCTCGGGCGCTGGTGGCGGAATTGGTAGACGCGCTAGGTTGAGGGCCTAGTGGCCGCTTAGGCCGTGGAGGTTCAAGTCCTCTCCAGCGCACCTCTCGAAAGCCGCCCTCGGGCGGCTTTTCCATGGCGGACGACCAACAGGCGCTTCTCAGAACGACGTTCGAGCAGGCGCCGGAGCTGTACGACCGCGCCCGGCCGAGCTACCCGGCGCAGGTCTTCGCCGACCTGGTCGCGCTCGCCCGCCTTCCGGCGCAGGCGCGTCTCCTGGAGATCGGCTGCGGCACCGGCCAGGCGACGCTGCCGCTCGCCGAACGGGGCTATGCGGTCACCTGCGTCGAGCTCGGCGGGCAGCTCGCCGCCGTCGCGCGGCGCAAGCTGGCGCGCTTTCCGGCCGTCGAGGTGGTCAATGCGGACTTCGAGACCTGGCAACCCGACCGTCCGCGATTCGACGCCGTCGTCGCGTTCGGAGCCTTCCACTGGCTCGCGCCCGGTCTGCGCTACGCGAAGACGGCCGATCTCCTCCGCGAGCGCGGATCGCTCGCCTTCGTCTCGACGGCGCACGTCCTTCCGCCCGACGGCGACCCGTTCTTCCTCGACGTCGCGGCGGACTACGAAGCCGTCCTGCCCGAAGACCCGAGCTGGGGCGCCGGCGGCGGCTTCTACTCGCCGCCCTGGCGGCTGCCGGGCCCGGATGCGCTCGCAGACCACAGCGACGAGGTGGTGACGGGCGAGATCGCGGCGAGCGGCCGGTTTCGCGACGTCCAGGCGAGGCGCTATCTGTGGGACGTCGTCTACACCGCCGACGACTACGTCGCCGTCCTCGGCACCTACTCGCACCATCGCGCCTTCGACGACGCGGCCCGCAAGCGCCTGTTCGAGCGCATTCGCGAGCGGATCGAGGCGCGTCCGGAGCGCACGGTGCGGAAGACGTACCTGGCGATGCTCTACGTCGCCGAGCGCGCGTAGCCCGGCGGGTTTGACGCCGTCCGCAGGACTCTCTACTCTTACGGCGAACACACGTTCGTTCCCGAACAGCCAACCCGCGGAGGCGCATCCGGTGCTCACGGCCCGTCAGCAGGAGATCTGGAACTTCCTCGTCGAGTACGTCGACGCTCACGGCTACCCGCCCACGGTCCGCGAGATCGGCGAGCGCGTCGGCCTGGCGTCGCCGTCGACGGTGCACGCGCACCTGGCGAACCTCGAGCGGGCCGGCCTGCTGCGGCGCGACCCGACAAAGCCGCGGGCGCTGGAGCTGATCGGACGCGAGCGCCGCGAGGCGGCTCCCGCCGCGGCTGCGGTCACTGCCACGCCCGAGCCCGCGGACGTGGCGCGGCTGCCGCTGATCGGCGAGATCGCCGCCGGCGGGCCGCTGCTCGCCGAGCAGAACATCGAGGAGTACGTGCCGATGCCGTCGTCCGCGCGCGGCGACTTCCTGCTGCGGGTCAAGGGCGAGTCGATGATCGACGCGGGCATCCTCGACGGCGACCTGGTGATCGTGCAGCGGGCCCAGGACGCCCGGAACGGCGAGATCGTGGTCGCGCTCGCGGGCGACGACGAGTCGGCCGACGAGGCGACCGTCAAGACGTTCTACCGCGAAGACGGCCGGGTCCGGCTGCAGCCGGAGAACGCGACCATGGAGCCGATCTACGCGCGCCACGTGCAGATCCTCGGCCGCGTGGTGGGGGTGTTCCGGGAGCTGTGAGCGTCCAACCGCAGGTTGGCTGATGAGCGCCGTCGTCTCGCTCGGGGTCGTCGCGCCGTTCGCGCGCACGCTCGACCAGGAGCTGATCGCGCTGCTGCGCGGCGCCTCGCTCGAGTGTCTCGTGTGCGGCGAGTTCGTGATGCACGCGCGCGGCGGGGCCGTGTTCTGCCCCGAGTGCGGCTGCCAGCTCGCGGGCGAACAGGCGATTCCGGCGGGGCTACACTCGGGCGTGCAGGCCGGGTGACCGCGGCGCGTCGTGCCCTTCGGAGCGCGGCGCCTCGAGGAAAGTCCGGACACCGCAGGGCAGGACGCTCCCGCAAGGGAGGCGGCGAAAGCCGACGGAAAGTGGAACAGAAAGCAAACCGCCGGGGCGCTCTCGGGCGCCCGGGCAAGGGTGAAACGGTGGGGTAAGAGCCCACCAGCGTCGCGGCGACGCGGCGGCTCGCCAAACCCCGTCCGGTGCAAGGCGAACAGGGCCCGCGATCAGGTTGCCCGCCGAGGGCCCGGGTAGCTGCCCAGAGGGATGGTCACCCTCGACAGAATCCGGCTTACAGGCCTGCTACGGAAAAAGCCCTGGAAACAGGGCTTTTTCTATTTGAGGCCCGATTCGCTTCGCAGGAACGAACTACGCCGCGGCCCGCAGCAGGCGCCAGAGGTTCAGCAGCAGCAACCCGGCAAACGCGCCGGCCGGCAGCCAGCCGAGCGTCGAGGCCGCGCCGTGCGGTAGCGCCGCCACGGCGGCGTGGGCGAGCAGACGGTGGTACGCGAGCAAGAGCGCTGCGGCCGCGACGACCGCATACGCGGCCGCCGCCGCGCCGTAGACGACGTAGATCCGCCGCAGCCGCCGCGGCGGCGCCGGCACCTGCCGGCGCCGGGCTCGCGCACCGAGGTACGCGAGCGACTTCGCCCGCAGATTCGCGATGCCCAGCCAGTCCGAGAGCACGTAGTAGCCGTCGAGCTCGTAGAGCGGATTCAGGTTCACGAGTGCGAGCCCGTAGCCGGTCGTCGAGAAGGCGACGAGGAACGCGTGGCCGCCGCCCCCGCCGGTGAGCGGCAGCAGGATGCCGGCGAGGCCGGCCAGCACGACGTTGGCGTACGGGCCGGCTGCTGCGACGACGATCCGGCGGCGACGTCCCTCGAGCCACATGTCGCTCGTGTCGACGAAGGCGACCGGCGACAGGAGGTACCAGCCGATGCCGAGGCGGTGCACCTCCCGGCCGAAGTGCTTGGTCGTGACGGCGTGGGCGAGCTCGTGCAGCGCGACCTGCAGCTCGAAGGCCGCCAGGACGGAGAGCGCGGCCGCGCTCATCGACGTCGACCCGAGCCCGCCGGACGCCAGGGCGTGGACGTTCAGTGCGCCGCCGGCGAGCGCGATCGCGAGCAGGCCGACCTGCGCGAACGGGTGGTAGAGCGGCCGCAGTGCGAGCCGGTAGAGCAGCCGGAGCGCCCGGTCGGGATCGGGTACCGAGAACGTGCGGCTGACGAGCGACTCGAGCGCCGTGAGCCGGCGCCGCCGTGGCGGCGCGTCGGCGGCGGGCGGTTCGACGAGCCCGCCCGCCTGCAGCGCGCGCACGGTTGCGAGGACGGCGGCGGCCCCGTCCCGCCCGTACCGCTCGCGGTACGCGAGCGCGAGCTCCTCGAGGGTGCGCTCGCCGTCCATCAGGCTCCAGACGAAGAGGCCCGGCTCCGACAGCCGCACGTAGCGGAACTGCCGCGTGTCCTTGAGGACGTGCACGTTCGGCCGGTCGGGTGCCGGATGGACGGCGACCTCGGGCAGCCGGCGCGGGCGGAACGTCGTGGTCACTCGGCCGGCGCGTCGAGGTTCGCCTGGTCGCGCATCCACCCCTCCCACGGCGCGGGCTGCTCCGCCACACGGCGGCCGAGCCAGGCGAGCGCGCCGCGCGCGTCGGCGGTGGGCACGACGGTGAGGCGATGCTCGTCGCCGTCGGGCGCGACGGCGACGCCCGCGACGCGGCAGCCGCTCGAGCGCGCGATCCAGTCGACGCCGCGCGGAACCCGGAGCGTGCGGGCGCCGATCGGCAACGGCAGCGCGCGCGGCGCCGCCGCGGGCAGGAACAGCGGGTCGGCGAAGACGACGACCGTCCGGCCGGCGGCGAGCGCCTCCCGGAGCCGGCGCCACGCGCCGACCGGCGTCGTCGCGGCGTCCACGAGATCGAGGGCCGAACCGGGGAAGAGCCCGGACTCGGCAAGCTGCGCGCTCCGATCCGGCGGCAGCGCGAGACACGGGTCGAGCGTGCGATCGAGCAGGAACGTCGGCGGCGGCAGCAGCCGGGCGGACGCCGCTCGCGCCAGCGCCAGCCAGAGCAGCGTCGTGTACGGGCCGTAGTGGAGCGAGACGAGCAGGAGCCCGCTCCGACTCGAAGCGGCGGCGTCGAGGCCGTCGACGGCCACTCCGTCGACGAGCCGGCGGAGCAGCGCGGGCCGCGCGCGCAGGGCGAGCACCTCGTGCACGCGGCGGTCGCGCTGCAGGAGGAGGCAGCGCCGCGCCTGCTCGTCGGCGTCGGGCGGGTCGAGCCCCAGCCACGCCGCGAGCCGGCGCCGCGCTCGCGCGAGCGCCGGCTCCTCGAACCGCGGGTCGAGCGGCGCGGACCGGCCGGTGAGCCGCGCCGCCGCGTAGGCGCGGCGGAGCGGCTCCGGGCCGGCGACGAGCTCAGTTGCCATTCGACCCGCCGCCGGCGATTTCCGAGTTGTTGCCGAAGCACTTGCCCGTGCACTTGGGCGGGTCCTGCTTGAACGAGAACGAGAGCCGCGCCTGCAGCACCTCGGCGACGTCGTGCTCGGACGCCCCGTCCAGGTCGAGCAGGTGCGCCAGCGCCGTCTTGGTGGTGATCTCGGACATGAAGAGCTCCTTTCGCGAGCGGGTCGGTTGGACACCGCTACCGTCGCGCGTCGACGTTGCAATCGCGTTGCAGCCTCGCGGCCCGCCGGCGCAGGGAACGCAGGAAGATCCGCGGCCGGCTCGGCCGGTCAGCCGGCTCCGCCGGCGCGGCTCCCGCGGAGCGCGCCGGCCGAGAGCCCCATCACGGCGACGAGGCCGGCGACGACGTAGAAGGCGGTCGTCAACGACGACGCCGACGCGATGCCGCCGATCACGCCCGGGGCGATCAGCCCGCTGCCGTAGGAGACGCCCGCGACGCCGGCGATGCTGCGGGCCGGGTGCGGCCCGATCCGGCCGGCGGCGGCGAAGACGAGCGGCACGACGAGCGCGACGCCGATCCCGAGCAGCGCAAAGCCCGCGAGCCCGAGCGCGAGGTCCGGCGAGAGCACCACCGTGAGCGCACCCGCCACGGCGCACGCTCCGGAGATGCGCACCGTCAGCACCGGGCCGAGCCGGTGGACGACCCGGTCGCCGAGGAGCCGCACCACGGCCATCGCGACGGCGAAGGACGAGACGGCGAGGGCCGCGGTGCCGGCGGAGCCGCCGAGCTCGCGGCGGATGAACAGCGCCGACCACTCCGTGCCCGCCTGCTCGCTGAAGACGGCGCACAGCCCCACCACGCCGATCAACAGCACCGGCCGGGTCGGCAGGGCGAAGGCGGGCGGCGCCGCCGTCTCCCCGGTCGCCTGCTCGTCCAGCATCGCCCGGGCGGCGGCCGCCCCGATCGCCGCGAGCACGGCGGCCACCACGACGAACTGCAGCCGCGCGTCGACCCCGCCGTGCGACGCGAGCGCCGAGACCACCGATCCTGCCAGCACGCCCACGCTCCAGAAGCCGTGGAAGCTCGACATGACCGAGCGGCCGAACTCCTTCTCGACCAGCGCGCCCTGGGCGTTCATCGCCATGTCCGCGATGCCGGCGCAGCCGCCGAACACGAGCAGCAGCACGCAGAGCAGCCAGAGCGTGGTCGGCAGCGCCGGCAGGACGACGCAGGCGGACCAGGCGACGATCGACGCGCCGACCAACGCCCGGAACGAGTGCCGGTGGGCGAGCCGGCCGGAGAACGGCATCGCGACCATCGCCCCGAGGCCGGGCATGAGCAGCGCGAGCCCGAGGTGGCCGACGTCGACGCCGACGTGCGCGGCGACCCACGGCACGCGCGCGGCGAAGCTGCCGGTGACGCAGCCGTGCACCGCGAAGACCAGGGCGGTCGCCCGCCGTGCGCGGCGCACGACGGGAGGCGGGCCCGCCAGGCCGCGGATCGACCTGACTGCCGCGGACACCGCCCGAGACTAGCCGAGTAGCCTGCGCCCGTGGACGTCGACGAGATCGCTCCCGGGCTCTGGCGGTGGACCGGCCGGCGCGAGACGATCGGTCGCGACGTCGGCTGCGTCTACCAGGAGGGGCCCGACGGCATCGTCCTGATCGACGCCCTCGTGCCGCCCGAGGACGGGGAGCGCTTCCTGCGCGCGCTCGACCGCGACGTGGCGAACGCCGGCAGGCGAGGCGTGCACCTGCTGACGACCGTCGACCGACACGAGCGCAGCTCGGCGGCGCTCGCCGATCGCTACGGCGGCGCGATCGTCCCTCGCGACGGCGCCCTGCCGAACGGGATCGCGGCGATCGAGACGGGTTCGCCGGGCGAGGTCGCCTTCTGGCTGCCGGAGCACCGCTGCCTCGTCGTCGGCGACGCGACCCGCTCCGACCGCGGCCGGCTCGTCGCGCACGGCGCGTCGCCCGCCTTCGCGACCGCCGTCCTGATGCTGGACGTCGAGCGCGTGCTCGTCTCGCACGGAGAGCCGGTGCTCGCGGGCGCCCACGAGGCGCTCCGGGCCGCGCTCGCCTAGTCGCCCGAGCCTCAGCCGGCCGTATCGAGGGCGGCGGCGAGCTCCTGACGCGAGCGGACGCCGAGCTTCCGGTACGCGTTCCGGAGGTGGTACTCGATCGTCTTCGGGCTGAGGAACAGCGCGGCCGCGGCCTCGCGCGTCGTCTTCCCGCCGGCGAGCAGGAGCGAGACCTTCAGCTCCTGCGGCGTCAGGTCGTCGAGCGTGCTCGGGTCGCGCCGGCGGGCCGTCTCGCCGGTCGCGACCAGCTCGGCCCGAGCGATCTCGGCCCAGGCCGCCGCACCCAGGCCGTCGAACGTCGCGAGCGCCGTCCGCAGGCGCTCGCGCGCGTCGAGCCTCCGGCCACAGCGCCGCAGCCGCGAGCCGTAGGCGAGCTCGGTGCGCGCGGTCTCGAAGGCGTCGCTGGCGCGCTCGTGCAGTGCGAGCGCTTCCTCGAAATGTCCGCCGCAGGCGTCGTCTGCGGCGAGCAGGGCGCGGGCGCGCGTCGCCCGCGCGAGCGCCCACGGCTGGCTCTTGGCCGCGGCGGACGCGAAGAACGCCTCCGCCAGCTCGGCCGCCTCGGCGGCTCTGCCGACACGGAGGCACAGCTCGGCACGGTCGGGGGCGGGCGACAGGTCGGCGTCGGCGATGCCGTTGCGGTCGAGCGCCGCCTGCTGCTCGGCGAAGCGCTCGAGCGCGGCGCCGGCGTCGCCGCGGACGAGCTCCAGCTCGCCGAGGGCGGCCAGTGCCCAGATCTCGAACAGGTGCGCTCCCACCTCGCGGGCGAGCGCGAGCGCCTCGGCGGCGTGGGCGCGGCAGTCGGCCTCGTGCCCGCTGCGGGCGTCGACGAGGGCGAGCCGGGCGAGCGCGCCGGCGAGGATCGTCCGCTGACCCGTCTCGCGGGCGAGCCGGATCGCCTCGTCGAACGTCGCCACCGACTGTGCGCCGCGGTCCGTCGCCGCCTGCACGAGCGCCTGGTACGTGAGCACGTGCGGCAGCGCTCCCGCCGGCGAGCGAGCGCGCGCGCTCGCGACCGCGCGCTCCACCAGCCCGTCGCCGAGCCCCGCCTCGCGCAGCCACAGCGGGCCCATCGCCGCCCAGGTGAGCAGCCGCGGATCGCCTTCCAGCTCGTCGGAGCGCTCGAGCACCGCCACCGCCTCGCGCATCAGCCCGGCGCCCTCGTCGCGGCCGCCGAGCACGAGCCCCATCCCGGCGGCCATGCGCGAGAAGAACGCCGTCCGGCCGCCGTCCGCGCCTGCTGCGAGCGCCGTCGCCCGCTCGCCGCAGGCCTGCACGCCGGCCGCGTCGGCGGCGAAGAACGCGCCCTCCGCCGCCTCGGCGAGCATCACCACCGCCGCCTCCGGATCGACGGCGGCGGCGCGCTCGGCGGCGGCGAGCAGGATCGAGCGGCCGCGCTCGACCGGCCCGCGGCGCAGGGCGACGTGGCCGCGCAGGTGCTCGAGCGCGACCAGGAGCCGCTCGTCCTCGGCATGCGGCAGCGCCTCGTCGAGCAGCGTGGCCGCGCGGGCCGGCAGCCCGCCGAGCCAGGCCGCCTCCGCGGCGGCGAGCCCGAGCGCGCCCCGACGGGCGCCGTCGGGCGACAGCAGCGCCGCGCGCTCGAACGCGTGCGACGCGGCGTCGTAGGCGCTGCGGTCGCGGGCGCGCGCGCCCGCCTGCTCCAGCGCCGACGAGACCGTCGCGTCGGGCCCGATCGCCGCGAGAGCGAGGTGCCAGGCACGGCGGTCGGCGTCCGCGTCCGGGAGCGCGTCCGCGAGCGCCCGGTGTGCGGCGCGCCGCTCGTCGGCAGACGCGTCGCCGTAGATCGCCGATCGCGTCAGCGGGTGACGGAACTCGGCGCGATCCGCGTGCAGGTCGACGAGGCCGAGCTCCTCTGCGGGCACGAGGTCGCCCAGGTCGAGGCCGAGCCGGCCCGCCGCCCGGGCGAGCACTGCGATCTCGCCGCGTTCGCTCGCCGCGGCCAGGACGAGCGCGGCTCGCGTCCGCTGCGGCAGCGTCCGCACCCGTTGCAGGTAGGCGGTCGAAACGCTCGTCACGGCGGGGACGGGGATCTGCAGCGGCAGGGCGGCCGCCTCCTCGCCGGCCAGCTCGAGCAGGGCGAGCGGGTTGCCGCCGGTGTCGCGGTGGAGCCGCGCGGCGGCGTCGTCGCTCGTCTCCGGGGCTTGCCGCCGCAGCAGCTCGGCGGTTGCGGCCAGGTCGAGGCCGCCGACGTGCAGCACGGGCAGGTCGGAGCCGTCGAGCAGCGACGGCTCGCCCTCGCGCACGGTCAGCACGACCGCGATCGGATCGGCGACCAGGCGCCGCAGCGCGAAGCGGAGCGCGTCGGCGCTCGAGCCGTCGAGCCACTGCGCGTCGTCGACGAGGAGGGCGAGCGGCGCCGCCTCGGCGTGCGCGGCGAGCAGGCTCAGCGTGGCGGCGCCCACGGCGAAGCGGTCGTGCGGCCGCCCGGGGCGCAGCGCGAGGGCGCTCTCGAGCGCCGCCGCCTGTGGCGCCGGCAGCCGCTCGACGCTGCCGATCGCCGGTCGCAGCAGCTCGAAGAGGCCGGCGAAGGGGATGTGCGCCTCCGACTGCACGCCGCGCGCCCGCAGCACGCTCATCCCGCCGGCGAGCCCGGCCGCCTGCTCGAGCAGGCTCGACTTGCCGATCCCGGCCTCGCCGACGAGCGCCAGCACCCGGCTCGAGCCCGCGGCGGCCTCTGCGAGCAGCCTCGCGATCGCGTCCAGCTCCCGCTCGCGGCCGAGGAGCACGACGCCATCCTAGGGCGCTCCGGCGTGCAGGACCAGGGGGGCTCCCCGAGGCGAGCGCGACCGATCGGACCTAGCGTCGTGCGCGCAACCGAACGAGGAGGAGAGATGGCGACCATCGAACAGCAGCCGCTCGACGTCGAGAAGCTGCACGAGTTCGTGTTCCGGGCGGTCGGCGAGGTGGGGGCGACCCTGAACACGGCGCTCGTCGTGATGGGCGACCGGCTGGGCCTGTACCGCGCGCTCGCCGGCGCCGGACCGGTGACCCCGGCCGAGCTGGCCGACCGCACGGACACGTCCGAGCGGTACGTCCGCGAGTGGCTGAACGCGCAGGCGGCCGGCGGCTACGTCGAGTACGACCCCGACAGCGGCCGCTACACGCTGCCGCCCGAGCAGGCGGTGGCGCTGACCGACGAGGAGAGTCCGGCGTATCTGCCCGGGTTCTTCCAGATCGCGCTCGGTTCGGTGCACGACTCGCCGCGCATCGCCGACGCGGCCCGCACGGGCGAGGGCATCGGCTGGCACGACCACGTCCACGACGTCCACGAGGGGTGCGAGCGGTTCTTCCGGCCCGGCTACAACGCGAACCTGGTCGCCTCGTGGCTCCCTGCGCTCGACGGCGTCGTCGAGAAGCTCCAGCAGGGCGGGTCGGTGGCCGACGTCGGCTGCGGGCACGGCGCCTCGACGATCGTGATGGCCAAGGCGTTCCCGCGCTCGCGCTTCGCCGGGTTCGACTACCACGACGGCTCGATCGCCACCGCCCGCGAGCGGGCGAAGGCGGCCGGCGTCGCCGACCGTGCGACGTTCGACGTGGCGCCCGCGTCGTCGTACGATGGCGGCGGCTACGACCTGGTGACCATGTTCGACTGCCTGCACGACATGGGGGATCCGGTGGGGGCGGCACGTCACGTCCGCTCGACGCTGGCGCCCGACGGTACCTGGATGATCGTCGAGCCGTTCGCGGGCGACCGCGTCGAGGACAACTTGACGCCGGTCGGGCGCGCCTACTACGCGTTCTCGACGCTCCTCTGCACGCCCGCGTCGCTGTCGCAGGAGGTCGGGCTGGCGCTCGGTGCGCAGGCGGGCGAGGCGCGGATCCGCGAGGTGACGGAGCGCGCCGGCTTCACGCGCTTCCGGCGGGTGGCCGAGACGCCGTTCAACCTCGTCTTCGAGGCGAGGCCGTGACGTGACGATCACCGAGACCGGCGCCCGCGCGCGGCATCCCGACGAGCAGGGCTTCGCCACGTCGGACGACGGTCTGCGGCTGTACTGGGAGACCTTCGGCGGCGGGAGCACGACGCTCGTGCTCCTGCCGCCGACCCCCATCACCCACTCGCGCATCTGGAAGGCGCAGGTGCACTACCTGGCGCGCCACCATCGCGTGGTCGTCTACGACGGCCGCGGCAGCGGCCGCTCCGACAGTCCCGATCCCTCCCGGCCGTGGCTCGGCGCGTGGAGCGCCGCCGACTGCCTGTCGGTCATGGACGCGACCGGCACGGACCGGGCCGTCCTGGTCGGGCTCTGCAGCACCGTCTGGCCCTCGATGCAGATCGCGGCCGGCCGGCCGGAGCGCGTGCTCGGCGTCGTGGCGATCGCCCCCGGCGTGCCGCTCCTCAGCCCGCCGCACCCGTGGCGCGCGGCCGCGCTCGAGACGTACGAGGAGGTGCTCGACGATCCGCAGGGCTGGCAGCGCGAGAACCGGCACTTCATCCGCAACCACCACGCGGAGTTCGTCCGGTTCTGGTTCGAGGAGATGTTCCCGGAGCCGCACTCCTGCAAGCACGTCGAGGACGCCGTCGCCTACGGGCTCGACGGGTCGCTCGACGCCCTCCTGATGGACGACGCCGAGCCCGTCGCGGCGACCCGCGAGGAGGCCGAGCGGATCTGCCGGCAGGTGCGCTGCCCGGTGCTCGTCGTGCAGGGCGACCGGGACCGCTGCCAGCCGTTCGAGCGCGGCGTCGCGCTCGCGAAGCTGACCGGCGCCGAGCACGTCGTGCTGCACGGCTGCGGGCACGTCCCGAACGCCCGCCACCCGGTGGTCGTCAACCGGCTGCTGCACGAGTTCGCCGCGCGCTTCGACCCGCCGGCGCCGCGGCGGCGTCGCTGGGTCGCGGCCGGCGCGCGCCCGCGCCGCGCCCTGCTCGTCTCGTCGCCGATCGGCCTCGGCCACGCCTGGCGCGACGTCGCGATCGCGCGCGAGCTGCGCCGGCTCGAGCCGGGCCTCGAGGTGCACTGGCTGGCGCAGCCGCCGGTGACGACGCTGCTCGAGGCCTGCGGCGAGACGGTGCACCCCGCGAGCGCCGCGCTCGCGCCCGAGGCGGCGTACGTGGACGCCGAGGCCGCCGAGCACGGGCTGCACGCCTTCCAGATGCTGCGCCGGCTCGACGAGGTCTTCTGCGCCAACTTCATGGTCTTCCACGACCTCGTCCGCGAGGAGCCGTTCGACCTCTGGATCTGCGACGAGGCGTGGGAGGTCGACTACTTCCTGCACGAGAACCCGGAGCTGAAGACGGCGCCGTACGTGTGGCTGACCGACTTCGTCGGCGTGCTGCCGATGCCCGACGGCGGCGAGCGCGAGGCGTTCCTCGCCGCCGACCACAACGCGCAGATGGTGGAGCACGTCGCGCGGCATCCGCGCCTGCGCGACCGCTCGATCTTCATCGGCGACCCCGACGACCTCGTCGACGAGCCGCTCGGCCCCGGGTTGCCGGGCATCCGCGAGTGGACGCACGACCACTTTGCTTTCTCCGGATATGTGAACGGATTCGAACCGGGCGAGATCGCCGACCGCGACGCGCTCCGCGCCGAGCTCGGCTGGCGGCCGGACGAGAAGGTCTGCGTGGTCGCCAGCGGCGGCTCGGCGGCGGGCGGCCCGCTCCTGCGGCGGGCGGCCGGCGCGTATGAGGAAGCGGCGGCGCTCGTGCCGGGGCTGCGGATGGTGGTCGTCGCCGGCCCGCGGCTCGACCCGGCCTCGCTGCCGCGCGTCGACGGGCTCGAGACGCAGGGTTACGTCCACCGCCTCTACCGGCAGCTGGCCGCCTGCGACGTCGCGATCGCTCACGGCGGCCTCTCCACGACGATGGAGCTGACCGCCGCACGGCGGCCGTTCCTCACCTTCCCGCTGCTCCGGCACTTCGAGCAGAACCGTCACGTCGCCCACCGGCTCGACCGGCACCGCGCCGGCCGGCGCATGCGCTGGGACGCGGACGGTCACGAGGCGATCGCCGACGCGCTCGCGCAGGAGCTGCGGCGGGAGGTCGACTACCTGCCGGTGCCGGACGACGGCGCCCGGCGCGCCGCCGGGTTGATCGCCGAGCTGCTCTGATCAGCGCGGCAGCGGCACCGTCTGCGCCTTGCCGCAGCCGATGGACGGCGTCACGAGCAGCTGCACCGTCACGTGCGGCTTGCTGCCGGCCGCGACGAGCTGCAGGTTGCAGATCGCCCGCGGGCCGGTGACCGTGTTCCAGAAGTAGGTGCCTGCGAGCCGGCGCGACGCGAGCCGCTTCCACGCCGCTCCGTCGCGCTGGTACGTCGTCACGACGACCTGCGCGGTCGGCGGCGAGCCGGCGACGCGGCGCGCGAGCAGGGCGGCGCGCAGGCCGGGGCCGCTGACGCTTCCGATCGGCCGCGCTGCCACCGACGGCGGCGTCGCCGTCGGTCCGGCCGCCCCGTCCGCGAGCGTCGAAAACGCCACGGCCGCGGCGGCGCCCGCCACCGCCAGCGCGATCGCCAGCTGCACCGTCCTTCTTCTCGCCCTCACTGCGCGATCGTCACCAGTGTCCCGATCGGCGTGTACGGCCAGATCTTCGCGGCGGTGTCGACGGGCGCCTCGACGCAGCCGACGCTCTGCGGATAGCCGTAGCTCGCCCGGTTGAAGCCGTGGATCGCCTCGCCGCCGTGGAAGTAGCTGACCCAGCGGATCCCCTCGTCGTGGTAGTGCGAGCCGTCGGGGTTGACGCCGCTCATCGTGGTCGTCGAGGCGCGCAGGAACACCGGCCAGGTGCCGAGCGCGGTCGGTGCGCCGGCGACGCCGGTGTTGACGCGCGCGCTCAGCACGACCTTCCCCTCGTGCCACAGCACCAGCGTCTGCGGGACCTGCCGGTGCACGAGCACGTAGCTGTAGCCGCCGGTCGCCCCCTTGTGATGGAGCGTGTCGCGGATCAGCGTCCGCCACACGACCGGCCCGGCGAGGCCGTCGACCGTCAGCCCGTTGTCGTGCTGGAAGCGCATCACCGCGCCCTGCGTCATCGTCGTCCAGTTGCCCTCGCTCCACAGCGAGCGGAGGGGCTGCGGCAGGTTCGGATGCCGCCACGTGAAGCGCCCGTCCGGCGGGTCGATCGCGGCGCGCGCCTGGGCGGTCGCGGTGAGCGCGACGCGCGCGTCTGCCGGATGCCACTCCAGCGGCAGGTAGTGGAGCTGCGCGAGCAGCTGCTGCAGGCGCAGCGTCGAGCCGTCGGGGACGCTCCAGGAAAGCGTCTTCACGGTGCTGGTCTTCGGGCCGGCGACGACCGCGACCTCGACCGGCAGGGTCAAGTGCACGTGCATGCCGAGGCCGAAGCCGGGGCCCTCCGGCACGAACTCGATCGTGTAGTCGTCGACGTCGACCCACTTGCCCGGCACGGACGGGTGCAGCGCCGGGCGCTTCGAGCCGAAGACGTCGTCGACCGGCTGCGAGAGCGTCAGCCGGAGCGGGTGCGTGGGCGTGAGCCGCGCGGCGGTCGACGGCGAGACCAGCGCCTGCGCGCTCTTCGCGGCCGGGAACCAGACGACGCGCTCCGGCGGCCCGAGCGTCTCCCACGAGCGCGGCGCCGACCGCACGGTCAGCGTCCCGGCGGGGCTCGCCTGCGTCGCGTGCACGCCGGTCGCGACGACCCGCCGCCGCGGGTCGTGCTCGTCGCCCGTCGTGTGCCCGCCCCGGCGGACGGCGGTGCGCGCGACGGGGGTGTCGAAGCGGATCGAGACGCCGCCGTCGGCGCCCGGCTGCACGACCTCGTCGACCACGTGCGCAGCCGGCGCCGTCGCGGTCAGCCTCACCTGGGCGGTCTTGCCGGCCGCCCAGCTCAGCCAGCCCGAGCGCCGCACCGTCACGACGACCGTGAGGTGCGTGCCGGCGGCCACCCGGCGCTTCGGCCAGAGGTTCCGCTGCCGCAGGTCGACCGGCAGCCGCTTGCCCGCGTCGGTCGTCACCTTCACGGCCTCGAGCCTCACGCCCACCGGGGCGAGCTCGACGTGCGCGAGGGCGTCCGGGTCGCCGCTGAGCGAGACGGGCGTCCAGAAGCGGCCGTAGGCGGCGATCCCGCCCGCGACGGAGCCGGCCAGGCCCAGCAGCACCGCGACGACGATCAGCGGCTTGCGGCTGCGCCGGCGGCGGACCGGGGGCCGCCGCGACGGACGGCGGGGAGGGGGCGCGACGGCGGTCACACCGCTCCTCCGGAGCCGGCCCGGCGGCGGCGCAGCAGCACGAAGAGACCGCCGAGCGCGGCCACGGCGACGGCGGCGCTGCCGAGCGCGGGGGCGAGCACGCCGGTGCCGCCGCTCGCGGGGGCGGTCGTCGCCGGTGCCGCGACGCGTCGCACCGGGCGATGGGCCACGGGCTTCGGCGGGTCGGCGCGGCGCACGGCCGGCGTCGTGGCCTTCGCCCGATGCACGAGTCCGTGCAGGGCCAGGAGCTGGCGGTAGTCGACGAGCGAGCCGTCGCCGTGGCGCACCTTGTCGGGCAGGGCCACGGGCGGGAGGCGCTCCACGTGCGTCGGGCGCTGCCAGCGCTCGAGGTAGCCGGAGGGATCCACGGCACCGTCATACCCGCGGTACAGGAATGCCACCGGATGGATCTCGAAGTGCAGGTGGTCGGGCGTCGTGAAGGCGTCGCCGGTGTTGCCCACGAAGCCGAGCACCTGACCGCGCTTCACCTGCGCGTTGTTGCGGGCGAGCTTCGTGTAGCCCGAGAGATGGGCGTAGTAGAACTCGTTGCCCTGCTCGTCGCGGAGCCAGAGACGCCAGCCGCCGACGCCGTTCCAGCCGACGGCGAACACGGTGCCGTCGGCCACCGCGACCACCGGCCGACCGAGGTCGGCGAACAGGTCGTCGCCGTGGTGCCAGCCGCCCGGGACGTCGCTGCGCGGCCCGCCGTAGGTGTCGCCCCAGCCCACGTCGCCCACCACCGGAAAGTCGTAGGCGGGCCCGCCCAGCGGCGGCGTCGTGCGCAACGGGCGCCCGGCCGCGACCGCGTGCTTCGCCTTCTTCTTCTTCGCGTGCTTCCTCACCGTCTTCTTCTTCGTCCGCGCGTGCTGCTTCGGATGCGCGGCAGCGGTGTGCGCGGCCTTCGGCGTGCGCGCCGTCGCGGCGGGCGGGCGGGCGGGGACGGTCGCGGTCGTGGTCGTGGTCGCGGTCGTGGTCGTGGTCGTCGGCTGCCTGGCGACGGTCGTCGTGGCCGGCGGGGCGGGCTTCGGCGGCGCGCCGGCGGGGCGGTCGGCGGTCGCGTAGCCGATCAGCAGGATCGTCCCGGCCGGCAGCCCGGCGTGCGCGGCGGTGAGCCGCAGCCGCAGCGCCGACGCCCACCAGCGGAGAGGCGCGGCCGGCCCGGCGTCCGCGCGCCCCTGCGCGGTGAGGACGCCCCACCTCCCCACCGGCAGCGAGTCGCCGACGGCGAGCGTCGCCGGGGCACGACCGACCTTCAGCCCGTTCACGGTCGTCCGCAGCGTCCAGCCGGCGCCGCCGACCGTCTCCGACGGGACGAGGTCCGCCTCGAGCGCGCCTCCGGCGACGGCGCCGCCGAGCACGCTCCACGACTCGGCCGACGCGGTGGTGCCGCCGGGCGTGCCGGCCGTGTCGGTACAGCCGGCGGCGCCGACGCGGGCGCCGCTCGCGGTGAGCGAGCCGTCGGGGGCCGCGAACGACGCGGCCTCGAGCCCGTCGCGCTCGGCGGTGGCCAGCGAGGGGCCGACCGGCGCCGGCACGGAGTCGCCGGGCTGGACGATCGCCAGCAGACCGGCGCCGGCGCATGGCGGCGCGGTGGGTGCGGTCGTGGTGGGGGCGGTCGTCGGCGCGGCGGCCAGGGTGGTCGTCGTCGGCGCGGTCGTCGTCCCGGCTGTCGCCGCGGGAACGAGCAGGAGTCCCGCCAGGCCTCCCGCGAGCAGCAGTCGACGCGGCCCGATCACGTTCGAAAAAGGTACGTCACCTCGCCCACGTCCATGCAAACGGATCGCGGCGGCCGTCTCCACCTTTTACGTTCGCTTTACGAGCGCGCAACCGCCGTTTGACCGGATCGGGGGATAGTCCGGCAATGCGGGGACTCGTGATCGTCGCCACGCTCGCGACCGGGCTCGTGCTCGCCGGCCAGGCGGCCGCGGGCCGGGTCCCGCGCTTCCCGGCGATCCCCGGCGCGTGGTCGCACGCGGAGCTGAACGTGAAGATCGGCCGGACACCGCACACGCTCGTGCTCGACCGCGGCCGCATCGTGCAGCTCGGCACCACCGAGCTCCGCCTGAGCGAGCGCGACGGGACCGAGGCCGTGATCCCGGTGACGCCGCAGACGAAGGTCGTGCTGGGGCGGCGGAAGGCGTCCCTCGCGGCGCTCCGCCTGCGCATGACCGTCGAGACCATGCGCATCGACGGCGGCCCGGCAGTCAGAATCCGGATCGGTTGAAGGAGGGTAAGGAATGAGGCGTAGGCTCGACGGAGCCTCCAGGAGCGGAGGCCCCGGCTTGCCGGGGTCGGAGCGGACATGAGCGCGGTGCTGCTGGTCGAGGACGAGCCGTCGGTCGGCGAGCTGGTTCGCGGGTATCTGGGCCGAAACGGGTACCGCGTGGTGTGGGTGCGCTCCGGTGAGGACGCCCTCGTGGAGCTCGCGCGCACGCCCGTCCGCATCGTCCTGCTCGACGTGGGGCTGCCGGGGAAGGACGGCTTCGACATCTGCCGCGACATCCGCGCCCGCTCGCGCGTCCCGATCGTCATGCTCACCGCGCGAGACGAGGAGCCCGACCGGGTCGTCGGCCTCGAGGTGGGCGCCGACGACTACGTCACCAAGCCGTTCTCGCCGCGCGAGCTGGTCGCCCGGATCAAGGCCGTGCTGCGCCGCAGCGAGCCGCAGGACCCGCGCGAGTCGCTGATGCTCGCCGACGTCAGCCTCGATCGCGAGTCGCACGACGTCACCGTCGCCGGCCGGTCCGTGGAGCTGACCGCCAAGGAGTTCGACCTGCTCGCGTTCCTGATGGCCAACGCCGGCATCGTCTGCTCGCGCGACCTGCTGCTCGACCGCGTGTGGGGCGTGGAGTACCCGGGCGGCACGCGCACCGTCGACGTGCACGTGGCGCAGCTGCGCCGCAAGCTCGAGCGGCCGGAGCTGATCCGGACGTTGCGCGGCTCCGGCTACAAAGCCGTCGCGTGAGAACGCTGCGGGCGCGGCTGTTCGCGACGACGCTCGCGGCGGTCGCGCTGACGCTCGCGCTCACCCTGGCGATCGGCTGGGTGCTGACGCGCCGGCAGGTCGACCGCTCGCAGGCCGCCGGTCTCGCGCGGCGCGCCGACGACCTCGCGTTCCAGCGGCGCGGCAACGTCAGCTACGTGCGCGAGGACCACACCTCGGGGCAGGTGCGGATCCTGATCCAGCCGCGGCAGAAGCTCGCGGCCTACGTGCCGGACACGTCCCGGTCGAGCGACGGCACGACGCGGGTCGACGGTCACGCGCAGCTCTACTCGTACCGGACGCTGCCGCACCTGGGCCTGCTCGTGCTGCGGCCGGCGAGCGTCGGCTCCGCCGACTGGCGGCCGTTCCAGCGCGACCTGCTGCTGTCGGCGCTCGCGGGGGCGCTGCTCGCGGCAGCGCTCTCGTTCGTGCTCGCGCGCTCGATCACCGGGCCGATCCGCCGGGTCGCGTCGGCCGCGCGGTCGCTCGCGGTCAACGAGCGGCACGAGCCGCTGGCGGTGGGCGGGTCCGACGAGCTGGCGTCGCTGTCGCGGGCGTTCAACGAGATGGCCGAGCAGCTCGAGGCGTCGCGCGACGCCGAGCGGGCATTCCTGCTCTCGGTGAGTCACGAGCTGAAGACGCCGCTGACCGCCATCCGCGGCTACGCGGAAGGACTCGCCGAGGGCGCGTTCGAGCCGGGCGAGGCGGCGGCGACGATCGGGCTCGAGGCCGGGCGGCTCGAGCGCCTGGTGCGCGACCTGCTCGACCTGGCGCGGATGAACCGCAGCGAGTTCTCGGTGCGCCGCGAGCCCGTCGACCTGGCATCGGCGACGCGGGAGGTCGTGGCGCGGCACGAGGCGCAGGCGCGCGGCTTCGGCGTGGAGCTCGGCGCCGAGGGGGCGGAGACGTGGGTGGAGGCCGACCGCGACCGCGTGTTGCAGGTGGCGTCGAATCTCGTCGAGAACGCGCTGCGCGAGACGCCCGCCGGCGGCTCGGTGGTGGTGCGGGCCGAGCCGGGGCGGCTGCTCGTCGCGGACACGGGCCCGGGGATCGCCGCGGACGACCTGCCGCGCGCGTTCGAGCGCTTCTACCTCTACGACCGCGCCGGCCGCGAGCGGCCGGTCGGCACCGGCCTCGGACTGGCGATCGTCCGTCAGCTCGCGACGGCGATGGGCGGCCGCGCATGGGTCGAGGCCGTGCCCGGCGCGGGGGCGACCTTCGGCGTCGAGCTGCCGGGATGCCCGGCGCCGTCGCCGCAAGACGTGCCGGCGCTCAGGTCCTGAGCACGACCTCGAGGGCCGTGCCGCGCGGCGAGCTCTCCAGCGAGAAGGCGCCGCCGATCGAGGCCGCGCGCTGGCGCATGCTCCGCAGGCCGAGGCCTTCTGTGGCGGCGCCGGGCGCGAAGCCGTGCCCGTCGTCGCGGATCGAGACGACCCGCCTCCGCCCGCGCCCCGCCACCTCGACGAGCGCGCGGCCGGCGCCGGCGTGCTTGCGGGCGTTCGCGAGCCCCTCCTGCACGATCCGGAACACCTCGATCTGCTCGTCGGCGCTCAGGCGCACCGACTCGTCGATCGCGAGCTCCACTGCGAGGGCGCCGTCGGCGGTGAGCACGTCGACGTAGCGGCGCAGCGCGGTCGCGAACGGAGAGCGGCCCGACGCCGACGAGAGGGCGAGGATCGCGTAGCGTGCCTCCTGCTGGGCCGCCGTCGCGGCGTCGCGCAACCGCGCGAGCGTCTCGTCCGTGTCGGCGCCGCCCTCGAGCAGCGACACGTTCGCCGAGATCGCGAAGAGGTACTGCGCGAGCCCGTCGTGGATCTCGCGCGCGAGCCGGGCGCGCTCCTCGGCGACCGCGCGGCCGAACTCCGACTCGCGGATCGCCCGCCACACTCCCACCAGCAGCACGCAGTAGGCGAGCAGCTGCAGGAAGTCTCCCTGCGAGACGTCGCCCGCCCGCACGAGCGGTGTGAAGACGTAGTGCAGCGACGCGAACAGCATCAGCGTCGAGCCGAGCGCGAGCCAGCGGTCCAGGTCCTCGCCGCGCGTGCGGTAGCGGTCGGAGAAGCCGATCACCGCGAGCAGGTGCACGAGGCCCTGGGCGGCGAGCGCCCCCATCACCGGCGGCGGCGCCGCTCCGCCCGTATCCAGATCGGGCAACGTCGAGCCGAGCGCGCGCGAGGCGCCCCAGGCGAGGGCGAGGACGACGACGCACGCGCTGCCGGCGATCGCGAGCGCCGCCTCGGGGCTCGCCCGACGCACACGGACGCGGGCGAACGGCGCGGCGGCGATCAGCATCCAGCCGGCGATCCGGCCGACGACCGCCGCCCACGACTCGGTTCGATGCCCCTGCGTCTCGGCGATCGCCGGGGCGACCGAGAACGCCAGCCACGAGCCGGCGGTGACCAGCGAGCCGGCGCAGAGCACGAGGTCGAACCGCCGCCCGTCGATCGCGAAGCGGGTCGCCGTCAGCAGGCCGATCAGCAGCCCGGCGAGCGCGAACAGCGTCGCCAGCACGAGCTTCAGCTGCGGCAGCTCCCAGACGCTGCGCAGCGACGGATAGGAGAGGAAGAGCGCGAGCGCGGCGCCGAGCAGGCAGGTGAGCAGCGCCTGCCCCCAGAGGAACGCGTCGATCCGGTCGCGGCTCCGCATCGCTCGGGCTATCGGCACAATCGGCGCGGCCCATGACCGACCGCGTGCTCGTCGTCGACGACCATCCGCTCACCCGCGACGCGCTGGTGCGGCTGCTCGGCGGCAGCGGCTTCGAGGTGGTGGCCGAGGCGGCCGACGGCGAGCAGGCCGTGGCGCTGGCCGCCGAGCACCGTCCCGACCTGGTGCTGCTCGACCTGGCGATGCCGGGCGTCGACGGCGTGACGGCGCTGCCGCGGCTGCGAGCGGCCGCGCCGGACGCGGAGGTCGTGGTGCTGACCGCCTCCGAGGACGAGGACAGCCTGCTGGAAGCGATCCGCGCGGGCGCGGCCGGCTACCTGCTGAAGAGCGAGCCGCCGGAGCGGATCGTCGAGTTCCTGCGCGGCGCCGCCCGCGGCGAGGCTGCGCTGTCGGGACCGGTCGCCCGCCGGCTGCTCGACCGCGTGCGCGACGGCGGCGAGCCCTCGGTGCCGGACGACGTCGCGCAGGCGCTCAGCGCGCGCGAGCTGGAGGTGCTGCTGCTGCTCGACCGCCACCACTCCACCGAGGAGATCGCCGAGCGGCTGCTCATCTCCGAGCACACCGTCCGCTCGCACGTCAAGAGCCTGCTCGCGAAGCTCGGCGTCTCGTCGCGCCGGCAGGCGCTCGAGCGCCTCAACCGGCGCTGAAGCCGTCGAGGGCCGCCGCGACCAGGTCCGGCAGCGTGCGCAGGTTGTAGCCGCCCTCCAGCACCGCGGCCGCACGCGGCGCGAGCGCGGCCGAGCGGCGGGCCAGCTCGCGGAAGCCGTCGGCGGTGACGCGCATGCTCGCGAGAGGGTCATCCTCGTGCGCGTCGAAGCCGGCGGAGACGAGCACGAGCTCCGGCTCGAACGCGCCCACCGCCCGCTCCACGCGCTCGAAGGCCTCCAGGTACTCGACGTCGCCGCAGCCGGCCGGCAGCGGCACGTTCAGCAGCGTCTCGCCCTGCTCGTCCGGGCCGCCCGTGCCGGGATAGAACGGCCACTGGTGCAGCGACGCGAAGAAGATCGTCGGGTCGTCGCCGACGATGTCCTGGGTGCCGTTGCCGTGGTGGACGTCCCAGTCGACGATCGCGACGCGCTTCAGGCCGAGCTCGGCCCGGGCCCAGCGGGCGGCGATCGCGATCGAGTCGAACAGGCAGAAGCCCATCGCCCGGTCGCGCTCGGCGTGGTGGCCCGGCGGCCGGGCGAGCGCGAAGCCGTCCCGGCGCACGGCCTCGATCGCGGCGCCGGCCGCGAGCAGCGCCGCCTCGAAGCTCGTCCGGGTGCAGATCGTGTCCGCGTCGAGCCAGCCCGGCGCGGCCCGCACCTGCTCGAGCAGGCGCGGCGTGTGGCAGCGGAGGACGTCGGCCTCGCTCGCCGGCCCGCACGGGGCGAAGGGGAAGCGGTCGTGCAGGACGGCGAGGCGCTCCCGCGACTCGGGGTGCGAGCCGGTGGGATGGAGCGCGGCGAACGCCGCGTCGCTTACGAGCTCGATCGAACCGCCTCGAGGATCTCGTCGAGCCCGCGGTCGCCCTGGACGCGGCCGATCAGGTAGCAGAGGAGCGGCGCGTTCGTCCGCTCGCCGCCCTCGTGCGCGGCGATCTTGGCGATCTTCAGCAGTGTCGTCGCGTCGGCGTCGGAAAGTTCCGCGTCGCTCCCGAGCCGCCCCATCGTCTCTATCAGCCAGCTGTCCATTGGATACACTTTACATGGATCGAGGCTTGGAGGAGAACCGTGGTCTTGCTGCAGATCAGGAACGTTCCCGAGGAGACGCGGACCGAGCTGAAGCGGCGCGCCGCGAAGCGCGGCGAGTCGATGAACGCGTACCTGCTCCGCCTCCTCGAACGGGAGGTGGATCGGCCGACGATCGAGAACGTGTTCGAGCGCGCGGCGCGGCGCGCGGGCATCGACGTCTCGACGGCGGATCTCATCCGGGCCGAGCGCGAGGCGCGCGACGCGGAGTTGGCGCGGAGGACGCGCTGGTGATCGTGGTCGATAGCTCCGCGCTGGTCGCGGTGCTCGCCGGCGCGCCCGATTCGGGCCAGTTGGTAGCCCGTTTTTCAGGCGAGGAGCTCCACGCTCCCGTTCTGATCGACTACGAGGTGCTCTCCACTGCCCGACAGATGGCACTCGACGGTCGCCTGGATGACGAGCGTGCCTCCGATCTCCTGCTGGATCTGGACGATGCCCCGATCGTGCGCTGGCAACCGTCGAACGCGTTGCGGCGCCGCGCCTTCGAGCTCCGCCAGACGATCGGCGCCCATGACGCGTCCTACGTCGCGCTGGCAGAGGCGCTCGAGTGCCCGCTCGTCACGCGCGACGCACATCTCGCCGGGTCGCACGGCCACGAGGCCGCGATCGAGCTTCACTGAGTGCGTTCGCCGAGCCGCTTCGCCAGCCCGTTCAGCCCGTGCTCCCGCGCCCACGCCTCGGCCGAGGCCCAGTCGGGCGGCGTCGGCGCGAGCGGGGGCAGCGGCGCGCTCGCGTCCATCGTCGCGATCCTCCGGTAGAGCCGCAGGTCGTCGGCCACCGTCGGGAAGCGCCCGTCCGTGAGCGCCGCCTCGAGGCTGCCATGGCGGCGCAGCACGTCGGCGGCCGTCTTCGGGCCCACCTTGGGCGCGCCCGGGATCCGGTCGGACGGGTCGCCGCGCAGGGCGATGAAGTCGGGCACCTGCTCGGGATCGACGCCGTACCGCTCGCGCACGGCCGCCGGGTCGATGCGCGCCAGCTCCGACACGCCGCGCACCGGCTGCAGGATCGTCACCCGGTCGGAGACGAGCTGGAAGGCGTCGCGGTCGGAGGTGACGAGCAGCACGGGCCCGTCCCAGGCCGCCGCCGCGGCGGCGAGGAAGTCGTCCGCCTCGTAGCCGGGCGCCTTCGCGACGGCGAAGCCGAAGGCGGCGACGAGCTCCGGCAGCAGCCCCAGCTGCTCGACGATCGCGTCCTCGAACTCCCGGCCCGACTGGTAGGCGGGCAGCGCCTCGTGCCGGTAGGTCGGCACCTCGAGCGTGTCCCAGCCGACGAGCAGCGCGTCCGGTCGCTCCGCGTCCCAGAGCGTGGTCAGGAACCCGGCGAAGCCGACGAGCGCGTTCGCCGGGCGGCCGCCGGCGCCGCGGATCGAGCGCGGCAGCGCGTGGTAGGCGCGGTGGGCGAGCGAGTCGCCGTCCACGGCGAGCAGGAGACTCAGAGCGACTCCTCCAGCTCGCCGATCGCCGCCATCAGCCGGTCGGTCGCGATGCGGGCGGCTTCGGGCATCTCCAGCTCGGCCAGGTCGTCGAGCGGCACCGGCGGCCCGTAGCGCACCGTCAGCCGTCCGAGCCGCGCGAGCGCGTTCGTCCCCTCGATCCCGGCCGGCACGAGCGGCACGCCGGCCTCGAGCGCGATCCGGGCCGCGCCGGTCTTCGCCGCCGCCTGCCACTTCTTGCGCAGTCCCTTCCGTCGGCGCGTCCCTTCCGGGAACATCGCGACCACGTGCCCGTCGCGGGCGAGCCGGACCGCCGTCTCGATCGCCTCGCGATCCGCGCGGCCCCGGTGCACCTTGAACGCGCCGGCGCCGGCGATGAGCCAGCCGAGCGGCGGCCAGAACAGCTCCGACTTCGCCATGAAGCGCAGGAACCGCCCCGGCCACAGGGCCATCCCGAGCGGCCACGGGTCGAGATTCGAGACGTGCCCGGCCGCGAGCACGTAGCCGCCGCGGGCCGGCAGATGCTCCTTGCCGAGCGCCCGGTAGCGGTACAGCCCGTAGATCACGGGCCACGAGAGCAGACCGATGAGGTGGTAGACGGGGCTCGGCCTGGGGGGACGCGTCACGGTCCGCGAGTATCGCGGACCCGTACCCGGCGCTATCGTGGCGCGCTGACATGGCCCAGGGACCCACGAAGCGGCTGGTGATCGTCGAGTCGCCGGCCAAGGCGAAGACGATCGCGGGCTACCTCGGCTCCGACTACGTCGTCGAGTCGTCGGTCGGCCACATTCGCGACCTGCCCAACAATGCTTCCGAAATCCCCGCGAGGTTCAAGGACGAGGGCTGGGCGCGGCTGGGCGTGAACGTGGATAAGGACTTCGAGCCGCTGTACGTCGTCGACTCGCGCAAGAAGAAGGTCGTCTCCGACCTGAAGTCGAAGCTGAAGAACGCCGGCGAGCTGCTGCTCGCGACGGACGAAGACCGCGAGGGCGAGGCGATCGCCTGGCACCTGGTGCAGGAGCTGAAGCCGAAGGTGCCGGTGCGGCGGATGGTCTTCCACGAGATCACGCGGCCGGCGATCGAGCGCGCGCTCGGCGAGACGCGCGACATCGACCACTCGCTCGTCGACGCCCAGGAGGCGCGGCGTATCCTCGACCGCCTCTACGGCTACGAGGTGTCGCCGGTCCTCTGGCGCAAGGTGATGCAGGGGCTCTCGGCCGGGCGCGTGCAGTCGGTGGCGACGCGGCTCGTCGTCGAGCGAGAGCGCGAGCGGATGGCCTTCGTCGCCGCCGACTACTGGGACGTCGTCGCCACCTTCGCCCCCGGGGAGTTCACGGCCAGGCTCGCCGCCGTCGACGGGCGCCGCGTCGCCCAGGGGCGCGACTTCGAGCGCGACGGCTCGCTGAAGACCAACGATGCGGTGCAGCTGACGGAGGCCGACGCGCGCGAGCTCGCCGCCCACCTCGAGGGGGCCGCGTTCTCCGTCTCCTCGGTGGAGGAGAAGCCGTACACGCGCCGGCCGGCGGCGCCGTTCATGACCTCGACGCTGCAGCAGGAGGCGAGCCGGAAGCTGCGGCTGAGCTCGCAGCAGACGATGCGGGTCGCCCAGCGCCTCTACGAGAACGGCTACATCACCTACATGCGCACCGACTCGACGACGCTGAGCGAGTCGGCGCTCGCCGCCGCGCGCGACCAGGCGCGCGAGCTGTACGGCGCCGAGGCAGTGCCGGCGCAGCCGCGGCAGTACAACCGCAAGGTCAAGAACGCGCAGGAGGCGCACGAGGCGATCCGACCCGCCGGCGACCGCTTCCGCACGCCCGACGAGGTGCGCCGCGAGCTCTCCGGCGACGAGCTGAACCTCTACGACCTGATCTGGAAGCGCACCGTCGCCTCGCAGATGGCCGACGCGCGCGGCCAGACGGTGTCGGTGCGCATCGCCGCCGACGCCTCCGACGGCCGTGCCGTCGAGTTCGCGACCGCCGGCACGGTGATCACCTTCCGCGGTTTCCTGCTCGCCTACGAGGAGGGCCGAGACGACGCGGCCGCCGACGACGCCGAGGAGAAGCGCCTGCCGCCGCTGCACGAGGGCGACGCGCTCGACGCCGCAGCGCTCGAGCCGGAGGGGCACGCCACCACGCCGCCCGCTCGCTTCACGGAGGCCAGCCTCGTCAAGGCGCTCGAGGAGCGCGGCATCGGCCGCCCGTCGACCTACGCGGCGATCATGGGCACGATCCTCGACCGCGGCTACGTGCGCAAGCAGGGGCAGGCGCTCGTGCCGGAGTTCCTCGCCTTCGCGGTGACGAACCTGCTGGAACGCCACTTCCCGCGGCTCGTCGACTACGAGTTCACGGCGCGCATGGAGGACGACCTCGACGAGATCGCCGGCGGCGACGAGTCGCGCACCGACTGGCTGCGGCGCTTCTACTTCGGCGACGACGGCGACGACGGCCTGAAGACGCTCGTCTCGAAGCACCTGGCCGAGATCGACGCGCGCGAGATCAACACCGTCGAGATCCCGCGCAGCGACATCGTCGTGCGCGTCGGCCGATACGGCCCGTACCTGGAGCGCGGCGACCAGCGGCAGACGCTGCCGCCCGACCTGGCGCCCGACGAGCTGACGCCCGAGCGCGCCGAGGAGCTGCTCGCGCAGGGCCGGCAGGAGCAGGAGCTGGGCGTCGACCCGGCGACCGGCCGCACGATCGCCGTGCGGGCGGGCCGCTACGGGCCGTACGTCACCGAGCTGGTGGAGGGCGACGAGAAGCCGCGCACCGCCTCGCTGCTGAAGACGATGTCGCCCGAGACGGTCACGCTCGAGCAGGCGCTGCAGTTGCTCACGCTGCCGCGCGTCGTCGGCGAGTCCGACGGCGAGGAGGTGGTCGCCGCCAACGGCCGCTACGGCCCCTACGTCAAGAAGGGGACGGAGACGCGCTCGCTCGGCAGCGAGGAGGAGCTGTTCACCGTCACGCTCGACGAGGCGCTCGCGCTGCTCGCCGCGCCGCGCCAGCGCGGCCGGGCGGCCGCGAAGCCGCCGCTGAAGGAATTGGGCGTCGACCCGGTCAGCTCGAAGCCGATCGTGCTCAAGGAGGGGCGTTTCGGCCCGTACGTCACCGACGGCGAGACGAACGCGAGCCTGCGTACCGGCGACAGCGTCGAGTCGATCACGCCCGAGCGGGCGCAGGAGCTGCTGCAGGACCGGCGCGCGCGGGGTCCGGCGAAGCCGCGCCGCCGGCGCACGTGACGAGCGGCGGGTCTTCACGGAAGGACAACACTTCGCCCAAACATTTCTGACGGGCGCTCGTCCATACTCACCGGGGGAGGGCGCCGTGGGAATGCCGCGGCCTGCGTCGTCGTTGGCGCAGGCGGGTATGCCTCGAACGAGAGCGCGATCGGTTCCCCTGGCATCCGGGTTGCCCACCCCCTATGGTGGAGCTGGGAAGGTTTGCACGGCGCAGGTTTTCAACGAGCAGCGCAGAAACGAAAGGACATCGAGAGCGATTTGACCCAGAATCAGCTGACGGAGCTGCTCGAGACCGAAAGCGCCCGGAGCCTGCTGGAGGCGGGCGAGGAGCGCGGCTGGATCGAGCCGGCCGAGCTGGAGGCGTTCGCGGTCGAGAACGACCTCCAGGACGGGGAGACGGAGGAGCTCGTGCGCGAGCTCGAGAAGATCGGCCTGGAGGTGCGCGAGCCGGTCGCGGAGGAGAAGAACACGAAGGCCCAGCCGGAGCCGGTCGTGTACGAGGCCGACCGCCCCTCGGGCGCCGGCGACAGCCTGCAGCTGTTCCTCGCGGACGTCGGGAAGCACAAGCTGCTGACCGCCCACGAGGAGGTCGTGCTGGCGAAGGCGATCGAGCGCGGCGACGTGCGCGCGAAGCGCCGCATGATCGAGTCGAACCTGCGCCTCGTCGTGTCGATCGCGAAGGGCTACCGCGGCCTCGGCGTGCCGTTCCTCGACCTGATCCAGGAGGGGACGCTCGGCCTGAACCGCGCCGTCGAGAAGTTCGACTGGCGCCGCGGGTACAAGTTCTCGACCTACGCGACCTGGTGGATCCGCCAGTCGGTGCAGCGCGCCGTCGCCAATCACGCCCGCACGATCCGCGTGCCGGTGCACGTCGTCGAGCGCCAGCAGAAGCTGTCGCGCGCCGCGCGCCGCCTCGAGGTGGAGCTGGGGCGCGAGCCGACGAAGGAGGAGCTGGCCGAGGCGACCGGGCTGCCCTTGCAGCACGTCGACGAGGCGCTCTCCGCGGCGTCGGCGTCGGTGTCGCTCAACCAGACGGTGGGCGCCGACGACGAGGGCGAGCTGGGCGACCTGTTCGCCGACCGCGAGGCCGCCGACCCGTTCGACGAGGCCGAGGAGTCGCTGCGCCGCCAGAACATCCGCAAGGCGCTCGACGCGCTCCCCGAGCGCGAGCGGCGGATCCTGGAGCTGCGCTTCGGCTTCGAGGGCGAGCCCTGGACGCTCGAGGCGATCGGGCACGAGCTCGACCTGACGCGCGAGCGCGTCCGGCAGCTCGAGGGGCAGGCGCTGTCGCGGCTCGCCGCGCTGCGTGAGCTCGCCGGCCTGGCCGCGTAACGCAAACCGGGTACAGGAGGCCCGCCGACGTGGGCTACGGCGCCCGCGCGGATGGGCCGTTCGACCCTTGCGGTCACGGGTAGCCGTGTCGACCCTGGAGGAGTGCGCGCGCTCGTCCCCTCGGCGGTTCTCGTCGCCGTGCTCGCTCTCCTGGCCACCGCGGTCGCGCGGCCGGCGACCGGGCCCTCGCTCGAGCCGTACGCGGGCACCGGCAGCTGGGTCTCGATCTACGACACCGCCGCCTGGAACGATCCGCTACGCGTCGTCTCCACGCTGGCCGCCCACGGGGTGCACACGCTCTTCCTGGAGACGTCGAACTACAAGCAGAAGGTCGACGTCGTCCGCCCGGCCGAAATGGGAGTGTTCCTCGACGCGGCGCACGAGGCCGGCCTCGACGTCGTCGGCTGGTATCTGCCCTCGCTCGCGAACCCGCGCCGCGACCTTCGTCGCGCCCTCGCGGCCGTCCGCTTCCGCAGCGCGAACGGCGAGGCGTTCGACTCGGTCGCCCTCGACGTCGAGTCGACCAAGGTCCGGTCGGTGACCCGGCGGAACTCGCGTGCGGTCGCGCTGGCGACGAGCCTGCGGCGCGCCGCCCCGGCCTCGTACGCGCTGGGCGCGATCACGATCGCCCCGGTGGGCAAGAGCCCGAGCTACTGGCCGAGCTACCCGTACAAGCGTCTGGCCGCCGCCGTCGACGTCTTCCTGCCGATGGAGTACTTCACCGCCCGCACGAAGGGCGTCGCCGGGGTGGCGTCGTACGGCGCTGCGAACGTGCGCGACATCCGGGCGGCGATCGGCGACCCGGCGTACCCGATGCACCCGATCGCCGGCGAGGCCGCCGACGCGACGCCGGCCGAGGTGGCCGCGTTCCTCGACTCGGTCGCGACCTGCGACGTCGTCGGCACGAGTCTCTGGGAGTACGGGCAGACGACGCGCGCCCAGTGGGGCAAGCTCGCCTCCGCCGGGGCGAGCTACGCGTTCCGCACCGCCGGGTAGGCAGGCGCGCAGCACTTGCTCGTCGAAGCTCTCCGGGCCGACCTCGCCCGCGCCGAGCCCGGACGCGTCGACGGTCGGCGCCGAGGTGCGGGCGACCCTTCGCCGCGCGTGATCGCCGCCGGGGCGTGCACACGTTGCCACTTGTACCCCTTCCGCACCCCGTCGTATGCTGGCCCACGCGGCCCGACCGGTCGCCTCGACCAACTGCGGGCGAAGGGCTCCGTCTAAGTAGGTCGAGAAACGTTGTCCAGCCCGAGGGGGTTGTTGATGAAGGGAAGGTTGATCTCGAGGCGAGCCGCTGCGGTTGCAGTCGCAGTGGCCGTCGCACTCGTGATCGCGGCGGTCGCAGCAGCGGCCTCGTCGAGCAACCGTTCGACGGCCGCGGCCAAGACCAGCAAGGCGAAGTCCTACTCGGTGCTCCGCGTCACCTGGGACCAGCCCGACTACTTCGATCCTGGCCTCGCGTACACCGTCGCGGGCTGGCAGATCATGTGGAACGTCTACGAGGGTCTGCTCGGCTACAAGCACGCGGGCGGCGCGGCCGGCGCGACGCTCGTGCCGAATCTGGCGACCGCGCTGCCGAAGATCACGAACGGCGGCAAGGTCTACCACTTCACCGTCCGCAAGGGCATCAAGTACTCGGACGGCACACCCGTGAAGGCGAGCGACTTCGAGTACGCGATCGAGCGTGACTTCAAGATCGACTCGCCGGGTGTCGGCTTCTTCAGCGCCATCAAGGGCGTCAGCGGGCCGAAGGGCTTCGCGACCACGAAGAAGGGCCACATCTCGGGGATCAAGACGAACGACGCCACCGGCGCGATCACGATCACGCTGACGCACCCGGAGGCCGACTTCGCCAACATCCTCGCGACGCTGTTCGCGGCGTTCGTGCCGCCGACGACGCCGCTCTCGGACCAGTCGGTCAAGGGCATCCCGTCGGCCGGCCCGTACATGATCACGCAGTACAAGCCGAACCGGTCGTTCGTGGTCGAGCGGAACCCGAACTTCGACCCGAAGCAGCAGCCGAACACGCCGCGGGGCAACCCGGACAAGGTGATCGGCACGATCAACCCTGACCCGACGGGCGCGATGGAGACCGTCCTCAAGGGCCAGTCCGACTACGACATGATCTCGCTGCCGAACGACCGGCTGCCGCAGATCTCCAAGCAGTACGCCGCGCAGCTGAAGATCTACACGCCGGCGGACATGTACTACATCTTCCTGAACCAGCGGATCGCGCCGTTCGACAACATCAAGGCGCGCCAGGCGGTCGAGTACGGCCTCAATCGCAACGCGATGGTGCAGTTCTTCGGCGGCCTCGCTCGGCCGACGCAGAACATCCTGCCGCCGAACTACCCGCAGTACAAGAAGATCAACAAGTACCACTACAGCCTCTCGAAGGCGAAGCAGCTCGTGCAGCAGTCGGGCACGGCGGGTCAGAAGGTCGTCGTCTACGGCGTCAACACCGACCCGTCGAAGTCCGTCGTCGAGTACGTGGCGAGCCAGCTGACGAAGATGGGCTACCAGGCGAGCGTGAAGCTGCTCGCCCACGGGGTCTACTTCACCACGATCGGCAACCAGGCCACGAAGGCCCAGGCCGGCTACGCCGACTGGTACCAGGACTACCCGAACCCGATCGACTGGTTCGACGTCCTCTACAACGGCGATCGCATCACGCAGACGCACAACAACAACTACGGCAACAGCGACTTCGATCCGGTGAACAAGCTGATCGAGAAGCTGAAGAACTCGCCGACGACCACCGCTGCCCAGAACGCGCAGTGGGCCAAGGTCGACAGCGACCTGGTCGTGAAGTACGCGGCCACCGTGCCGTACATCAACCGCTCCGGGACGGACTTCTTCTCGAAGAAGATGAACCTGAGCGGCAGCTGCTACCAGTTCCACGTGCTCTACCAGTGGGACTTCTCGACCTCCTGCCAGAAGTAGGTCGACCATCCCGGAACGGCGGAGGGCCGGCGCTGCGCCGGCCCTCCGCCAACCGGCGTACCCTTTCCACCGCCCCGTGGCTATCGACACCGGAACCGAGCTCGGTCAGGACAGCTTTGCCGACGTGGCCGAGCAGTCCCGCGGCGACATCGCCGGGCGCAGCCCGTGGGCGCTCGCGTGGCGCCGCCTCCGGCGCAACCGGGTCGCCCTCGCGTTCCTCGCGCTCTTCGTCCTGATCTGCGTGTGCTGCGCGCTGGCGCCCGTCTACGCGCACGACGTCGCGCACACGGGCCCCAACGACAACCACGTCGGCGAGTCGATCACGGTCGACGGCAAGAAGGTGCCGATCATCTCGGTGGGCGGCATCAAGTTCGTGAACGGCAAGACCATCTTCAAGGCGGGCGGCGTCCCGATCGGGCCGCAGCTGTGGCACGCCGGCGGAAGGTTCGTGCTCGGGGCCGACAACAACGGCCGCGACATCGCGGTGCGGCTGCTCTACGGCGGCGTCAACTCGCTGAAGATCGGGATCGGCTCGGCGCTGATCTGCGTCTTCGTCGCCATCGTCCTCTCGCTCCTCGCGGCCTACTACGGCGGCATCGTCGACTTCGTCATCACGCGCATCTTCGACCTCACCTGGGCGTTCCCGGTGCTGCTGCTGGCGATCGCGCTCGGCACGGCGCTCTCGATCAACGGCTTCCACCACTTCGGCATCACCGTGCCCGCGAGCAGCCTCTGGATTCCGACGCTCGTCATCTCGTACGTCTACGTGCCCTACGTGGGGCGGCCGCTGCGCGGACAGCTCCTCTCGCTGCGCGAGAAGGAGTTCGTGGAGGCGTCCGTCTCGCAGGGCGCGGGGCCGCTGCGGGTGATGTTCGCCGAGCTGCTGCCGAACGTCGCGTCGACCGCCCTCGTCTTCTTCACCCTGATCATCGCGAACAACATCCTCACCGAGGCCGCCCTCTCGTTCCTGGGCGCCGGGGTGCAGCCGCCGAATCCGTCCTGGGGCACGCTGATCTCCGACGGGCAGGACCGCATCGCCACCGCGCCGTGGCTCGCGATCGTGCCCGGCATCGCGATCGTGCTCACCGTGCTGGCGCTGAACGTCTTCGGCGACGGCCTCCGCGACGCCCTCGACCCGCGCGCCAAGGTACGCATCGAGCACTGATGGTCGTCTTCGTCGTCCGCCGGATCATCGGCATGGTGCTCGTGCTGTTCGCGGTCAGCTTCATCACCTACGTCATCTTCGTGCAGATCCCCGGCGGCGACCCGGCCCAGCGGATCGCGGGCAAGACCGCGACCCAGCAGAACATCGCCGACATCCGGCAGAAGCTCGGGCTCGACCGGCCGTTCTACGTCCAGTACGCCGACATGATGAAGTCGATCTTCGAGCAGAAGCTCGTCTCGTACCAGAGCCAGCTGAACGTGGTCGGTCAGATCAAGGCGGGGCTGCCGGCGACGTTCTCGCTCGCGATCGGCGCCGGCATCATCTGGCTGACGTTCGGGATCCTCGTCGGGACGATCGCCGCCGTCACGGCGGGCCGGTTATCGGACCGGCTGATAACCGTCTTAGCCCTGATAGGCATCTCGATGCCGGTGTTCTGGCTCGGCATCGTCGCCCGCTACATCCTGTCGGAGAACCACCCGCTCGGGATCTTCCCCGACTCGGGCTACGTGCCGATCACGCAGAGCCCCGTCCAGTGGCTGTACCACCTGATCCTGCCCTGGTTCGTGCTGGCGGTGCTGTTCATCGGCTTCTACGGGCGCGTGCTGCGCTCGACGATCCTCGACACGATCAACGAGGACTACGTCCGCACGGCCCGCGCGAAGGGGATCTCGTACCGGCAGCTGCTCGTGCGCCACGTGCTGCGCAACTCGTTGATCCCGATCGTGACGTTGTTCGGGCTCGACTTCGCCGCCGTGCTCGGCGGCGCCGCGATCCTCACCGAGACGGTCTTCAACCTGCAGGGCGTCGGCCAGTACGCGGCGATGTCGATCACGACGCTCGACCTGCCGCCGATCATGGCGATCACGATCTACGCGACCTTCTTCATCGTCGGCTTCAACTTCCTGGTCGACCTGCTCTACGCCTGGCTCGACCCGAGGATCCGGCCGGCATGACGCAGCCGCTGCTCACCGTCGAAGGGCTGAAGGTGCAGTTCGCCACCGAGGACGGGATCGTGCGCGCCGTCGACGGGGTCGACTTCGCGCTGGAGCGCGGCCGCGTCCTCGGCATCGTCGGCGAGTCGGGCAGCGGCAAGAGCGTCACGTCGATGACGCTGCTCGGCCTGACGCGCGGCGCCAACGCGCTCTTCGAGGGCCGGGCGATGTTCGACGGGCTCGAGCTGATCGGCGCCAGCGAGTCGCAGCTGCGCCGGGTGCGGGGCGCAGGCATCGCGATGATCTTCCAGGACCCGATGACCTCGCTGAACCCGGTTCAGCGGGTCGGCGACCAGATCATCGAGATGATCCGTGCGCACGAGCCGGTCGACGAGAAGGAGGCGCGGCGGCGGACGATCGAGCTGTTCGGCGAGGTCGGCATCGCGAACCCGTCCGAGCGCGTCGACTCCTATCCGCACGAGTTCTCGGGCGGCATGCGGCAGCGCGTGATGATCGCGATGGCGCTCGCGTGCAGCCCCGACGTGCTGATCGCCGACGAGCCGACGACGGCGCTCGACGTGACGATCCAGGCGCAGATCCTCGAGCTGATCGCGAAGCTGAAGGACGAGCACGGGACGAGCGTGATCCTGATCACGCACGACCTCGGCGTCGTCGCGCGGCTCGCCGACGACATCGCCGTGATGTACGCCGGCCGGATCGTCGAGCAGGGGCCGAAGGAGGAGATCTTCTACGACCCGCAGCACCCGTACACCTGGGGGCTGCTGGGCTCGATCCCGCGCATCGACCGGCCCAAGCCGCCGAAGCTGCACGCCATCCCCGGCCAGCCGCCGTCGCTGCTGCGCCCGCCGCAGGGTTGCCGGTTCCGGCCGCGCTGCCCCCACGCCTTCGACAAGTGCTTCGAGGAGCCGCAGCTGGAGTCGCGCATCGAGTCGCCGACGCATCTCGACCGCTGCTGGCTGACGCCGGAGCAGAAGCGCGGCAACCGCGGCGAGACGATCCAGGGCACGACCGGAGAGGAGGCGGCATGAGTTCCGCCGCGATCGGCGAGCCGCTCCTCGAGCTCGAGAACCTCGTCAAGTACTTCCCCGTGCGCAGCGGTCTGCTCCAGCGCGAGACGGCCCAGGTGCACGCAGTCGACGACGTCTCCCTGACCGTCTTCCGCGGCGAGACGCTCGGCCTCGTGGGGGAGTCGGGCTGCGGCAAGTCGACGCTCGGCCGCACGGTCGTGCGCCTGCTCGAACCGACCTCGGGCGACATCCGCTTCGACGGTCGCAGCATCGCGAAGCTCGGTCGGCGCACGCTGCGGCCGCTGCGCCGCGAACTGCAGATGGTCTTCCAGGACCCGTACGCGTCGCTGAACCCGCGCAAGCGCGTCGGCTCGATCGTCGGCGATCCGCTGCGGATCCACGGGATCGGCACCCGGCGGGAGCGGAAGGCGCAGGTGCAGGAGCTGCTGAAGATCGTCGGGCTCGCGCCCGAGCACTACAACCGCTTCCCGCACGAGTTCTCGGGCGGTCAGCGGCAGCGGATCGGCGTCGCCCGCGCGCTGGCGCTGCGGCCGAAGCTGATCATCGCCGACGAGCCCGTCTCGGCTCTCGACGTGTCGATCCAGGCGCAGATCGTCAACCTCTTCGAGGAGCTCCAGGACGACTTCGGGCTCACCTACATCTTCATCGCCCACGACCTGAACGTCGTGCGGCACGTGTCCGACCGTGTCGCGGTGATGTACCTCGGCCGCCTGGTCGAGATCTCGCCGGCGGCCGACCTCTACGAGCGCCCGCTGCACCCGTACACGATCTCGCTGCTCGACGCGGTGCCGATCCCCGACCCGAAGGTGGAGTCGCAGCGCAAGACGGTGGTGCTGCCGGGCGAGCTGCCGAGCCCCGTCTCGCCGCCGTCGGGCTGCCGCTTCCACACCCGCTGTCCCTACCGGCAGCCGACCCGCTGCCACGACGAGGCGCCGCCGCTTCGGCCGCTGGGCGAGAGCGGCCACATGGTCGCCTGCCACTGGGCCGAGCAGATCCGGGCGGGCGAGATCGAGCCGCGGTACGTCGACACGGCCGAGGCGGAAGCGCCTGTCGCCGCCGCGGCGGCCGATCCGGCGTAGCGATCACGCCGTTTCCGCAGCCGCACCACCGGCCGGGGTCGGGCAGGGCATGCTTGGCGGCGTGATGCGGGCGCTCCTCGTCGTCGTCTGCGCGGCCGTGCTCGCCGGCTGCGGCAGCGAGGCGCACAAGACGTCGGCGCCGCCGCCCGCCACGTCGATCACCTCGCCGTCGGCGTGCTCGTTGACACCCGCGACGAAGCGGCAGCTCGCGAAGGCGCAGCGCGACCTGGCGAAGCTCCGCGTCGTCGCCGGGCGGCAGAAGCGCTACACCGAGCTGGGAACCTCCGAGATGCAGCTCGCCACCGGCCGCTACCTCGACGACCTGACGACGTCGAGGCTCGGCGGGATCCGCGTCAACCGGCTGATCGACCTCGGCGCTGCGGTGGTCTCGGCCTACTGCGGGCAGTGCTTCCAGATGCTCGAGGCGAATCGGCCGATCCCGGCGCTGGCTCACAGCCCGCATCCCTGCAGCGGGTAGGCTCGCGCCGTGAGGTGCATGCGGTGAGATGCGGCGCCGAGATCGCCGCGATCCGGGCGGAGCCGCGGGACGACGCCGAGCAGGTGACGCAGGCGCTGCGCGGCGAGCCGCTGACGGTGGACGAGACGCGCGACGGCTGGCTGCGCGTGCGCACCGCCTACGACTATCCCGGCTGGGTGCGCGCGGAGGCGGTCGAGGATGGCGACGGCTCGCTGCCGGCGGCGCGGGAGGGCTCGCCCGTCGAGGAGGCGCGGCGCTACCTCGGCACGCGGTACGAGTGGGGAGGGCTCACCGAGCGCGGCATCGACTGCTCGGGCCTCGTCCACATGGCGCACCGGCGACTGGGGCGGCTCGTCCCGCGCGACGCCGACCAGCAGGAGGACGCGGGCCTCGAGGTCCACGATCCGCGCCCCGGCGATCTCGTCACCTACGGCGAGCCGGATGCGGTCGCCGACCACGTCGCGTTCTGGCTCGGCGAGGGACGGATCCTGCACTCGACGGGCCGCGACGACCTCGGCGTGGTCGAGGAGGTCGAGCCGCCGCAGCTGCGCGAGCGGCGGCGGAAGCTGATCCGGCTGTGATCAGCTGGGCCGTCTCGGACGGCCGCGAGCAGGATGGCGATCGGGTCGTCCCGGCCGCCTCGACGATCAAGATCGTGATCGCGTCGGCGTTCTGGCGCAGCGGGCTCGACCCGGCCGAGCGCGTCGAGGTGCCGGCGGTGCCGTGGTCGGTGTCGGACGCGCTCGCGGGGCCGCTGACGCTGGCGGACTGCGCGGTGCTGATGCTCGCGTTCAGCGACAACGCGGCGACGAACGTGCTGCTCGGGCGGCTCGGCTTCGAGGCGGTGAACGCCGAGGCGGCGCGGCTCGGCTGCCGCCACACCCGGGTCCGCCGGCTGATGATCAGCGACGGCCCGGAGAACCTCACCTGCGCGCGCGATCTCGCGACGGCGCTGGCGGCGGTCGACGAGCCGCGGATCGTCGACGCGCTCGCGCGGGCGCACGACTCGGAGCTGCCGCTGCGTCTGCCCGACCGGCACGTGGCGGTGAAGACGGGTGAGCTGGGCGAGCGCGGATACCACGAGGTGGCGCTGATCGACGGCGAGCTGGCCGTCGCCGTCTGCTCGTCCCCGGCGGTCCTCCCGCACGAGGTGGCCGAGGTCGCGGAGCAGCTGATCCGCGCGACCTGACCAGCGGGGCGCCCTGTGCGCAATTCGTCCCACAATTGTTTCGCTAGGGCCGAAAACCGGGGTCAGACCCGGGTCTGACCCCGGTTTTGGGCCCGGCACAGCGTTTGCGGGGCACGGTCACACTTCCGTGACGACTCGGTGGACAACCCATCGCGTATTGTGGCGCGGTCTCGTGGCAGTTCGTCTACGCCCGCGCGTCGGCCCGGGCGCCCTGCAGCCTCGGCCTGTCGGCGCGCTCGGCGCCCTCGGCCTGGCGGATCTCCTCGTCCGTCATCGGCCAGCGCTCCAGCGGGTAGTGGCACGCCGCCTCCTGCCCCGGCTCGACCTCGCGCAGCAGCGGCTCCTCGACGTCGCAGTGGCCGCGGTGAAATCGCGGGCAGCGCGTGTGGAAGACGCACGCCGGTGGCGGCGACACGGGCGAGGGCACGTCGCCGCCGAGCACGATCCGGTGGCGCCCGTCGCCTCCCACCGACGGACGCGGCACCGCCGAGAGGAGCGCCGCCGTGTACGGGTGCTTCGGGTGCTCGTACAGCGACTCGCTCGGCCCGATCTCGACGAGGTGCCCCAGGTACATCACCGCGATCCGGTCGGCGATCTGGCGCATTACGGACAGGTCGTGGGAGATGAAGACGAGCGTCAGGTCGAACTCCGCCTGCAGCTCCCGCAGCAGGTTGAGGATCTGCGCCTGGATGGACACGTCGAGAGCCGACACCGGCTCGTCGCAGACGATCAGCTTCGGCCGCAGCGCGAGCGCCCGCGCGATGCCGATGCGCTGCCGCTGGCCGCCCGAGAACTCGTGGGGGTAGCGGTTCGCGTGCTCCGGGCTGAGCCCGACCCGAGCGAGCAGCTCGCGCACGCGCGCCTTCCCCTCGCCGCGCAGATGGTGGATGTTGAACGGCTGCCCGACGATCTGGCCCACCGTCTTGCGCGGGTTCAGCGAGGCGTACGGGTCCTGGAAGATCATCTGCATCTCGCGGCGCAGCGGGCGCAGGCGGCGCTGCGAGAGGTGCGTGATGTCGTGCCCGTCGAACCGCACGGTCCCCGACGTCGGGTCGATCAGCCGAAGCATCAGGCGCGCCGTCGTCGACTTGCCGCAGCCCGACTCGCCGACGATCCCGAGCGTCTCGCCGCGTTTCACCGTCAGCGTCACGTCCTCGACGGCGTGCACCTCGGAGGTGCCGCGAGCGAACACACCCTGCTTGATCGCGAACCGCTTCGTCAGATGCTCCAGCTCGACGAGATTCTCCGCACCGTTCACCGTGCTCATGCGGCCGTTCCCAGGCGCCGCGCGGCCCGCTCGCGGCCGAGCTCGATCTTCTTCTCGAGCGGCAGGTGGCACGCGTCGAGGTGGCCCTCCTCGCCCGCGACGAGCGGCGGCACCACCTTGTCGCACGGCTCGAAGCGGTAGGGGCAGCGTGGGTGGAACGGGCAGCCGGCCGGCGGCGCGAGCAGCGACGGCGGCGAGCCCTCGATCGGCACGAGCGACGCCAGGCGCCGCTCCACCGTCGGCATCGAGTCGAGCAGGCCCCACGTGTACGGGTGCTGCGGCTGCGTGAAGAGCTCGGCCGCCGGCCCGTGCTCCATGACACGGCCCGCGTACATGACCATCACCGAGTTGGCCGTCTCGGCGACGACGCCGAGGTCGTGCGTGACGAGGATGACGCCGATCTGGAACTCGCGCTTCACCTCGTCGATCAGCTCCAGGATCTGCGCCTGGACGGTGACGTCGAGCGCGGTGGTCGGCTCGTCGGCGATCAGCACGGACGGGTTGTTGACGAGGGCCATCGCGATCATCGCGCGCTGCCGCATGCCGCCCGAGAACTGGTGCGGGTAGTCGCGGGCGCGCGACGCGGCGTTCGGGATGCCGACGCGGTCGAGCAGCTCGACGGCGCGGGCGCGGCCGTCGGCCCTCGAGACGTTGCCGTGCGCGCGCGCCGCCTCGGCGATCTGGTCGCCGACGCGGTACATCGGATGGAGACAGGCGAACGGATCCTGGAAGACCATGGCGATGTCTTTTCCGCGGACCTCGCGCAGCTCGGCCGGCGAGAGCCCGAGCAGGTCGCGGCCGCGGTACAGCACCTCGCCGGCGATCGTCGTCCGCTGGCGGTTGAGCAGCCCCATGATCGCGAGGTTCGAGACGCTCTTTCCCGAGCCGGACTCGCCGACGATCCCGAGCGTCTCGCCGCGGTCGAGCGCGAAGCTGACGTCGGTGACGGCCTGCACGACGCCGTCCGCGGTGGGGAAGCGTATCGTCAGGCCGCGCACGTCGAGCAGGCGTTCGGTGTCGGTCATGCGTACCGCACCCGCGGGTCGATGAAGGCGTAGAGGATGTCGACGATCAGGTTCGCGAGCGCGACGCACACGGCCGCGAGCAGCACGACCCCGAGCACCGTCGGCAGGTCCTGGGTGAGCGCGCCGTTCAGCGCCAGGTAGCCGAGCCCCTGCAGGTTGAACACCGACTCGGTGATCACGGCGCCGCCCACGAGCAGGGCGATGTCGAGGCCGAACATGGTCACGATCGGGGTGATGCTGGCGCGCAGCCCGTGCTTGAAGATCACGTTCCGTTCGGACAGGCCCTTCGCGCGGGCCGTGCGGATGTAGTCCTCGCCGAGCGTCTCGAGCAGGTTGTTGCGGGTCATGCGCGCGTAGAACGCCGCGTACAGCAGCGCCAGGCAGACCCAGGGCAGGATCATGTGCGAGATGAAGCTGCCGACGCTGACGGTGGGGGAGACGTAGCCGGAGCCGGCGGTCCAGCCGAGCTTCCGCCAGAAGATGTAGAGGGCCATCAGCCCGAGCCAGAAGACGGGGGTGGAGATGCCGAAGAGCGCGAAGCCCATCGCGAGCCGGTCGAAGATGGTGCGCCGCTTGACCGCCGAGACGATGCCGATGCTGACCCCGACGATCAGCCAGATCACGGCGGCGCCGAAGATCAGCCACAGGGTGCGTGGCGCGCGCTGGATGATCAGCGCCTTCACCGAGGTCTGGCCGGCGAACGTGTAGCCGAGCCCGGGCCAGCCGTACTGGTCGCCGGTGAAGAAGTGCTGGACGAAGTGCCCGAACTGCACGTACCACGCCTGGTCGAGCCCGAGGCGGTGCCGGATCAGCAGCAGCTCCTGCGGCGTCGGGTTCTTGCCGGCGAACCGCACCGCCGGGTCGCCCGAGGGCAGCAGGTAGAAGACCGCGAACGTGATCGCGAGCACGCACACGATCACGACGGCTGTCCAGATCAGGCGGCGGGCGACGTAGAAGATCATTCCGAAGGGGCTCCAGTGTGTCGGGCTCGGGGCCGCCGGCAGCGGCCCCGAGCCCGGCGGATCGGGTTACGACTGGACGGACACCTGCGAGTAGGCCGTCGTGTCGGCGAACTGGTCGTAGCCCCAGTGGGTGACCTTCGGGCCGACGATCTTGACGACGTTCGACCACAGGTAGGGCACCCAGGGGACGACCTGGGTCATCAGCTTCTTGTCGAGGTTCTCCCAGCAGGTCGTGCGGGCGTCGCCGAGCAGCTTCTGACAGGCGGCGATGTCGGGGTCGATCGACGGCACGTTCGTCAGGTCGCCGGTCACCCCGAGCTTCTTCTGCTGGTTGATCTGCGGCGTGATCCCGACCAGCGAGTAGTTCGTGTTGCCGGACGGGATGATGGCCTGGCCGTTGAACAGCAGAGCGAAGAACGTGTACGGGTCGGCGTAGTCCTTCCCCCAGCCCGGCCGCTCGGAGATCGGGATGTTCTTGTTGGTGGTCTGGATGGTCGTGTAGGCGCCGTTGATCTGGCGCACCGTGAAGGTGATGCCGATCTTCTTCGCGTCGGCGGTGATCACCGGGATCATCCGGTTGTCGAGCGCCCGGGTGTCGCCGACCATCAGCACGCCCTTGCAGGCCGACGCGGTGCACTTGCCCGTGTGGCCGGGGTCGTACTTCGACTTCTTCATCTCGGCGGCCGCCTTCGCTACGGAGCCGGTCGAGTTCGGCGTCGCGTACGGGTCGTAGCTCGACAGGCCGCCGCCGAACAGCACCGGCGGGACGATGTGCGTGGCGATCTGGCCCTCGACCGGGCCGCCCCACGCCTGCCGCAGCGCCTGCTTGTCGATGATGTAGTTCATCGCCTTGCGGACGTGGACGTCGTCGAACGGCGGCTGCGTCAGGTTCATCGTCAGGTACCAGGTGCGGTCGCCGACGTTCGTCAACAGCCGCGGCTTCAGGTTCGGATCGGTGACGTACTGGCGGATCGTCTTCGGCTGCGGGCTCGAGATCTCGTCTTCGAGCTGCCCGGCCTGGACGCGGTTGTAGATGTCGTCCGCGTTCGAGTCGATCTCGAAATCGAACTCGTTCGGATAGTTCTTGCGGTACTGGTCGGTGGACTGGTCGTAGTTCGGGTTGCGGACGAGGATCAGCTTCTGCCCGTTCGCGCCCGCGTAGCCGCTCATCGGCTTCAGCGTCGAGCACGATGAGGCGCTGACCTTGTTCGCGCCCTGGATCATGTAGGGGCCCGACGAGACGACGTCGCGGCCGTAGTCGCCGGGCTTCCCGGCGAAGCACTTGGCGACCTCTTCCGGGATCGGCGCGGTCGCCGGCAGCGACATGCGCCGGTTGAAGTCGCCGGTCTTCTCGGTCAGGTGGACGACGAGCGTCTGCGGGTTCGGCGTCGAGATGCCGGAGATCGACGAGGCCTTGCCGGCCGCGTAGTCGTTCCAGCCCTTGACCACGGTGAAGTAGAAGGCGTACTGGCCGCCGTTCTTCGGATCGGCGAGCCGCTCGAGGGCGTAGGCGACGTCCTTCGACGTGATCGCGCGGTTCACGGGCGGGCCGAACTTGACGCCCTTCCGCAGGTGATACGTGTAGGTGAGGCCGTTGTCGGTCGGCTGCGGCACGTCGGTCCCGAGGTCGCCGATCATCTCGTTGCCTGCCGCGCCGGCGACGTGCTTGTAACCGATCAGCGGGCGGATCAACAGGTTGTCGAGGATGCCCCAGGCGTCGCCGAGGTACTCGCCCGTCGGATCGAAGTTGTCGGTGAAGCCGAACGAGTTCTCGTAGCCCACCCGGTAGACGCCGCCCTTCTTGGACGAGCCGTTGTCGTAGCTGCCGGAGCTGTTCACGCCCGGACCGGACTTCGAACCGGAGCTCGACTTGTTGTTGCTCGACGATCCGCAGCCGGCCGCGAGCGCAGCGATGGTTGCGAGCGCGGCGAGCAGGACCGCATAGCGGACGTTTCTGCGCATGATCGTGTGGTGTCCTCCTTGTCTCCCGCCTGGGTCGCGGGTTTGTTGGCGTGGGTGCATCAGCGCTCCGTCCGGACGTCGAAGGCGTCGCGGAGGCCGTCGCCGACGAGGTTGAAGGACAGGGTCGTGACGATGAGGAACGCGCCGGGGAAGAGCATCAGCCACCAGGCGACGTCGTAGAGGCCCGACGCGTCGCTGATGATCGAGCCCCAGGACGGCTCGGTCTGCGGGACGCCGAGGCCGAGGTAGGAGAGCGCCGCCTCGAAGAGGATGTTCGTCGGGATCAGCAGCGTCGTGTAGACGATCAGCGGCCCGATCAGGTTCGGCAGGATCTCCTGGCGCAGGATCTGGAAGTTGCTCGCGCCGAGCGACCGCGCGGACTCGACGAATTCCTTCTCGCGCAGCGAGAGCGTGTAGCCGCGCACGATCCGCGCGATGTACGACCAGGAGAAGACCGTGATCACGACGATCACGACGGTGATCCCGGGCTGGATGAGGCCGCCGAGGCAGCCTTCCTTGGTGGACGAGCAGGCGGCGACGACGCCGATCGCGATCAGGATCTGCGGCACCGCGAGCAGCACGTCGGCGGCGCGGGAGAGGAGCGTGTCGACGAGGCCGCCGAAGAAGCCGGCGGCGAGGCCGACGACCAGACCGATCAGGACGGCGATGCCGGAGGCGACGATGCCGACGAGCAGCGACACGCGGGCGCCGTACATGGTGCGCACGAACAGGTCGCGGCCGGAGGCGTCGGCGCCGAACCAGAGGTTGCCGTTCGGGCCGACCGGCACGCCGTAGATGTCCTGGGAGCCCGGGACGATGTCGTTCGGGCCGTGGCCGGTGACGGCCTGCGCGATCGGCCCGCCGGCGATCGCGACCAGCACGAGCAGCACGATGAAACCGGCGCCGACGAGCGCGGCACGGTCCTGGCGGAAGCGGTCCCAGAAGAGCCGGCGGGGGCTCTTGCGGGCGATCGAAAGCGGCTGTTGGAGCGCAGCGGCGCCTCCCGAGACCTGGAATTCCGGCGGATTCGTCACGATTGCAAACCAGGGTAGTATCGGTTTAAAGCCTGTCGCAGCGCCAAGCGGCCGCCGCCCCGGCGATACTTGCCCGCGTGTGCGGAATCGAAGCCCCACTGCATCCCGGCCAGGCCCTGGAGGGGCGAATCGTCCGCGTCGAACCGATCGAGGAGCGGCACCGGGAGGGGCTCCGCGAGGCGGCCGAGCGCGACCCGCGGATCCATCGCTACACGAGCCTCTACGCGTTCGGCTTCGACCGCTGGTTCGACCTCGCCCTCGAGAGCCGGACGGAGGTGCCGTTCGTGGTCTGCGTCGGCGGCCGGCCCGCTGGGTCGACCCGTTATCTGAACATCGAGCCGGCCCACCGCCGTGCCGAGATCGGCTGGACGTGGCTCGAGCGGGCGCACTGGGGGAGCGGGGCGAACCTCGAGACGAAGTACCTGCTGCTCGTGCACGCGTTCGAGCGGTGCGGCCTGATGCGGGTCGAGTTCAAGACGGACGCCCGCAACCTGCGCGTGCGCGGGGCGCTGCTCGGCATCGGCGGTCGCTTCGAGGGGATCTTCCGCAAGCACATGGTGCTGCCGGACTCGGTGCGCGACTCGGCCTGGTACGCGATCGTCGACGACGACTGGCCGGCCGTGAAGGCGCGCCTCGAGGCGAAGATCGCCGCGCACGTGCCGTAGCCACGTCCCCGTACGCCCAGACGGGGCCGAACCTCACTCGAACGGGGGGAGCCGTTCGTCTAAAGCGGGGTCGGCACCCGACCGATACTCGCCATGTGGACGCCGCCCAGCGCAACCAGATCCTGACCCGTTACCGCGAGCACGCGGAGCGCTTCGACTCGGTCGCCGCCCGCCGCGGCGAGCCCGGCGCAGCCGTGATCCCGCTCAACCGGCAGCTTCCCGAGCTAGAGCAGGAGCCGACCGCGCGCGAGGTGGAGGTTCTGCAGCTCGTCGCCGACGGTCTCGTCAACCGCGAGATCGGCGATCGTCTCTTCCTGAGCGAGGAGACGGTCAAGAGCCACGTCCGTCACCTCCTGGCGAAGCTGCAGGCAAGAAGCAGAGCCCACGCCGTAGCCGTTGGCTTCCGGCGTGGACTCATCGCCTGACTGACGGCCCCGACGCCTTTTCCACGACCTGTGGACAATCACCTGTACGGGTGATGCCCCAGCGGTCGGAACCGTCTTATCTAAGCGGGCTTGCGACTACCAAGCAACCCCGCCACCGGCGACAACGGGGCGGGTAGCGAGACGAGCAATCAACTTCAGCATCGAACGGTTTCCCCCTCCTGGAGGAGCTGACGGCACGCGGACTTTATACCCCTTTTGGGGGAGGGCGCAACTTATGTTCGAGAGTTTGAGGCGATTCAACCCGTTTCCGGTAGGTCTAGCTGCTTATCAGTCGTGCTTGGCGGTCGCGGCGCTGGCGATCGCCGTGGCCGCAGGTACGGCAGGTGCAGGAATCGGAAACCCTTGGGCTACCGCGGGCTTGGCTGCGGTCGCAGCGTTCGCGGAGCGGGGCCGCGTGAAGCTCGGAGAGAACATCGAGGGTTCAATCTCCCTCATCCCGACCGTCTTCGCCGCCGCCGTGTTCGGTCCTCTTTCGGCGATGCTCGTCGGCGCTGCCTCCTTCGCTGGTGAACTCCCCGTCTTCCTTAGTCCGCAGCGCCGCAGCGCGGTTTTGGAACGCGGAGCGCCTTACCTGCGGTGGGGGATCTACACGGGTATCAGGACACTCTCCGGAGGCGTCGCAGGGACCGTGGCCTGGGGCGTCATCGGGATTTGGGGTGATGGGACGATCGCAACGGCGGGCGCCACGGTCGCAGCCGTTCTCATTGCTGAGCCGATGGACGTCGGCTTCGCTGCCCTGACGATGCGACTGCGTGGCGGTAGCGCCCGAGATGTTGCTCGCGCACTTGGCACTGTCGGAGCGGCTTCAATACCGCTCTATCTCCCGATCGTCGCGGTTCTGAGCATTGCCTACCGAGAGTTCGCATCGTGGACGCTCGTCTTGTTCTTCGTGCCTGCACTCGCGGCGCAGCAGCTGTTCGCCCTGTACCAACGGCAGCGTGAGCTCGCCGAGGGGCTGTCTAGCCTCAATGTCACACTCGAACAGGCCAACCTCTCGTTCGCCACAGCACTCGTGGCCACGCTGGACGCCCGAGACCGCTATACCGCAGGTCACTCGGCCGCCGTCGCAGTGTATGCACGAGATATCGCGGAGAGGATGGGACTCGACGAGGCGACACAGCAGCTAGCTCATGTAAGTGGCCTCGTCCACGACATTGGGAAGATCGGTCTTCCTGCGGGCCTACTTGAAAAGCCAGGTGCGTTGACGCTTGACGAGCGGCGCGAAATGCAACGCCACTCCGCCATCGGTGAAGGAATCCTCGAGAACGTCGATACCTATGCTGAGATCGCCTCGATCGTTCGCCATCACCATGAAAGGATGGATGGAGAGGGGTATCCGGATGGAATCAGAGGTGAAGAGATTCCCTTGATTGCGCGGATCATTGCCGTAGCGGATGCGTACAACGCGATGACATCAGATCGGCCCTACCGTGATGCTATGCCAACCCGCGTTGCGCGGCTGCGCCTAGCTCAGGCCGTTGAAACGCAGTTTGATACAACTGTCGTCGCCGCGTTCGAGGCGATCCTTGCCAGTGCCACCGAGGAGTATCGGCGTGCGGCCGCATCCGAGTTCATCTTGATGCCCCAGAAGAAGCCCCGGGAGTTTGACTTGCCTGTGATCGCTCTCAGCGCTTAGAGTGCGTTGAGGCGGCCCACTGCTTCGGCGCGAGTTCGCACTCCGAGTTTTTCAAATATATGCCGCACGTGCACCTTGACTGTTGACTCGGAGATGAAGAGGCCATGCGCGATATCGGCTGTCTTGAAGCCTTCTGCCATCAGACCTAGAATCTCATTCTCACGCGCCGAGAGCACGCCGAGGCGCTGCGACGCGCCGGAAGTGTTGAATCCCCCGCGTCTTGCAAGTGCAAAATCGCGAGATTCCGTGTAAAGACGTTCAAGCCGAGGACGAAGTTCAGGAGCTGCAGCGAGGGAGGCCGCAAGCGTCGGGTTGGAACGAACAGCACAGAGTACGGGATCCCAAACGTCCATCTCCCGAGCTGTTCTCGCGAGTGTGTGAATCGCAGTGGCGTCTCCGTTCCGCGCGCCTGTGATGGCAGCAGCAATGTTCGTTTGAATCAAAATTTCTACGGAAGACGTAAGTCCAAGGGCCCGGCGCGCAGTGTCGCGTGCCTCGTCGGCGCATCCGACTGCCGCTAGGCAGATAGCTCGAGTTGAGAGAAATTCCGCATGCATCGATGGAACTGTTGGCTCGTCTCGGTCGGCCTCAACCAGCGCGAGGGCATCCCTCGGCTTTCCGAGGCTCAACGTCATTCGAGCACGCAGAACGCGAGCGTTGAGGTCATGAAAGACCGTGTCAGTGTCGGACGCATGAGCCTCCACGGCATGCAAATGGCGACTCGCTTGACCGAAACGACGAGTAGCCGCGGCGATTTGAGCAAGGCGCCAGTGGTAGTGAGGTCGGACAAAGGCTAGATTGTATTTTTCGGTCTCCTCTGCAAGCAACTCCGTAAGTCGTGCTGCGCTCGAATACTCTCCCTTCAACGCGAAGACGTAGCTCGCCTCTGCAAGGAAGCCTGTTCTTGTTCGCGGGTCCGGCACATGATCGAGAGCGCGGAGATACTCAGAGACATCGCTGATCTCTCGTAAGCCTTGCTCGAACCGACCACGCTGTATCAAGCTGCACCCGTAGCGGACATAATCGGTGGGTGACGAAGTGCGCCGCTCGCGAAGTAGCCGAACCGCCGTGTCCCAGTCGACTGCGCCGCTTTCCGCTTCGGCGGTCGATCGGATATAGAGCGCGTCTCCGGCGTCGCGGTCGTCCACCGCACTTACCTGCGCTACCGCGCATGCAGCGCTCGCTTCGTCAATGCTGCCGAGCAGGATCTTGGCTTTCGCTTCGATCAATGCTGCTGTAGAGCGGAGAATGTCTCCCTCTGCCATCTTCTCCATGGCGACTTCACTGATCTTTGCTGCCAGCAGAAAGTCTCCGTCCCGTAGTGCGATTTCGGCATCGATGACATCCATTGATGGAAACGGCTCAGGGACCTTAGCCTTCAGCCGCGAGGCGAAATCGCCCAATGTCCAGAGACGCCCGCTTCGTGCCAGTGGCCTGTAGGCCTCCTTGAGGAGATGGTCAGCGACCTGAAGACGATCAAAGCGGATCGCGAGGTCAAATGCCTGCTCCCAATTCAGGCTTCCTCGGCAGCGGGTAATCGCCTGATCGATCCGACGATCAGAGGCGCTGAGCTGTCCGAGCAGGAAGTCACGGAGGAGGGGATGCAGCGTCGGTTCATCGATCGGCAGCAGGATTCCGAGTTCTCTTGCTTCATGCAGCGAGGCCGCAACATGGTCATCCTGGAGGGCGATCTCGGATGGAAGTAGCGCAAGCGTTTCGAGTCCTTCGCGTACGGCGGCCGGAACCGACGAGATGAGTTCTTCGGCGAGGTAGCGATGCAGCCGCTCGGGAAGCACATCCCCAGGGAATGACGCAACCTCGAGGTTGGAGACGAGAGCGAGAACCGCCGGCCACCCATGAGCCTTGGCGATCAGGAGCTCTTCAGTCGGACCGGCGCGGCCGATGACCTGCATTGACTCCGCGCCATCCATAGCCAGTTCTTCCCGCGTGAGCTCGTCGACGTCTCCGTAGATGCTGCTTCGTGCCGTGGCCCAGGAGGGGCGCATGCGGCTTGCAACCACGAATCGGCAGATGCATGCGCTTCGCAGGAGCGTGATCAAGTTGTCGGCTTCGCCGTCGGCAGCCAGCTCGTGGTAATCGTCGAAGACGATCCACTGGACGCGAGCCCGGTTGAGGGCCTCCGCGAGGACGAGGCCGATCTCGCGCGCCTCGCGCTGCGGGTTCTGG